>NZ_JBNPVW010000006.1:0-537187 GCF_050434125.1 Nocardia sp. GP40 | reverse complement strand
AACTCGGCCCAGGCCTCTACAGCGCCACCGCCTGGTCACCCGAAACCCTTGCATGACAAGCGAAAACACTAACTACCCGGCCTTGGGTGAACCTCCTTCTTCGCCGACAGATCGATCTCGTACATCACGCCGTCGATACCGAAATGCACTGTCTCACCGGCTGGGGACTTGCCGTCGAAGTCGTCGACCGACTCGACGACGTCGAGGTGCATCGGTGCAGAAATCGTGTTCAGGGCGTTGAAGTCACGGATGGTCAAGGTTTGCGTAGGGGCCTTGGTCAAATGCGATGCGTGAGGCCAGCGCGGTCGACAGGAAGGCCTGGGCCGCGACGGTCAAGGGCTGGTCCCTATGGATGATAAGCAGGTCGTAGGTCACCCGGGGAAGCAGGGACAGCACTACGGCACCCCTGCGCTCGGCTTCCCTCGACACCGTCCAGGGCAGAAAGGCCGCGCCCACGCCCTCAAAAATCATCGGCACAATCGCCTCGCGGTGAGGTGTCTCCAGCACCGTGCGCAACGCGATGCCACGTTCCTTCGCCTCGTCGAGCAGGATACGCGCCCGGGTACCTACAGCACTGCTGATGAACGGGATGTCCACCAGTTGCTCCAGGCTGACCGGCCCCTGGCCCGTCAGCGGGTTTCCGGGCGGGAGCACAGCGACGATCTCGTTGTGGCCGATGGGGTGCTGCCGTAGTTCCCCCGACACTGGGCGGTCGGTCAGCCCGACCTCGCATTTGGCGTCGACCACCGCCGCCGCGGCGAGGGCGCCTTCCTCCGTGGGCACCATCGAGATGGTTACATCGGGATACCTACGGCGGAAGACCCCGACGATCCGAGCCAGCGGTTCCACGCTCAATGAGGGTGGAGCGCTGACGGTGACCCGCCCACCGCGGAAACCTTTCAGTGCGATCATCGACAGCCGCGCTTCTTCCACGTCCTTGAGTGCACGTCGCGCGTACGTGAGCAGCACGGCACCCGCCTCGGAGACCACGACCCCCCGGCCGACCCGGTGGAAGAGTGGGGAGCCGCACTCCCGCTCCAGTTTGCGTACGCCTTCGGACAGCGACGGCTGGCTCACGTGCAAGCGGGCGGCCGCCTTCGTGAAACCGCCGCAGTCGACCGCGGCAACGAAGTATTCCAGCGAGCGCAAATCCATACTCATAGGCACACACTATAGGTTGCATCGGAAAACATGGGCTGGACGTATGTGTTGGAACACCGTTTGATACTGAAAAGCGAAAGTCGTCACCGGTGGAGGCGGCAAGACACCCTCGACAGGAGGAACAGATGGGCTCTTCCCCCATCCTGATCAGAACCAAGGACGACGTCGTCCGCGCGATCAATGAGAGCGCTGATCCTCCGCGCAGCCGCATGATCGGTTTCATTGCCCTGGGCGGGTTCTTCCTCGACGCATACGACTTCACCAGCCTCAGTGCGGGTTCAGTGCAGATGAAACAGGAGTTCGCCCTCACTGCGAGCCAACTCGGTCTGGTCACCGCGACCATGGCCTTCGGCGCCATAGTCGGGGCGCTCTCCGGCGGCTACTTCGTGGACCGGTTCGGCCGGCTCCGCATGTTCATCGTGAACCTGCTGCTGTTCGTGGTGGCGACGATCGGTGCGGCGTTCGCCCCCAATTACGGGTCCCTCATCGTGCTCCGCCTGTTGATCGGCATAGGTGTCGGCCTCGACGTGCCGGTCGCGATGGCGTTCCTGGTCGAGTTCATGGCAATGAGGAAGAAGGCCAAGTGGGCGGAGTCAGCGGCGGCGCTGTGGTCGGCGGCGACCGTATTCGGACTGCTCGTCGCCCTGTTACTCAACTCACTCGGCGCGGGACATAGCGTGTGGCGCTGGGAGGTCGGCCTCGGCGCTGTGCCTGCCGTGGTGATTCTGCTGCTGCGCTTCAAATACATGGCGGAGAGTCCGATGTGGGCTGCGACCAGGGGTGACCTCGCCGAAGCCGCGCGACTTCTCAGCAGCACCCACGGCAGGCCGTTCGAGCTGGCGCCGGACGCGGTAGCCGCGCCACTACAGGCCGCGCCGAAGAATCCATTCCGTCCCTTCGGTCAGCTCTTCGCCGGCGAGTTCCGCAAGCGCACGATCCTGATCTCGATCATCAGTGCCGCGCAGAGCATCCAGTTCTCCTCGGTCGGCTTCTACATGCCCCTGATCGTCTTCTCGTTCTTCCGCAGCAGTTTCACCACTTCGCTGTGGGCATCGGTGTTCGCCAACGCCTGTGGGCTGGTCGCTGCCGTGCTGGCAGCGTCGTTCGCGAACCGGCTCGGACTGCGCAAGCTGACCATCATCGGATTCTCCGGCGTCGCGGTCGTGCTCATCTTGCTCGGCGTCGTGGGTCATGCGATCCCGCCGATTCTCGGAGTGCTGCTGTTGGTCTTGTTCATCGCTGCGCACACGTTCGGTCCCGGTTCCACCGCCCAGTCGATGTCCGCGCTGTCCTACCCGACCCGGATCCGCGGCGTCGGCGCCGGACTGTCCCAGGCCAGCAACCGCACCGGCAGTCTGATCGCGCTCTACGGAGTCCCGGTCCTGCTCGCCAGCTTCGGGCTCTACCACGCGATGCTGTTCCTGTTGATCGCCCCGGTGCTCGGTCTGATCGCGCTCGCCGTGATCAAGTGGGAACCAGTGGGCCATGTCTCGGAGGACGAGCCGGAGTCGGTATTCGGCAATGAGGGAGCCGCGTCGAATCCGCTGTCCCTCTCTGGCCACTAGATCTGAATGGCGGTACACGAACAATGAAATCTCGGTCCGACCTTCTCCGCCTGATCCAACCTGATCTGCAGGAGGACATCCTCACCCGCGCCGGCAACATGCTCGACGACGTCTCCGCCTACCTGGACTCGGTGGACGCACGTGAGCTGGACCCCACGTTCCCGGTTTTCACGTTCGATCCGGCGGCTGCCTCGTCCTATCTGCCGCCGCCGGTGGAGCTGGCCGGAGCCGAGCCCGCCGCCGCCCCAGTGCCCGATGCGAGTGAGCTGCCCTGGGCACCGGCGACGGACGTCGCCCGCCTGGTGCGGGCGGGGGAACTCACTGCGGCGGACGTGGCAGCGCTGCATGCCCAGCGCATCAGCGACTGGCAGCCCGAACTCAACGCGTTCATCAATGTCACGCTCGATGAGAACGTCACGCTCGATGAGACAGGTCGGACCGGGGCGTTGGCCGGGGTACCGGTCGGGCTGAGCGACCTGATCGATGTCGCCGGGCTGCCCACCACGGGCGGATCCACGATCCTGGGCGACCGGATCGCCGATACCGACGCCGAATGCTGGAGCACCCTGTCGGGCGCGGGCGCGGTCATGGCGGGCAAGCTGAATGTGCAGGAGTTCGCGGCTGGCACGACGGGCGAGAATGCCCGGTTCGGGTGGACTCGTAACCCCTGGGATGTGACCCGGATGTCTGGTGGGGCGTGCGGCGGCGCGGGTGCCGCAGTGGCCGCTGGACTGGTGTCCGCGGCGCTCGGCCCGGACCCCGGCGGGTCGATCCGGGTACCCGCCGCGCATTGCGGGGTCGTCGCGCTCAAGCCCACCTACGGTGCGGTGAGCAGGCGCGGCGTGCTCCCGCTGACCTGGACACTGGACTCGCTCGGTGTGATCGCGCAGCGGGTGCGGGGAGTCGCCGGCATCGCCGATCAGCTGCTGTCCCCGAGGACACCGTGGGGTAAGCGCGGCAGCTGCGAGAGTGCGGCGCTGGCGGCGGAACGGGCTCCCGGACTCCATATGACGTTGGGGATCCCGACGTCCTGGCTGGATATGGGGCTCGATCCGGAGGTCCGGGACGCGTTCGAACGCGCGCTCGAGCACTTCACCGGCCTCGGCGCGATAATACGTGAGGTAAATGTGCCGTCCGCGCGAGACATCCTGCGGATGCACCGGGCCATCGCGTTCTCCGAGGCCTCGGCGTCCCACGAGCCGTTCCTGCTGCATCAGGCCGGCGAGTACGGCGCCAACATCCGTGACCGAGAGGAGGCGGGACGAGCCATGCTCGCTGGTGAGTACCTCAAGGCGTCCCGAATCCGCACCCTGTTGTGCAGGGAATTCTCCGAGGTGTGGCGTGACGTCGACATGATCGTGACGCCGACGGTCCCGGTGCCCGCGGCGCCCATCGGCACGTCCACGGCCACCACGAGTTCGCGTGGCCCGGAACCCATCCACACGGTGTACACCCGCTATCTGGCACCGCTCAGTTCGCTGGGCCTGCCCGCGCTGTCCGTCCCTTGCGGTACCACCGCGGGCGGTCTGCCGATCGGTATGCAACTGGCTGGACCGCCGCACGCGGAGACAACGCTGTTCTTCGTGGCCGGCGCCTACGAGGCCACCACGGAGTGGCACACCCGCCACCCCGTGCTCCCCACTCGATGAAAGGCTCTCCCATGTACGACATGGCCATCATCGGCGGATCCGTCGTCACCCCTGACGGCGTCCAGCAGACCGATGTCGCAATCAAGGACGGCACCATCGTGTCCGTCGGCACCCCGGTCCTGCCCTCCGACGTCACCGGACGCGTCGTCGATGCCACCGGAAAGTTCGTCCTTCCCGGTGTGATCGACGCCCATGTCCACTGCCAGACCTGGACCGATCACGCGGATGACATCGGCGACTCCCATCGCTCGGCTGCCTACGGCGGCGTCACCACCGCGATCACCCAGATCAGGGCGACCGTCGAGATGGCCCCCTCGGCCGCGATCGAGCACTTCATCGAGGAGGGGGAACGCACCTCTCCGATCGACTTCGGCCTGCACACCATCATGCGTCCCGAGCATGACGCGGCCACCGAAGTGCCCAAGGTGATCGAGCTCGGCAGCCCGTCGATCAAGTTCTTCATGTCCTACAAGGACACCGGGATCATGACCCCGGACGCGACCCTGCTGCGGAACCTGCGCATAGTGGCCGAGAACGGCGGCCTGGCCATGGTCCATGCCGAGGACGGTGAGATCCTCAGCCACCTGGTCGAATACGCACAGTCGACCGGGCGCACCCGGCTCGAGGATTTCGCCTGGACGCATCCGGACTACGCCGAGGATCTGGGCGTGTACAAGGCACTGGCCTACGCGCGGGCGACCGACTGCCCGCTCTACATCCTGCATATGACGACCGCGGGTGGCGTGGAGCTGCTGCGCGAGGCGGCAGCGGCCGGCCAGCGGGTGTTCGGTGAGACCTGCCCGAAGTACCTGAGCCTGACCAACAATGATCTGCTGAACGTGGGCGCACAGGCGAAGGTCGGGCCTCCACTGCGCACCGACAGCGACCGGGAACAGCTGTGGGATGCGCTGCGGACGGGCACGCTGTCGGTAGTGGCCAGCGACCACGCGCCACGGGTGCGTGAGCATATGGGCCAGGTCGACGACATATTCGCCGAACCCTACGGCGCTCCCGGAACGGAGACCATGCTGCCGGTGATCTTCGATCAACTGGTGGTCCAGCGCGGCGAGGACGTGTCGCTGCTGGCCGAGATCCTCAGTACCAACCCGGCGCGGATCTACGGGCTGTACCCGAAGAAAGGTGTTATCGCACCCGGCTCGGACGCCGATCTCGTACTGGTCGATCCCGAGCGCCGGGAAGTGATCAGTGCCGCGACCCAGCACTCGACGGCCACATACAGCCTGTACGAGGGTCGCGCGGTCACCGGGTGGCCGGTCCTGTCCACGGTGCGCGGCCAGATCGTGCTGGAGGACGGCGAACTCAAGCAGCAGCCGGGCTTCGGGCGCTACCAACGCCGGGAGATCACTGGGCTGATGCAGTGACGGAGCTGTGGGAGCTTACCGCCGTCGATCAGGCGCGGGGTATCCGCGGAGGCGAGTTCTCGGCCGAAGAACTGATGCGATCGGTGCTGGGCCGTATCGAAGAGGCCGACCTAGAGGTCAACGCATTCTGCACGCTCAACGAGCGGGCGCTGCAGGATGCGCTGGCGGCCGACGAGGCGCTGGCGGCAGGCGAGGCGACCGGGCCGCTGCACGGAGTTCCCTTCTCCGTGAAGGACCTCATCCCGACCGCGGGGGTGCGTACCACCTTGGGCAGCAGCGCCTACGCGCACTGGATTCCCGACCAGGACGACGTCTCCGTGGAGCGGATGCGCGCGGCGGGCGCGCTCCTGCTCGGGAAGACCAACACCCGAGAGCTCGGGTACGGTGTCGTGACCGACAATGTGCTGTTCGGGCCGACCCGCAATCCGCGGCGGCCGGATCGTACCGCCGGGGGGTCTTCGGGCGGTTCGGCAGCGGCCGTGGCCGCCAGGATGGGATCGCTCAGCCTGGGCAACGACGGTGGCGGTTCGCTGCGGGTGCCCGCAGCGCTGTGCGGAGTCTTCACCCTGAAACCAACCTTCGGAGTAGTGCCCTTGTATCCGTCATGCCGACTGCCGACGCGAGCAGGGCTGGGGAGCTGGGAGACGCTGGAATCCATAGGGCCGATAACCCGCACGGTGGAGGACGCCGCACTGATGCTGGAGGCGATCGCAGGATTCGACCAGCGGGACCGGCATTCGATACCGACCGCCATGGGTGGGCTGCGGGCGACCCTCGACGAAGGCGTGAGCGGGCTGAGAATCGCCTGGAGCCCGCGCCTCGGTCAGGCCGATGTTGACCCCGAAGTGCTCGAACTGACGACACAGGCGGTCGAGGCACTCGGCGGCGCCGGGCTCGGCTGCGAGGTCGTGGACATCGATCCGCCCGTCGGAGACCTGCGCGAACTGCGTACGGTGTTCGCCGCCACTGTCGCCCGGGACTCCGACCTGGTGGCTCTGCGGGAGCTGGCCGAGCACCACGAAGTCTCGGAAGACCTCCGAGAGCTCGTGCGAGGGGACTGGACGGCGGAGACGTTCACTTGGGCCGCGACCCGGCGGCAGGTGCTCTACGACGCGATCCGGAGCTTCATGGCCGACTGGGATCTGCTCATCACCCCGACCACCGCGACCACGGCGTTCCCGACGGGCCTGCGATGGCCCGAGCACGGACCGGGCCGCGACTGGTCGCCGTTCGCGTTCCTCTTCAACCTCACTGGACAACCCGCGGCGAGCGTACCGGTCGGACTGACGGGCGACGGCCTGCCGGTCGGCCTGCAGATCGTCGGCAGACGCCTGGCTGACGCCACCGTTCTACGGGTCGCACACGTCCTCGAACAGGCACTCGCAACAGGCCGTGCCTAGTCGGGGAACCGGGTCGCTCACAGACCGTACTGGTGTCGCCATGGCGTGCGTTTCGGCCCGCACTACGATCGCCTGATCGACCTCCTCCGCGAGCGTGCCGGGGTCCAGTAGTCCGTTGGGGATCAGCACAATTGCCTTGATACCGCAGTAGGCCGACTCCTGCAGGCTGACCACGATCGCATGGCGCCGCGCCAGTTGGCCGACCACGAACAAACCTAGGTGCCGTTGTCCCGCCCTCAACTTCGAGCACGACGCCCCGGCCCACGAAGTTTCCGTGCACGGCCACCGGAGCCTGGGGCGGTGAGAACGCCGTCGCGTTGTCGATCAACTCGGCCAGTAGATGAATGAGGTCGGCGACCGCGCTCCCGAGGACACTGGCCTCGGGTAAGCGGATTGCGTTCACGCGGGCGAATTCCTGCGTCTCGGAGGCCGCGCTGCGGACGATCTGTTCCAGCGGTACGGGTTCTCGCCAGCGGCGGCCGGGCTGCGCCCCGCCGAGTATCAACAGGTTCTCGGCATTTCGGCGTGCCCGGGTCGCCAAATTGTCGAGCCGGAACAGCAGTTCGAGATGCTCTGGATCGTTCTGCTTGGCCTCGGCGATGTCGAGGACGTCCATCTGCCGGCGCACGATGACCTGGCTGCGGTAGGCGATGTCGAGGAAGACCTTGTTGAACCCGGCTCTGGTTCGCGCCTCGGTCGCAGCGGTAGCCATCGCGGTACGTTGGGCTGTGGTGAACGCCTCCGCTACCTGTCCGATCTCGTCGGATCCGCTGTCGACCACCGCCGCTTCGGATTCCAGGTCGATCTCCTCCCCATCGTGCAGGCGTCGGATGATCGACGGCAAAGTTTCATTCGCCAGCTCCATACTTCTCGACCGCAGCGAGCGCAAGCGCCGAATGAGACCATTCGCGAGCAACAGCGCAAGCAGGAACGCGCCGGCGGCGAAGACTGCCACAGCCGACCCCGCCGCGATCGACCGGTTCAGTGTCCGATGAGCGGTGTCGGCGGACAACCTAACGGCGTATCGTCCATGTGCCTCGAACACGGCCATGAGTTCCGCGCTCACGTACTGCTCGGCTGCCCGCAGGTCTTTGACGGGGATCGGCAGGGTTCCCCGTTCCGTCAGCTGGTCTTCGGCGTCGACTGCGCTGCGCCACTGGGCACTTGCGGTCAGGTCTCGGACTCGTCGCTGTTCGTCGTCGGTTACTAAGGAGTGCGTAAGTAGGTCGAGATTCGCCGGGTGAATTCCCCGGATTCTCGCGGCATCCTGGGAGAATTCCGTGGTGCGCGAGAACGACGGCCGGAAGTTGGATCACAAGACCCTCGAAGTTCTGCGGATGCGTGCGATCGAGCAGGTCGCGGCGGGCGCGCACCCCGAAGAAGTGGCCGTGACCATGGGGTTTCACAAGAACACCGTCTACGGGTGGCTGGCCAAGGCGCGCGAGGGTGGCAAGGATGCATTGAAGGCCAAAGCGGTGCCGGGCCGCCCGCCGCGACTGGACGCCACGCAGATCTCGAAGCTGTACGGATTCATCGTCGGTGTCGATCCGCGCCAGTTGTCGTTTCGCTTTGTGGACAAGGGAAATGGTGCGTGAGGTGATCCGCCGCGAGTTCGGTGTGCGCCTGAGTGTGGTCAGCGTGGGCCGGCTGCTGCGCACGATGGGTCTGTCACCGCAGCGCCCGCTGCACCGCGCCTACCAGCAGGACCCCGACGCTGTGGAAGCCTGGAAAACCGAGCAGTTCCCCGCGATCCGCGCCGAAGCCAAAAAGGCCGGTGCGACAGTCTATTTCGCCGACGAGGCCGGGATCCGTTCGGACTACCACGCGGGCACCACCTGGGGGGCCGGTCGGGCAGACACCGGTCGTGGCGAACACCGGGGCCCGATACTCGATCAACATGCTCTCCGCGGTCTCGGCGCAAGGCGCGCTGCGGTTCATGCTCCACGACGGAACCGTCAACGCGAGCGTGTTCATCGATTTCTGTAAACGCCTGCTCGAGGACGCTCACGGCCCGGTGTTCCTGATCGTCGACGGCCACCCCAGCCACCGCGCCAACGTCACCAAACAGTTCGTCGCCGGCACCGCAGGCCGGCTACGGCTGTTCTTCCTGCCCGGCTACTCACCCGAGCTCGACCCCGACGAATGGGTATGGAAGAACGTCAAAGCAGACCGGATCGGCAAAATCGGTGTCACCAGCAAAGACGACCTGAAAACCAAGGCCACCGGCGCCCTGCGCCGACTGCAGAAACTACCCGCCCTCGTCCGCGGATTCTTCCGCGACCCCCACCTGGCCTACATCACCACCTGACTCGACCTACTTCCGAACTCCTTAGTAATTGAGCTATATAGACCCAAGAGCGCCTACGGCGCGCACCGCGTCTGATGGAACGTCGCCGCGGCGCGTCGGCACGTCGGCGACGCGTTGCGCCTTCAATGTCCCTCCAGGACACTGTGGCTGGCTTTTGCAATATCCGAACAGTGCTGGGCACGACGTGAGCCGTACCCGGCATGGTCTCCCGCAGCCCGGGCACGAATCGGCCGGCCTCTGCCAAGCGAACTGGCTGTGGTTCAGTCCACGCCCTCGGGCTTCTAGAGTGGGATCGTCGCGAGCAATGACGTCCCGTCGCCGGCAGGACTCGCGATCTCCATCCGGCCGCCGAGTGCCTCGACGCGGTCGATCAGGCCGACGATCCCCGACCCTCTGCAGATGTCGGCGCCTCCGATGCCATCGTCTCGAATCGAGAGACGAAGCGTCGCACGGTCGGCTTCGACGCGTGCGTTCACCTGTGAGGCTTGTGCGTGCTTGGCCGAATTCGTGAGTGCCTCTGCCGCAACGTAATACGCGGTTACTTCGGCAGACTCCGGCAACCGCCGGTCGACATGAAGATCGAGTTCGACCGGGACGGTGGAGCGGCGGGCGAGTGTCTTGAGCGCAGGCCCAAGGCCCTTCGACAGGATCGCCGGATGGATGCCCCGGGAGATCTCTTGTAGATCCTCGGAGACTCCGGTCAGTCCCGAAACGATGTGAGAAATCTGCCCCCTGAGCGCGTCGAGTTCGGTTGGCACCGAAGCCTCCGCCGAGCGGAGTTCCAGCCCGAGTGAGACCAGCCGCTGTTGGGCTCCGTCGTGCAGATCGCGTTCGATGCGGCGCCGGGCGTCATCGGCGGCCGCGACGATCCGGGCGCGGGACGCGGTGAGTTCGGCGTGGGCCTCGGCGTTCGCGATCGCGGTCGCGACGAGATCGGTGAAGTCCGCGACGCGTGCCTCGGTGTCGGGTGGCAGGGGCTCGGGTCGTGACGAGCCGACGATGGCCGCACCCCACACGCGGCCGTTTACCACGATCGGCGCTCCGACTGCCCCACGGAGACCGAGCTCACGGATGCGCACGGCAGTCGAACCGGCAGCGTTCTCGTAGCTGTCGACCCGGGCGGGGCGTCCGGTACGTAGCACCATCGCCGGAACGCTCTCACCCTCGAGGGAGAACCGGGTGCCGACCGGCATATTCGTCACTCCGGGCTCGTCGCGGGCCGCGACGACGATGGCTGTGCCATCGGGCTGGTAGCGCCACAAGGCGGCGAAGTGCACACCCAGGCAACGGGCCAATTCCTCGGCCACCGCCGGGAACACCTCGCAGGAGGTGGCCGCGCGCGCGACCAGCGTCGCAACCCGTCGCAACGCGGCCTGTTGCTCGGCGAGCACCCTGAGCTGGTCACGGCTTTCCTCCGCCTCCCGACGGCGTCGATCTGCATCAGCGGCCCGTGTCCTGGCCAGACCCGCGAGGGTGTGGGCCGACAGCGCAACCACAAGAGAGATCGCGATCACCACCCAGTCGTACGCCCGGATCGGTAGGGAGCTCACTGCGGGCCAGTTCTGGAAACAGATGAAGGCGAGGGAGCTGGCCACCGACGTGATCACCGTCAACCCAAGCCCCCAGCCGGCCGCCACGACCACGACGCCGAGCAGGTAGACCTGTCCGAACTGGACGTGGGGAGCGACCCTTGTGTTGAGCAGGTACACCACCAGGGTCTCGGCCACGATGAAACCGGCGGCGACCGCGATTCCCGGTGCGAGGGGCGGAGCCGTGGGGCCCAGCAATAGCGACACCAAGCGTGCGCGCAGTGATCGCAAGCCTACTTCCGCACCAGAAGCGTCGGGCAGCTGTAACTGTTTCTGCGCCACCACGCAAGCTCACATCAATCTCGGCGGACCGGGGCGTCGAGATGGCCCACACACCGAGGCGGCGAGGTCACGGATCGCGCCCGACGACAGCGCGAACTTGGACACGAAGCCCACTGCCGGGCTCGCGGCAATCATGTCGGCGAAGTCTTGCGCGGCGTGGGCAGAGGTCATTATCACCGGTGACGGCGCAGGCCACCCATTCCGGTGCAGGTGCTCGGCGAGTTCGAACCCGTTCTCCTCACCGAGATCAACGTCGACCAACGTCACGTCCGGCCGCAGCTCCTCGACACCCTGGAGCGCCTCAGCGCTGGTCGAGGCTACGCCGACAACGGTGATCCCCTCACGTTCGAGCAGGTCGCGCGCAGCGTCGAGAAAGGCGGCGCTGTCATCAACGATGAAGCAGCGCAACAGCTTGAGTTGCAGCACCATGACCTCAGTTTCTCTGAGCGCGCCGCCTGCGCGCATTCCCGCTAGTAGGAACTTCTTCCCGCTAGTAGGAACTTCGCGGACCTCGGCATGGACCCTGACGAGTTGTCCAATCCCGGGCAGGCCGCCGTGTCATCAGCGGTCGTGTTCACCCTGGGCGTGGTCATTCCGTTGATCGCAATTCACGACACCGCCTATAGGGCTCGCAACCCGCCGGAAGCTTCACTCACGCCGTCAGACGGCCCGGCGCGGGCCAGGGTGAGCGCGACGAGCGCGCCGGCGGCGGCTTCCATGACCGGCATTGGTCACCACCGCGCGTGCCGGACGCCGGTCACGAACCGACTCGACAAGGTAGTGGCTTCTCTTGTCCCGGTCCACCGTTCGGCGCAGGTGAATCCAGTCACGCCGTCACTGGCCGGGTCTCAGGGTTACTGAGGCCCGGTGGGTTACTGAGGCCCGGCCAGTGAGCTACTACTTATATAATAGTAGCAATGGGAGCGGGGGCGTTCCCGACGTGGAGTGCCGGACGAGGACGGCTTGCCGGTCGAACGTGGCCGCGGCGGCCCGGTCGGCCTGGGCGTGTTCGAAGGTTTCCTCGGTGGCGTGCTCGGTGACGATCACGGCAGTCAGCGCGGCGGCGATTAGCGCGGCTACCGCGGCGGTCAGCAGTGGCGACCAGCGCAGGGCGGGCGGGTCGAGCAGTGCCCGGACCCGGTGGGTGACCTCGCCACCGGTCGACGCCAGTGCCCTGGGATGGACGGCCCCGGCATGGACGCGGTCGGGGTGGCGGGCGGCGGTGCGGGCGAGGGCGGCGCGGGCGATCGCGCGGGCGGCGACGCGGCGATCCCCGACCTGGGCGGCGGCGTCCTCGTCGGCCCAGCGTTCGGCCGCGTGACGGACGACGCCGGGCAGGGTGCGCAGCAGCGGGTTGGCCACCGCGGCGATCTCGGCGAGCTGGATCCACAGGTGATGGCGGTGGGCCAGATGGGCGGCCTCGTGCGCGAGCAGCACTCGTCGCTGCGGCTCGTCGAGCGCTGCGAGCATGCCGGTGGAGACCACCACGCGGCCGGTGAGCCCCGCGACGGCGTAGGCGTCGGGTTCGTCGTCGTCGACGACCACCGTGCGCCCGTCACCGAGCGTGGGTGCGAGGCGCCGGCACACGCCGTCTGCGATCCACAGCCGATGCCCGGCCCGGGCCACATGGACGATCGCTGCTACCAAGAGCAGCGCCACCGCGACCGCGACCGGGATTCCGGCCGGCCACGGCAGGTCCGCCGGGCGCGGCAGCGCAGCGGGTGACCAGTGCCCGAGCGAGGCGATCTCACGGACCCTGGCGAGCAGGAACGCGGCCACCACGGTCAGCGAGAACCCGCTGCCGGCCGCGACCAGAACCGCCGCGACCGGCAGCAGCCGCACCGCCAGCGACGGTCGCAGCGCGCGGCCGAGCCGGGCGCCACCGGCGCCGAGTATGACCGCCAGGATCGGCGGGAGCGCCACGGCGACGTCCATCCTCAGTCTCCCGGCCGCACGGTCCGCCCGCGCTCGTCGTCGGCGAGCAACTCCAGCAGCATCTGCTCTTCATTGGGTTCGAGTTCGGCGACGAAGCGGGCCAGTACGTCCGCGCGTTCGCCCTGCTCGGCGAGCAAGCGATGCATCTGGCGGGCGGTGCGCGCAGCGGCCACCGACCGTAGGTCGGCGGCCAGCGAATACACGAACCCGCGCCCCTGCTTGTCGCGGTGCAACGCGCCCTTGTCGCACAGCCGCGTCAGGGTGGTCATCACCGTGGTGTAGGCGGCGTCACCGGGCACCGCCGCGGCGACCTGCGCGACCGACTGCGGCGCCGGCGCCGCGGCCACCGTCTCGAGTACCTGTTGCTCCAGCGACCCGCGTGCTCGTCTCCGCATCAGCGCCTCCGTCCTTCACCGAAACCAGATACTATTACCATAATAGTAGGTTGGTTCGTGTCTCCAGAATAGCGGCCGGACCGACCCCGCACGCCACGTGGATGTGCGGGACCGGCTCAGAAAGATCACCTCATGCAGCAGTTCATCACCAGCTCCGGCCTGGTCGCGATCTTCGTGCTCATGGTCGCCGAGTCGGCGTGTATCCCGATTCCCTCCGAGGTCACCATGCTGCTCGGCGGTGCCCTGGCCGGCGGCGCCGTGGCGGGCGCGCACCCCAACCTGGTTGCGGTGATCGCGGCCGGAACCCTGGGCAACGTGGCCGGCAGCTACCTGGCCTGGGCGGTGGGCCGCTACGGCGGTCGAGCGGTATTGCTGCGGTGGGGGCGTTACGTGTGGCTGGACGAGGCCGACATCGACCGCGCCCAGCAGTGGTTCACCCGTCACGGTGTGGCGTCGGTGTTTTTCGGGCGCCTGCTGCCGGTCATCCGGACCTTCATTTCGCTCCCGGCCGGGTTCGCCGCGATGCGGCCGGTCCGGTTCGGCGTCTACACCGTGCTGGGCTGCCTGCCCTGGACCGCGGCGCTGGCCGGGGTCGGCTACGGCATCGGCGGGAACTGGCAGAGGGTGGCCGACGATTTCCACGGCCCGACCTATCTCATCGCCGGGATCGTCGCCGTCCTGGCCGTTGTCGCAGCGGTAGTTCTCATGCGGCGCCGCCGCTCTCGCCCCGCGACCAGTGAACCCTCGGCCGCACCCGCCGACCCCGGCCTCCGGTAACGGCATTGGTGATCGAGCCGGCCGCGGGAGTTCGCCGATGGTGAGCGGTCTGGTCGAGCGGATTCTCACCGTGCCGCCGGTGTGGGTGTATCTGGCGGTCGGGCTGCTGGTGTTCGCCGAGGATGCCGCGTTGGTCGGGTTCGTGGTGCCCGGCGAGACCGCCGCGATCCTGGGCGGGGTCACCGCCAGCCGCGGCCACGTCAGCCTCGCGGTGATCGCGACGGTCGTGGTGGTCGCCGCGATCGCGGGCGATAGCGTCGGTTACCAGATCGGCAGGCGCATCGGGCCGCGGCTGATGGACCTGGCCGTGTTCGAACGGCGGCGGGCGCGCCTGGAACACGCCCGCGATGTGCTGTCCCGCCGCGGCGGCCTCGCGGTCTTCCTCGCCCGGTTGATCACCTTCGCCCGCACGATGATGCCCGCCCTGGCCGGCATCGCCGCCATGCCGCGGCGCCGGTTCCTGACATTCAACGCGCTCGGCGCACTGGCCTGGGGTACTGGCAACGTGCTGCTCGGCTACCTGGCCGGCACCTCGTATACGGCCATCGCCCACACCGCAGGGCCCGCCACCGCACTGACCATCGCCGTGGTCGTTGTCGTTGTCGCCGCCGGGGTCGTGTGGCGGATTCACCGCCATCGGGCGCGCTCACCGAACCGACCGACGAGCACGCATCTACTGAGCGAAGACCCACACACGACAACGACGGGACCAGAGCAATGACAACTGAATCATTTTCCAGCACATACCATTCCGATTTCTGCGACATGGTGGATTTGTTCAATTCGTGCGCGTGGCATACCGGGTGGCGCCACCCTCCGAGGTACGGCAGCGCCGCCTGCAGGATCCTCGTGTTCCCGGTCCTGGGCCGTGTCCGCCCGACACCGCCGCGTTCACCCTCCATCGGGGGCCGGCGCGGGGCGGCGGCGCGGTGACAGGGCTGGCGGTTCTGCTGGCGGCCGCCGGGGCGTGCTGCTTCGCGGTTGCGGCCTGGTTACAGCAGGCCGCTGTGCACACCGCCACGGCCGGGGGAGCGCTGCGCCGGGCAGGGTGGGCGCGGATGCTGCGGGCGCCGCGCTGGGTGGGCGGTTGTGGTCTGACCGCGGCGGGGGCGGCGTTGCACGTGGGCGCGCTGAGCCTGGCGCCACTGGTTGTGGTGCAACCGGTCGGGGTGCTGGCCATCGCGCTGGCCGCGGTGCTGGCCGCCCGCTCGCATCGGGTGCGGCTGGCCGGTCCGGCCCGCTGGGCGGTGGCGGCCAGCACAGTCGGGGTCGGCCTGTTCGTCGTCCTGGCCGCCGCTAAGGCGACCGCCGCGCCCCCAGCGGTCGGCGCCGAGGTCCGGTCCGTGCTGCTCGCAGGCATTGCGGTGGCCGTCTTCGGCACGGTCGGCGCGCTCGCGCGGGGATCGACACGCTGCGTAGCGTTCGCGGCGGCGGCAGGGACAGCGTTCGGGCTGGTGTCGGTGCTCACGCGCACGATGGCCGCCCGGGTGGAGGCCGGAGGGCTGGACCGGCTGTCCCTGGTGTCCGTCGCGGTAGTGGGCGCCGCGGCGGTGGTGGGGGGCTGGTGCGTGCAGCACGCCTACGCCAGCGGGCCACCGCAGGTGGTGGTGGCCTGTCAGACCGTCGTGGACCCGATGCTGGCCGTGGGGATCGGCGTCGGTTTTCTCGGCGAGGGTGCGCACGTGAGCGCACCGGCCGCGATCGGCCTGGGCGCAGGCGCGGTCCTCGCTGTCGCCGGGGTGATCGCACTCGCCCGCCGGCAAGTTTCCCGTTCTGATTCGTTCGTACCCGCCAAGGAGCAATCCCTCATGACCTCGACCCGGCCCAGTCCGCCCGTCTGCACCGCCCCCGCCGAGCCGTCCGCGCCTCCCGTGCCGCCGCGGCTGCGGATCGTGCTGGGCGCGGACACCTTCCCGCCCGACATCAACGGCGCCTCGCACTTCGCGGCCCGCCTCGCCTCCGGCCTCGCCGGGCGGGGCCATGAGGTGCACGTACTGTGCCCGGCCGCCGGGGCGTGCTCGGCCACCGAGACCACCGCCGACGGTGTCACGGTGCATCGGGTGGCTTCCCGGCGCACCCTGTTCCACCCCACCTTCCGCATCTGCCCGCCGTGGCGAGCCTCTGCGGCAGCGTCCGCGCTGCTCGAGCAGCTCGCGCCGGACGTGGTGCACGTGCAGTCCCACTTCCTAATAGGCCGGGCACTGGCGCGTGCCGCCGCCCAGCGCCCGGTCGCGCTGGTGGCCACCAACCACTTCATGCCGGAGAACCTGTTCGGCCACGCTCGCATCCCCACCTGGCTGCAGGCCGGTGCCGCGCGCCTGGCCTGGCGTGACCTGCGCCGGGTGTTCGGCGCCGCCCAGGCCGTCACGGCCCCGACCCCTCGGGCCGTGCAACTGCTGGCCGACGCCGGTCTACCCGAGGCCACCGCCATCTCCTGCGGCATCGACCTGCACCGTTACGGTGCCCGCCCCACTCGCCGGCCCGGGGATCCGGAGGCCGACCGACCCCGCAGGGTGCTGTTCGTCGGGCGCCTGGACGAGGAGAAACGAGTCGACGAACTGCTGCGCGCCGCAGCACTCCTGCCGGCCGCCCTGGACGTCCGGTGGGAGATCATCGGCGACGGCTCCTGCCGCCGCACCTGGCAAGACCTGGCCGCGGAGCTGGGGATCGCCGAGCGGGTGCGCTTCTACGGCTTCGTCGACGAGGACACGCTCCTGGACGCCTACCGTCGGTGCGACGTGTTCTGCATGCCCGGCGTCGCCGAACTACAGAGCCTGGCCACGATGGAGGCGATGGCCGCCGGTGCGGCCATCGTCGCCGCCGACGCCATGGCCCTGCCCCACCTGGTCCACCCCGGCCGCAACGGCCGGCTCTACCCGCCCGGCGACGTGCCCGCGCTCGCCGCCTGCCTCACGGACCTGCTCACCGACCCCGCAACGCTGACCCGGCTGGGCGAGGCCAGCCGCCGCATCGTGGCCGACCACGCCCTGGACCGCACCCTGGACGCCTTCGAATCGCTCTACCGGCACCACAGCCATCAACACCCAGCGCCCGCCGCCCGCGGCGGGGCCCAATCCCCCGAACCGGCCATCGGAGTGCCCCGGTGAACGAACCACTCCTGCACGTGACCGCGATGGGCGACGGGCAGCCGATCGTCGTCCTCGAACCGGGTCTGGGCGCCTCCTCCGTCGGCTGGTCCCACGTCCAGCATCAAGCCGCCGCCACCGGACGTGCCCGCGTGATCTCCTACGACCGGGCCGGGCTGGGCGCCAGCCCGGCCGACCCCCGACCGCGTCGGCTGCGCGCCCTGGCCGAGGACCTCGCCCACGTCATCGACAGCGCGGGCGGGGGTCCGGCCGTCGTCGTCGGGCACAGCCTGGGCGCCACCATCGCCCGCCAACTCGCCGCGGCCCGCCCCTGCCTGCTGGCCGGCCTGGTCCTGATCGATCCCATCCCCGAGCCGTGGGTGCTGCGCTACGGCACTCTCGCCGCACCCATGGCAGCGGTGTGGTACCGCACAATGGAGACCCTCGCCCATGCGGGCCTGATCGACGCAGTGACCGCGCTGCCGCCCCTGGCCGGTATCACCCGCAGCAGTACCAGCCCCGAAGCCCCCCTCACCGATGCCGAACGCGCCCAGCTGGCCCACGAGATGCGTCAGCCGCTGACCCACGAAACAGCCCGTCGGGAACTGTGCGGGCTCGTGCGCAGCCGCCTGGAACTGCATGAGCTTTCCACCGAGCCCAACACCGGACTCCCACTTACCGTCCTGTCAGCAGGGCACACCCACCGTTTCGCCGCGCCCCTGCGGCGCGCGGCCAGCGGCTGGCACGCCCACCTGACCAGTGCCAACCCTCGCGCCCGCCACCTCCTCGTCCCGGGCGCCGGCCACTGCCTACCCCGCTACCAGCCCGAAACCGTCGTCGCCGCGATCAACGACCTCCTCGACCGACTCCACCCCCAGGACGTTCACTGATCCGCGCCGACCGATACTCGCCGAGCAGCGCATCCAGGTCGCGGACTGATTCGGGCCGCAGCGCCGCGGACATATAGTCGTTGGCCCAGGACGGTTCGCGTCGCGGGCTCACCGGAGGACTCCACCGGCGCGGCCACGCCGTAGAAGCGACCCCGATCCTGCCGCGCGCGGCCGACACTGTGCGCGCGGAGCCATTCGACGAGTTCGCGGTTGCTCGGCACGGCGCCGAACCCGTGGCTGAACTCGGTCGCGAGACAGTGTCGACATCTGCTGGGCCAACTGTAAAGCGAACACTGCACAGCGTCGGCCCGGGACACCATGGGATCACCGAAGGCGCGCAGCCCGGTGTGACACCTTGGCCATACTCGTTCGGCGACGTCGGCAGGTGGACCGATCCGCTTGCCCGCCCGGGGCCGATCGGGCAGCAGTCAGCCAGTGCGATCGCTGTGCGGTGATGTGCGCGCGGCGATGGGCACGGCGAGAACTGCCAGCACGACAGCGAAGCCCAGCAGCCCGAGATCGAGGGAGGCCGCAGCAGCGATGGTACCGACGAGCAGCGGTCCGCCCGCATCACCGAGTTCGCGCCCGATCTCGGTGGTCTGGCCAAGCCGCTCGGGCGGCGTCGTTGAGGCCAGGTGCGCGAAGCCGATCGGCGTCACCAGCCCGGTACGCTGATGACGACCCGTTCCAGGACCGGGCCTGGGCAGCCAGTTTCGACCACTACTGCCAGGTCACCAGAGACCAATGGGGTACGCCCCGCTGGCAGGCAGATCGGCGGCCCACCGCGCACCTCACCGACAGCGGCATGGTCGACGCCACCGCCGCGCTGCGTTCGGACGGGCCGCCCGAGCCTGCGCTACAGCGACCCCTGACCCGACTACCACACCCAGCGTGCGAATACCGGCCGCCAAGTCCGCAACCTCACCGCCCAGCTCGCCGCGCTGGGCTTCGCCGTCACCCTGGAGTCCGCCACCACCGCCTGAACCGAACCCACAAGTCAACCACCACAACAGGACCCGGCTCCGCTTCACTGCGCCGGGTGGCTTCGCCGCGCCGGTCACCTTGGGGTCATTTACCGGTCAGACTCCGAGTTGTCGGTCGCGGAAACCAAGCTGGCCCAATGGGTCCAATGGAACTACCCCAGCGGCATGTGCGAGGTCGGACCGCCCGACACTCCGGGGCAGTCCCAGCGGAAACTCACTGAGGTGATCTCAGCGAGGTAGGCAACGGGTTTCGGGTGCTGTGACGGAAGTCCTTGGGCGACACGCCGATTGGGTGCTGGGTGTGGACGTAGAGTCCCGGTAGATGGGGCTCACCACAAGATCCATCTGCACCAAAAGGACTCCACGTGATCCGCCTACCGCTACCACGGCGAAGGCATCACCGTGCTCGCCGGACAAGCCCCGACCTGCACGAAGCCCTGCTCCGCGCTCACGCCGAGGGCCTCGGGTACCTGATTCTCGACGGGAAAGTGTTCGACTCCGACCGCTGCAGCGAGCAAACCACCAGCGTGAAATGGGAACAGATCGACCTGTGGTACTCCGGGAAAGCTCATACCCACGGTGGCAACATCCAAGCCCTCTGCGCGCCAACGGGTTTGCCGCTGTGGGTCGCCGACATCGAACCAGCCTCGGTCCATGACCTGGTCGCCGCGCGCGACCACGTGCTGGCCGCATTGTATTGGGCAGCATCACTGCGCCGGCGCCGTGGAGTACCAGCACGGGGCGACCGGCCCCGTGCTCCACGTAGTGGACCACCACCTCACCAAGATCGCCGGGGAGGTCGTTGCCCGCACGATGGCGCGCACGCTCGGCGTGCCCACCGTCATCGCCCGGCTGAACATCCAGTACGGCAACAACGGCGGGTGGCCGTTTTACCACATGGAGATGATCCTGGCCGGCATCCCGATCCCGGTCCCGGCCGGCGGACCGGCCCGCTACAACCCGATCCACGAGGACGACATCGTCGCCTCGATCCCGAGGCTGCTGGCCGCGGCCTCGACACCGGCGACGACGGTCAACTGGTGCGGTGGGGAGATCGTCAGCCTGCAGGAGTGGTGCGGCTACCTCGGCTCGCTGATCGGCAAGGAACCGGTCTTCGAGGACAGCGCCGAGGCCCTGCGCGGCAATCCGACCGACTCGACGCGGATGCGCGAACTCATCGGCGGCTTGACGGTCGACTGGCGCAACGGGATCCATCGGATGGTGACCAAGTTCCACCCGGAACTGGTCGGGGCGTGAAATATGGTGTGCGAGGGGCAATGTCGGGGGTCGGTTACTGATCTCCGTCCATGCCCCCGCCGTTGATGAGCAGGGTAGCGGCATGACCTCCGGCGCTGTGGAGCCGGAGGCTCGATGGAGCAGTAGTTTTGACGGAGTTGCTGGTCGGCGGGAATGCATCGTGCTGGAGCCGAGTTAACCCCAATGCCGCGCAGTTTAGGGCGGAGAGGCGGGCGCAAGTGAATCTTGTTGTGGTGCTTGATGTGTCGTGAAGTAGAACAGCGGAACTACTGGTAGAGAGGTCATCTGCGAAGAAACCGTGTACCAGGAGTTCCGCTGTGTGTTCAGTCATCAATCGTGTTCCGGGGTGGCGGCGGGGCCGTTCGCGCCGGGTCATCTGGGCGAGTTGACCCAGATCGTGCCGTTCGAGATGGTCGATGCCGCGTTGGAGGCCACGCGCTCGGTGCAGTCGAGAGTCCGGGCCCTGCCGTCGCGGGTGGTGGTGTATCTGCTGCTGGCGGCGGCGTTGTTCGAGGGACTGGGCTATACCCAGGTGTGGGCTCGGCTGGCCGCCGGGGGAAAATCGGTGGCCTTCTTCGCGAAGAAGCACCGGTGACAGCGAAATACGCGTTCATCGCCTCCGAAGAAGGTAGCCATTGCGTCGTGTCCGTGTGTCGGTGGGCGAAGGTCTCACGGTCGGGTTATTACGCCTGGCGGGGCGGAGACTGTCGGCCACCGCGCAGCGCCGCGAGATCCTCGAAGCCGAGATCCGATTCTGTTTCGAGCTTTTATGTAACCGCACGGTGCCCGCTCGGTGCGGTTAAGTGCGGATTCGTCCTGCCGGAGGATCGGATCCAGCGGATTCGATCAGGCCGAGTTGCAGCTAGCAGGTATCGGCACGGTCACGGTGGTGGGGCCACTCAACTGCGGCCAGCGCCGACGACAACGGGCATGCGCGAGACGATTCTGGACTTCGTCAAACGGTCCCATCGTGTATTCCAGGAGTCCCGACATGCTCATCCACCAAAAAGACATCATCAGCCGAGCCGAAGTTCCCACCCGTGCACCCGCCGAGCTGACCACCACGTTCGGCGCGATGGGGCGCGAGCGTGTGGCCCGACCCGCGATCTGGTCGGGGGGGACGGTTGGCGAACTGATCACCGGACACGTCGACGCGCTGTACGTTACGGACGCGACCATCGCGAACCCGCTATCCACCGAGTCCGCGACCAGGATAACCAACGGAGCCGGCAGGGGAACGTGGCGGCTGAGTTGGCTTCCCGAAATGGCACTGACCCGAACGCAGGTCCTCAGCGCAATGGTTTTCGAGCGAATCCTCATCGCGCATGATCTCGACAGCGCGACCATGATGCGAATCATGCGCGTCCTGGCCGACGATCTTCGGATGCCACTGCACCTACTCCTCTGTCGTCTCTCGTCGCATCAGCAGAGAACAAACGTGCTGCCGTACTCCGCCGGTGGCTCAGCGATGCGAACCGCGCCGCATCGCGGTGGCTCGGCGATGCGAACTGCCTGAACCTATCGACCTGCCGTGGTGCCTGTTCCGCCCACGGGTTGCCGAGGATGCGGGCGACGAAGTCGGTTCGGATGAAGCGGGGTGCGTCGTGGACGAGGACGTCGGCGTTGACGGTGCCGAAGGTGGAGTCGGGGCGATGGGCGAAGCCCCGGGTGAATGCCGCGAGGATCTGACGTTTGAAGTCTGGACGCGGATGGGCCGCGACGGCGACATCGATATCGGCGCGGTCGAGGTCGTGGTACCCGAAGCCGAGAACGTCGGTTTCGACCGCCGGCGGTGACCATCGCTATCTCGGAGGTCATGTGCTCGGGAATGTCCGAGTGGTGTGCAGCGCGATAGCAGTCCAGATCCGTTGGGCCACATCGGGTTCGATGCCGCGCACGGTGAGGAATTCGCGATCGGCGCCGTCGACCTCGAACCGCTGCTGGCGCCATACGCCTCGGTCAAGGCCGAGGTCGTGGACATGATGCCGACGTGCAGCAGTTCGGGATCGGGTCGCAGACCGAGACGACGGGCTTGCATCATCCCGAACAGGCAGACCCGCCGGGAATGGTGGAACAGCAGTGGCGGCTCGCTCTCGGGCATCAGTTCGGTCGCGTCGGCCACCAGTCGCGTGTCGGGAACGATGTGCTGCGGGCCACCTCGGGAATGAGAGCGCGCACGATGCAGCCTGCGCCACAATCAGCATCGGTCCGCCTGGCAAAGAAACGACACCGGCGACTGGAAGCCGAGAGGTGATCCCGCTGAGCAGTCCGGCTCCCGCGAGTGCAGACGGCAGGGGTCAGTGTGCGCTGATTCTGGAACTGCTCGAACGCCGGTCGACAGACGGTAACAAGCTGCCGCACCATCCCTCAGCGGGATGGCTTGCCACCCGGTCCGACTTATTAGTTCCGAGGTGGGCAACGGTGCCCTTACAGCATAGGCATGGTGACCTACAGCCCCACTGCGGACAACGAAGGCCGTGGCTCGGTGCAGGTACCACCAGGTACAACTCAGCTCACGACGAGGCCTACATCTATCCAACTGAGCAAGGAAAGGGAAAGCCAGCATGGTCACGACAGGGGCGTCTGATTCACCAGGCCCCATCCCTACACCGCCAGGCCGTCAAGTGATCGATCTCGACAATGAGGAAGCGTTGGCGCTGCTTGCTGGAACCCGACTCGGAAGAATTGTCTTCACCAAGGATGCCCTACCCGCTGTACGGCCCGTCAACCACATCTTCCACGACGGAAAGATCATTGTCCGCACCTGGACATCGCCCCAACTGACCGACATGACGCACGCCGTACGGACAACCGTCGTGGCCTACCAGGTCGACGACATCAATCCAGACTCTCACCTCGGCTGGTCGGTAGTCGTCATCGGCTACGCCCAGGTAATCGAAGACCCGGCCAGCATCGCCCTGTACTCCCCGCTGGTAAAACCGTCGGCTCTCTCGACGAATGACACCCTCGTCTGCATTAGCCCCGACCTCGTCAGAGGCGTCCGATTCGCCGCGACTCAGGTACATAGCCGATCGGTGACCCCAGCCCGCCCGGATGCAGCCTCGGCGGCCTGCGGGCCGTAGGCGCCGGTGGCGATGGGTTCGCCGAATTCGATGTACCACTTCGACGGCAGCGGGATACAGCCCACAAGGCCCAGGTGCGGGAACAGCGGCGTCACCGGGAAGTACGGCAGCCCGAGCAGCCGGGCCAGCGGTTCGACCAGCCGCTGCTGTCGGCGATGTACGTCGACAAGAAGCTCTCCGGGGTCACTGCCGTGCAGACGCTGTCCCGGCCCAACCGCACCCATCGCACTGCCGGCGGGGAGCAGAAGCGTAAGACGTTTCGTCATCGACTTTGCGAACGAGCCCGAAGACATCCGGGCTGCGTTCGAGCCGTACTTCACCAATGCCACCCTGGAGACCGAGACCGACCCGTACGTCGTCGTCCACCTCGCCACCAAGCTCGCCCAGGCCGGGATCTACACGCCCGAGCAGGTGCGCGAGGTCGCCGAACTGTGGGTTACCCGCAAGGGCAACAACGCGCTCTCGGCCGCGATCAGCCCGGCCAAGAACGACTTCGCCCGCCGCTACGCGGCTGCAATCGAGGCCGATGACAAGCTCGCTGTGGCTCGACATCCAACCAAGCCTTCAACTCTCGTGAGTCCGGACCCGCAAGCGGGGACCAGATCAACCGGCTATGCGAGTTGCGGTTGTCGGTTGAACTCGGTCGGTGACCATCGTTGCCGGAACGCTTCGGGGGTGAGTGGCCAACTGGGCGGCCGGCTTACGGTGATCGCCCGTGGCCATCGTCCGTCCGGTGCAGGACCCAGGTGCCGCGGCCCTCGGTCTTGGCTCGATACAAGCCGATGTCGGCCTCGTCGAGCAGTTTCTCGGCTTTCGCACCCGCGACTGCGGTGACCACCGCGCCGATACTGGCTGACATCGACAGCAGCTGGTTGCGACCGATCTGCACCGGTTCCTGCAGCGTCGCAAGCATGGTTTCGGCGGCGGCGGCGACCGCGTCGTCGTCGCATGGCGGTGCCAGCAGAGCGACGAACTCGTCGCCTCCGATACGCGCCAGGGTGACCGATGGCGAGGCCAACGCCGCGCCGAGTTTGCGGCCGACTTCGGACAGTATCCGGTCGCCCGCGCCGTGCCCGTACTGGTCGTTGACCAGCTTGAACGCGTCGAGGTCTACAAAGCACAAGCCGATTTGATCGGTGGGGCCGGACTCGGC
This sequence comes from Nocardia sp. GP40, assembly GCF_050434125.1. Taxonomy (NCBI): domain Bacteria; kingdom Bacillati; phylum Actinomycetota; class Actinomycetes; order Mycobacteriales; family Nocardiaceae; genus Nocardia; species Nocardia sp. GP40. The sequence goes on along the minus strand of NZ_JBNPVW010000006.1, from coordinate 512,292 downwards.
GACGATGGTCTCCAATTGATCGAGCAGGCTGCGCCGGTTGAGCAGGCCGGTCAACGGGTCATGGGTGGCCTGCCAGCGCAACTTTGCTTGCATGACGTGACGCTCGGTGGTGTCCTCCCCGACTGCAAGTAGGTACTTTTCGCGTTGGGCATTGCCGTGCATCAGTGTCATCGTCCATGCACCCCAGCAGATTCTTCCGTCGCGTCGCTGGAAGCGGCCCTCGAAGTGCACTGTGCCGTGCCCTCGCCTGAACAACCCAACCACCACCGTGCGGAGCTTTTCGCGATCGTCAGGGTGCACGAAGTCCAGGCCCGCAACCCCCGGCAAGTCCTTGCGGTCGATGCCCACCATTCGCGCTGCAGCGATGTTTGCGTCGATCGTGATGCCGTCTACGTCATAGCGCGCAATGGCGACCGCGGCGTTGTCGAACATCACCCGGAACCGCTCGGCCGCCTCCTGATTGCGGGCTTGGGTGGCAAGCAGTTCGGTGATGTAGCCGTGACCGAGCTTCCCCAGCAAGGCACCGAACCGGCGCGCCCGATCCGGCCGCGCCGACCGCTCGAGCAAACCGGCCAACACCGTCGACGACGGCATCATTGCTGCAGGCACGGTGAGGTTCGCGTGTACCATATCGGCCCCGACCTGGCGAACGGGCGCCGGATCGAATGGCTCGGCCGTCATGGCCGTCTCCAGATCCGTGATCCACACGGTCATCAACTGCTGGATATCGCTGGGCGACATCGGCACGAAACTGGCATCGCCGACCGCTGCCCACCAGTCCCGGGCCATCTCGGCAACCTCACTACGGTCCATTCCGCAGTACCTCCGCTGCGTCACCCGACCATGTGGCCGGGCGTTTACCGGTCATCCCCGCCCGTTGTTCCCCGCTCGTTGTTCACCGAACATACGACTACACACCAATGCAGCTAAAAATACCGAATGGAATTAACAAATGCAGGAATGAGAGATTCGTCACAGTGCAGTCCATGTTCGGGATACGTCGGTGCTCGCCGAGCTGGAACGCGAGCTGATTGTGGCCGACACCGATGACGGCCCAGCGGCCTGTGCCCACGGACGCGAGGGCGGACGCCGATCCAAGCTCAACGACGACCAGGCCGCGATCGCACCACGCCCTACACAACGACGGCGACGGACTCCGCGCGCGGCGGGATGCCGAGAAAGTACTCTCGGGGAGCCGGATATGGCACTCGGCGCTCGTATCCACCGATACCGGAATCTTGCTGCGATCTCTGCCGAAGACAGTAGCTCGTACGTCGGTGCGTGCCACTGTTGTGAGAACACGAATGGTGGTGCCGCTGTCACCGCCGGCGCAGCCGCTGATGCCGCCGGTCCCGACTGTGAGCACGGCGCACGTGATGAGCACTTTGCGGAGTATGTGTCGCACCTTCGAACTCCTCATTGATCAGCCTTGGGACCGCACTGGGAGCGCTCTCAGAACTCAGAGTTGTCCGCACACGGCGGGCAATTGCTGGTGATGTTCGTCGACAACCATGCCGATGTGCCGGGCGTGGTCCGGTTCCTCGACGGCGGTCACGTCGACGGCGCACTGGTGTTCGCCCCGCACCGCGGCGACGTGCTGCCCGGTGCGCTGGGCACGCTGCGGATCCCGGTGGTGTTCGGTGGCCGCACCCACAGCGCCCGGCGGGCCCAGCACGTGGTCGACTTCGACAACGCCGCCGGCGCCCGGCTCGCGGTCGATCACCTCGTCGACCGGGGTCGCCGCCGGATCGCGACGGTGTCCGGCCCGGCCGAACATCCCGCCGCCGCCGACCGGCTGGCCGGCTGGCGCGCCGCGATGCGGGATCGTGGGGTGCGGGGACGGAATCTGGTCGAGCCCGGGGACTTCACGATCTCCGGCGGCGAAGAGGCGATGCGCCGGTTGCTCGTCCGCGCCCCCGACCTCGACGCGGTGTTCGCCGCCAGCGACCCCATGGCCGCGGGCGCACTGCGTGCCCTGGTCGCCGCGGGCCGCCGGATCCCCGCCGACGTGGCCGTGATCGGTTTCGACGATCACCCGACCCTGGCCCCGGCGACGACGCCGCCGCTGACGTCGGTGCATCAGGATCCCCGGGAACAGATCCGCGAGATGGTGGCGGTCCTGCTGCGGCTGGTCGCCGGCGAGCAGGTCGCCGGCGAGCGGGTGGTGCTGCCGGTGTCGCTCACCGTCCGCGCCTCCGCCTGACCGGCCGATACGGCGTTACCGGGATCGGGAGGCGTCAACCTCCGATGAGTCGCCGTGGATGGTGGCGGGCAAGGTGTCGGCGCAGCAGATCCCGTTCGGCTCCCGCGGCGGCACAATAGACCCTGCCATCGGATACGGCGTGGTTGATTCACTGGCCTTGGCTGACGTCGCTCAGGGGACGGTGAACGGCTGGCAGGGCGCGAAGGTGACCGGCAGCGTTGTCAGAGCGCGGTGGAAAGGGCCGGGCAGCCAGGGCGGTTCGCCGGTCGGCAGGGCCAGCTGCATTTCGGGTAGCGCGTCCAGCAATTGATCAACGGCATCCTGCGCGATCAGATAGGCCATCGGTTCCGCAGGACAGCGATGCGGTCCGGCGCCCCATGCCAGGTGCGAACGATTGCCGACGCGATCGTCCGCGCGGATCGTAGGATCGTTGTTGCACGCGGACATGCTGATTACCACCGGTTGGTGCGCGGGCAACCAGACGCCGTCGACGAGGATCGGCTGCCTGAGATAGCTTCCAGAGGGTGAGGACAGCAGGTGCCGCACCTTGGCAAATGTCCGACACTGGCGAAACCGGCGAGCGATCCAGATTTCGATCGTCCACCCGAGGGTGCGGCTGACAGGAAGCGAAGGCGCGGGCGGTCGTGGCCGGTGAGAAGGCCGCGAAAACAACACGTTTCGTTTCAACGACCCCGCCGATCCTGAATGAGACCCCGTATGACCACCGACGAGAGGTCCCACGACCTCGCGGGTCTGGACCACGCCTGCTGGCGTGCCAAGAGTCCCGAGGTACGAGAACGACGTGTCGTGTGGCTCGAGTCGAACGGATACGTCGGAAGTGGCTGTTGGTTGGTCATGATGGTGGTTGGGGTGTGGTCTGGGATCGCAGTCCCGTCCGGATCACGTCGATGACCCGGTCGGGGTCCGGGCCGTCGTAGGACAGGCAGCCGGACAGCACGGCCTCGAGATCGGCGAAAGTGATTGCCGATCGGACTGTTCCGGATTGCTGGGCATCGGACAGTAGGCGGCGCAGACGGTCGGAGACGTTGCAGTCGGCGGTGGTGGCGGCGGCTTCGATGTCGAATTGCGAGCCTGCCAGGGCTTCTGCCAGACCGCGGTGGGCGGCGCCCTCGTGGATCAAGCGCGTGAAGAGCGTGAAGAAGGCTGTGCCAGGGTCGTTTTCGGCGGCCAGGGTCTCGGCGTAGGCGGTGAGATCTCGCATGCGATCGAGCAGAACCGCGGCATACAGGGATTCCTTGGTGGGGGAGTGGCGGCTGACGGTGCCGGTGCCCGCGCCGGCGCGACGCGCGATCTCCTGCACTGGTACCGAGAGGCCTTCGGTGGCAAAGATTTCCGCTGCGGTACGCAGCACGCGCTCGCGATTGCGCTGTGCGCCGGCCCGGCGCGGTCGATCCGCGGGTTCGGTCACTGTGCCCTCTCGATCCGCTGACAATCGGGATGGGCATCCCGGATAGTTGGAACCGGGACCGGTTCCCACGGGTCGATCTGCTCATCGACAACGCCGGGGTGATGATGACTCCCGCCGCGGTCACTGCCGACGGCTTCGAATTGCAGTTCGGCACAAACCATCTCGGGCACTTCGCGTTCACCGGCCTACTACCGGCCGATCCCGGCCTATGCGCAATCCAAGCTCGCCAACCTGCTGTACACCCTGGAACTGAACGAACGGCTGGCCACGGCGGGCGCGGAAACCATCGCGGTCGCACTCGAGCCCGGCGTCACACCAACCGACCTGGTCCGCCACGTCCGCGGCGCCACCCGGCTGGCGATCACCAAGTTGCTCGTCCAACCGGACGCGGACGCGGGCGCCCGGGTAGTGCTGCGCGCCGCGACCGATCCGCAGGCCCGCGGCCGCGACTACTACGCGCCCGACGGCCGACCACCACTGCGTGCGCGCGGATACCCGATCCGCATCGCGCCCCCGGACACCGACACCGAGATTCGCCGCGCCCTGCGGGCCGAATCCGAGCGACTTACCGGCGTCGACTACGCCGCCCTGCAGCGCCCGGTCCGATGAAAACCCGCCTGCTGCTACGAGGTTCGGCCGTCTACCTGGGCGCCGTCGGCGCGCAGGCGCTGCTGGCGCCGCGCTCGGCGGTCTCCGGCCTGAAGCCCGATCCGCCGCATTCGACATCTTCACCACCCGCACCGTTGGCGCCACCCTGCTCGCCCTGGCGATCGCGAACTGGTCCACAACCCCCGACTGCGGCACCTGTCGGCCAACCTCGTCCTGAACGCGGTGCTGGGGGTTGTCGCTACCACCGCCGTCGCCGACGGCACCATCCACGACAGCGCCTGACAGGGCGTGGCCGTGCACGGTGCCCTGATCGCGGCCTTCGGCTCGGCACTGCGAACGCAGCGGCCAGTCCGGGCCAGCTGATCTCGCATGGACCGGATTCCCGCTGACGGTCGGCCGGAAGTCGGGGCAGTCGCCGCAATGCAACTCACATGCTCTCCTTGGATGTGGAGTGCTGGGGGTCAGTGCTGGTCGACCACGAGAGCGATTGCGCGTGTCTCGAGAACTCCGAGCATCAGCAGGCTCGTGATCGTTGCCGCTCGGGAGCCGCGGGTCCCGTTCGGCAGGTCGCTGTCCGCGATAGCGAATACGACGTTGTAGGCAACCTGGCTCAGAATGCCTGCCGGCAGGTGCTGTGCGAACACGTCGCTGTCCTGGCCCCGTTTCACGAGGTCGGCGAGGAGCTCATCGACCGGCCCGAGCAGGCCGTGGATCACCTCCCCGTACTCGCCACGGCGCAGCGCCACCAGCACTCGGTACCGGTGTGCCACCGGCCAGAGGCGGGCGATGAATTCGGCCCACGTCGCGTCCGCTGCTGCGTCGGAGGCGTTGACTTCGGTGAGCACGGCTGTCATCTCGGTGACGGCCCGTTCTGTGAGTGTCCGAACCAGGTCGAGGCGCGAGGGGAAATGGCCATAGACCGTGCGACGGACGACGCCGGCAGCGGAGGCGATATCGCCCATTCCGGCGTCCGGGTTCTCTCCCAGCACTTCGAGGGCGACGTCGAGGATGCGATCGCGTGTCTCGTTCATCGAGCGCACACGGGAGGACTGGGTAGGCACGACACCACTGTTGCACACTGGTGTGTAATGAAGTAAATTGCACACCAGTGTGCAATGAAGAGTTGCGCTGCGCTTCAAGGCTCAGGAGAAGACGGCAATGACCGCACCGACACGACCGACCTCCGCCCTGGTCCGCCCGTTCACCGTCTCGATCCCGGATTCGGAGATCGACGAGGTGAAGCAGCGACTGGCCAGAACTCGATGGCCGGATCCAGAAACGGTGGGCGACTGGTCGCAAGGGGTTCGCGTAGAGAACGCCAGATCTCTGGTCGACTACTGGGAGCGCGGCTACGACTGGCGGCGCGTGGAGTCCGAGCTCAATCGCTTCCCCCAATTCCTGACCGAGATTGATGGGCTGGACATCCACTTCATCCACGTCAGGTCCGAGAATCCCGACGCGATGCCGCTGCTACTCACGCACGGATGGCCGGGCTCGATCGTCGATTTCCTGAAGCTGATCGGCCCGCTGACCGATCCGGTGTCGTTCGGAGGAGACGCCGCCGATTCGTTCGACGTCGTCGTCCCGTCGCTGCCCGGGTTCGGGTTCTCCCAGAAGCCCACGGAGACCGGGTGGACCGTGTCGCGCATCGCCAGCGCGTGGGTGGAGCTGATGCAGCGTCTCGGCTACCCGAGATGGGCAGCGCAAGGCGGCGATTGGGGTGCGGTCGTCACCACCGCCCTCGGGGCCATGCAACCCGAGGGGCTGCTCGGAATTCATCTGAACACCCAGTACGCCTTTCCCGCACAGATACCCGACACCTTGTCGCCCGAACAGCGCCATGCCGTGGAGACCCTCGCCCGCTACACCGGCGATCTCGGTGGGTCGAACCACCTTCAGGGCACGAAGCCGGAGACCGTCGGATTCGCCCTGGCGGACTCTCCCGCCGGTCAGGCAGCCTGGATCTACGAGAAGTTCCAGTCCAAGACCGACAACCACGGGCTCGCTGAGGACACCCTCAGCGTCGAAGACATGCTCGACGCGATATCCCTCTACTGGTTCACCAACAGCGCAGCGTCGTCCGGCCGCATCTACTGGGAGAACAAGTCGCTCACCTTCGCCGGCCCGAAGCTGACGCTTCCGGTCGCGGTGACCGTCTTCCCGAGGGACATCCCACGACTGCCACGAAGCTGGATCGAAGACACCTACAGCAATCTGATCCACTACGGCGAGGCCGACAAGGGCGGGCACTTCGCGGCCTTGGAACAGCCCGAGATCCTGGTCAACGAAATCCGCACCGGCCTACGCACCCTTCGTACCTGACGCCGACGCGCGAGCCCGGGAGCCGCATCACGTAGCGGGGTCGGGGTCGGAACGGCGAAATCGGCTGCCGCACACAGCGACGACGGTATCGTGCCGCAGTGGCACACCGAGGCGGTATTGCGCGAGTCGCCCGAGTCATCCGGGGTGAAGGTCGAGTGGTCGACCGAGCTGGTCGACTTCCCCCAGGACGAGCGTGGCGTGACAGCGTCGGTTCGGGGCCCGAGTGGCGAGATCCGATCGATCCGGAGTGTTTACCTCGTCGGTGGCGACGGTGCCAGGAGTACGGTTCGAAAGGCGCTCGGGATCAAATACGTTGGCGGAGTCATTCCCGACGCTCACTGGCTGGTCGGTGATGTCGAGATCGACGGCCTTGAACATCCCGAGCCGGCGACCGGTGCGAACGGGTACGGCTGGGTAGCCGAAGGGGGAGCGCTGTTTTCGCGTTCGGTGAGAAGTGGCAGTTCCAGGCACAGATCGAGGCGGACAAGGGGGGTCAGCTCCCACCGGCCACGCTGAAGACGATGCAGCGATTGATCACCGACCGCGGTGAGCGAACCGATATTCACATCCACAACGCCGGTGGTTGGGTGAATGCCTTCCGTGTGAGGGTCGCTTATGCCGAACAGTTCCGCATTGGGCCTGTCTTTCTCGCCGGTGAAGCAGCACACGTTCAAACGGGTGGCGGACTATGTTCTGCGATCTACGACAGTTCGAACCTGTCATGGAAGCTCGCCACAGCACTCTGCGGCGGGCCGAGTTGGCTGCTGGATACCTACGAGGAAGAACGTGGCTGCAGTGCCCGGCACGAAATCGAGACAACGTGGGAATTGATGTATCGCGCGACCGGCCTGGATTCCGATGGCGGCGGTCGCGCGGAGCCGAACCCCCACCAAATGCTGACAGCACTCAACGATCCACAAATGCATCGTCAGATGTCGGGGTTGGCAATCCGCTACCGGGAAAGCCCGCTCTCGCTCACCTGGGGAGACGCCACGGGCAAGGATGTCGTCGCCGGCGATCGCGCCCCCGACGCACCGTGCCGAGATCTCCTGGCCGACACTATGGTTCGACTGTTCGACCTGTACCGCGGGCCGCACTGGACTCTCCTGGGTTTCGGCCCGCAAGGCGCCGAAACCATTCGCGCCTATCACGCTCCTGGCTTCATCAATATGAAGCCCCATGCCGTGCTGAAGCCGACCGATCCAGCAGCCGAAAACGCCGTAATCGATGTCGAAGGTCACGCCCACCGCTCCTTCCAGATCGATGACAGCGCCATTGTGCTGATCAGGCTCGACAACTACATCGGCCTGATCGCCTGGCCCGCCGATGCAGCGGCACTAGATGCCTATTTCGACCACCTCCGCGACCCACATTTCTGAGCTTGCCTATCATTTGCGTGCGAGGAGCGTCGATAATCAAATGGCCGCCGAAACCCGCAAGTCATGCCCTCAATGTCACACTGCGCGTGCCTACTGGCTTGATCCGCAGCGTCGGCCCTTCGGCCGTCAGGTGGTTCGGATTGATTAGCGTTAGGACCACCGAGGATGCAGGTCGGGGCCGGTAATTTACCGGTCCTGACCTGTTTTATTTGGCCTAACCCCCGCAAACCCCACATTTTCGGAACGGCATTTGGTTTGGGCCGGGTGTGGCGACGGCGATGTGGTTCTGCTGTCTATTCGTCGGGCTTGGGCGGGGCTGCGAGAGTACTCAGGGCGCCTTCGTACCATGCGTGTACAGCTAGCCAGACGTATGGGGGCTGTCCTTCGGTGTCGGCTAGTTCCTGGGCTTTGCGGACGAGGTATTCGAGTATCGGGTTGTCGCGGTCTGGGAAGGGTAGGGGAATGCATGGTCGCTAGCGGCGATGCTGTCAGCTCTGTAGTCGCGGTATCCGTTCGCGATGATTCGCGTCGACTGGCGGGTGACGTAGTCGGTTGGGATCGTTGCCGGTCCGTCTGGCTGCATTGTGGGTGGCCTTGGGCTCGGTGTGGTGTGGGTTCGATTTCTCGACTCCGCTTTCGCGGTTCTTGACGAACGGGTGTTCGATGCATATCGCGCACTCAGCGGCACTATGGAGTGTGGCAGGGCGTCTCAGAAGGTGGCTGCGGCTTCCTGTAGTTCCTCGATGACGATGCGGCCGGGATAGTAGCGGTGCGGGTATCGGTTTCGGTAGTAGCAGTCCCAGTAGCTGGCGACACGTTGGCTGGTCAGGTGGAGAAACTCGGGGTTTGTGGCGGCGAATCGACCGTACGCCTCGTGGTGGGCAGCCTCGACCGTAGCCACATTGGCGAGTCCCCGCTGGATGTCGACGACGATGTCGAGCACGTATTCGCCGACGAGCTTGACAACGAAGGGCATGATCCATGGCTCGGTGGCGTCGATGATCCGGTTGAGGTGGCGCTGGCGGACATAGCCGTTGCTGTGGCGGCTGTAGAGGCAGTGCAGGATCTTGGTCTGTGTCGCAGACAGTCGATTTGTGGGATGGTTCGGGATTGCGCAGGCGGTACGGGACGATGAGCTGCTCGCCCTGGACCCGGACGGCGGAACTGTGTGACATCAGCGGTAGGCGTGCTGGTGGCAGAGTACGCACGACGATACGCACGTCGGTGGCAAGGGCTGTGGGGAATGCTGGGAGCAACGCGTCGGTGAGAAGAGTGGTCTGGTCATCGGTGTCGTCGGAAACCAGCCACTTGCCGGGCGTCACCGGCAGGGGCGCATGGCGCCCTTTCCGCAGGAGAAGATCACGGCCCCATCATATCCGGCGCTCACGGCGCTTGGAGTATTCGTTCGGACAGTTGCTGGCCCGTCCGGACGGTGGTTCGATGCAATCTCGACCGCTTCTGTTGTCGGGCGATCACCCGTGTAGGCGTGAACCTGTGGTCGCACGCACATCGGCTACCGGATACTTTAGTCAGCAATAGTCAGGGTGGGTCGGGCTGTCGGAAGACAGCTGGCGTGTGTGCGACAGGCCGGTGATCATGTCGGCGTGTCGAGCGATCGCTACGGTGTCCGCGCCACGATGATCGGCGGTTTGTGTCGATCCGATCCGTGCCGCCGGTGCCGAAGTCGTTGCAGCCCTTGCTGGAAGCGTTCCGGCCGTGTTTCACTACCCCCACCTTCACCACCTTCGTCGCACTGACCGTCGGGTTGATCGCGGCACCAGCCCGGCGGACCGTCTGTGGCATGTTCACCGCCGCCCGCATCGGCGGGCATCACAGTCGTGCGCACCGGTTCTTCGCTTCGGCCACTTGGAGCCTCGACCAGGTCGGGCTCATCATGCTGGGCCTGGTCGTGGGCTGGCTCACCGCGGCCGGCGCCCCGCTGATCGTCGCGGTGGATGACACCCTGTTCCAGCGCAGCGGCAAGAAGGTGCACGCCGCGGCGTGGGCCTACGATGGCTCGCGCCAGGTCGCCAAAGGGCAGGCCAAACTCTCCCGGGGCACCACGTTCGTGGTTGCCGCGGTGGTGGTGACGCTGCCGTTCGCGGAGCGTCCGATCGCGTTGCCGGTGTTGTTCCGGTTGTGGCGCCCCGGCGGCCCGACCAAGACCGTCCTCGCGCGCGAGTTGATCGGCCGGATCGCCGCCGCGCGCCCCGACCGTGTCGTCGATGTGGTCGCCGACAGCGCGTACGTGTGCAGCACCCTGCGGCACCTGCCCGCGAATGTGACCTTGACCGGGCCGCTGCCTCGCAACGCTGCCCTGTTCGAGGTGCATCCCGACCTGGACGACCCGCCCAACATGCGCGGTCGACGGGGCCGTCCCCGCACCCGCGGTACCAGGATCGGCACACCGGCAGACCTGGCCGCCGCCACACCAGGACAGCAGGTCACCGTGACTCGGTACGGTCGTACCGCGACGGTGACCGTGCACGAGCGCCGCTGCCTGTGGTATGGCGCCTTCCGCTCCCAACCGGTGCGGGTCATCGTCGTGCGCGAACCCCGCCGTCCGACTCTGGCGCTGCTCACCACCGACATGGCCACTGCCGCTGCCGAACTCATCGAACGCTACTCGAGCCGTTGGTCCATCGAGGTCGCATTTTTCCAGGGAAAACACGTCACCGGTGCCGGTGAGGCCCGCAACCGCACCCGGGCGGCGGTGGAGCGGACCATCCCGTTCGGGATGCTCACCCAGACCCTCGTGGTCCTTTGGTACTACCTCGCCGGGCACTCGCCGGCCGTCGTCGCCGACCACCGCGCTCGGTCGCGCTGGTACACGACCAAGACCCATCCCAGCTACGACGACATGCTCGCCAAGCTCCGCCGCACGTTGATCGCCGCCCAATATTGTGCCGACCTACCCGTCGACCCCACCCCCGAACAAATTCACACCATCCGCCTGGCCTGGGCAAACGCTGCCGCTTGATCGCGAAAGTCGAGATTTCTCGACCCTAACTAATCCTTTCGAACTCACGTTCGAAATGGGTGTTGAGCTTGCCCTCTCGTGTTTCGCGATCAGGCGACAGTGTTTGCCCAGGCCAGGCGGATAGTGTGGATTTGTTCCGGGGTGGGGTCGCCGGGCAGGTCGGCACAATATTGGGCCGCGATCAGCGTGCGCCGCAGCTTGGCGAGCATGTCGTAGTAGCTGAGGTCCTCGGGGACGATGTGGGGTCCCGGTCGGCGCGATCGGAACCTAGCGGAACGGTGACCAAGGCGACCCGCCGCGTTGGTTGTGAGCGCTAGTGTGAGCCGCCGTGAACCGCCGCGTCCACGAGTAGTCGCGCCGCGGTGTCCAGTCGCTCGCCGTCGTTGGTGACCAGCAGATCCTGGCACAGCCCGCGTAGCCCTGAGACGACAAGTGTGGCGCGTGCCGCCGCCTCGCCGGGGGTGAAGTCGGTCGTGACGAACGCCGCAGTGATCGGGGTGAGTATCACCTCGACAGCAGTGCGGGCGTGCTCGCCGTAGGTGCCGGGGTCTGTGGCGGCCAGGCTGAGCACCTGCAGCAGCATACGCACACTATGCCGTTGGTCACCGCGGGTCAGTGCATGCCACAACTGCATTGCCGACTCGGCGAGTTGATCGCGGGTGTTGACACCGTCGAAGATCTTCCCGACGTCGGGCCGGCTGGCCTCGAGTACTTGGGAGATCAGTTCGCCTCGATCTCCGAAGTAGTACAACAACATTCGTTTGCTGGTGCCGATCGCCTCGGCCAACGGCGCCAGCGAGAGATCGTTGACACCGGATTCTGCCAGATGGCCGACGACGGCTCGAAGGAGTTCCACACGTTTGCCGGGGTCTGGGGTTCTGGCCACCCCTTGACTGTACCGATCGGTACGTCTATGGTCAATCTTGTGCCGATCGGTACAAGAATCGATTTCCTGAAGGAGCAACGATGAACGGCAAAATCGCTCTCGAAGAGCACTGGGAGTCGGCGGCTTTCCCTGCTACCGGATCTCATGACTTCACCGAGCCGGACTATTTCGGTGATGTGCAGCGCCGGCTGCAGGAGGTCGACGAACGCATCGCCGATATGGACCGCACCGGTATCGATGTGTCGATCCTGTCGCTGACCCAGCCCGGCATCGAAGCCATCACCGACACCCAGTTGGCCATCGATACCGCCGCCCGGATGAATGACCACGCCGCTGAAAAGCTCGTCTCGCGTCACCCCGACCGGTTGCGGATGTTCGCTGCAGTGCCATTGCAGGATCCCGAGGCCGCTGCCGCTGAGTTGGAACGCGCGGTCAAGGATCTCGGCGCTGTGGGCGCGTTGATCAACGGTTACACCAACATCGGTGACGAGAACACCGCCCGCTACCTCGATGAGGCGCCGGTAGATCCGTTCTGGGCGAAGGTGAGTGAACTGGATGTTCCCGTGTACCTGCATCCGCGGATTCCGCTGCCCAACCAACAGCGCATTTACCAGGGGTATGAGGGCCTGCTGGGTTCGGCGTGGGGGTTCGGCTTCGAAACGGCGACCCATGCGCTGCGACTGATCCTCTCGGGCCTGTTCGATCGCTATCCGAACGTCAACGTCATCCTCGGACATCTCGGCGAGGCGCTGCCGTTCACCCTGCCGCGCGTCGAGCATCGGCTGCGCCATCAGCGCCGCGAAACCCATGGTGCGCACGAGCATGAGCCGACCAAGTACCTGCGGGAGAACTTCTACCTGACCACAAGTGGCGTGTTCCGTACCCAGGCCCTGTTGGACACGCTCCTCGAGGTCGGAGCCGACCGCACACTGTTCTCGGTCGACTATCCCTACGAATCCATGTACGAAATCGCGCCCTGGTTCGACAGCTGCCCGATCAGCGAGAACGATCGAGTCAAGATCGGACGGACCAACGCCGCCAAGCTGTTCGGCCTCGACGACTGAACATCGACGGGATGGCTCACGATGTTGGGGTGAGGGTTCACCCCGGCACCGTGGTCTGCAGATCAGTGTCCGGCCACGCCGAGGGGAGGCCATCTACCATCGAGCATCTGCGGCTCGGCGTGTGCGAAATGACCATTGCATCAGATGCGAGATTCTTCCATCTGATGGCCATCAACACCGAGGATCGCGGCCCGCAACCTGCCGGTATGAGGGGGCACTATAAGGACGGGAAGACTTCGGTGGTCACTGTCTTCAGCGACGGCGGGGACCAGACGCATTCCGAGAGCGGGCCGGAAAGGACATCACGGACGTCGGTCCAGGTCCGGACACCGACCGCCGTGGCGGGATCGACCGGGGTCGGCGGCGGGTTCAGCTCCCGAGCGCCGTTGAGCCGGTCCGCGATCTCGGCGTAGCCGACGCGTTCTTCCAACCGCCACTTGAACATTCGTTCGACCACGGGCCCTGGACTGGCTCGGGTTCCAAAACGTGTCTTCTGTAGCGCGTTCGGCGGGAACCGGGGTGCGGGACACGCCGGGCGCGGAATGCGTACGCACGGATGGTCTGGAGCCACCCCGGCCGAGGTCGAAGAGACCCAGATCCTGCGCCACACCCCACTGGCGATCGTGCCGTCGGCGCAGATCCCACAGCCCAACGACTACGTGGTCCCGCCTGCGGTTCCGGTAACGCCACCCGCTTCACCTGCCCGTATCACGCCTGGACCTACAAGAACACCGGAGAACTGGCCGGACTGCCGGATCCGCATCGAATTCAAGATCGCTGTGCTTCAGCCTGTTCGGGTGCTGTTCCTCATCCGCAAATCGTCTGCTTGTCCCGGCCAGGCGGCACGTACCGCGACCAATCGTCAAGGCCCGACTATGACGACGAAGACTCCTCGAGGCCGTCTCGGTACATCCGCCGAACTCCACATCGACCAGCGCGTTACGCGGATCACTCGTCTTCATCGCGGCGAATTTCCGTCCCGGTACACCCGCACAGTGACGGTTCGAGCCCGTCTGGGGCACTGCGGCGCGATCAGAATTCGGCGCCGTCGGCATACAAGGTCTGACCGGAGATCCAGCCCGCGTCGGCGCCGATCAGCCAGCCGACCAAGGCGGCGACGTCGGCCGTGGTCGCGAGCCGGTGGCGGGGGTTGCGCAGTGCGGCTGCCACGAGCGCGCCCGGGGGCTTCGCCGCCCGGAAGAAGCTGGTGTCGACCGGGCTCGGGGCTACCGCGTTGACAGTGATGCCGCGGTGACCCAGCTCGCGGGCCGCGGCCGCCACCAGGTGCTCGATCGCGGCCTTGGCTCCGGTATAGAGGCCGTATGAGGGCGCCGGGCGGGCGGTGAGCGCGCTGGACAGGACGACGTAGCGGCCGTCGTCGTGCAAGTGCCGAGCGGCCGCGCGCAGCGTGTGGAACGCGGTGCGGAGGTTGGCGTCCACCAGGTGGTCGAAGTCGTCGTCTGTGCTGTCGGCGATGGTCTTCTCGACGACCGCGCCGGGCGTGTGAACGACGATGTCGAGCCGGTGGTGGCGTTCGATCACCCCTTCGAACAGGATCGCGACGTCCGCGGCGATCCTGGCGTCGGACCGGACGGCCTCCACGGTGGCAGGCAGCCCGCCCAGCGCTGCCAGCAGGCGATCGGCGGCGGTGTCGTCGTGCGCGTAGCTCACCACCGTGGCCGCGCCGCGTGCGGCGATCAGGCGAGCACAGGCCGCGCCTTGATTACGGCTGCCACCAACGACCAGGGCGACTCTGCCGGACAAGTCTCGCGCCGGCTGCGCCGTCCGCGTCTGCACCGGCTCCTCCACAGTGTCGATCATGCGGGCCGCCGGGGGATTACTGAAACAATGATTCAGGACGACGCCACAAGCCCGGCTTGTGTGGGCACATCCGGGGTGGCTTCCCACCCGGTGATGGCGCGGACCTCACTGATCAGCCGCATGACGAGGTCCTTCGGTGCACTGGGCAGCCAGACGACGGCCAGGTCGCTGGATTCGGCGTCGATCACCGGAATCCAGCGGACACCCGGTGTCGCGGCCCAGTCGCCGACCGGCTTCGGCGCAAGCCACACGCCCCGGCCGCGGGCGACCGTCATGAGTGCCTCGGCGATTTCCGCGGTCGCCGGGCCCCGCACCGCGTGCTGTCCGCCGGGGCGCGGTTCGGCCAGCCAGTGGCGGACGGCCACATCGGATAGCAGCACATTCGGCTGTACCACCGGATCGTCGGCGAGTTCGGCGAGGACGACCGACTCCCGGCCGGCCAGCGGGTGATTCGCGGCGACGGCGACCGCGCGCTCGTCCCGGCGGATCTCGGCGTGCCGGAGCCGGTCGTCGCCGACCGGCAGCCACATGAACGCGGCGTCGGCCGCGCCGCGCAACAACAGCTCCATTTCGGCGGGTTGTGTTGTGACAGTGACGAGTTCGACTTCGATGCCCGGCACCGCGCGTTCCATCGCTTCGGCGATGGAGGTAGCGAAGAGGGTCGTCGAGTAGGGGCAGCAGGCCAAGCGCAGGGTGCCTTCCTGTCGTCTGGCGACCGCCTGCACCCGCAGCGCAAGCGTCTCCAGATCGGCCAGGACTTCCGATCCGCCACGAGCGAATTCGTCACCGGCGGCCGTCAGCACCACACCGCGCGAGGTGCGCACCAGCAAGGCGACGCCCAGGGCGCGTTCCAGCTGCTGGATGTGCAGCGAAACGGCCTGCTGGGTCAGATGCAGCCGCGCGGCCGCGCGGGTGATGTTGCCCTCCTGGGCTACAGCTACGAATGAGCGAACGTGTTGCGTGTCGAGATAGGCCACGTACCAATGTAAATCAGCTTCTCGCCGGCGGTCCAGAGGTGCCGGCAGGCACAAGACCGCCTTGTGGCCGCAGCTCATTCGGTTGTTTCCCCTTGCCCTATCAGGCATTTGATGATTGTCGGGCTACCGAAGCGAATCGAGCGAAGGGAACTCACAATGAGTGAGCAGGTTCAGCAGAATCGACGTGGGCAGGCCGGCGGTGCCGCACTGTAGCTGAACCAGCTACCGGATACCTCGCCTACATGTCAACGCGGACAGCAGATTTCGCTGAATATGTTGATGAGGTGGCACCGCTGCGCGGTGCCACCTCATCAGCTACTTCGAAACAACCGAATCACATACTTGCATCAGGAGGATTACGACACCATGGCATCGACCCAGGATCGGCTGGACATCATCGAGACCTGCACTCGCATGGCCTGGTACGCCGATCACCGGGAATGGGAGCGGCTGGGCGAGATCTTCGCCGACCCGACCGTCCTGGACTACACCAGCCTCAACGGCGGCGAACCGGCGACCGTATCACCCGAGCAGATCGGCAACGCCTGGGCGCAGGCGCTGGGCCGATTCGACGCCACCCAGCACCTGATCACCAACCATCTGGTGACCGTCGCCGGCGACGATGCCGTCTGCACTGCGGCCTTTCAGGCCACGCATCGCAAGGGCGCACCGTTCGGGGCATCGCTGTGGACCCTGGGCGGGACCTACCGTTTCGAGCTGACCCGCACCGACGAGACATGGAAGATCGTGACGGTCGTCATGACCGCGACCTGGGGTGACGGCAACCAGGGGCTCGTCGGTTAGCCGGTCATGCACCTACAGCTCCGAGGGCCGGTCTCGATCATCGGCGAAGACGGGAAGACGGTGGCCATCAGCGGGCCGCGGAGACGAACGCTGTTGACGCTGCTGGCCCTTCGGGCCGCTGAGGTCGTTCCCGCCGAACGACTGGTCGACGGCATCTGGGGCAAGCGGCCACCCTTGGATGCCGGCAATGCTCTGCATGGAGCTGGGATCTGCTCAGCGATCCGGAAGCCGAACTGGCGCGCCGGATGGCGATTTTCGCCGGCCTGCACTCGCTCAACCCGACCGGCTGAGGGTGCGCTGAGGCCATCATCTTTCGATGGGCAGGCCCGCACCTGTCCAGTCCTCGATGCCGTCGCGGTATTTGCGGACATTGGTGTAGCCGAGCCGCTCCAGCTTGGTCGCCACGTTCTGACTGTTGGGGCACGCGGCGTTCGAGCAATACGTGACGATTGCCGCCGCCCGGTCGGGGAGCAGTTGGGGTGCGCGGCTGTCCACTTCGGCCTCGACGAGCGCGAGCGCACCGGGCAGATGCGCCTTGGCGTAGTACGCGCCGCCGAGTGCGTCCAGGACGATCACCGATCCGGCCTCGATCTCCTGGGCCAGCTCGTCGCGAGTGATCACTGCGGTCATGGGCATTCCTTTCTTGAGCACGAAATATGAGTGCGTGTGCACGCTACTATAAATGTGCGGGTGCACGCAATCGGTTATGCTGGGTGATGTGCCGCACTCTTCGAAACAAACTCACCCGGCCGTCGACGCCTGGGCGGCGTTGCTGCAGGTGCACGCCAAGCTGGTGCCCGAGCTCGACACGGAGCTGCGCCGCGCAACCGGACTCCCGTTGAGCTGGTACGACGTCCTGCTGGAGCTGAACGGGCCGCAACAGCTGCGCATGAGCGACCTCGGAGAACGCGTGGTGCTCAGCCGCACGAGGGTGAGCCGCCTAGTCACCGAAATGGAGTCGCACAGCCTGGTGCGGCGTGAGACCAATCCCGACGACGGGCGCTCCGCCTTCGTGAGTATCACCGACGAAGGGCGCAAGCGCTTCCGCGAAGCGGCACCGCACTACCTCGAAGGGATCGAGCGGCGGTTCGGCGGGCGGCTCGATACTGGTGAACTCCATGCCGTCGCATCGGCGTTACGAAAGGTGCTCGCGCCCGGGGGCGGACAGGGCGTACCGCATCACGCGTGACCCCGCCTGTCAGAGGTCTGCCAGGCGGGGTGCTTTATCTCCGTAGCGATCTGGAGTTGGTGCGGGTCCTAGTGGTGATCGCGATCGCTGTGTCCGGGTTCGGGTTCTGGTTACAAAGCTGGCATCGCCAGCCCGGGCGGGCCATAAAGTAGGCGGCCGCCGCGGGACTCGTTCGTCGAGGTAGAAGCGCTGTTCGACCTGGTCGTGGGCCGTGGATCGCCCGCAGTACCGGGTCGGCGAGCCTGAGCACGGTCGGCGGGACCCCGCCACCGCGCGGCTGCCCTCGACGGCCCCACCGGCCACCGGTCCCACGGGCGGTGCGCTGAGGCAGGCTGGCCGGGTTCGGCGCGCATGGCGTGGCAGGGCAATCCCTCGCCCCGATTCCGATCTCCGTGAACCAGGCATCCACCTCGTCATCGGGGATCCGGCTGTTGCGCCAGGCGCCATATCCGAGTCCGAGGCGGAGGCGGAGTCCGAGGCGGAGGCGGAGGCGGAGGTTCGGTTGTCCACCGGGCGGTGGCCGTACTCCCGCGGGAGTATCGAAGGAATACGCGCCGGGGACGATGCTGCTGTCCGGTCCGACGAGGAAGATGAACCGGTGCGACGTCCAGGAAGGGTCGGTCCGTCCGGTGCCGGCGCCGAACGGGTTCAGTGGCGACGTGTCCTGCGGTCGGGCTCGGCGCTCCGTCCGCGCGACCTTTTGTTCGGCGTCGTGGTCATGGCGGTCGCCGTGGCTTCAGGGGCGGCAACGAGTGCTTACCACGGCACATCAGGTGCCGCCGGATACGCCGTGGCCGCGATTGCCGGCGCCGCGGTCGCGTGGTGGCGGGTGAGTCCGACACCTGCTCTGGCAACGGTATTCGGTCTGTATCTCGTCGACGTCGTCGTGCTGAGGGTGGTTCCGGCACCGGTGTTCCTTCCGTTGGTCATCACTTTCGTTGCGACCGTGTTGTTCGGCCGGCGCTGGCTGGCCCACCTGGTGCTGGTCCTCGGGTACCTGGTGGCCGTCAGCGTTCCGGTACCGGACTGGAATTCGCCGAGCGTGATCTCCGCGGCCGGACTGGCTGCCTGGTTCCTGGTGCTGTCCGCGGGCACGGAGATCGTCCGGACCCGCCGGCAGGCCCGCCGGGCCCGAGCCGCGGAACTGGTCAGCGAGGCACAGGCGCGTCAGGAACACGCACTGCGTCGTGCCGGGGAAGAACGGCTGAGCATCGCGCGGGACCTACACGACGTGCTCGCCCACCAGCTGGCGCTGATCACGGTTCAAGCCAATGCCGGGCTCGCCCTGCTGCACAGCGATCGGGACGGTACCGAACAGGCGTTGACCGCGATCAAGGCCGCCGGCAACTCGGCGCTCGGAGAATTGCGAAGCGTGCTCGATATCCTCCGCGCGGGGCAGGCGGCCCCGATCTCGCTTCGATCCAGCCCGCAGATCTCGCGCGCCGGTGACCTCGCCGAGCTGCTCGACGGAGCTCGCGCCGCCGGGTTGACCGTCCGGACGGACACCGTCGGCCCACCAGCCGAGCTGCCCGGCATGGTGGGTCAGGCTGCCTATCGGATCGTCCAAGAGGCCGTGACCAATGCGATCCGGCATGCCGGCGCCGGGACCGACCTGGCGCTGACACTGGCATACCGACCCGATCGGCTGGAGTTGACGGTGACAGACGACGGCGCCGGATCTCCGAGTATTCGAGCGTCCCGCGGCGGCAACGGTATTCCGGGAATGCGTGAGCGCGCGGCCGCGCTCGGCGGGACGATCACCGCTCGGCCGTTGGCCGGTGGGGGCTACCGGGTGGCCGCGATATTGCCGCTCCGGAAAGTACCGACCTTATGACCGCCGACCGGTCGTCGGCGCAGATCCGCGTCGTACTGGCCGATGACCAGCTACTGATCCGCGCCGGAATCCGGGTGCTACTGGAGACCCAGCCGGATATCGCCGTGGTGGGTGATGCCGAGGACGGCGAAGCCGCGCTCGCACTCGTTGCCGGCCTGCGGCCGGACGTGGTGCTCATGGACATTCGGATGCCGGGTCTCGATGGGCTCGCCGCGACCCGGCGAATCACCGCCGACCCGGAGTTCGCCGGAACGCACGTCGTCATGCTGACCACGTTCGACCTAGACGAGTACGTATTCGAGGCGCTGCGACTCGGAGCCGCAGGGTTCCTGGTCAAGAACAGCGAACCCGAGGAACTCGTGCGTGGCGTGCGTGCCGCCGCGGCCGGAGACGCGCTGCTCACCCCGGACGTGACCCGGCGGCTCATCGCGGAGTACTCCACACGCGCCAGAACCGTTCCCGCTGCCGTCACCGGATTGGACGCCCTCACCGAGCGGGAACGGGAGGTATTGACGCTGGTCGGTTCCGGCCTGTCCAATGCCGAGATTGCCGCCCGGCTCGTCGTCAGCCCGCTGACCGCGAAAACCCACGTCTCGCGGATCATGCTCAAGCTGTCCGTGCGCGACCGGGTGGGCCTGGTCGTCCTCGCATACGAGACGGGCCTGGTGCGCCCGGGCTGGGCCGCGGACTGATACTCCCGCCGGCGTAGGTGGAATGTCGCCGCCCGGACGATGCAGGCGATAGCCGCCCGGCTGCAGAATCGGGCGTGAATTGCTTTCTCCTGCAGGTTGATCGAAGGGAAGTATCATGACCGCGCCCGACTCCGCGCTCGACAGTCGGCCCCGGCGCATAGTTGCGCTGACAGCTGTCTGCTATGTGGTGTTCTTCGTCGTCTCGCTGGTTCTCCAGTTCCGAATGAACGGCCACGCATCGATTTTCACGCCCTATTCCTCGGACGAGACGGTGGCCCGGTATCTCGCCGAGACCACCCGCGGCGCAACGGCCTTCGGAGCTTTTTTCCAGGCAATGAGTGCGCTGGCTCTGCTGGTCCTCACCGCATCTGCCGCGGACTATGTGCGGCGGATGGTGCCGGAGGGCGGGTACGCGAGCGTTATCCGTAGCGGTGGCGCGGTTTCCACTGCACTGCTGCTGGTCTCGTCGTCGGCTCAGTGGGTGATGAACCGGCCCGGGACAGGTGACGATCTGCGCGTATTTCGTGCGATCTCGGATCTCGTCTTCGTCACCGGAGCCGCCCCGCACGTCGCGACGCTCGGTCTGTCGGTCGGAGCCCTGGCCGCGGCCGGTTTTCGGACCGGAGCGCTGCCACGCTGGTTGTCCTGGTCCGGATCGGTCATCGCCGCGGCGTCACTGCTGTCGATGCTGTCGCTGCTGTTCGAGCCCGCCACGATCTTCATCCCATTCGGACGCTATATCGGCATGCTGTGGTTCCTCGCGCTCGCGGTGACATTCCTGCTGCACCGGCCGCCCCGCGATGCCGCGGTCGGGCGGGCTCCACTCGTCGCCGGCCGATAGCCCGATTCCGGCACATGGAAAGAGCAATGGGTCGTTGGCTGGCGTGGTCCTGGTTCGGAGTGCTCGGACCGCTGATCGGCTCCCTGTCGGTCGGTGGTCTCACCGGGATCTTGCCGCACCCGATCTATCACCCGGTCTATATCGTGCTGTCGTCGGGTGCGTGGTACGCGGGCAACCGTCTTCGGTCAACGGCAACGTCCAGTGCCCTCCGCAGGATAGCTTCGGTCCTGGTCGCTGCCATTGTCACCGATATCGTCGGGCAGGTCGGGCAGGAGATCGCGGTTCTCGGGCACGGCGGGTTCCGCGCGGGCAAGCAAGTGCTCACCGAGCCGTTCCACATGACGTGCGCCGTGATCTCCGCGCTGGCCATCGTATTGTCCGTCGTAGTACTGGCGATCATGTCGTTCGTCGCCGTGATACGGCCACCCAGCCGGGCCGACGGACGTTGTGGTTTTTGCATTTTCGTCAGCAGCGCGAGGAGGGTGCCCTGTTTCTGCGCGTCGAGGCCGGCGAAGGGGCCCGAGGCGTGCAGCGCTAACTCCTTAATCGGGTGAGCCCTGGCGCAGTCCAGGTCATCCCAGCGCCACTGCCGCACGAGGCAGGTTCGGACTCAGCGAAATGGGGACAGCAGACAGCTGTATCGTGCGCGGTTGAGTCGCTCCTATGGGCTGGGATAGGTCACTTCCGCACTGCTGTCGGCGTTTCCGCGCTCTCGACTGTGTTGCGCAAGCACGCCGTGGAACCGCGCGACCAGCGGGCTCGGGTCGTCCGTACGCCACGCAACATGCAGCGACGTCGAGGTGTCGGCCAGCCGTCTCGGGGCTACCCCGACACGGCGTAACGCGCGATGCGAGTCGGCTAGTACGGCGGCGCCGAATCCGGCGGCTACCAGTGCCAAAAGTGTTTGGGCGCTTCGTCCTTCAGCGCCGATGCGCGGGACCACCCCGGCTCGATGGCAGAGCGCGATGATCTCGTCGTAGGAGCGGGAGGAGACCTCGCGTGGCCAGATGACCAATGGGATCTGGCCCAGTGCGGACAGCGGTGCCGGTCCGACCGCGTGGGCGAGGGGGTGGGCGGCGGGAAGGAACAAGGTCAGCGGTTCCTTCCACCAGGCGCGGGTTGCCAGACGGGCGTCGCGCGCAGGCAGTCGCTGTACGGCGATGTCGTAGCGGCCGTCCAGGACACCGGCGGACATCTCCGCATCGCTGAAGCTTTCCTCGAGCCGCAGGTCCACCCCGGACAGTTCCCTGCGCAGCCTGCCGAGCACCGCCCCGAGCGGTCCATTGATGCCGGATCCGGCGAATGTCACGGTCAGCCGTCCGGTCATCCCTTGTGCGGCAAGCCGGACATCCTCGAGTGCGGCGTCCGCTTCGGCCAGGACGGTGGCGGCTCGTCGTGCCAGGGCCGCTCCCGCCGCGGTCGGCGTCAGCCCACGTCCCTCCCGCTCGAAAAGTGCTACGCCGAGCCGTCTTTCGAGTTCGCGCACCTGTCTACTCAAGGTCGGCTGGGTCACGTGCAAGCGCCGCGCCGCGCCGCTGACCGTGCCTTCCTCGGCGATCGCGACCACATAGCCGAGCAGTCGAAGCTCCATCAATAGATACCTCCCAAGCATAGGAAGCATATCCACCAATGCCTGTGGGGCTGATTCGGTCGTTCGGTGCGCGACAGTTGAGCAGTCACACCGACCGAATCATCCGAATCATCCAAGGAGAAATCATGAACCGCGAACAGCGTTACGCCCACGGCCTCGAGGTCCTCAACCGCGTCGATGGCGAAGCGGGACAACGGATTGTGGCGTCGCTGGCCGACACCTCACCTGAGCTCGGACATCAGGTGGTGGCCTGGGCATTCGGCGATATGTACGACCGACCCGAACTCGCGCCCCGCGACCGGCAGCTGGTCACCCTCGGGGTGCTCGCGGCGCTCGGCGGCTGCGAGATCGAGTTGGACGTGCACATCAATGCGGGACTCAACGTCGGACTCACCCCCATCGAGATTTCGGAAGCGTTGCTGCACACCGCCGTCTACGCGGGCATGCCGAGGTCCATCAACGCCACCCTGGTCGCGAAAAAGGTCTTCGGTGAGCGGGGCATGCTGCCGCTGACCAACGTGTCCTGACCCGGATGCAACAAGCGTCGACAACAGCGGCCCAGCACTATCGCGTCGGCACGCGATAGTGCCGGGCAGTGACCACAACTGACCGGCCTGCACGTCCCCTACCACGGCACGTTCGCCTACGTGACCGGCGAGCTCACCGACGGCACCCGGCTGCCACTCATGCGACTGTGCTATGCCGGATCGGCGTCGACCTGGGGATTCGCCGTCTACCTGGCCAGCCGCGACGGCTACGAGAACTCGATCCTGCCCAGCGGATACCCCGCCGGCAGTCCAGCCGCGGCCCTCGACTGCGCCTGCGGCCTCTACCTCAACGACTCCACCGCCTGGCTACCCCGACGAACTAGCGGGCGCACCCACTAGCTACAACTGACCAGCAGCGTCCGAGCAGGCCCCCTAGCTGTGAGCTCTCACAGAGAAGGGCCTGCTCGGCGCTCAGTTCAATGCGGATTCCGACAGCGATTACGGCGCTGGCGCTTCGAGAGCTTCCTCGAGGACCGATAGATGTTGATCCACCGACGATGACCCCAGCCCCAATGCGTCGATATCGAAGTGGGTCGCACCCAAAGCGCGCCAATCGTTGACGTATTCGATTCGTGCGTCCGGGGGCGTGGTGGCGAGGGTGAGTCGTGGTTGCAGCCCGATGTCACCGGGATCCCGGCCGGCATCGAGCGCGTAGGCGCGCATTCGCTCGACCATCGCCTCGGCCGTGGAGTCCGGAGCGATGTGCGGCAGCCAACCATCCCCTATTCGGCCGATTCGGCGCAGGGTCGCCTCCACGTGCCCACCGAACCAGACCGGAATCCCGCCGCGGGCCGGCCGCGGTTCGATCCCCGCGTCGACCACCTTCTCCCACCGCCCCGCATAGCTGACCGTAGGCTGCGCCCAGAGCGCCCGCAGCAGTTCCACCTGTTCGCCGAGTTTCGCGCCTCGCCCCGGCGGTGAAGCTCTTGCGCAAGCGTTCAGCGATTCTGCTGAGCGCCTCACTCAGCGGGAGCTCCGGCATCCCGCGGGCCTCCCGTCGGATATCCACCCGCGCCGACCCGACCAGCCGGCGTCCCCGGATATCGGACCGATTCCGCGCTGTTCCCGCTACTGAGAACCCGGGCCGCCCGCCATTCGGACCGCACCCTATACCGAGGCGGTCGACAGGCCGCCGGTCTCGAACTTCCTGATCTCGCCCTATCGACTCATTAAACTAGCAAACCAATCGGTCTCATCCGAGTCTGGCAGATAGGGCCATCGCCGACAGCTGCGATTGTGCCCGACACATCCCACCCGAGAACGACCGGAAAATCGGCGCCGCCCGAACCTTGGCCGTTGCGGCTCAACCAGTCGATCGCGTTGACCCCAGCGGCATGCACCCGCACGATCACCTCACCCGCCGACGCATGGGGAACCGGCAATTCCACGATGTGAAGGACCTCTGGCGGGCCGAAACGATCAATCACAGCAGCGCGCATCATGGTCCCGATCAACTGTTCCTCCGCATACTTGTCATACTTGTCATACTTGTCATACTTGTCGCTCGTTCTTGTCGCTCGTTCGAAACCCGAATAACCATCCAACACTCGCTGAAGGTCAGCCGCGCCACATATCCTCGGCCAGCGTTTCGGCAAAGCTGTCGACATCGTCGATGGTGATATCGAAGGAACACATCCATCGGAGCCCACAGTTGGGCGAAGCCTTCGGCCAGGACTCGACCGCCGGTGACCAGGTAGTCCCCTACGAGCAGCCGACCGATCTCCGTGGTGGCAGCCACGCGAAGTCCCGTGTGGGACCGCCCGCAGCATGCACAAGCTCCCACAGCTGGCGCTGCGCTGCGATCGGAATACGGCTGAGGTCGTCTTCGAATGCGGCTGGTTCGAACTCTGGGATCAACGCGATCTCATCACATGAGACGCCGAACCGCACCCCAGCATCGAGCACCAGCCGCGCAAGGTGCTCCGACACTGTGTCTCGAACCGTCGCGGCCAGGTCGAACGCTGGTTCGGTTGCGGCACTGGAGAAAGACGTCAAGAACTGGATCGAGAACTGAAACGCAGCCCCGAAACCGTTATCTGGCGCAAGACCGACGACGAGATCCTCGAATCACTATCCAAATATATAGCGATAATTTCCAGACCAGAACACTAGCTAGGCCGTGTCCTGCAAGTCATCACAGTCATAGGATGAGAGCGGCGATGGCGAGTTCGGCCTGACAATACCGGAGTGAACGCCCTCGACGGCCCCAACACCGCTAGCCGCGATAGATCTCGACGTAAGCGTTGGTGGTCACGGCGATAACGCCAGGACCCATACCCGTACAGCCTGTGGTGATGCGCTGGCCTGCCGATGTGAAGGGGTAGCTGAGTACAGGATAGGAACCGACACCGTACAGGGGGAACGGCCCGCTGGCATAGAGGCCGAAGCAGTCGACGTGCAAGACGTAGCTGCTTCCCCCGTCGGGTTGGCACGTCGCCGACGCACCGGAAAGATCTCGCTCGACGAAGCAATCCCCCGGCGCCGCTTGGGCGGCGCCGGAGCCGATAATTGCTACAGCGGCCAGACCCGAAAAGCCAGCGGTCGCGACTCGTGCAACGGCAACAATTGTTTTCTTCATGGAAACTCCTCCAGTGTCAGGTGATCTTCGGGTGAGAGCCGCTGAACGTTACGCCCCATACAGCATGGCGTTGGTGGCATTGGGTGCTGTCGCGAAGGTCGTTGCCCAGGTGAGCGCGTGGACAGCGTCCATACCGAAGATCGCGCGGGACGTGGGCTCTAGCTACTTGCTCCTGAAATAGTCGGTTGGAAGGGCTTGCGCGACAGGGGTGATCGCTGATCGGTGTGCGGGCCGATTGCTTTTCGGGTGGTGCTGGCCGGACCCCGGTTTTCACCGGGCGGTCACGGTCATCCGCTGGAGGTTGTAGGCGAAGATGCCCAGCCCGATCCAGGTCTGGGCTCCGGTGAGGCGGCGCATCCGGCTGCGGCGCAGCCCGAATCCTCGTTTGAGATGGCTGATGCGGGCCTCAACGCCGACGCGCCAGTTCCGCATGCGCCGGAAGGAGCGGGTGTGTTCGTGCTCGCGACGGGTCTTGGACAGGGTGCCGCTGCGTTGCAGTCCGATGTGCCGAACGCCGAGTTCGGCCATGGCCTTGTCGTTGGCAGCGGTGCCGAAGCCGCGGTCGGCGACCACGGTGGCCGGGATCGCGCCGGTGGCTGCGATGACCTGTTCGACAGCGGGGACCAGTTGCCGTGCGTCGTTCGGGTTGCCCTTGTTGACCTGGTGGAACGGTATGAAACCGCGGTCGTCCTCGACGACGAGGGTGGTGTAGCCGAACTGGGTGGGGTGCTGGGGTTTACCCTTGCGGATTGGCCGCGCGTCCGGGTCGGCCAGCGACACCATCCGGTCCGGAATGATACGGTTGCCCGCCAGCCGTTGCGCGGTTTGAGCCAACAACCGCTGGGTGCCTGTGATCGTGTCTTCCAGGTCGGTGACCAGCCTCTGCAACCGCCGGGACGGGCGTCGGTCCAGCATCCGGCGGGCATTGCATGCCACCGCGGTCACTTCGGTGACCGTGGCGGTCGCGATGTCGGCGATCTGGCCGGTGAGCCGGTCGATTTCCCCCAGGGCGTGGCCGGTGCGTCGGCGCAGTGTGCGGCTGATCTGCCTGATTCTGCGCCCGGCAGCGCGACTGCGGTCGCGGAACGTGGTGCGTGTCGCCGCGCCGGCTGCCTTGATCCGCCGCACCAGTCCGCCCAGTTTGCGCACGCCGTGATCGAGCAGATCGGCGTCGGTGGGATGGTCGATATCGGCCTCGACCACCGTGGTGTCGATGCGCAGCTTGCGAGCCCGCAGGATCCTGTCCTGGGTCAGTTTGCCCACCAGCGCCGTGTTGAGCTGGTCGAACACCTGCGGACCGGCCCGCCCGACCAGCTTGACCAGCGTGGTCGGGTGCGGCACACGAGCTTCCAGCGGGATCCGGCAGAACCGGCGCCAGGTGATCGAATCCGACACCTCCCGGCACACGTCTCGTATCCGAACTGGTAACGGTGCTTCAGATACAACAGCCGCAACAGCGTGTCGACTGGCACCGACGGCCGCCCCAACCGGGCATCGAACATTCCTCGCCAGGGTGTGAGGAACCGTTCGTCGTCGAGATAGGCATCGATACGAGCCAGCTCGTCGGGAAGCCGGAGCAACTCTGGTGGCAACACCACATCCCACAACGACAGCTGCTCATCCGCGACTCGCAACATCGACTGCCACAACCTCCATCGAGAACGACACCGATGCCATTATCGCAACGAAACACTCACTGCCACAACATATTCCGAAAACACGACAGCGTTTACAGGGGCGAATTTTTCAGGGGCAAGTAGCTAGTTCTTCGCCCGGACTGGGCCGCTACCCGCACCGGTGGCGGTGATGACCTCGGAAATGGCGGACAGGTCCGCAGGAGTGAGGATGAGCTCGGCCGCGTCGATCCAGCCGTCGATCTGGTCGGGGCGGCGGGCGCCCACGATCGCGCCTGTGACGCCGGGCCAGGCCAGGGTCCAGGCGATGGCGACGGACGCCACTGTGGTGTTGTGCGCCTCCGCGATTGGGCGCAGGCCGGCCATCAGCGCCAGATTGCGGTCGAGTTCGGTGGTGAACTCGGGGAAGGTTTTGCGCCAGTCATCGTCGGGCAGTGCGGCTACCCGCTCGGCGGAGAAGGCACCGGTCAGCAGGCCCGAGTGCAGCGGCTGGTAGACGATGGCGCCTGCGTCGACGGCGTCCGCCCAGGCGAGCTGGTCGGACGAGTCGCGCTTGATAGCGGAGAACTGCGGCTGGATCGAATCCACGTGTGCGATCTTCTCGGCGGCCCGCAGTTGGGGAATGTCGTGGTTGGACAACCCGATTGCGCCGACCTTGCCTTCGGCCTTCAGATCGGCCATCAGCTGCCAGTACTCCTCGAGCGAGGTCGCGACCGCGGTGTCGTCTTGTTCGCCGCCCCACTCCAGCGAACGGCCGGTGGCCGGCCAGTGCACCTGGTACAGGTCGATGCGCTCCACGCCCAGCCGCTTCAGTGATCCCTCGAGCTCCCGCCGGACGCTGGCCGGTTCCATGATCCGCATGGGTGCGGCAAGCCGGTCATTGTCGTCCCACACCAGGCCGCACTTGGTGAAGACATACGGTCGGTCGGTCTCCGGAATCCCGGAAAGCGCCTTGGCGACAATCTCTTCCGAGTGTCCGAGTCCGTACACCGCGGCGGTGTCGATCCAGTTCACGCCCGCCTCGACGACGCGGCGGATGGTGGCGATGGAATCATCATCGTCCTGTGCACCCCAGGAATAGCGCCATCCAGCGCCGCCGATGGCCCACGCGCCGAACCCGACTCGGGTCAGCTGAAGATCGGTGGTGCCGAGAATGTTGGTGGGAAGCAAGTTGAATCTCCTTGTTTTCTGGGCGATTACGTGCGGTGACCAGTCATGCGGTGATGTGCTTTGAGCAGGCACGGGACCACTAATAAACGGCCAGGGGAACGATCACAGCGGTGAGGACGAGCGCTCGCAGCGCTGGCGGCCAGCCCGCGCTGAACGGAGTCATCACGATCAAGCCAACGGTAACCATCGGGAAAATCGCCAGCCCGGTGATCGCCGCGCGGACGTGGACCGAAGGGCTAGGTGGGGCTTCAGTTTTCGACATCGCATCCTCGGTCAGCGGTCGGCAAGCGGGCCGTTCCGTGACGCAGAGCGCGGTGGGCGACGAGTCAACCGGACCCACCAGCACTGAGTGGTCGAGTCAGTTGCTCAGCGGGTGGGCACCTTGTTGATCAGGCAGCCGAGGAAGGTCGACCCGGCACTCTGCGAATCCATCTGTGTGATGTCTCCGATAATCGGCTGGACCTCGGAGTGATTGTCAGCAGTGTCGGTTGTCGGCTCGAGTGGGATCGTGGCCGCGAACGCGGGAGCCGCGCCGAATCCGGTGGCGAACAGCACCGCGCCGACAATGACGGCCTTCTTACCAAAGCGGTTCATCTCCCGATATCTTTCGTTTTGTCCCAGACCCGGGCGGAGCATATCGACCGAACGACCGGGCGCGATTTCTAAACGATGGGAACAACACCCCTCCCGGCTGCACGCTGCGTCAAGCAATTTCCCAACAGTGGGAAGATGTGGGAATGAGCTCGAATCAGAGAGGCGGTCTGTCGTGAGCGATGGAAGTACATCCGCGGGGGAACCGAGTCGCAGGAAGTCGCGACAACTCGAAGGCCGCCGCCGTCGTGAAGACCCTGAATCCGTTTTGAGAATTCGCAGTGACCACGTCCGACCGCGGGGATCGCTCACATCGAGACTCTGAAAGCTCGATCGAGGTCCCGATAGACGGCGGGCCGGGAGACGTTGAACAGTTCAGCCAGCTCGACGATTGTGTGTGTGCCGTCTGCCGCAGTTCGACCAGGTGGGCTTGCCGGCGGGCGGACAGTTTGGGCTGTTTGCCCCGCAGTTTACCCTTGGATTTGGCAATGGCCATACCTTCGGGTGGCCCGAACCGTTCGACCACTACGGCGCGCATTCGCGTCATCTGGATATCCCATTTCGCATCACAACCGGCTCGCGATCGGGGCCTCGCAACCTGTCTGTGGCCCGATAGCGGCGGTCCTGATACCGGTAGAAGACGGCCATGAGCGCTGTGGACAGCACCACCGCGACGGGAACAGCCACTGCGAGATCAACACCGAACAGTCTCACCAGCAGCAAGACAATTCCGGCTCCCGCCACCACGCTGTTGATCGAAGCGATCGTGCTGGCGGTGGTGAACAGACCGACCAACGGGCTTCCCGTCACCGCCAATGACGCCGAGGCTTGCCCGGTTTCGTCCTCCGCATCGCCCCAGGACCGGAAGAACTGGGCCGCCTCCGGTGAAAGGGTTCGGTAGCGAGCCCTGATCCGAGCTATGCTCGCCAAATAGGTGACGTTCTGAATTCCGGTGTCGACCAGCCGAACGACGGTGAGCACGCCCAGCAGAAGGAGCACCGGAATCACGGCAGCCGCAAACGCGGGAAAGATGTCGGGTGACTGGGCAGCAAAACCCATGGCCACCAGCGAACTCGACAGCGACGATAGATACAGTGTGGCGCGCCCCAAAGCCTCGCTGACGGTTGTGCTGGCGGCGGATTGCAGCACGAAGTGCTCGGTTACCGAGGCGTTCATCAACGCAGGCGCGATCGGCTCATCCACCATGGCCCACCACCACATCGTCGGGCACGACTCCGCGGGAAAGACCCCCGTCGGGAGCCGGCGTCGCTCGACCTCTCCGCATGCACTGAGCTGTGGTGATCGTGCCCATCGACCTCGTACCTTCCGTCTTCTAGTGGAACGCGAGCAACGTTAGGTTCGCCGGGACCGCGATTGAATGGCTGATACGCTCGCATTTCTGTCCCAACGTCTTCGAGATGCGGTGCGGTAGCGAGTGGATGTATTCAGTGACGCCCTCACTGCGCTGCGAACCGGTACACCGGTGTTCGCCCGCACCGACGCCCGCGCGCCGTGGAGCATGCGATTCCCTGCTGTCTCCGGCGCCAGCTTCCATGTGGTCCTGCACGGCAGCTGCTTGCTCGTCCCGCCCGAAGGCGGCGCCTCGGTCCGGCTCGATACCGGCGACACCGTGTTCCTGCGACAGGGCAGCGGACATACGCTGTGCAGCGACCAGGGCCTGGCGCCGGACGTGTTCACCCAGGATCGGGTCGACCACAGCTCCTACATCCGTCAGTTGCTGATCGACGGCAAGACGGTAGACCGCCGAGTGGCCGTCGAAGCGCAAGTGAGTCCCCGGGTCGTAGTAGGTGGTGGCGGTCTCGGTCTCGCCGGGTCCGAACTCTGCGGTCTGCAGTTGGAGGCCACCTGCTTCGATCGCCGCGCCGGGTGCGAACGTGTGGTCCGGGTAGGTGATTTCGGGCGCGTAGTCGGAGTTGGGCAGTGCGCGCGTGATGTCGTAGAAGTGCAGCGGATCGGTGCGCATCGCCACATCCACAGGTTGGGAAGCGTAGACGGGAACGTTCGGCGCTGCCTGATGGAACACACCGACGCCACCGACATGGTCCGGGTGTGCATGGGTGATCAGGACCGCGGCGATAGGGGAACCGGTTGATTCGGCAGCGGCCAGTGCCGCGCGAGCGTCGGTCAGTGACCGCTGGGTATCGACGATGACCAGCCCTTGTGGCGCCCGCAACCAGTAGGTGCTGACCGACCCCGGGTTGGCCGAGGCGAATCGGCCGACCTCCGATCCGGGATCGCCGACCCGCGTGGACGGCAGGTCCGCGGTCGAGCAGCCCGCGGCGACGATCAGTACGAACAACAGTGGTGCTGCCAGCCGTTTCATCTGAACGCGCTCGCGTGATGTAGGGCCCATTCCTCGAAGGTGTGTGGCCGCCGCCCGGTGAGATCCCGGACAGCGGGAAGAACTGCGGAGTCATCGAATTCGCCATCGACGAAGAATCGGAAGAAGGCGTCGACGTACCGAGCCGGGGTGGTGCGACTCATTTCGGCTCGCGCCTCGTCGTCGGGCTGCGCTTCGAAACGCAGTGGCCTGCCGAGGGTTTCGGCCAGGATCGCGAGACGATCCTCCGGGAGCAAGGCTGTCGGTCCGCTGAGTGCGTAGCTGTGTCCGTAGTGTTCGGCGGCGATGAGCACCGTCGCGGCGACAGCGGCGATATCGCGCGGGTCGATGGCGGCGATCGGCACCTCGGCGAACGGTGCGCGCACCACGTCACCCTCGCGGAGCTGTTGCGTCCACTCGAATGTGTTGGACATGAACCCGCTGGGCCGCAAGAACGTCCAGTCGATACCGGATTCGCGGACGGCGGTTTCCCCGGTCAGATGCATCCCGACGACAGCGTTATCCGGCCGGCCACCCACCACCGATCGCGACGACAACAGCACGACATGTTCGACCCCCGCCGCTCGCGCCCGCGCGAGCACTGCCGGCATATCAGCGAATCCACCGAGCAGAAACAGACCGGTGACGCCGGTAAACGCATCGGACAGGCTGTCCGGACGATTCAGGTCGCCTTCGACGATTTGTACCCCTGGTGGCACGGCCGCGCCACCAGGCTCGCGCACCAATGCTCGTACCGGTCTCTTCGCGGCGGCCAATTGCTCGACCAATGCGCCGCCGACATTTCCGGAGGCACCTGTTACCAGGATCATTTCTGCGTCCTTTCGAGGCCAGGGCTCGACAGAGTCCTGGTAGCGGCTGAGGTCTCGTTGATCATCGAGGGCCGGCGCCGATACCGGAAACAAGTCGTCGCCGCGGCGAGACAAGCACCGCTTGTATTGCGGGGTCAGGTGCAGTCCGGCTTCTCGACCCAGCCGGTGATGGTTCGGACGACGCAGGTCAGTTGCGCGATCAGTTGTGTCGGTGCGCTCGGTACCCAGACAACGGCCAGATAGGTGGGTTCGGCGTCGACGACTGGAATCCAGCGAATGCCTGGCACCGATGCCCATACGGCGACGGCCTCGGGCGCCAGCCAGACTCCACGACCACGAGCAACCGTCAGCAGTGCGTCGGAGATTTCGGTCGAGACCGGCCCCCGAATCGCGTTGCGCCCGCCCGGGCGTGGTTCGGCCAGCCAGTGGCGCACCGCCGCCTCCGACAGCAGGACATTCGGCATCACCACGGGGTCGTCGGCGAGGTCGACGAGAGTCACGGATTCACGGTCGGCGAGCCGATGTCCTTCGGCCACCGCGACCAGGCGCGAATCACGACGCACACGGGCATGATTCAGCCTGTCATCGCCCACCGGCATCCACATGAACGCGGCGTCGGCCTGCCCGGACACCAGCAGCTGCAGCTCTGCGGGCTGCGTGTGAACTGTCAAGAGCTCGACCTCGATGTCGGTAATCGATTTTTCCATCGCATCGGCAACAGTTCCGGCGAACCCCATGGTCGAGTAAGGGCAGCACGCCACGCGCAAGCGACCCTCCTGCCGCCGGGCGACCGCCTGAACGCGCACAGCGAGCGCAGCGAAGTCCGTCAGCAGTTCCGCACCGCCCCGGGCGAGCTCTTCGCCTGCCGGAGTGAGGATTACGCCGGTGCTGGTCCGGACCAGCAGGGTGACGCCCAGTGTGCGTTCCAAATGCTGAATATGCAGCGACACTGCTTGCTGAGTCAGATGCAGACGCGCCGCCGCTCGGGTGATGTTCTCCTGGCCGGCCACAGCTACGAACGAGCGAATGTGTTGGGTGTCCAGATAGGTCATAGCAAACTCCGGAAGGGCAGCACCCGGCAAACTACTCGATGCCATGCCCCAGTGTCAGACTGTGGCGGTTTCGACGTTGAGCGTCATACGTTCGAGGACGGAAACCGCTGTGCGATATTCGTCGCTGGTGATGCCGTTCATGGACTGGGCGCGGAAGGCCGCGACGCGGTCGCTGACGTCTGCGAGGCGTCGGTGCCCGTGGTCGGTGAGTGCGATGCGACCGGATTCGGGGCGGGTGGTCCAGTGATCGGTGAGGGTCGCGGCGATAGCGGTGTCGAGTGTGGCGGGATCGGCGTTGGCAGCCAGGACGGTGTGGATATCGACATCGGTGGCGTCGGCGGTGTCGGCGACGACATTGAGGACCTGCCAGGCGATTCGGGTGAGCCCGAACTCGATGAGCATGGTGTTCATGTGGACGGTGAAGGCGTGGTCGGCGCGGTTGAGCCAGTAGCCGATGGGTTTCAATGGAACTCCTCGGTGCGGGTGCGAGTCGATGCGTGAGTGGAAGCGCAGGGGGTCAGTGGCCGGCCGGTGCGGCGGCCAGGAGGGTCGACCAGTCCTGGCGCGTGGCCCAGTCGGCGAAACCGTGCCACACGAGGTCGGGGTAGTCGCGGCGCAGGCCGGTGACGTCGACGTCTAGGCCCACGGTGGTGAAGTACTCGAACATCGCGGCCAGGTCTTCGGAGCGGCTGCGGACGTATTCGAGCGGAACCTGCTGGTGCGCAATGGGAGTGGCGAGGGCGTCGGCAAGCGCAGCGGCGATCTGCGCAGGAGTGAGCTCGTCGGCGGCGATGTCGATGCGACGGCCGAGGAAATCACCGCGGCGGTCGAGGACGAGGGCGGCGAAAGCGCCGATGTCGTCGGCGCTGATGAGAGTAAGGGGCTGGTCGGAGGGCATGGGCCAGGCGAAGGTGCCCGTGCGAAGGCCGTCGAGGGTCCAGCCGGTGGCGTAGTTGTCCATGAACGCGGCGGGGCCGATGATCGTCGAGGGCACACCGGACTCGAGTAGGTACTGCTCGATGGCGAACTTGCTCTCGTAGTGCGGGACCCCGGTATCGCGGTCGGCGTGCGCGGCGGAGGTGAAGACGATATGGCCGAGGCCGGCAGCACCCGCGGCGTCGATGAGGGTCTGGCCATGGCGGGTTTCGACGGTGGTGTCGGTGTCGAACGGGGTGGTGACCGCGAACAGCGAGTCGGCGCCGGCCAGTGCGGCATCGAGGGATTCGCGATCGTCGAAGTCGGCGTGGCGAATCTGGGCGCCGAGGTCGCGCAGGGCGCCGGCGGCGGGGGAGTCCGGGAAGCGGGTGAGGGCGCGGACCTGATGGCCCTTGGCGAGCAGAGCGCGGGCGGTGGCGCCGCCCTGAGCGCCGGTGGCGCCGGTGACCGCGATGGTGAGCACGAAATCCTCCTAGTAGTATCTACTGCGTGACGCATTAACTGCGCCACGCAAGAATCTATCGGAGATCGCTGCGCCGCGCAGCTAATTGGGAGTGTGATCTGGATGACATCCGAGCGCCGGCGCGCGCTGTACGAAGAGCTGTCGAACGAATCGCGCCGCTACATGGCGGCATACACACTGTTCAACCAAGCCGTCGCCGACCGGCTCGGCCTGCACCCCACGGATCTGCAAGGCCTGAGCCTGCTGACCGCTGAGCCCGAACCGCTGACGGTGAAACAGATCGCCGACATGACCGGGTTGACCACCGGCTCGGCCACTCGCCTGGTCGACCGGCTCGAGCACGGCGGGTATGTCTCCCGCGTGCCTGACACGCACGACCGCCGTCGGGTACTGGTTACGCCGATTCCCGAGCATGTCGCTCGCGTCACCGCGGTCTGGGACGACCTCGGCGAAGGCTGGCGAGCCATGCTCGGCGAGCACACCGACGCCGAGCTCGAAGTGATCATCCGCTACCTGCAAAATGCCCAGCAGCTCAGCCAGATCCAGATAGAACACCTGCGAACCAGTAACAAGCCCAGCACCTTGAACTGAACCGGCCCCGAATTCACCGCCTCACCGACGATGACGACACGTTCGGTCGGCTCCGGCGATCAGCCACGCGCACGCTCGCACATCGGCAAGTCAGTGCGTTCGCCGACCGGTCCCGTCGGAGCTGCACCCGTTCAGAACGGGTGCCATTCAAAGTCGCGGGGGTTGCCGGGCGCGCGGCCGTACCTACGCGCGGTGCCGCCCGCGCAAACGGTGCAGATCTCGGACCGGCGCATGCTGGAATACGCGGTCATCCGCGACGAGCCTGGTGGGCTGGACACACGGTGGCGGTGCACAGCAGCGGAACCAAAGCCATCCGCACCCGATAGTTGGAGAACTCACACTCGCCCACGAAACCTTGACGCCGGTCTCGGCTCCCGACATCCGTATCGTCACCTACCTCGCCGATCCCGGCGCCCTCAGCCTGCTCCGCAGCTGGACCGCGACTGCAGCAGAACGACAGATTCCCCACACGACACGCGATCTACCTGCATAAAAGCGATAAGTAACCTTGAACCGTCACATGGCATCGGTGGCAACTGCCGTACCCAATGGACAGCAGAATCGGCACATCCCGCGCCGCCGCCTCCGCCGAGGCATCGGCGTCCCACTCTCGCCGATCCACCGAGTCGGCGGCGAGCTGACGCGGGTAAGGCGATGTCGCACCGACCGATCGGTTCAGGTTTCCAGCCTCCAACATCTGGCCAGGACCCGGAGAGGCCCGCGCACAACCATGCCGGGCCGGATAACACAGGACCACACGAACACGACATGCGTCCCACTTGCCCCAGTACCGACTACGGCGCGAGCGCTCCGATCGTCTCCTCGAGTACCGCCAGATGTTGATCCACCGACGATGACCCCAGCCCCAATGCGTCGATATCGAAGTGGGTCGCACCCAAAGCGCGCCAATCGTTGACGTATTCGATTCGTGCGTCCGGGGGCGTGGTGGCGAGGGTGAGTCGTGGTTGCAGCCCGATGTCACCGGGATCCCGGCCGGCATCGAGCGCGTAGGCGCGCATTCGCTCGACCATCGCCTCGGCCGTGGAGTCCGGAGCGATGTGCGGCAGCCAACCATCCCCTATTCGGCCGATTCGGCGCAGGGTCGCCTCCACGTGCCCACCGAACCAGACCGGAATCCCGCCGCGGGCCGGCCGCGGTTCGATCCCCGCGTCGACCAAACCTCGCGCGGCCAGGCGATCGCGGTATTCCGGCGTTCGAGGCTTCGGCGGTGACGGCAGTCGACGAATAGGGGAATCGTTATGTCTGTTGAAGGATCTGACCCACACTCCGGCGAGCACCACATGGGACCGGGGGCTGCCAGCATCGAGGAGTTGACCGACTCGACTACCGCACCGGAGCAGGCGCAGCCGCGGTACACCGTCAGTGCAGCCGAAGCGCGTCAGATGGCGGCGGCGCAGTTGGAGGAGGCGCGGCGGCTGGAGGACGAGCAGATCGCGGAGCTGCCCGCAGACAGCCAGCAGGCGATCCAGGAGATCCAAGACGAGTTGGCTGCCCGTGGGGCTGAGGTTCATGCCGTGACGAAGTGGTGGGGGTTCGAGATCCACCTCAACGCCGAGGCCGCCCAGATCGCCGCCCAGATCACCGAACAGGTCGGCAAGATCCTGTCCAATATCCCGAAGCTGAAGCCGTTCTCGCCGTTGATCAAGGCGTTCTGCAAGCTGAAAGCCGCCTGGATCAAGGCGGTGGGCAAAGACTATGGCTGCAAGCTGGTGTCGCCGTGGATCGCGCCGGGCATGCTCATCCCCATCGCGCTGGCGCCCAAGGACGACACCAGCTTGTGGTGGACGGTGTTCACCGACGGCAACAAGTGGAACGAAGACCAGAAGTTCACCGACCACTACTCCAAATCCAACCCCGCCCTGGCGGTCTACAAGGGGAGGCTGTACTGCGCGCACCGCGGCAACACCAACGACGCCTCGCTGTGGTGGACGATGTATGAAACCACCCAAGCCGACGCGGCCGAACCCAAGAGCGGGTGGACACCGGACACCAAATTCCCCGCGCACTACTCTTCCGCGGGGCCCGCGCTGGCCACCTTCGGTGACTACCTGTACTGCGTGCATCGCGGCAACGGCAGCGACACCGAACTGTGGTGGTCCCGCTTCAACGGCACCAGCTGGAGCACCGACACCCGAATGTCTGGGCGGACCAGCGACGGTCCCGCTCTGGCGGTGTTCAACAACAAGCTGTGGTGTGTCTATAAGGGCTACAACAACAACCGGTTGTACTCGAGAACCTTCGACGGCACCAGATGGAGCGGCGAATCGGAGATGGCTCCCCAAACCGACTCCAACCCCGCTCTGGCCGTCTACAAGAACCACCTGTACGTGGTGTTCAAGGGCAAGGGCACCACGATGCTGTGGTTCACCCGCAACAACGGCAACGGGTGGGAATCCGACCGGGCGCTGGGCGCGCACGCCAGCCAGGAAGGACCGGGACTGGCGGTGTTCGGCGACCACCTCTACTGCGTGCACCGCGGCGGGTCCACCGCACGCCTGTGGTGGACCCGCTACAACGGCAGTAGCTGGAGCGCCGACACCCAATTCCCCGGCCACTACAGCGAACAAGGCCCCGCTCTCGTCACCTTCCGCGACCCCAACGGCACCGAAGACCAACTGCTGTGCGTACACCGCGGCTCATAGAAACACCGCACAATCCCCACTGAACAGGTAGCTCCCGGCCACGCACCCACTGCCACGCCGGGCACAAACCCTGAACCACCAAAAGATGGGCCCCGCCGCAAGCGGGGCCCATCACCGCATCCACAGCACCGATAGATAGACGAGCCCGGTCTGTCACGCAGCCCCCGGAGAAGTGCCCAACAATGGATCGGTTCTTGAACACCCCCCCAGGCGGCCGGAATCGCCCGACCAGGCCCGCCAGAGCGCTGCGACGGGCATCCCGCCCAACCAACGTCCGCAAATGCCGCATACCGGGCGTTGGTCGGCCGTCCAATCTGGCTGGCTGGCAGCACTTCTCAACGTGCGCACATCAGCGTGAGACGTCTGCATCCCACCTATCCATGCTGACTTCAGTCAGAACGAGTGAGAGATCATGCCGCCTATCGCGCGTTCGGCGGACGAGACCGGCAGTGGCGACCGTTCAGGCATCGGGCCGCATGTGCTGCTGTGCCCATTCTTCGAAGCTGGTGAGTGGGATGTCGAGGTCCCGGGCGTACTGCGGGCGGCCCGGCTGGCCGGCCACGTTGAGCCACTCGTGCGAGGCGCCCATCGCCGGCATTCCGGCGGCGATGGCCTGTTCCTCGGTCATGTCCGGGGCGGACAGCTGCGTGTCCAGAGCGTGAGAGAGGACCTCGGCGATCTCTGTCATCGACAGGTAGTCGCTCGCCAGTTCCAGCTCGACCCCGTCGAAGCGCTGCGGCGCGGCGATGGCTGCGGCGGCGGCGCGGCCGATGTCGTCCACTGCGACCAGGGGTAGCCGGGTCTCGGGGCGCAGCAGAGTGACTAGGCCGCCCTCGATGCCGCGTGGGAACAGGTAGGCCATGGACGGGAGGAAGTTCTCCATGAAAAAGACCGGCTTGAGCAGCGTCCAGTGCGGGAAGCCTGCCGTGCGAAGTTGTTCCTGGATCGCGCTTTTCGCGCCGAGGACGGGTTCCATTCCAGCCCAGCGGCCTTCGGCCCAGCCGGGAGTTTCGGTGTGCTGGCCGGCGCCGGAGACTGAGGTGTGCACGAACTGCGGAACTCCGGCGGCCAACGCGGCCTCGATGAGGTTGACGCCCTGGGCCACCTCCCCGTCGAAGTCGACGCTGTCCGCGGTCATGCTGGGCATCTGTACGGAGAACACTGCGCGGGCACCGGTGGCGGCCCGGATCACCGAGTCTCGGTCGTGTAGATCGCCGGTGACCAGTTCGGCGCCGAGCGCTTCGACGGCTTTTGCCCGGTCGGTGGCAGGGTCGCGCACCAGGGCGCGGACTCGAACGCCTGCCGCGAGCAGGGCGCGGGCGGTGGCGCCGCCCTGTCGCCCGGTGGCGCCGGTGACCAGGACGGGTGCGAAATCTGTGGACATGGTGTTCCTCGAATGTTCATCCGTTAAACGGCGGGGCCCGCCATTTATTCTCCGGTAGAATATGGCGGACCCCGCCGTTTTGGCAAGACTGGAGGTGACGCCATGCCCGAACAGCAGCGCGCGGACGCTCGCCGCAACTACGCACGAGTCCTCGCCGTGGCCGAGGAGCAGATCGCCGCCCACGGTGCCAGTGCCTCCTTGGAACAGATCGCCCGTATCGCGGGGGTCGGCTCGGCGACCGTGCGCCGGCACTTTCCCACCCGCCAGGCATTGCTGGAAGCGGTCTCCCGCAAACAGATCGAGGCCCTGTGCGCCCGAGCCCACGACCTGACCGGCACCGGTGACAGCCGCGGCGCGCTGCTGGAATGGCTGACCGAGGTGGTGAACTACTGCGTCCGCGCCCGGGGCCTGGCAGTCGCGCTGGCTCATGACACTGCCGGATCCGACCCGATACGCGACAACGCCTGCTCGGCGGCGCTGGAAGAGGCCGGAAAACCTTTGCTGCGCCGCGCAATTCAGGACGGCGCGGTGACGAAGGGTGTCACCGTCGCCGACCTGATCGCGCTGATCGTCGGCATCGCCCTGGCCACCGAACACCACCCCGACCCCGCCGCCCAGGCGGAGCGGCTGTTCGGACTGACCGTGGCTGGACTGAACCCGCAGAGCTGAACCAGGCGCACGACCGGCAAAGCCCGGTCCGAACCCACCGCGGACCAGCTGATGATCATCCGAGAAAGCGCTACTTTGCGACTGGGACAGCCTCGGGATCCCCAGCCGACAATGACGTCGAATTTCACCGATACGGGACGCCCGAACCGGGGCCCAACTGACGTCAGAATTCGCCGATAAGCGCTGTCAGATTTCACCCTTACGGCCAGAGGTCAGAAGCTGCCGCAGGCATCTCACCCGAACCGATGTCCGGTAATGCCGCTGATCGCGCGGCAGGCTGGGGCGAAAACGATCTTGGTCTCAACAGGTCAGCGCATCACTACTGATGAGAGGATGCGTGATCGTGGAGGCACGGAGCAACCCGGTGCTGGCCTGCCGATCTGACTCAGTTGGTGTGCGGGTGCCTGATGGAGTCGCCGCCCTTTGTCTCGTGCAGGCGGTCGAACCGGCTGGCGAGCAGATGTGCCATGCTCTCGGCCGCACCTCGGCAGGCGTCGTCGATGGTTGTAGCGTTGTGGGTCACCGCGACCGGAGGCTGACCGGACGGACGGACCTCCAGCACGCATCGCTTGTCATCCGGTCCGCCTTTGCCTGCGTTCTGGTCACTGAGGTGTGCTTCGATGCTGGTGATCTTGTCGCTGAAGTGCTCGAGCATCGAAGCGATCTCTTCCTCTATGTGCAGGATCAGCTTTTCGCCGCCATCGATATTGCTGTCGGTGTTGATCTGAATCTGCATGTGCGTATCCATTCCGGTAGGGGCAACTGTTACTCGGACGGAGGCGGATGTGTTGGTCGTCGACTCCACTCACCGTACGCGGTGGAGCAGCGCCAGTCCTGAACCTGTCCAGCAGGGCGGTGTTGCCTGCCGTCCAGTGCCGTGTGCTGATCATGCGTGATGTCCAAGTGAGCGCTCATGCCGCTTACCGCTCGGTCAAGTGGCGCCTGCGATCCATGATCGAATAAATGTTCGAGCAAGATTGCGAAAGTAGAGTGCCCTCATGGCTCGTGTAGGTGATGACCTGAAGGTGCTGCTGGCCGAAGCGGTGCGCAACGCGACACACAGCCACAGCCGGCCATACGGGCGGGCATTGCTGATCGAAGAGATCCTTGGTGAGGTGCTCCACCGCCGCGATGATCTCCGCGCGGACTGCCGCCTCGGCGAACGGCTCGCCGAGCCAATGGAACTTCTCCACGACACGTTCGCACGACATCGGCTGCGTCGGTGATCCCTCGAAGTCCGATTGTTCGCGGTGGAACTCCCGGCCGTCGTGGAGAAAGACATGCACGCGCGCCGAGGTCCGTTCCGGGTAAGCCGCAGTCAGGTCGGGGGCGGCTGTGACGTCCACCCGCGCCAGCTGATGTTCCCCTGGTTTCGTGGAGTCGGGAAACTTCTGGGTCACACCCCGAGCCCGGCCGATGCGGTGAGCAAGCCCGCCGCGCCGATCGGAATCGCGGGCCGATGGGTCCTTAGCGGGACACCCGCTGGTCTCAGGAAAACTCCGAGTCACACCTACGGTTCCGCGTTAGTGCGGTGAGCGGGCTCCATCTTGACTGGAAAATTCTGAGCCCAGCGGCCAAGCGCCGTGCTGTCGACATGCTCGGGCAGGTGATGGGTGCGTCGGAACGGTTCGCGTGCAAGACCTCCGATGACTTTAAAAGTCAAGCGGCAGTTTCCTCGGGCGGTGCTGCGGTTGGGTGACCGAAGGCTTTGATGGGATCGAATGGCTCGCGAGATTGGAGGCAGTGGTGGAGCTGTCCGAGCATCTTGCTGAACAGGTGCCGCAGTGCCGCCGCGTGCCGGTCTCCGTGTGCTCGACGGCGTTGGTAGTGCTCGCGGGCGGGGCCGTATCGACCGGCGGCGGTGAATGCCCAGACCCAGCCGGCGGCGGCCGGGCGGTCGTTCTTGACTCGGCGGTGGGTGATGGAGATCGTCTTGCCGGATGCGCGGTTACCGGTGCGGATCCGGCATAGGCCTTCAGCGCGCGGTCGGTGGCGAATTTGGTTCTGTCATCGCCGATCTCGGCCGGCACCCGAGCGCCGGTGAGGTCGGCCAGGCCGGGAAAGCTGGTGATGATGGCGTGGTCGAGGTGTTTGCGGAATTCCTCGGCCGCAGCCTGTTCGAGGTCGGCAGCACCGGCGCAGGCGGTGTCGAGAGCGACGAGCAGTGCCATGGCCTGCCGGCCCAAGGCCTTCTCGACCAGCTCGGGTTGGCGCAATTGCGGGAGTCGCAAACCCTCGAGGATCTCGGTCAGCGAGCTGATCGCGCGCACCAACGGGCTGTGACCACCCAAGAGCCGGACATCTTGGACGGTTCAGCAGGAATTATCCCCGCGCGACGGTGATGCGCTCGACCTGTAGGACGTAGACCAGTCCGCGTGCGGTGAGTCCCAGCCGGAACTCGGTCGCGTTGCCGTAACCGGACCGATCACTGGGCGTGTCGGCAGGCCCCACCCGTCGGCGGACCCATTGGTAGACCCGCTGGTGGGTGGGGCGATCATCTGATCGAGCATGTCCAGGGCCAGTCGCCGCCTCTCCCGGTGCTGCACGTCATCCGGGATCCCGGCGCGCGCTTACCTGCTCGGCCGTCTCCGCGTCGTCGATCTTGTTGTCATCGGGCCTGCTCGTGGATCCCGATGTCGGCGAACGCGGTCAGTCCGCCGGCGAATATCTCATGAAATGAATTTAGTTCAGCTCAGGCCTTCTCGTCGAGACGCGTTCTCGCTACCCTCAAACTATTGAACCGAACTCAACTCAATCGGAGGATCATGTCCGTACCATTGGCCGCCACGGGCGAAATCCGCTGGCCACGTTCCGAACCGGCTGGGTTCATACCCGGTCCGGAGCAGTCCGCCCTGCGTGAATCTCTGCGGGCGCTGCTGGGTAAACACGGCGACATCACCCAGGTTCGCGAAGCCTCTTCCACGGAACGCGGGTTTTCGGCATCGCTGTGGCGGGCCCTCGTCGATGACATGTCGGTTACCACACTCGCCGTATCCGAGGATCGGGGCGGGCTGGGATACGGCGTGGCCGAACTGGCGACGATTCTCGAGGAGTGCGGGCGCGCACTGGTTTGCGAGCCGGTCTACAGCTCCGCTGTGCTGGGCGTGCAGGCTCTGCTGCTGGCCCGCCCCGGCGACGACGACCTCCTGGCGGGCGTACTGGCTGGGAACCTGCTGTCCACCCTCAGCGCTCTCGATGCCACGACGGACGATCTGCGTGCGGCCCGGACATCAGCCGTATGGGTCGTCGATGGCACCGCCACTCACCTCACCTGCGGCGGAACCGCCGACGTGATCGTCGCATCCGCGGACTGCCCGGACGGACGCCGCCTGTTCGCCCTGCGTCTGGGCGAGGACTGCATACGAACCGAGCGAACGGTCCTGGATCCCACCCGCCGACAGGCGGACGTGACGGTGCGCGGCTGTCCGGCCGTCGCCCTCACCGAACCGGAGGAGACCGCCGCCGCGGCCACACGCTTGCGCGATCTCGCCACCCTCGCCCTCGCCAGCGAGAACACCGGCATCATCGACATGCTGCTGGAGATGACTGTGGCCTATACGTCGACGCGCCGCCAGTTCGACCGGGCGATCGGTTCCTTCCAGGCCGTCAAGCATCGACTTGCCGATCTACTGGTCCTGCTCGAGCGTGCGCGATCGGCTTCCCGGTATGCGGCCGCGGCTTTCGCCGAGGACCCGGATGCGGCGAGGCTGGCGGTTGCGGTGGCCGGTGCGGTGTGTACCGACGCGGCCGTCCAGGCCGCGGCCGAGGCTGTCCAGTTGCACGGCGGGATCGGTTTCACCTGGGAGCACCCTGCTCACTCC
Source organism: Nocardia sp. GP40 (assembly GCF_050434125.1). Taxonomy (NCBI): domain Bacteria; kingdom Bacillati; phylum Actinomycetota; class Actinomycetes; order Mycobacteriales; family Nocardiaceae; genus Nocardia; species Nocardia sp. GP40. The sequence goes on along the minus strand of NZ_JBNPVW010000006.1, from coordinate 468,400 downwards.
TATTTTCGTCGCGTCATGGGAAACCAAGCGGCACAGGGCGGTTCCCGTGCCCACCGGAGCGCGATAGCCGCCCTCGTCGGACTGTGAGCGGTGGGGCCGCCACATCGGATTGTGGTCGACGGCGCGTATTGACGCCGACGATCCAAGGCGGTAAAACTGAAGTGAATCCAGTTCAGGAACTTCCCCGATCGAAAGAGGTCACATGATCGACACCGACCACATCGTGCTCGAGAAGGACGGCGACATCGCGCGGGTCTGGCTCAACCGCCCGCACAAGAAGAACGCCGTCACCACCGAACTGCTGCACCGTCTCGACGAGATCATCGTCGAGGTCGACAACGACCCCGAGCTGAAACTGCTCGTCCTGCGCGGGCGCGGGAACACCTTCTGCTCGGGCTTCGACCTCGACGAACTGCGCGCGAACTATGTCGGCAAGACCACCTCCATGGACGTGGCAGTGCTCTCGGCGAAGGTCTGCGACCGCCTGTACTCGATGAACACCCCGTCGCTCGCGGTGCTGGAGGGCTATGTCACCGCGGGTGGTTTCGAGCTCATGATCTCCTGCGACTTCGCCGTCGCGGCCGACGATGCCAAGATCGGCGACTTCCACATCCGCCGGGCGCTGTTCGGTGGCGCGGGCCCGATCTACCGGCTGCCGCGGATGATCGGCATCCGCAAGACCAAGGAGCTGATGCTGACCGGGAAGCTGTTGACCGGTCAGCAGGCCGCCGCGTTCGACCTCATCAACGCTTCGGCGCCGGCCGCCGAACTCGACCAGTTGGTGGCCGATTTCGCCGCACCCATCGTCGACAAGAGCCCGTTCACGATGAAGCTCACCAAGATGACCATCGACCGCGGCCTGGATGCCGACATCCAGTCGCTGATGGTGATGGAGCACCTGGCCGTCGGCAACGCGCTGCAGTCCGAGGACGCCGCCGAGGGCGTGAACGCCTTCCTGGAGAAGCGCCAGCCGAAGTGGGTCGGTCGCTGAACCGCGAATCGGTTCAATCCTTTCCGTCGACGTAAGAAGGAAAAGACATGGGCGTTCCGGAGGTCCTCGCACTCGAGGGCAGCAGGTGCACGACGTGCGGCACCGTGGCATTCCCGGCCGGCACGATGTGCGGGCGGTGCGCCACTCCGACCTCGACCACGATTCCGCTGAGCGACCACGGCGTGGTCTGGGCGTACACCGTGCAGCGGTTCGCGCCCAAGTCACCGCCCTATGTCGTTCCGGGCGAGGGCTTTTCGCCGTTCGCGGTCGGATATGTCGAACTTCCGGAAGGCATCAGGATCGAGGCGGTCCTGGACTGCACCGACTTCGCCGAACTGGCCGGGGCACGGGTGCGGCTGGTCGCCGTCGCGCCGGTGCCCCGGTTCGCGACTCTCACGTTCATTCAGGAAGGTAAAGCGCAGTGACACAGTCGGTCTCGATCATCGGCACCGGGCTGTCCAGGTTCGGCAGGCAGCCCGAGGTCACCGGCCGGCAGCTCGCGGTCGTCGCGATCAACGCCGCACTCGACGACGCCGGATTGACGTGGCCGGACATCCAGCTGGCCTGCGGCGGGAGCGACAGCTCCGGGCTGGCCGATACCCTCGTCGCCGAATTGGGCTTCACCGGAATACCGTTCACCAACGTCAAGAACGGCTGCGCGACCGGCGGCAGCGCACTGCTCGGCGCGGTCAATGCCGTCCGCTCCGGAATCGCCGAGATCGCGCTGGCCGTGGGTTTCGACAAGCATCCGCGCGGTGCGTTCGACCCGACGCCGGAGGAATGGGGTCTGCCGCACGGCTACGGCGAGGCCGGGCTGATGGTCACTACACAGTTCTTCGGCGCGAAGATCAACCGGTACATGCGACTGCACGGCATCTCCACCATGACGCTGGCCAGGGTCGCCGAGAAGGCTTACCGCAACGGCAGTCTCAACCCCAACGCCTGGCGGACGGAGGCGATGTCCGCGGCAGAGATCGCGGCGGCCCCCATGGTGAACGACCCGCTGACCAGGTTCATGTTCTGCTCACCCGGTACTGGTGGCGCCGCGGTGATCGTGGCGAGCGAGCCCGTGACCCGGCGCCTCGGCGCCCACGGCATCCGCCTGCGCGCGATCAGTCACCGCACCCGCCGCTTCGGCTCCTTCGAGGTGTTCAGCCCGGCGATCCAGGGCAGCGGCGAACCGACCAGCGTGAGCTCCGACGCGGCAGCCGCGGCGTTCGAGGAGGCCGGCCTCGGTCCCGCCGACGTCGACGTCGCACAGCTGCAGGACACCGAGAGCGGTGCGGAGATCATGCACATGGCCGAATGCGGCTTCTGCGAACACGGCGAGCAGGAGGCGATGCTGGCCGCGGGCGATACCGAGATCGGTGGGCGCCTGCCGGTCAATACCGATGGCGGCTGCATCGCCAACGGTGAGCCGATCGGCGCGTCGGGGCTGCGTCAGGTCCACGAGATAGTCACCCAGCTGCGCGGCGCGGCGGGAGCCCGACAGGTTCCGGGGACGCCGAGGGTGGGGTTCACACACGTCTACGGGGCGCCCGGGATCAGCGCCTGCACCGTGCTCTCGGTGTGAGCCGAGCACATCGATCGAGGGAAAACAGTGTCCGAACCAGTAATTCCCGAGTTGGGCCAGTTCATTGAACAAGCCACATCCTGGCTGGCCAGTGTGGCCGCACCCCGCACCGAGAGTCCGTGGGGGAGTGGGTCCGACTCGGTCGCGGTCTTCGAAAACTGGACCGAAGCGCAGGAGCGTGCCGAGACCGAACGCGTGTGCGCCTACGAACGCGCCAAATTCGACGCGGGCTGGGGTGCGCTGAACTGGCCGCGCGGCTACGGCGGCCGTGAGCTCCCGCTGTCGCACGTACTCGCGTTCCGGCGCGCCGAGGAAGCCTTCGAACTGCCGAAGCGCACCGAAATGTTCTCGGTGACACAGCAATTGGTGGCACCGGCGATCGACCAGTGGGGCACCCAGGAGCAGCGGGAGCGGTATGTCCGCGCCATGCTGCGCACCGATGTCATCGCCTGCCAGCTCTTCTCCGAGACCGAGGCAGGGTCGGATCTGGCCGCGGTACGGACCAGGGCGGTCCGGACCGACGACGATGCCTGGATTCTCAACGGGCACAAGGTGTGGACCTCCGGCGCCCGGATCGCCGACCTCGGCGTCGCGGTGTGCCGGACCGATCCGGCCGTCGCCAAACATGCGGGCCTGACCGTGTTCCTGGTTCCGATGGACGCTCCCGGCGTCACCGTGCGCCCGATCCGGCAGATGACCGGGGGAAGTTCATTCAACGAGGTCTATCTCGACAACGTTCGCCTCGGCGACGGCCATCGGCTCGGGCCGGTCGGCAAGGGCTGGCAGGTTGCGCTGACGGTGCTGGCGGCCGAGCGCCTGGACGGGGCCAATCTGGGTCTGGCCAATGCCGATCGCGCGATCGCGCTGGCCGGGAATCTGGATCGTGCCCTCAGCGAAATAGAACGCGACCGAGTGGCCGATCTGGTGACTCGCGGTTACGTGCAGCGCGTCGCCGCCATGCGGGTGGCCGCGGCCGTGGTGGCCGGGCGCGATCCGGGACCCGAGGCATCGATCGGGAAGCTGCTGGCCACCGACACGATGGCCCGGACCTCGGAGGTCGTGCGGCTGCTGCTCGGCCGCGACCTGGCCGCCGATTCCGGCGCGTGGGGCACCTTCGCGTGGACCGAACATGTGCTCGGCGCGCCCGGATACCGGATCGCGGGCGGCACCGACGAGATCCAGCACAACATCATCGCCGAGCGCGTGCTCGGCCTGCCCAAGGAGCCGCGCCTATGAGCCCGACACTGGAACAGCGGGTCGCAGCGCGACTGCGCGCCGATCTCGGCGTGAGCCTGACATCCTTCGAACGGCTGCCCGGCGGCCATTCCGGTCTGACCTTCCGGGCGGAAACCAGCGGCGAATCGTATGTCGTCAAGGCGGTGCCGGAGGGCAGCAAACCGATCGGCCGCCACGACATGTTGCGTCAGGCACACATCATGCAGGTGTTGGCGCAGACTCCCGTGCCGGTGCCGCGCATCGCGGTAGTGGACAGCGACGAACCCGCTTGGTTCGCCATGGAACTCGTCGTCGGTGAGTCGCTGGAGCCGGTACTCGACGATCCCGCGGTCGCCGCGGACCTGGCCGCGGCCCGGATGCGCCGCGCCGCGCAGCTACTGCCAGCGCTGCACGCGGTCGATCCGGCCGACATTTCCGTGCCCGCGCTGACGCCGGCCCAGGAGCTCGCCCGCTGGGCGCGCACCCTCGGCGCCGTGCCACCCGAACTGGTCGCCGGCGGCGACCGGCTGCTCGCACTGCTCGAGCACAGGATCCCCGAACCGATGACGCCGACGCTTGTGCACGGCGACTATCGCCTGGGCAACATCATCTCCGCCGGCCCGGAACCGGTCGCCCTGATCGACTGGGAGATCTGGAGCATGGGCGATCCGCGCGTGGAACTCGGCTGGTTCCACGTCTTCGCGGACGGCAGCAATTTCCCCGGTGTCGGCCGGGAGTTGCCCGGTCTGCCCAGCGCGGCGGAACTGCTGGACATCTACTGCGCCGGCGGACCCGCGCTCGCCGAGCAAACCTGGTTCGACGCGCTCGGGCGGCTCAAGATGGCCGCGATCATGGGCCACAACCTCCGCAGGCATCGTGAGGGCCGGCACCACGATCCGGACCAGGAAAAACTGCCCGCGACCATCACTCGCCTCATCGAGACCGGAACCGCGCTACTAGCCGGTTGACCCTCGCCCTCCCGCTCAGGAGCCGCACTGTGGACTTTTCCTACTCCGCCCGCACCCGGGATCTGCTCGTCGAACTCGAAGACTTCATGAACAGCCACGTGTATCCGGCCGAGCCGGTATACGAGGCGCAGATCGCCGCCAATGCCAACCCGCACGAGCAGCCGCAGATCATGCGCGATCTGCAAGCCGAGGCCAGGCGCAGGGGTCTGTGGAACCTGTTCATGACGCACGACGGCCTGGGCGCGGGCCTCACCAACCTCGAATACGCGCCGCTGGCCGAGGTGGTGGGGCGCTCGGTGATCGGCAACGAGGCGATCAATTGTTCGGCGCCGGACACCGGCAACATGGAGATCCTGGCCATGTACGGCACCGAGCAGCAGAAGCAACAGTGGCTGAACCCATTGCTGGACTGCGGGATTCGCTCCGCCTTCGCGATGACCGAGCCCGCGGTGGCCAGCTCGGACGCCACCAACATCACCTCGACGATTCGCCGCGACGGTGACGAGTTCGTTCTGAACGGGCGCAAGTGGTACATCTCCGGAGTTCTCGATCCGGACTGCAAGTTGATCATCTTCATGGGCAAGTCCGATCCGGAGGCGAAGACCTACCGCCAGCAGAGCATGATCCTGGTGCCCGCCGACGCTCCCGGCATCGAGGTGCTGCGCGATCTGCCGATGTTCGGCTTCCACGATCGTCTCGGCCACGGTGAGGTCCAATTCACCGATGTCCGGGTGCCCGCGGCGAACATGCTGGGCGCGCAGGGCGATGGTTTCGCCATCGCCCAGGGCCGGCTCGGGCCGGGCCGCATGCATTACGCGATGCGCGCCATCGGCATGGCCGAACGAGCCATGGAGCTGATGTGCCGCCGAGCACTGGAACGCACCGCGTTCGGTGGCCCGCTCGCCGATCGGGGCGTGGTCCGCGAGTGGATCGCGCGCAGCCGCATCGAGATCGATCAGATCCGGTTGCTGGTGCTGCAGTCGTCCTGGCTGATGGACACTCAGGGTAATGCCGCAGTGCGCTCGCAAGTCGCGGCGATCAAGGTCGCGGCGATGGAGGTGGCACACACCGTCGTCGATCGCGCCGTGCAGACCTTCGGCGCCGCCGGGGTGAGCAACGACACCGTCCTTGCCCGGATGCACGCCATCACCCGGGCACTGCAGATCGCCGACGGCCCCAACGAGGTGCATCTGCGCACGATCGCCCGTCTCGAAGTGGAGAAATACCGATGAACACATCCGATCTGACCGGCAAGGTCGCCCTGGTCACCGGCGCCAGCCGAGGGCTCGGACTGGCCATTGCCCGGGGACTGCGCGACGCGGGCGCCACGGTGATCGTGTCGAGCCGGAAACTGGCGGCCTGCCAGGAGGCGGTGGCGAGACTGGGCGAATCCCCGGTCGGCAGCGCCCATCCGCTGGAACTGCACGTCGGCAAGTGGGACGCCATCGAGCCGGCCCTCGATCGGGTCATCGCGGAGTTCGGGCGGCTGGACATCGTCGTGAACAATGCGGGCATCGCACCGGTGGCCGACGATCTCGCTTCCGTGACGGAATCGTTGTGGGACAAAACCATCGAGGTCAATCTGAAGGGGCCGTTCCGGCTGATGGCCGCGGCCGGCGCGCGGATGGCCGATGCCGACGGCGGATCGATCATCAACATCTCCAGCATCGGCGCCCTGCGGCCGAGCCCGTCGGAAACGATGTACGCGGCCGCCAAGAGCGGGCTCAACGCCCTGACCCTGGCCTTCGCTCAGGCGTACGCGCCGACGGTCCGGGTGAACTGTGTCCTGCCGGGCGGGTTCGCGACGGATATGGCCGAGCACTGGGACGACGAGTTCATCGCTAAGATCGTCGATCGGCTGCCGGCGGGACGGCTGGGCAGGCCGGAGGAAATCGCCGGACTCGTCACCCATCTCGCCAGTGATGCGGCCAGCTACACCACCGGCGCGATCATTCCGGTCGACGGTGGCCGGACCGCGGTGTACTGAGATGGATCCTGCAATGACCGACACCCGGACTACCGCCGACGTCGATACCCTCACCCGCCTGTTCGGCTTGCCCGGCCGGACCGCCGTGGTCACCGGCTCCTCGTCGGGCCTCGGGCTCGGCTTCGCCAAGACGCTCGCCGATGCCGGGGCCACGGTGTTCGCCGCGGCTCGCCGCACCGACCGCTTGGCCGCCCTGGCCGACAGCGATCCGCGCATCGTGCCGATCGGTTGCGATGTCACGCTCGACGACGATCGCCGGGCACTGGTGGATCGCTGCTACGAACAGACCGGCCGCCTGGACGTGCTGGTCAACAACGCGGGCATGCCCGGACCGTCGCAGGCGGAGCAGGAATCGGCCGAGGGTTTCGCGGCCCTGCTCGAGGTGAATCTGCTTGCCGGATTCCATCTCGCCGTGTACGCGGCCGAACGGCTGCCCGAGGGACGAGGCGCGTCGATCATCAATATCTCCTCGATCATCGGACTGGCCTCGACGGCGCCGGTCGGCGGGGCGAGCTATGCCGCATCCAAGGCGGGAGTTCTGGGACTGACCCGCGAACTCGCGGGTCAGTGGGGACGCCGGGGGATTCGCGTCAACGCCGTCGTGCCCGGATGGTTCGATACCGAGATGACCGACGGGCTGTTCAGCAACGACAAGTCCGCCGGCTGGGTTCGGCGCAACACCATGCTCGGTCGGGGCGGTGCGGCCGGGGAGGTCGACGGCGCGGTGCTCTTCCTCGCCTCGGATGCGTCGTCGTACGTGACCGGCCAGACGGTGGTTGTCGACGGCGGATGGACGGCACGCTGATGTTGGCCATACAGCTGACCGAATGGGGGCGGCCGCCGGAACCGCGGGAAGTACCGGTACCGCAGCCCGTCGGCGAGGAACTTCTGCTCCAGGTCACCGCCGCAGGACTGTGCCGATCCGATCTGCACGTGATGGACGCGGCGGTGGCGAGTTTCGACTGCCCGTTGCCGCTGACCCTCGGGCACGAAGTTGCCGGAACCGTGGTCGCGACCGGACCGGACGTCGCCCCCGGATGGATCGGTGAAACCGTTGTGGTGCACGGCATCTGGAGTTGCGGGCACTGCCGAAACTGCGCGCGGGGCCGGGAGAACTACTGCCTGCGGCTGCGTCCGCGCACCCTCGGCGCGCCGCCACCGATAGGCAACGGCCTCGGATATCACGGCGGCCTGGCCCAGGCGATGCTGGTCCCGTCGGCCCGGCATCTCGTGCGCACCCACGGCCTGGACCCGGTCCGGTCCGCGCCGCTGACCGATGCCGGACTGACGGCTTACCATGCAGTGCAGGAACACGCCGCTCTGATAGACGAGCACGCGATCTGTGTGGTGATCGGCATCGGCGGCCTCGGCCATCTCGGCGTCCAGATCCTGCGCGACCTCGGTGCCGGGCGAATCGTCGCAGTCGACGACCGCTCCGACGCACGGGCGATGGCCCTGTGGCTGGGCGCCGACGCGGCATTCGCCGACGTGGATTCCGCGCGGACCGCCGTAGCCGACGGCGCGGATCTGGTCATCGACTTCGTCGGCGCGCCGCAGACGACGGGGCCCGCTACCCGAATCCTCGCCCCGGGTGGCCGCCTGACGGTGGTGGGCAGCGCGGGTGCTCGAGTCGAGGTCGGCAAGGATGTCGGCCTCGCGGCCGGATGGGAGATCACGGCACCGTTCTGGGGCCCGCGCACAGACCTCGTCGCGGTGGTCGACATGGTGCGACGCGGGGCGCTGCACGTGGCGGCCACGGCCTACCCGCTCACAGACGGGGTCGAGATCTATCAGCGTCTGCGCGATGGAGACATCACCGGACGTGCCGTGCTGGTCCCGCCACCGCTGGCGGGCTGATGTCCATCCGTGTGCGGTGAAGGATCGGATAGACCTACGAGGAACAGGCGATGAAGACACTTGCGAAAGAAATGCTCGAGCGGGCACAGCACAGCCCGGATCGGATCGCGGTCGTCGACGAGCTCGGCGAACATAGCCTCGGTGAGATCGTCGCAGCGGCATCGACCCTGGCCGCCCGCATCGAGGCGATCGATCCAGGCGCCCCGACGGTACTCGTGCAGGCGGACAACACCTGGCACACCGTGGCCGCCGCGCTCGCTGTCGGGATGCGGGGCGGGGTCGTCGCGGTGCTGAGCCCGCACGCGGCCGACTCCGAGTTCCGCCTCGCCGTTGCCGATATCGCGCCGGATCTGGTGTTCGCCGAGCCCGAGCCGCTGGATCGGTGGGACGTGCCTGCCCGCTTCGCCATCCGGGAGACCACCTTCGCCGGTCGAGTGGTATGTGCCCGGCCGGGGCCGTTCGGACCGGTGGAACGCTGGCGCGGCGGGACGGCCATCGCGATGACCTCGGGATCCACGGGCCGACCCAAATGCGTTGTGCAGTCCGAGGAGGCTATCCGCTACGCCTGCGCCCGCACGATCGATGTCGTGGGCATGCAGCCCGGTGACGCCGTCGGAGCGTTCGTTCCACTGTCGTCGGTGGCCGCGTTCTGCTTCGGCATGTATCTGCCCGCTTACCTGGGCGGGAGCATGGTGACGATCGACAAATGGTCTCCGGCTCCCGCGTTGCGCGCGATGGCGGCCCATCGCGTCGCCTGGACGATGTTGGTCCCGACCATGGCCCTGCAGCTGTCGCTGGTCGACAATTCCCCGGGCGCGTTGGCGCTGCGGGCTATGACCGTGGGCGGCGGTCCGATGAACGAGGCCGCCATGGCCGCTGCGGAGAGCCGCCTCGGCACCACCTTCCTGCGGGTATTCGGCATGTCCGAATGCCTCGGCCACACCACGCCGCGGATCGACGACCCGCCCGCGATCCGCCTCGGCCGCGACGGACGCCCGTTCGAGGGCACCGTGGTCCGAGCCGTCGACGGCGCGGGGAACATCCTGGGCCCGGGTGAGGTCGGCGACGCCCAGGTGAAGGGACCGTCGTTGTTCGTGGGCTACGCCAGGGACGGTGTTCCGGTGCCGCCGGAACTCACCCCCGACGGATTTCTGCCCACCGGCGATCTGGTCGAGGTCGCCGACGACGGCTCGATCCGCGTTCTGGGCCGACAGAAGCAGATCATCATCCGTGGTGGCCGCAACATCGACATCAACGAGATGGAGGCGGCGATCGCGGGCCTGCCCGCGGTCGTCCAGGTGTGCGTGGTCGCGGTGCCGGACGATCTGCTCGGTGAGCGGGCGGCCGCGCTGGTCGTCACCGATGGTCTCCCGCTGACGCTGGACAGCGTCACCACGCAGCTCGCGGCCGCGGACGTGCCCAAGTTCAAGTGGCCGGAATATCTGTTCACCGTGTCGGATCTGCCACAGAACCGGGTCGGCAAACTGGACCGGTCGGAGGCGGTTCGCCTGGCGGCCCGCTTGACCACCTCGACTGACTCGAGTTCAGCTCAGGTGGGGTAATGTCGACCGAGCTATATATCCGAGACGCATGGGGGTACATCACCGATGGTCGCTGATACCGAAGCTCGCCGCGAGAGCGCCCGTTCGAAGCGCAGCCATATCCTCAGCACGGCCATCGAGAAATTTGGGCAGGTCGGCTACGAGCAGACCAAGTGGGCATCGGTCGCGGGCGAGGTCGGTATCGGCCAGACCGCGCTGTATCACTACTTCGAGTCCAAGGCGCATTGCCTGCTGACGATCATGCGCCTCGAACTGGCCGATTCCGTCGACCGCTTCGTCGCCGCCACCGAGAATCAGGACGACCCCGAGCAGGCTCTGCGCGCAGCGGTCGCCGGAGCCCTGGCGGGGACACCGACCGACGCCCTGCGACGGCGGATCCTGCAGAGCCACATGGATCTGCTCACCGCACCGCGCCAGTCCGAGAAGGAGGAGGCCGAACGGCTGCGCTCCCGGGAACTGGTACAGGAGATCGAACAGAACTGGGCCGGGCTGGTGTCGCGCGGTATGGACACCGGCGTCTTCGTCGACGGTGACCCGCGTCTGCTCGGGCAGTTGATCCTCGGCATGATCGTCAGCATCTGGCGCTGGTACCGGCCCCAGGGCGATCTCAGCCTGGCCGAGATCACGGAGACGATCAGCACCTCGGCCGTCCGGCTTCTGGTCAAGTAAATCCGAGGCACCTCCGGACACGGGTTCGGCATGCCCGCAGAAACCAAACAGAATTCAATTAGGAGAATTGTGTACAATCTCATCGTTCTGGCATCCCGCCCCAGTGATTGGTCTCACGAGCAGTTCATCGAGTGGTGGCGCGGCGAACACGCCGAGGTCACCTACCCCATTCCCGGACTGCTGCGCTGGCAGCACACCGAACTGCTCGAGTCGATGGACGATAAGTCGGCAGGCTGGGATGGGCTCTCGATCCTGAGCTTCGAATCCCGCGAGGCGCTCGACGCCGCGCTGGCGAGTGCGGAATGGCAGGCCGCGGTGCGGCACGTCGGCGCCATGCGGGGGCGGCGCATGATCTGGTTCGGCGACGAGCGGACGATGGTGCCGCTTACCGAGACCGCCGCGTGAGTACACACTGGGCGGAACCCGGGTGTTACCCGATAGCCGAAGGCATCCATCGCATTCCGCTGCAAATGCCACAGGACGGATTGCGTGCGACCAACGTGTACGTGCTGGAAACCGATGCCGGCCTCGCATTGATCGACGGGGGCTGGCATCGGCCGGACACCTACCGTGAACTCGCCGCCGGGCTCGCTCGAATCGGCCGTTCCCCCGATGAGATCCACGATGTGTTCGTCACGCACGTGCACCGCGATCATTACACCTTCGCCGTCGAGCTGCGTCGCAGGCACGGGTGCCGAGTCCATCTGGGCGCCGAGGAATCTCCCGGCCTCGAGGCCATTCACCGTCTCGGCACCAACGAGCCCGAGAATGCCCTGCACGAGTTGCGCCGCGCGGGCGCAAGCGATCTCGCCACCTGCGCCCGGACCGGCAGCCTGGCCGAGCCCTTCGATCCACAGGACTGGGAGCCACCCGACCACTGGTTGCGGCCGGACGCCGTCGAGCTGTCGGGGTACCGTCTGCACGCCCAGGCAACTCCCGGTCATACCAAGGGCCACATGGTCTTTCGGGACCTCGATCGAGGGCTGATCTTCACCGGGGACCACGTGCTGCCGACGATCACCCCTTCGATCGGGTTCGAACTCGGCCCATGGGAACTGCCGTTGGACAACTTCCTGCGCTCGCTGACGCTACTGAGCGACGACGACGCACCGGTCATGCTGCCCGCGCACGGCCTGCCCGGCGGGAGCGTTGGCCGGCGAGCGCGCGCACTGCTCGCTCACCACGAACATCGGTTCGCCCAGATAGTTTCCGTCGTCCGCGAACTCGCGCCGTGCACGGGAGCGATCGTGGCGCGGGCACTGACCTGGACGCGGCACGACCGCCAGTTCGACACCCTGGGCACCTTCGACCGGATGTTCGCCACCTGTGAGACGCTCGCGCATCTCGATGTGCTGGTCGCTCGAAATGTGTTGACCGCGAAGGACAACGACGGTGTGGACGTCTTCGGCATCGCTCGCTGAAGACGTCCACACCGCCGTTTCCCACCTCGCTCAGGCGCAGGTCCACCCACCGTCGACGTAGAGTTCGGTGCCGGTGATGAAGGTCGAATCGTCGCCGGCCAGGAATGCAACCGCCGCGGCGACCTCCTCGGCACGGCCGAGCCGACCCATCGGGGTGTGCTCGAGCATCGCCCGGTGCCGGTCACTTCCCTCGTATCGGTCCAGCAACTGGCGCGTCTCGATGAATGCCGGGTGGATCGAATTGACTCGGACACCCTTGGTCGCCCAGTACAGGGCCGCATTCTTGGTCATCGTCCGGACCGCGCCCTTGGCTGCCGCATACGCCAGACTGTTGCCCAGTCCGCCGACGGTGCCCAGGATCGAGCAGAGGTTGACGATCGACCCCCCGCCGGTGCGCTCGATGAGCGCACCGGCGTGCTTCATACCCAGCCAGGTGCCGGTCTGGCTGATCGCGATCACCTTGTTGTACCGCTCGAGGTCTTCGTCCACCACCGTGGCCAGGCTGCCGATGGCGCCGTTGGCGACGAGCGCATCCAGGCCCGAGAAGCGCTCGGCGACCACCTCGACCGCGTTGCGCCACTGCTGCTCGTCGCTGATATCCAGCTCGAGCACATGGTGTCGTTCGGGATTCGGGATGTCCGCCGCCACCCGCGCGCATGCCTCGGCATCCAGATCCGTCAGCACGAGCACGGCGCCCTCGCCGGCGAGCCGCCGCGCGATCTCCACGCCGATGCCGCCGGAAGATCCCGTCAGCAGGACCACTTTGTCGTGCAATCTCGCACTACCGGTCGTCATATCCATCTCTCCACTTCCGGCCTTCGCCGCCCAGTTCGAATCACAGATTGCTCAACACGTTCCGGCCGCCCACGAGCATCGCCGCCGCCACTCCCACGGTGGTGACCGTGGTCATCAGCAGTGCCATCGCGGCGACGAGTGGATAGGAGCCGTTCTCCCACAGATCGAACAGCAGGGTGCCCATCACCTGGGTGGTCGATGCGCGCACCAGCAGTGAGGCGGCGAACTCGTGCGTGAGCAGGATGAACATCAGCGCGACGGCACTGAGTATGGTCGGGCGCATCAGCGGGAGCATCACCCGGATGTTCGTGACCATCGGTGAGGCTCCGCTGGTCGCCGACGCCTCACTGTAGGTGTTGCCCAGCGAGAGCAGCGCGGTCATCTGCATCCGGATCGCGTAGGGCAGCATCAGGACGATGTAGACCAGGATGATGACGGCGCGGGTTCCGTACAGGATCAGTGGCGGCTCGGTATAGGTCAGCAGGAATCCCACACCGAAGATGACCGCTGGAATACCCATCGGCAGCACGGCGATGAGGTCGGCGATCAGTGCGAGGATCCGGAATCGCCTGCCGCGCACCAGCAATGTGGCCACCGCGTAGCCGATGGGAATGCATATCGCCACGGCGACCAGCGAAGTGACGACGCTGGTGACCACCGAGTTCACGATCGCCTGGTTCGAGGCGAGACTCCGGAAGTTCGCGAGGGTCAGGATGTGCGGGGACAGCGAGCCCGACCAGTACGGCGTCAACGAGACGACGACCAGCCCGAGCAGGGGGATGACCAAGGCCAGCAGGGCGTAGATCACCATGGTGACCGAGGCCCAGGCCGAGCGTCCCGGCGGCGCCGAGAATGCCTTGCCGCCGTGGGTGACGAATCGAGTCTGGTTGCCCAGCAATCCTTTCTGGATCAGTACCACCGCAAGCCCGAAGAGCACCAGGGGCGAACCCGCGGCCGCGGCCGCGGCGAAATCCGACGGTGACTCCGATACCCGGCTGTACATTTCGGTGGTCAGCACCTTCACGCCCTTGTTCTGCCCGAGCAGCAGCGGACCGGTGAACTGGCCCAGGCCCAGCAGCAGGGCGATGCCGCCGCCGTAGACCAGCGACGGGCGCAGTAGGGGAAGCACGACCCGGAAGAACACGCCGACGGTCGAGGACCCGTTGACCTGAGCCGCCTCGAGATGTTCGGAATTGATGCTCTGCATTCCGGCACTGACGAACAGATAGACGAACGAGGTCAGACCGAAACCGGTGAGGACGACGATCCAGGGCACCGTGTACACGTCGACCGGTCCGGTGTCCGAGCCACTCCACCAGGGCAGGTGGCGTAGCAGCACATTGAGATAACCCGGCCCGGGGGACAGCAGGAACGTCCAGCCGACGATATTGGCGACCGCGGGCATCACGATCGGCAGGATCGGGACGATGCGCAGAAACGACAGGCGGGCCGGCAGCCGGCTCGCGGCGAAGGCGAGCAGGGTCCCGAGGACCATCGCGATCACCAGCGATCCGACGGCCAGCAAGATCGTGGTCCGGATCGTTTCGCCGATGTCGTATCGGCCGTACTGACTCCGGTAGCCGTGCGCGCCGTCCTGGAATGCCAGCGCCTGCAACCGGATCATCGGCACGACGACCAGATCGGCGAGAACCGCGAGCAGGGCCAGGTATCCGATCCGGGACCGCCACTGCGCCGGAATCGCGATCGGTCCGGCGGCGGTGATGCTCAACGAGGTCATCAGGCGTGTCCTTGCGCGCTCACGGGTACCGCCACGGGTACCGCTGGGTCGAGATCGCCTGCCGGAGCGAAGATCCGGAGGCTCGCGGGCGAGAAACTGACCACCACCGGAGCACCGGGGCGGCTGTTGCGCAGCGCTGGACCGTGTGTCGCGGCGTCCGCTCGCAGCAGGAGTTGCTCGCTGCCGGTCGCCACCGTCACCTCGAAGTAGCGGCCACCGTATTCGTAGGTGACGAGTTCCGCGCTCAGGACGACGTTGCCCAGCGGCACATCCTGAGCCGAGGCATGTAACAGCACGTCGTCGGGACGTAGTCGCGCAATCGCCGCCGAGCCCCGGTCGGCCGCGCCCCGGACCAGCGCATGGGTCAGGTCGATGGCGTCTCCCGCCGACGTGCGCCAGCCGTCGTGCTCACGGTGCAGCTCGAGACGGTTGGCCATGCCGATGAAGGCCGCGACGTACTCCGATACCGGATTCTCGAAGACCCGCTCGGGTGTGTCGTATTGTTCGATCCTGCCGGACTTCATGATCGCGAGCCGATCGCCGAGCGCGAACGCCTCGGCCTGATCGTGGGTCACGAATACCGCGGTGAAGCCCAATTTCTGGTGCAACTGGTGGATCTGGGTGCGTACCTGGTCGCGCAGCCTGGCGTCGAGGTTGCTCAAGGGTTCGTCGAACAGCACCAGATCCGGTTGCGCGACGAGGCCGCGCGCGACGGCCACCCGCTGCTGCTGCCCGCCACTGAGCTGGGAGGGATAGCGATCGAGCAGTGCGCCGCAGTCCACCATCTCGGCGGCGGCCTCGACCGCGCCCTCGGCGATCGCCTGTTTGCGCCCCCGCACCTTCAGCGGATAACGGATGTTGTTCCGGACCGTCATGTGCGGCCACAGCGCGTACGACTGGAACACCATCCCGATATTGCGCTTGTGCGGGGGCACATTCGTCCGGGCCCGTCCGTCGAAGACGACGTGATCTTTGAATGTGATCGATCCGCCCTGCGGAGTTTCCAATCCTGCCAGGCAGCGCAGCGTCGTCGTCTTTCCGCACCCGCTCGGACCGAGCAGGACCAGGAACTCTCCCTCCTCGATCGCGAGGTGGAGTTGATCGACCACGACGTTGGATCCGTAGGTCTTGGTGAGCCCGGCGACGGTGAATTGCGACATCGGCTCATACCTCCTGCGGCTGTCGCTTGGGGGTGTGCACGCCCGCGCCGGTACCGCCGTCGACGAGCAGGTCCACGCCGGTGATATAGGCGCTGTCGACACTGGCCAGGAACGCGATCACCTTGGCCACCTCCTCGGCCGAACCCCGGCGCTGCATCGGGATGCTGCGCACATAGGCCTGGACGTCGTCGGATTCGAAACCCGGACCCGCGGTGATATCGGTTTCGATGCTGCCGGGGCACACCGAATTGACCCGGATACCACGGCCCGCCAGCTCCAGGGCCGCGACCTTCGTCAGCGCACGGACGCCGAACTTGGCGGCGCCGTAGGCGCCCAGCTCGGCTGTGGCCAGCACGCCGCGCAGCGACGAGATGGTGACCACCGCGCCGCCGTCGCACATGGCCGACGCGGCGGTCCGCAAGGCCAGGAAGGTGCCGACCAGATGCTGATCGAGGATCGTGCGGAACTGCTGCAGTGTGGTGTGCTCGAGCGGGGCCTTCAGCGCAGAGCCGGCGCAGTTGACCAGCACCTGGAGCGGGTGGTCCGCCCATTCCATCTCGGAAACGACTGCCTGCCAATCGGATTCGGCGGTCACATCGAGTTTGCGATAGTGCGCGCCGGGCCCGAGTCGGCGGGCTCGTTCGCGCCCTGCGGCATCGTGGACATCGGTGAGGTAGACCGTCGCGCCACGTCCGGCGAACAGTTCCGCGGTTGCGCCGCCGATTCCACCGGATGCCCCGGTCACCAGCACATTGACGCCGCGTAGCGGCTCGGCTGTCTCGTCCATCTGCTGTCCTTCGTCAATGGGGGAGTGGTTGGGAGGTTGCGTCGGCGATCAGCCCTGGAAGCGCTTCGACCAAACCTGGGAATACTGCGACACTTTGTCCGGCGTCAGGTTCGCCGTATTCGGCGTGGGGAGGTCCTGGGCTCGGGCGACCGCGCCGCGAATATCCGGCAAGACCGCGGCGTAGCCGGAATTGAGCGCGGCCTGTCCGTCGTGGGTGACCATGAAATCGGCCAGTACCTGCGCGGCGTTCGGATGCGGCGCCACCTTCGTGACGTGGCTGTACCACGGTGTTCCGAACGGCGACTGCGGTAGAACCCAATTCACCGGCGCGCCCGCGGCCACCTCGGTGGTCAGCGGTTGCACAGAAGGGGTGACGGAGATTTCACCGGACGTGAGTGCCTGCGCGATGCCGAGGGCGCTCGGATACACCCGGGGCGCGAGCTCGGCGAGCCGCTTCCAGTAGTCCGCGCCGTAGGTCTTCTCGTAATACTGATACATATCGACGTACGCGGCGATACCGGTGGGGTTGGTGATGCCGATCTTGCCCCGGTACTTCGGATCGAGAATGTCGCGCGGGTCCTTCAGTCCGCCCGGGACGGCCGCGGTGTTCCAGCCGAGGGAGAAGACCGCTGCGCTGGTGAGCGCGAAGCGGTTGTGCAGCAGGCTGACTTCCGGCCGGTACTCGGCGGCGTGCAGGTCGGGACCTACGAGGTCGGACGAATAGGTGCCGGACTGCGCGGCGGTCTGCGCCCAGGCCATGTCGGTCAACATATGCACATCTGCTATGCCTTTGCCGGTCTTGTTCTCGGTCTCCACCCGCGGATTGATATCCGCATCGGTTCCGCGCACGTACTCCATGTGGATCTGCGGATACTTCGCCTCGAACGCCCGTTTCAGGGCGTCCAGATTGGCCGGCTTCTGGCTGGAATAGAGCACCACCTTGCCCTCGTGCTCTGCGGCTGTGACTACGTCCGACCAGCTCCCTGATACCGGCTTCGTCGTCCCGGAAGCCCCACCGCAGGCGCTCAGGCCCGCGACGGCGGCGAAGACCGCGCCGATGGCCACAGCCTTCGACAGGGTTCTGATGATGCGATGCGTTTGCTGAAAGGTCACCGAATCCACCTAACTGAACTGATGTCAGTTTGAGAAACTAAGCCAGAGGGCCTTGTGGTGTCAATCACTCTGTGTCAATAATGTGAATTGAATCCAGTTCAAGGAGGATCTCATGGCCACACTGTCGGCTCCGCTACGGATCGGCGCATTGCGCCTGGCCAACCGCCTGGTAGCCACCGCGCACGGGTCCGGCGCCGTCGCAGGTGGTCTGGCGCAGTCGGGAGACGACGAGTACTGGCGTCGCTGCGCGGCCGGCGGCGCGGCGATGGTGATCGCGGGCGGAACGGTGGTGAGCCCGGAATCGACCAACCGGGTCGGCAACACCACCGAGGCGTGGCGGCCCGAAGCCGTCTCCGGGCTGCGCAGGCGCGCCGCGGCAATCGCCCAGGAGGGTGCGATACCGGTCTGTCAGCTGGTGCATCTCGGGCGCGAGACGCTGGGAGCGGAGATCTGGGGGCATCCGATCGGCCCGTCGGCCATCCGGTCCCCACGGGAACCGGTGCGTGCCCGCACGATGACCGAGGCCGATATCGACCGGGTCGTCGATGATTTCGTGGTGAGCGCACGGCACGCCGCCGAAGCGGGCTTCGCCGCGGTGGAACTGCATGCCGCGCACGGCTATCTGCTCGCGCAGTTCCTGTCCGCGGCGTCCAACCGCCGCGCCGATGCGGGCACGATCGCCGGCCGGGTCCGCATACTGCACCGGTTGCACGCGGCGATCACCGACGCCTGCGCGGATCTCGTTCTCGGCGTTCGGGTTTCGATCGACGGCGCCGAAGAGGCCGGCCTGGACATCGACGGGCTGTGCGAGCTGCTGCCGCAGCTGGAGATGTTCGACTACATCAATGTGACGGCGGGCGTTCGCACCACCTACGTCCGGGACATGGCCACCGACGTGCCGCCGCTGCTGACGCACGGGGCCCGCTTGCGGGCCGCGACGACGCGGCCGCTGCTGGTCTCGCAGGCGTTTCGGTCCCGCAGCGACATCGAATCGGCGTTGGACGACGGCGCCGATCTCGTGGGCATGGCGCGTCCGTTCATTGCCGATCCGCAGATCGCCGAGAAGCTGCTCCGCGGTGACGATGCCACGATCCGCCCATGCGTCTCCTGCAACGAGGACTGCCGCACTTTCACTCCGGCGCTGCTGTGTTCGGTCAATCCCGACCTGGGCCCCGGCGGCTCGGGCGACCGTCCGGCGATGCCGCTGCGGCTCGGCCGACGACCCGGGCCCGGCAATCGTGTGGCGATCATCGGCGCCGGACCCGCCGGGCTGGAGGCCACTCTGCGACTGGCGCCGACGCACGATGTCACGTTGTTCGAGGCCGGTGCCCACATCGGCGGGCAGCTGCGGACCGCCTCGCAGGCGCCCCATCGGGACGGGTGGGCCCGATTGCTCCGGTTCTATCAGGACAACATCGGCGCTGCGACGCTGAAGCTCGAGCACTCCGCGCGGCCGGCGGATCTGGACGGCTTCGGCGAGATCATCATCGCCACCGGGGCGACGGAGATGTCGAGGGAGGGTGCGTTCTCGGCCACCGAGGTCATCCTGGACCGGGACAGGATCGGGCCGGGCAGCCGGGTGATGGTCGCCGACGACGGCTTCGGGTACTGGGCGGCCGTCGGCGCGGTCGAGTCGGCGCTGGCGGCCGACGCGGCCGAGGTCACGGTGCTCGTTCCCGGGCCTGCGTTCGCGTCGTCGATTCCCGCGGAGAGCCGAGTCCAGCTGCGCAAGCGGCTGGCGGGCCACCCGGTGACCTTCGTTGTCGAGGCCACGCCTGTCGAGGTGAGCCCCGCGCTGGATGCCGCCGCGCAGACCATAGTGATCTACCGAAACATTCTGTCCGGCAGCACTTCTCAGCTGAGCTGCGACCGATTTATCGCAGTCGGCGAGCGGGTCGCCCGAGACTGGCAGCCGTTCGTGCAGGAGTTGCCGCACGCCCGCATTCAGGTGATCGGCGACGCGGCCGTGCCGCGTCGCGTCGCGCACGCCATCGCCGAGGGATACGCCGCCGCTGAAACGATCACCTCGAGCCCGTACGCGTTCACCGGGGCATGACGTGAAAGTCCCAGGACGCGATGGGCTTCCGTCGAGCGCTCGACGCCCCCTACGCCATCGCGCACGCGCGGCGGAGGCATCCTTCCGGCGGTAGCAACCCCGTCGGACCTTTCGAACCCGGTCTGCCCGAATCGAATTCGGTGCCACCGGGCGAGCGAGCCACCCCCTGACTCCCCTGTACAGGTCCGGCCGGTCCGCCGACCGTCGACCCCCGGCGTCCCACGCCGGACTACACCTCCCCGGCGGTGAAGCCGAGGAGTCCGATGAGAGGAAATACCGATGAGGAAAATCGCTGCTACGTGCGCGCTGGTCGCCGGAGCCGTCAGTATCGCGGGAACCGCGCAGGCCGCTCCGGCGCCGAACGCGATCCACTACAAGACGACCGCCACACCGACGGGCACCGTCATCACCACCGACGCGGGAACCCTGAACGCCGACAACGGCGTATTCACGATCAAGAGCCCCAACGGAACCGTGCTCGCCGGATCCAACCTGTCGTTCCGGGTGGACGATTTCGTCTTCCCCATCGCCGCGAAGATCAGCGGCCACACCGCGACGCTCACTCCCCACTTCGACCTCGCGCACGCCACCTACCGGCCCGTCGCCCTGCCCTATGAGGACTCGGCGCCCTGGAAGACCCCGTACGACCGCGAACAGGCTGCGTGGAATCGGATGGCCAGCACGATCACCACCGGCGCGACCGTCGGAACCATGGTGGGTGGCCTGAGCGGCGCGGCAATCGGCTGCGTGCTCGGCGGCATCGCCGGCGCCACCGTCGCCGCCGCGACCATCGTCGGCATGTTCGGCCCGTTCATCCCCGCCGCCGCGATCGGCTGCCTCGGCGGCATCGTGGCCGTCGGAGCGCTGGGCACCGTCGTCGGTCAGCTGTTGGTGACCGCACCGCTCACGATCATGGCCGCGGTGCAGTATTTCACCACCATCAACGAACCCGCACCCGCCCCGGCCCCGGCCCCGGCCCCGGCCAAGTAAACCTGCAAACGGCCCGGAGTGTTCGGGTTTCGAGTGTCTTCACGACCAGATACCGAGCGCTCTGCGGTCGGGCCGCGGGCGATGCAGCGATGCCACGTCGCGCACGCCACCACCGGGGGATGCGCCGTCGCTCGGACGACTCCCTCGAGTCGGCGCTCGAACACGGCCGCATGAAGCGAAAGAGCAAGATGCACAAGATATTCCGAACTGCCGTCGTAATGGCGGCAGTCGCGCTCGCCCTGGCAGGCTGCGGAAGTTCCGCCAAGATCTCCCAGCCGGTCTCGGGCTCCTGGGCCGACATCGTGGCGGCGGCGAACAAGAGGGTTCGGTGACGCTGTACTCCACCGAGGCTCAGGCGGTTCTCGACAACCTGAAGAAGGCGTTCGAATCCGCCTACGCCGATATCGAATTGACGGTGGTGCGTGGAATCGACTCCGAACTGCTGCCCCGGATCGGTGCGGAGCAGAAGACCCACCGCGGTATCGGAGATTTTCGGCTGGAACACCAACCTGTATCCCAAGGGCATCGACTCCGCCCAGGATCTGCTCGATCCCGCGCTGCGCGGCAAGGTCGGCATCGTCGCCCCGGCCACCTCCCCGACCTACATCGACTACTACGATTTCATCGAAAAGCATTACGGCGGACGCGATTTCCTCCAGAAGCTGGCCGCGAACAAGCCGCGCATCTACCCGAGCACCCAGCCGCTGAGCCAGGCCATGGCCTCGGGTGAGATCACCGCCGCACTGATGTGCAATCCGATGCTGCCCGAGCGCGCGGCCGGTGCCCCGGTCGGTTGGAATGCGGGCAAGTACGCGTGGGGTGCGAAGTGGTACGGACTCGCCCTGGGCACCGCGCCGCACCCGAACGCGGCCCAGGTCGTGGCCGACTTCATGGTCACCAAGGCTGGTCAACAGGCGACCTCGCCAGGCTACGGGGCCGCGCTGCCCGGCATCGACGGCGCACTGGCGGTCGCCCAGGATGTGCCCGCGCAGAATCTCGAGGTCACCGTCGGCGCCGGCGCCGAGAAGTTCCGCAACGACTGGGAGTCGATCTTCCGCTGAACGGGCCGGGCAACAGTGCGAATGGCGAGAGAGAGACGATGACCGCGGATCAGTTCGAGGGAAAGGTCGCCGTGGTGACCGGCGCGGGATCGGGGATCGGCGCGGCGACCGCGCGTCTGCTCGCCCAGCGTGGCACCGCGGCGGTGTACTTGTGCGACATCAATGCCGATGCCGCCGCACGGAATGCGGCCGCGATCGGCGTCGGTCTTCCGGTCGGGCTCGACGTCTCCGACTCGGCCCGGGTGCGGGAGATGTTCGATACGGCCGTCGCCGAGCAGGGCCGGGTGGATGTGGTCGTGCATGCGGCTGGCGTCGACGATCCCAAGAGCAAGCAGTGGATATACGAGGCCGCCGAGCGCAACGAGCCCGTGGACGTGCTGACCCGGTTGGACGATGCCGACTGGCGTCGGGTGATGGCGATCAATCTCGACGGCACCTTCTTCGTGCTGCGTGAGGCGGTCCGGGTCATGCGGGGAGCCGGTGGCGGGGCGATCGTCACCGTGGGATCTTCCTCGGCGTTCGACACCCTGATCGGATATCCGCACTATTCCGCGTCGAAGGCCGGTGTGCACGCGCTGAGTCAGGCGGTCGCGAAAGAGGTTGCACCCCTGGGAATTCGGGTCAACACCGTAGCGCCTGGCCCGGTCGACACCGGGATGGCCGCGCGCACACCGGCGCATCTGCGGGCAGCGATGAACAACGGTCCCACCCGCGGCTATGCGACCGCCGAGGAATTGGCCGACAACATCTTGTACCTCGCCTCCGTGGGGGCGGCGAACGTCGTCGGCGCGGTGCTGCTCAGCAATGGCGGGCGGTTTACCGTCTGACGCTCGACTCCGACCCACGGCCTACATCAGATGTGTCATACCGAGAGCTGCGTGGCAGCGGTTTCGTTCAGGGAGCAACAATGCAGGTAATTCGGACCGACGTACTCGTCATCGGCGCCGGCATGGCCGGGCTCACGGCAGCGGCCCGGTCACTGGACCGGGGCAGCTCGGTCGTGGTGGTCGAGAAGGCGGCGGCCGTCGGCGGGTCGGCGCGGTACGCCGGATACGCGTGGACCGCGCCGACGCATGAGGTGATGGACGAGGTGAACCCCGACGGTGACCCGGCCCTGCGCGGGGCGCTCGTGGACGGGTTCGCCGACGCGATCGCCTGGATTCGTTCAGTCGGTGTCGAATGCGCCGACGCCGTGCCGATTCTGCGTTACGGCATCGGCCACCAGTTCGACACCAACCAGTACATCGACGAATGCCGACGGCGGGTCACCGCCGACGGTGAACTGTTCACCGAGACCGAAACCCTGGCACTGCTCGGCCGCAACGGAGTCGTCACCGGCGCGCACCTGCGCCTGCCGGACGGAACCGAGCTCGAAATCGACTCCGCCACAACGATTCTCGCCACCGGCGGGTTCCAGGCCGATCCCGGACTGGCCTGCGAGCACATCCATCCGAACGCGGACGTGATGCAGCTGCGTTCGAACCCCGCCAGCTCCGGGATCGGCTTGCGACTGGCCGAAGCCGTCGGCGCCGCAACCGGTGAACCCCGGTCCGGGTTCTACGGCCACCTCGTTCCGGCCGACGTTCCGTTCCGCGACTCCGGCGATTTCGTCGCACTGTCGCTGTACTACAGCGAGCACGCCTTGCTGTTCAACCTCGACAATCGCCGATTCACCGATGAGACGATGGGCGATCACCTCACCGCGATGCGACTGCTCGACCAGCCGGAGTCTCGCGGACTACTCGTCGCCGACGAACGTGTGTATCGCGATTGGGTTCTCGGCAGCTACGTCGAGGGCGCCATCGCGGTCGACAAGTTCGACCTCGCCCAACGCCGCGGCGGCCGGTGTGGAATGGCCGAGAGCCTGGAGGACTTCGCCTACCTGCCGCCGGAGTGGGGTTACGACGGTGCGTCGATCGCGGCCGAGATCCGCGCCGCGAACGCGGCCGGCGTGGCAGTGCAACCCGCACGCCTGCACGACTCGGCACCACTGGACCGGGGACCTTATTACGTGATCGAAACCCGTCCGGCGCTGACCTTTCCGTTCCACGGGATCCGCATCGACGAGCAGGGCCGGGTGCTCGCCGCAGCCGGTGGCATCGTGGACGGATTGTATGCGGCGGGATCCGATATCGGTGGTCTCTACCACCATGCGTACACCGGCGGTATCGCGCCCGCACTGGTCTTCGGCCTGGCGGCCGCCAACACCGCGGCCACGCACCGCCAGTTTCGGTGCTGAGCAACGCACATGTTCCGCACTGGCTCGACGGGCTTGGAGCTGCGTCGGGTGCACTCGTGCATCAACTGCGGGCATGCAGGCGATGTGCTGGAACCTCGCAACGCCGGTGCCCGGCCGCGACGACGGGCTTCGGCCCAACGTCCGAGGCATCTCGACAAGCAACGATCATTTGAACTAAATTCACTTCATGACTTACGTAATCGAGAATTACTACGCGACGGTCGACAGCGGCAGGTTGCGGGAGGCGACTGCTCTGCTGGCCGAGGACGTCGAGTTCGCGATGGTCCTGCCCGCAGGCGTGAACCGCGACCGCGGCCGGGAGGCGATGTTCGCCTATCTGAGCGGCAGGCCGACGGTGGACCGCAGGCACGTGCTGCTGCGCGTCGCCGCCGAGGGCGATATGCAGTTCGCTCACGGCGCGGTTACCGAGAACGGGTCCGTGACCACCGGCTGGTTCGTCGCCGCGATGCATATCGACACCGACGGCCTTATCGACCGCTATCAGGTCTCGTTCAGCGCGGATTTCGCACTGCTGCCAGTGCAGTCCTCGGGTGCGGAGGCGCGGCGATGACGACGACGGTTCCGGTTCTCACTCGCTGGTTCACCTATATGGATTCCGACGACCCGGATCGTGTGCTCGGCATGATCGCCGAAGATTTCGCGATGTCCGTGCAGTTCTCCAAGGGCGCTGGGCAGAGCGCCGAATTCGTCGGCGATCGCGACGGCTTGGTCGCCTACCTGGCACAGCGCGAGAAGAGCACGCTGACCCACCACATCGATGTCGGTGCGGTGATCGGCGAGTACGAGCTGGTTGTCGGTCGCACCACCCGAGCCGGTGCCTTCGAAGCATCCTTCAATGCGACCGCACAGCTGAACGCTGCGGGCGCTGTTCGCCGCTTGCTCATCGCGCGGACGCCCGAGGTCGCTTTCACGCAGTGATCCGCACGCTTTCGTGTGGATAAGAAAGGGACCATTGATGAATCGTCACGTGCGCCTCGCCCGGCGCCTGCTGGCCCGTCGAAGCCTCGACGACCCCACCGATATCGCCTACTACCTGTGCTTCCACCCCGCCACCATCACCCGCGAACAGGTCGTGGCAGTCGCCGGCGCCAGGTGGGCAGTCGAGGAAGGGTCTGCTGCACGGATGGGTGACATCTTGACCTGCCCACTCCGCTGTGCCGAAGGGCGAGCGGTCTACGCGCCGAGATAAACAGCGGCACAGTCGAATACAGAACATCACAGCTGTGGGCATCACGCCGACGCAGCGTTGCCTCCGCTGTGGCTCGGATCAGCAGGCAGGCCCGACGGAACCGGCTGTCGAGCGCAGGTTGATGACTGTGCTGGTCAGCCTGCGGGCAGGCCGATCCGGTCGCGCTCGAGCGCGACACGTAACTGCGAAAAGACCTGCGCGACAACCGATAGCGAAGAGTCCGAGACACTGTTGCCGAGCAGCTCGGTCAGCTGCTGGGTGAAGGTTTGTTCCGCTGCCTCGACCAGACGCCCACCGTCATCCGTCAGCGCCAGCAATGACGACCGGCGGTCCGCCGGATTCGCTTGCCGCGCCACCCATCCTTGCTTCTCCAAACGGTCGACACCTTTGCTCATCGCCCCGACGCCCACGGCGAACTCGCTCGCGAGATCGGCCACCCGGGCCCCCGGGTGATCACGCAGGAAGCGCAGGGATTCGAACTGCGAGGTGACGATCCCATGCTGCTCGCGAAGGCGATCGGTGAGCGCGTTGTACAGCCGCGTCTCGCACCGGACGAGGTCGGAGAACAAGCTCGGCAGGTTGACGGCAGCTCCCGCCCATGTATATTCCATGGCATATAGTGTAGAGGAAGATAGTTCCCAGGAAGGTTTCATATGAGCAGCGAGCAACGCGCGAAGATCGACGCACTGCTACGTCAGCCACAGCCCGCCGGAGACCGATCGGTCGAGGAGATTCGCGCCGGATTCCGAGTGCTGATGTCCCAGATGAACGTGCCGACCGAGATACGCACCCGAACCACGACACTCGGCGCCCGGCCCGCGGTACTCGTCGAACCGGCCACACCCCCGCGCCCCGGGACGATCCTGTACTTCCACGGCGGTGGCTTCGTGTTCGGCTCGCCGCAGACGGCGATGTCACTGACCGCGAATCTGGTGACCCGCACCGGATTTCGTGCCTTCTCGGTGGACTACCGGCTGGCGCCCGAACACCCCTTCCCTGCCGCGATCGAGGACACCCTCAACGCCTACCGTGCCCTGCTCGACAGCGGCGAGGATCCCTCGGCCATCGCGTTCGCCGGCGATTCCGCCGGCGGTGGCCTGACCGTCACCACGTGTCTCGCGGCCCGCGAGGCGGGTCTGCCTCTGCCGGCCGCGATCGTGGCGTTTTCCCCGGGCCTCGACATGACTCGCACCGGCGAAAGCATGGACACCAAAGCCGGCGTCGACCCGGTGTTCACCCGCGAGAGCCTCGAACACACCGGCGCCATGTACCTCGCCGGGCAGGACCCCCGCCAGCCGCTGCTCAGCCCGGCGGTCCTCGCCGATCTCAGCGGCTTCCCGCCGATGCTCCTGCAGGCAGGCGCCAACGAAATGATCCTCGACGACTCCACCCGCCTGGCCGCCCGCGCACGCGCAGCCGACGTGGACGTCATCCTCGACATCACCGCCGGCGTACCCCACGTGTTCCAATCCTTCACCGGCGTACTCGATGAAGCCGACCAAGCCTTGGACCGCGCCGCACACTTCCTCAGCCAGCACCTCCGCAGCCGGGACACCCGCGACGCACCATAATGCCGAAGAGCGAGTGTTCCAACGTGGCTGCTGCTCCAGCGAGAACGGAGTCTGCGCTGATTTCGGCTGGGGTATGCGCTATCCCGATACCAGGACAGACCTACTGGCGCAACAGCTTACGAACTGGGCGACCGTCTCGGTGTCGACCGTCGTACCGTCAGCGCGATCCTGCATCGGCACGACGTGCCGATGCGTCGGCGCGGCTTGTCCCTCGACCAGACCGAGGAGGCGATCCGCCTCTACCGTCTCGGTTGGTCCTTGGCGCGAGTCGGGAAGCACTTTGCTGTCGATCCGGACCGAGCCGGAACAGAGCACACCTTGGGGTGCTAACTAGAACAAGAAACAGGCCCTGACCAGGCGGTATGCGACACATGGCCGAAGCCGGTCTCATGGCTGAAAGATAATAAAACCCCTGATCAACAGCACTATTCGTGCCAACTTGTGGACCTTGGGGGAGCTTACTCGAACACGAAACACCAGGTAGAAGCCCTGGAGGTGCTACGGCGGAAGCTGCCGGACCCCACCACACCCGTTCCACCGCCTGCCGATCGCCCCAGGTCCGGCCGGGAGCGTCAACTTGGCAGCGATCAGGTCCAGGAGCTCATTGCTGGGTATAGGCACAGGAGCCTCCGCCCCTGAAACGGAATTCAGCCGACTGTTGTCAGCGCGGCGGTCGCCCGCCACAAGGCCGCAGCGGTGGACTCGTTCAAGCCGGCCCTGCTCGGTTTGCGAACGGTGGGGTAGCCCTTGATGCTGGCGAACCCGTCAGGTCCGACATACGCGTTGCCGGGTACGTCCTGGGTGGCGGCGTAAAGGATGGGCAGGGCGCCGCGTTCGGGGTCATTGAGGAGGAATCGCAGCCGGTTGACGGCGTTGGCCGCGGAGTGTGCGGCCAGCGAGGTTGTCGCGATGCCGGGGTGGGCCAGCACCGACTTCACGGGACTGCCCGATGCGGTCAGCCGCCGCTGTAGTTCCAGGGAGAACAGCACCAGAGCGAGCTTGCTGTCGCAGTATGCGTCCATCGGGCGGTAATCCCGCGTCCGCCAGTCGAAGTCGTCGACGGACAGCTTCGATCGGCGGTGCAGTTCGCTCGCCACACCGACCACGCGCCCGGTCACCTGCGGCAGGAGGAGGTTGGTCAAGACGAACGGTCCAGTGTAGTTCGTCGCCGTCTGGAGGTCGAAGCCGTCGACGGTCCGCGCTGCCGGGATATCCATGACCCCGGCATTGTTCACGAGGACGTCCAGATCGCCGGTCCACTCCCGCGCGAACTGGCGCACGGACGCCAGGTCGGACACGTCCAGGTGTCGCACCTCGAAGTCTCCGGCCATGCCGGCGAGCGCACGGCGGCCTTTCTCCGTATTGCGTACCCCTGACACGACTCGGGCGCCGACGCGCCCGAACTCACGGGCGGAGATCAGCCCCATACTCGGATGTATGAAGCCGAAGCCGCAGCTGGGAATGTTCTTGCAGGCGCGGCGCGCACAGCTGCAACCGGCCGATGTCGGGCTGCCGACCTTCGACGAAGGTCGCCGCGTGCCGGGGCTGCGACGCGATGAGGTGTCACGCCTGGCCGGGGTGACATCTCAGTTACGCACTCCCTACGTGCGCCCCCTGTTGCAGTGAGCGCGCGTGGGCCGGGAGGCTGCATCGGGAACAACCACGGAAGACATCATGCAGGACGAACGCCACCCACTCGGCCGGTGTCATGGCGAGCCGCATCTCAACCAGAGTAGGGGTAGCGGCGCATCCACTTGGTCATGATCCATTTTTCGCCGGCGAGGACCGGCGCTCCGGCGTGCTTTGTGATCGGGTCGAGCTGTCCGAGGTTATTGAAGTATCGGAAGTAGACGGCATGGCCTTTGCGCGGGGAAATCGAAATGTCTGCCTCGGGAAAGACAGTTTCACCGCCGCGTTCGACGTCATTGAGATATACCACGAGTGTCGCCGTGCGCTGTCCGCCGCGAGCGGTATGAGCGGCGTGCCCGGGTTGGTCCGGCGGAAAGTAGTCGAAATGGGGACGGTACTCGCCCCCGACCCCGTACCGCAGAATTTGCAGTCCCTCACCATTTTCCAATGGCCAGTTCATCAGGGTGGAGATCCGCCGATCGAGTCGGTCGATCAATGGGTTCTCGGACAACTTGAAATATGTGCCTGCGCTGGAGCGATTCCTAATTGTCTCCGCACGCCCGGTTTCGGGGTCGACGATTGTGGACCGTTGCAATTTACCTTCGGACAGCTCGATCACCTGATCGCATTCCTCGGCGGAGAGAACATTGCCGAACAGAATCAGCTGCGGCCGCTCCACCCGCAACACGGAGTAGATCTCGTGGTCGTGCGCGTGAATAATTCGATCCGGCGAAACGGGACACCTGTCGTACTCGTAGGGCGAGGAGCCTGGGACCTCTCCCGCCAGCGCAGTGCGCACCGCCGCCGAGGCCACATCCTTGTCGAAACCGCCCCTGATCATCGATTCGACTGCCGATTCGACAGAACAACCCCGTGCGAGATTTTCCTGAAGCCAATTCCGCCACGAAACATCCATTGCCACCGTCATATTCGAAGAGTCTATGCGCTGATACCATCAGGCCGACCTTCCACTGCTGGGAATTACATTTCTGAAGCCGCCTCCACGTGATGGTGATGAGTCGAAGTTTGTGCGGGGACGATTTACCGGTGACCCCTTCGGGGGATCGTCCGAAGCGGTGCCGATCGGGTTCTGATGGACATGCTGGTCATGTCGGAACCTTTCCCCATGGGGCCATGGTTGGCGGTTGTCTTCGCGTCTCCATTGCGACGCAGCTCTCATAACGGTGCAGTCCGGATGCTGTCTTTTGGAAGAGTGAAGCATCTAGGACCGTCTTCGTTGAATACGAGGTCGGGATCGCACCGGGCTTCTGGGGCTCGCTTCGAAGGCTGGCGGAGATGCATGGCGATAAACAGGTCGATTACCTTGTCGTTGACCCAGGACTGGGTAGTGTCAATATTCCCGCTGACTGTGGGGTGTATCCGTCCTTGTCGATGGATATAACCGCGTCGGCTAACGATGTTGATGCGGCATACGGCGAGTCTGTGCCAGGTAATGAAGCGTTTTCACTGATCATTGATCTATCGAATGTTATTGCGATTGCTGGAAGCTCGGGTACATGGGGATGTTGGGGTGATCGAGATCCCGGGATCATGGCGATCCGGGCTGTGGATACTGACGCCTTTCGGGACTGGATCGAGAGTCTGGATTGTTATCATGCTTCGGCCGAGGGAATTCTGGACACTGTAGCCTTAAATATTCGCGGCGGCATTGTTCCATCTGACTTCAGGGATAGGTTTTTGTTAAATTATCGCTAACAGTTATGTTGACGGATTCGTCATCTGATGCCATCCGGTTATGCCGCAATCCCATCTGGAGATCGCGGCAAGTCTGAGCGCTCACGATAACCTTAGCGCTTGTTCCGGGCGTAGCCAGTGCGCAAATATGAGCATGTACAGCCGTGACAGGTCGCTCGGCCCAGGCTGTGCAGGTTGCGGCACGGAAACGGTTCGGATAACTACACATATGCAATAAAGCCGCAGGCCGTTGACCTGCGACTTTGCCGTTCTGTGGTCTCAACGCTAATCAATCCGAACCGCCTGACGGCCGAAGGGCCGACGCTACGAATCAAACCGGTAGGCACGCGCGATCAGGGCAGGCCGTAGGCCAGTAGGACGTTGCCCGGTGCGCCTTGGGTGATCGGGTGCAGGTAGCCGGAGTTTGTGTAGAGCATGCCGTTCGAGATGACCGCGCCGTTGCCGTTGAGCGAGCCGCCGGTGCCTGGCACCAGGTTCACGGTCGTGTGGGCGCCCAACGTGTTGAGGTCCTTGAGGATCGCGCCGGTGTCGGCCGAGAAGACTCGTAGATGGCCGTCCACACTGCCTTCATAGACCAGACCGGGCGTCGCGGATACTGCATTCGGCATGGCCTGACACTGCTGGTCGACCAGCTTGATGCCGGGCGGGCACAGGGTGGGTGGGTTCGGGGTGCTCCAGACGCGTGTGCCGTCGGCTGGGTTCAGGGCGAACAGGTTGCCCGGGCCGGCCTGGTAAGTGGCCATGTACAGGCGTTTGCCGTCGTAGGCTGCGCCCCATTGGATACCTTGCAGCGACTCGGCGCCCTGCACCGGCAGGGGGGTGGATGGAGACGACAGCTGGGATTGCCAGATGATCGCGCCGTTCGTGGCATCGAGCAGATGGTAGATGCCGCTCTTCTGACCCGCGCCGACGACTCTGCGGCCGTTGATGGTGAAAATGTTCGGCTGAGTGCCGAAGTCGTAGTCGTGACCGGGATTCGGGCAGTTCCCTCCGGCCGGTGGCGTCAAGCAGCGGACGTTCCACGTGTCGTTCGGGGTCATCTGATGGTTCCAACGGACCGCCCCGCTCCCCAGGTCCAGCGCGGCGATCGCTTCCGCTCCGTCGGGCGTGCCGGTGTAGGGATTTCCGGAGGTGTAGTACAGCGTGTTGCTCGCTGGGTCGATGGTGGGTGAGGACCAGACCGCCCCACCGCTGGGCGCCAATGCCGGCGTGCCACCGGTCGGCTGTGGCGGCGGAATCGTGTAGTGCTGCCATTTGATACCGCCGGTCGCGGCATCGAGCGCCACCATGCTGCCTCGAAACGAGCAGCACTGGTAGGTGGGGTTGGCCGCCTGACCCTCCTCCTGACTCGAGGTGCCCACGTAGACCGTGCCGTTGTACACCACCGGCGAACTGGTGATGATCGCCCATGGGTGCTGGTCGAGTTTGGCGCTCCAGCGCTTGGCGCCCGTCGCTGCGTCGAGTGCCCACAGGTTGGCCGAGTTGTCACCGAAGTAGACGATGCCGTTCACGACCGCAATCCCGTCGCGCAACCCGTACGCGGGAAGGTTCCCAAGAGTCGTGTGGGCGTCGAACGACCACTTGGACTGACCGGTCTTGGCGTCGAGAGCGTACAGCTTTCCGTCGCGCCCGCCGACGTAGAGGACACCGCCTACTACTGCGGGCTGACTGGATGCGGCGACGGCGCCCGGGAAGGCGAACGCCCACTCGAGTTTCAACGAACCGACAGTGGTAGGCGTGAGAGCGGTTTCGTTCGGGTTGTATCGCGAACCGGTCGGGTCGAACTGCCACATGGGCCAGTCTCCGACGGCCGCCGGAGACTGCGCGGAGGCGACGGATGTGAACAATAGGACAACCGCGACGAGTGGAAAACAGGCGCGAAGTAGTAGCTTTCGGAGCCTGGCTGGGAGCGCGCCGAGCATGGTTGCGATGGCCTTGCTGTTCACGGTCGTACGTCCGTTCATTAGCTGAATCCTTTTGACCCACAGCGTATTTCACCGCCGCAGGTGCATGGTGCGCCGATCCCGCCTCTACTGGCCCTGGCCGATGTTCGGGAGCAGTGCATGGATGTTGTTGCAGTGCGGCAACTTTCCCACGGATTATTGCCGTCTGAACCTGAATCTGTCCCAGTTCCGCGAAATCAGACACTCGACCGACTGGTCCCCGCCGGGCGGGCCAATTCCGCTGGTTCGCCCAGGAGGCATCGCGACGTGGATCTGTGACAACATGACAGCCGATGGCATTCCGGCGCACCACGCCGTAGCGTTGGGGCAAGTCGATGCCGAGACCGTCGACCCCGCCACCGTGCTGGCCAAACTCCGCCAGCGCGGCATCCCCACACGTGATCCTCACGGGCGGCCACGCGCATAGACCCAGCAGCATCGACACAAGCAGCCGGATGTCGCAGGTCCGTGCCCCGGCGCGGCGCGCACAGGATCTGCACGTAACCGTACCCGTCATGAACCGCGGGTTTCTGTGTCAAATCCGATCAAGTCCAGTCAACGTTGGCAGAACCCCGCAGAGTGGATCAAACCTAGAGAGCATCGTATTCGGCTGTGCTGCAATGGATTCAGGATCTAACACTGAATGGAGAATGTGTGTGGCAAGAGCTTGAGAGAACCCTGCGCAAGGCAATGGACGGATGGTCCACAGCCACACCGGAGCGCGGCCAATTGAGTCCCCCCGGTGAGTCCGGAGACTTACTGGTGTGACAGCTCGGCGGGGTGCCGGGCTGATTGTTGAGCGTAGTAGGCGGCTTCCATATCGGCGGGTGGTATGTCGCCGCAGTGCTGGTAGCGTCGCCAATGGTTGAACCAGTCCACCCATTCGGCGGTGGCCACCTCGACCTGATCGACTGTGCGCCACGGGGCGCGGGGTTTGATCAGTTCGGTCTTGAACAGGCCGTTGATCGTCTCGGCGAGGGCGTTGTCGTAGGCCGATCCGACCGCCCCGACCGAGGGCTGGATCCCGGCCTCGGCGAGGCGTTCGGTGGAGGCGATGGACATGTATTGCGATCCGTGGTCATGATGGTGGACAACATCTTTCACGTCCCAGCCTTGCCGCTCACGAGCCCAGATCGCATGCTCGATGGCATCGAGCACCAGCGCGGTCGTCATCGACGTGGCCGTGCGCCAGCCGATGATCCGCCGCGCATACGCGTCGACGACGAAGGCAACATACACCCACCCCGACCACGTCCGGACATAGGTAAAGTCCGCTACCCACAATCGATTCGGCGCCGGCGGCGCGAATCGACGCTGCACCAGATCCGCCGGCCGCGACGCGGCCGGGTCCGCGATCGTGGTGCGTTTGACCCGTCTCGCAGTCCTCGAGGACGTCCGCCAGGTTGTCCAACAGGACCTGCACATGCTCATTTCGATCGGCCGCCACAACGAGTTGGGAGACGACGCTGGCGTGGGGGACACAGACCAGTGGGATCCCCTCGCCTTCGATGTTGGTGGTGGAAGCCGACTTCGCGCTGTGGCGGTCGCCGAACCTGATGTCTACTCCGTGCGGGCACATCGAATGTGGGGACTGCTCAACGCTGTGGTGGAGCGCCTGGACCTGCCCGAGGCGCGACAGCTCGGGGCAGCCTCGGCGATCGGCCGATTCGAAACGATACAAGGTCGTTAAACGGACAGTCCCGTGCTTCGTGTTGCCTGGTGCATCAGGTGGTCGGCTCGGTCGCGGGGAGTGTCGAAGGGGATGACGAGTAGGGCCGCCTGGGGGCCGCGCGACACGGTCAGGCGCATGATGCCAGGGGGTTGGTCGGCGCTCGGGTCGTGCATGTGTACGCCGTCGTCGTGATCGATGTGGCGTTGGGTGCGGCTGATCCGGTTCCAGTCGAAGCCCACTCCGGTGATCGGGCCGAGGCGCGGGGTGAGGGCGGCGATCAGGTCGTGTCGTTCGGCGGTGAGGTTGGCTGTCCAGGGCCACCATGCGCCGTCGACATCACCGGCGCGGGTACTGTTCCCGCGCATTAGTAGTCGTGGTGTGCGGGTGGGGGCGCCGAACGGTTGCGTGTGACTTCCGGGTGGGCCGGTGCTCCTGCCCATAGCGAGGTGGTTCGTGA
The DNA here is from genome assembly GCF_050434125.1 of Nocardia sp. GP40. Lineage (NCBI taxonomy): Bacteria > Bacillati > Actinomycetota > Actinomycetes > Mycobacteriales > Nocardiaceae > Nocardia > Nocardia sp. GP40. Next base: position 434,020 of record NZ_JBNPVW010000006.1, on the reverse strand, counting down.
TCGGGCGGTGCGTGGGCGTGTTGCCATGAATCATGATCTTGCTTCCTGGTCGAGGGGCTGACGTGCCGGTTGTAACGCGGCGCCGAGGCGGGTGGAATGTGCGCTGTAGTAGTCGGTGGTCGAGAGGACGACCTGCAGCACGAGCATGTTGTTGTCGCTGCCGAAGATGTACATCGTGTTGCCTGCCTCGAACGGGTAGGCGTCGAGTTGGACCTCGTGATGGTCGACGGTCAAGGTGCGGGGTGCGGGTGTCCAGCTTTCCCGGTCGTAGACGACGCGGCGGATGGGGCCCATCCGAAATTCCAGAAATGTCAGCAGGCCCGGTAGTTCGGTGGTGAGTTCACCGGACCGGGGCCACCAGGCGCCGTCGATGTATGCGTCGCTTTCGGGCTCGAGCCGCAATCGCGGCGTGCTTTCGGGTGGGCCGCGGTGCCGTGTGGTCCGGCGGCGGATGTGGAATGGCGCCATAGTGGTTCTCCCTGGGGCGGTTACCTTCAGTAGACGCCGCACAGCGCTGTATGTCAACGTTGTAGATCTACATCATATGTTGTGGTGTGTTCGGAGGGATGGAGTCCGCATGTGATGGCTGAATCGCCGAGTAGTCGAAACAAGGTCAGGCTGGGCGCGGCGACAGTCCGCTGACTTGGGCAGCGGTGTTGAGCGCAGCGCTGGAGATTGTGGATCGCGACGGGATCGGGGGGTTGTCGATGCGGCGGCTGGCCGAGACGGTGGGCCGCGATCTGATGGTGATCTATCGGCATGTGCCGAACAAGGCCGCGGTGATTGATGGTGTCGCCGAGGTCGTGTTCGCCGAATTGTCGGTTGATGCTGCGGAGCCAGACTGGGTCGCCGAGGTACGCCGGGTGGCCCGGGAGTTCCGGCGGGTGACGTTGGCGCATCCGTGCGAGGCATGGTTCCGCGGCGTGAACGACGTCGCCACCGCGCTGCTCGACCCCGACAGCAACGGTTGTTCCGACGGGCTGGAACCCACTGGCAGCAACGAGAACCAAAGCGCCGAAGCGACACTCGCACTGATCTCCACCCAGCAGCAGGCCCGGTGGCTCGCGCGGAGATCCTAGGCGCGAAACAGGATTCGCTGAGGACTCACACCGGGCGAGCCGCTACGGCACCCGGGCAGCGTCGAATCCTTGGCTCGAGAAGTCGAGTGGTCCAACCGGAGGGCCCGCGGGCGCGGGCGCGGATCACTCGTCAGCGAATCTTCTCGGGGATCGTATCGAGGGCATTCAGTACCTGGACCGCGAGCGCGGTCGCGGCGGCGTCGTCGAGTTCCGAGTTCTTCCGCACCGCATCTCGGACGCGAGCCACTCGGCGCTCGTAAGGCGTTTTCGTCGCCATTTTCTTATTCCTTTCGGAAATAGGTCTTCTGATCTCGACTCTTCGCATGGCCGGCGCTGTCGTCGCGGCCGGCGTGGGAGGCGATGTCGACGCCCTCCTCAGCGTATCCCGCGGTCACAACGGTGTCTACAGCGTAGAGTTACACCGTAGGCAATATCCGGTCCGGCAACGCCGAGCAACCGTCGGCGCGACGCCTCGGACAAGCACCGGACCCCGATCCGAATCACCATGGCGGACCGCAACGGCCGCGACAGGAGTGTCGATCATGGCACCACAACCGCACGTGACGAACGCTGGTCGACAGGCGTCGCCGTCCCGCAGTCTGCGGCTCGAACTCGATGCCGCCGGCGCCGGAGATGTCGACGGGGCCTGGTGGCCGCACAGCCGTGATCTCGTCGCGGAGCTGACGGATCTGCTCTCGGTGTTGCGGCCCGGCCTCGGCCCGATCCGTCGCGTTATCTACCATCTCGACGAATGGTCTGCTGCGCCAAGGGAACTGGACAGCCCCGGGCGGCGGGTCCGGCTCGACGGCTACCGGCACCGGCCCGCGCGCATGCTCGATGTGATCGGACGCGACATCGGCGCCACCCTGACCCTTCGGATCATCACCCCGGTCGCCGACGCCGATATGACTGGCGCACAGCAGCATTGGGATTCCGAACGCGGCCGGGGAGCCGACGCCGCCGCGTGGCTCAGGGCCCGGTCGGCGGCGCGGCGGGGCCGCCGCGCAGGAAATCCGGGTCATGCATCGAGGTAGTCGGCCGGCGCGGTTCGGGCATCGCCTGCGGTTCCGGAAATCATCGGCATGGCGGCGGTTTCCGCGCCGGTCCGCGCAGGTGCCTCAGCGGCGTCGCCCTGCGTAGCGGGCCGAGCACGATGACGGCGCCGGTGGCCGATGGCGAACTGTCGTGCCGCGACTGTTCGCGTCGGCGAAGTGGTCGATGGGCTGGTTGGAGATCTGGTTACAGGGGGATCCGGGCGCGGGCCGCGGTGCCACCGTCTGGGACATCTGAAGTGTAGACCTACAGTGTTGACATCGCGTGCTCGTGGAATCATTCTTCTCGTCGTCGGTTTCCTGCTGAAAATCCAGATCCTCTGGGTCATCGGGATCGTGGCCCTCATCATCGGTCTGGCGCTCCTGGCCTTGGGGTCGATGGGCCACGCCGTCGGCGGGCGACGCCACTACTTCTGACGCCGGTCTTGGCTCATCCATCGACTCCAGAAGGACGGTCGTCCACCGCACATAGCCGATGCGTGCAGCAGGAGATGCGGGAAACACCGTCGAACGGAATGCTGGACACCGTATGCCGAAGCCATTCACAGAGGCCGAACGTCAAGAGTTCCTCGCAGGCAGTCCCTGCCCCCGCAAACCCCACGCTGCCGACAACCAGATTCCTGGGTGCCCGCGCGAAGCGCCAGGCACCCGCAACCGTCATACTCAGCAGAGTCCTGGATGGGCGTGGTGTGCTCGGACACCCAACCACGTCACCATCGCTGTCGGATCAGGGCGAGTGGTCTCTTGCAGTGGAAGCCGCAGCCGGGCGGCGGCGCAGGCCGATCCAGACACTGCGCGGGTCGAACACAGCGACGGAAGGGGAACGATGCCGGCTGACGAACTCGAGTCCGTGGTGCTGCACAACGACGTCCTCAAGTTCGTCGACGTCGGTGACGGACCCGCAGTAGTGTTGGTGCACGGTTTGCTCGGCTCGCACGAGTCCTGGACGCCGCAGATCACAGGACTCGCCAGGAAGCATCGAGTAATCGCCCCCGACCTGTTCGGGCACGGACAGTCGGACAAACCCGTTGGTGACTATTCACTGAGTTCTCACGCCGCCACTCTCCGCGACTTGATGGACCATCTGGAGATTCCCACGGCGGCGTTTGTGGGACATTCCCTCGGTGGCGGAATCGTGATGCAACTGTCGTACCTGTTTCCCGAGCGAGTCGACCGGCTGTGTCTGGTGAGCAGCGGAGGTCTCGGGCCCGAGGTGAGCTTGTTCCTCAGGGCGGCCACCTTGCCTGGAAGTGAAATGGTGCTGCCCATCCTGGCCTCCGACTGGGTCCGGCGCAACACCGAGACCGCACTCAGGCGACTGGGGCGTCTCGGGTTTTCAGTGCAACCGAGTCGCGGCGCTATCGAAGCGTGGCGCAGGCTCGAGACCATGTCGGACAAGTCTTCGAGAGCAGCGTTTCTGGCATCCACCCGTGCAGTTGTCGGACTGCGCGGACAGACGGTCAGCGCCAAACATCATTTCTCGAAATTCGAAACGATCCCGTCGCTGTTGGTCTGGGGTGGCAGGGACAGAACGATTCCCGCCTCGCATGCCGACAACCTCCGCCGCGAAGTAGCCCACAGTCGCATCGAGATATTTCCCAACGCCGGCCACTTTCCCCAACTTGACGAACCGCTACTGTTCTTCCAGGTACTAGACCAATTCCTCTCTTCCGGGTACTAGTGCCGCGTCGGCAACATTGGGTAGATAATCCGGGCCGTTGCGCCAACTCGCGAAACCGGTTTCGGCGCTGCGGTAGATCGCGGAATTCGCGGTCAACGCCAAGAACAACGGCAGCCAAGGGCGCAGGAAATTGCCAACCTTGATCGCGATTTCTCGATCCGGAACCCCGACAACCTGTCCCGCAGAGCACGCGCAAATTCCGGGCGGCGCGCGGTCGGATTCGTTGGACGGCCCCCGTGTGACGACTTTCGGCGAGGGCCGTACCCAACGTCCAATGAGGGAGTTACAACCTGCTGTGTAGCGGGTTGGATCGTTGATCCGCTAGGAAGGCTAGCGCGGCTCGCCGAATTTTGACGCAGGTGCACGGGCGTGTCGGGGCGGTGTGGACCTTGCCTCTGCTCGCATCCTGCGCCCTCAGGCATGGGCAGGGCCGACCGGGAGGAACGACAGCGGGCTCGGGTCTGTGGGACGGTGGGATTCGATCACGCCGAGAAGGGTGGTGAGAGTGGCCAGACTGGTGAAATGGGCTTGCCCACGAGGGGTGCCGACGAGCAGGATCTCCACCTTGCAGTTCGCGACGGTGCCGGGGCGGCCGGAGCGATCCGGCACGACCACGACCGTGCTGACGGGTTCCAGACCCGGGCCCAGATAGTCGACGCCGGTTTCGGAGGGCGGGTATCTGAAGGTAAGCAGTTTCGGGCCGGAACATTCCCGAATGAAACTCCAACCGCGGACGCGCAAAAGGATGTCCAAACCCGTGAATGTCGGCATGTCGTCCGCGGGCACCCGGTGACCACAGTCGGTGCCCAAAGCTTGAAGGACGCTGGCGGGTGGGTAGCGACGATGCCAGATCTCGGTTTGCAGCGACATGCCGAATTCTGCCTCCCACCGCGGTGCGCGGGCATCGCGGATGAATTGCCGGAGACGCCAGCGTGATGCTTTCCTTTTCCAGCCTCTGGGCATGGACACGCATCCTTGCAGCCCGGACCGGCAAACCACGAGGTGACACGCCCAGCCTTAAAAGCACCTCACCCCGATGACACTCCCGGGGGCGCCACCACCTCCCCAGCGGACGAGCAACCCGCATGGCAGGCATCGGAAACCGAAGCCTCCGACGCGGGCGTAGAAGGTGGCCATCACAGCGGCGTACGCAGAGCCGAGGACCACCCGGCGAATCCCGGCCGAAGTGACGTTGCCCTGGATGACGGAGAGCACCTGATCCTTCAACCTGTGGCCCGGAGGTGAGGCCCGGCCAGGACGGCAGGGTTTACGCCACAGCACCCCTTGGGCGGCACTCCATTTCGCTTGCCTCGGGCGGAAGCCGAACGGCACGCCACGGCCGGCATGCTGGAGTTCAACGTGATTTCGCCGCATTACACCAACATGGTGGTGCAAATCCCGTTCGTCCGGGAGTCGGACTCTGCCCGCCGGGCGCATGCCCTGCGTGCCGCGGCGCGCGAGTCCTTCCTGCGCGCTGGATTCCCCCCTTATCGCTCTAACATCGATCACGAGCCCTGGGAGATCGCCGATCGTTCGGCCGACTATCAGGCAGGTCCGCTCGACGGCCTGAAGCGGCTGTGCGACCCGCACGGGATCATCGCACCCGGACGCTACCTAGCTGGTGCGACCAATGCATGACGGTAACCGCGGACCGCACCTGCCGGTGGACGTCGACTGTGTGATCGTGGGGGCCGGGATCGGCGGATCGCTGCTGAGCCTGCTCCTGGGTCGACAGGGCCAGCGCGTGGTGGTGGTCGAGGCGAACCCGGGCGTGCCCACGCGGGGCGCGGAATTCCTGAAACCTCGCGGCATCCGCATGCTCGCCGAGCACGGCCTGCTGGCGGACCTACGCGGCAGGGGCGCCCTCAGTCGCAGCGTCATCGACTACTATCACGACGGGGCATTAATCCTGTCCTACGACTTCGCCGAACACACCGACCTCGGCCACTTCCTCATCGTTCGTATGCCGAGACGGTCGGGACGATCTTGTCGGCCTGCGCCGAATTACCGAACGTGGACATCCTGTTCGGCAACCAGGTGGTGGACGTCGTAGCCGAGGGCACGACGGTGACCGAGGTCATCCTGCAGGACGAGACCCGGCTGCGGGCGCGCGCTTTCATCGACTCGACCGGTCGCTCGCCGCTGCATGCCTTCGTCGGGCCGCAGACGCGGGACAGTTCGGCCACGCCGACCGGCTGCCGTGCGGCGTGTGTTGACTCCTCGGATCTGTCTACCTAAGATGTCCGCACTTTACGGCAACATGCTGTGCCGTGTGACGGCACAGCATGTTCGGTAAGAGATAGGAAAGCGTTGGTCATGCGCTCTGGACAGCACTTTCTGCAGGTACCCGGCCCGACGAATGTCCTGACAGGGTTCTGCGGGCGATTGCGCAGCCCACATCAACCACCATGGGCCGGATTTCGCCGCCTGATGCGTGAGGTGTTGGCGCGGATCAAGTCGCTGTTCGGCACCGTCGTCGTGTATCCCTCGTCGGGGACCGGTGCCTGGGAGGCGGCGCTGGCCAATGTGTTGTCGACGGGTGACCGTGTGCTGGACTTCGAAACCGGCCATTTCGCGACTGTGTGTGGTGCCAACTGGCGGAGCGTCTCGGGCTCGTCGTCGAGTTCGTGCCTGGGGATTGGCGGCGTGGCATCGACCCGGCCGTGGTGGCAGACCGATTGGCCGCCGAAGCCGCCTACCTTCTGTTCGGTTTGCGGGAGGCGTTGCTGCTGTTGGAGGAGGAGAGGTTGTCCCACGTTTTTGCGCGACATCGCCTCGAACGTGCCGGTGTGGCCGTCGATTCCGCGGGCATCCAGGCCGCGTTGGAGGTGTTGGGCGCCGAATGAACTTTCTGAACTCCGACACGACCAGTGCGCCGGGGCGATTGTATGTGGCGGTCGCCGAGGAGGTCTTGCACGCGATCGCGATCGGTCAGCTGCAACCTGGAGATCGGCTCCCCGACGAGCGTGCACTCGCCGGGCAGTGCTCGGTGAGTCGCGCCACCGTTCGCGAGGCTCTGCTGGTGCTGAAACTGAGCGGCGTCATCGATGTGCGTCGCGGTGCCGGGTGTTTCGTGAAATCCACCGGCCGTCCGCTCGTGGCTGGGTTGGCCCTGCCGACCGACACAGTGCCTCAGCAGATGCTGGAAGTCCGGCGTCTCCTCGAACCGGGGGCGGCCCGGTTGTGCGCGGCGACCTTGTCGCGCGAGGAGTGTCATCGACTCGCCGAGGTATTCGAGGAGGCCCGAGCGCGGTTGGGCGGGTCCGCACCCGACAGCAGGGAACGATTCAGCGAATGTAATCAGCAGTTCCACCGCGAGATCGCACATCTGAGTGGCAATGCTGTGCTGGCGGACCTGATCGGCGAACTCATGGATCCGGTCAAGCACCCGTTGTGGTCGCTGGTCGACAGTATCGCCAGCCGCGGCGACGATGTGCCCGCCGCCCAACTCGACGAGCACCGCGCAATCCTGGATGCGATCACCGACGGCGATGCGGATCGAGCCGAACGAGCGATGGCGCGTCATATCGAAGCCCTGACCGAGCGGGTGTTCGGCGTGGACGCGCATCCGATCCGCAGAGCTGCGCTGCGCACCCCGAATCGCCGTAGCGCATTTCGACGCCCGTGATCCTTGTCCCAGACACCATCCCGAAAGTCCGCTACCGACCGCAGTATCAGACAGGTGGCGTGAGCGTCGGTGCCGTCACGCCGCGGCTGAACCAGGCGGTGAACGACATCAGCATCTGATCGGCACTCGCGCGTGCCACGGCCTGGATGCCGATGGGCAGGCCCGTGGGGCCGACTGCGTACGGGATGGTGACGGTCGGCAGGCCCAGCAGCGACCACACCCGCCCGAATATCGGGTCACCGGTGCTCGACAAGCCCGCGGGGGCTTCTCCCACCGCAGCGGGTGTCAGCAGGATATCGGCGTCCCCGAACAGCGCGGGCAGATGCTGGCGGGCGTCGTCGCGCCGGCGGCGCGCGTTGTCGTAGTCGTCCTGTGTCGTGTCGCGCCCGGTGTCGAGCAGGCTCAGTAACGCGGGGGACAGTACGTGCCGCTGCTGGTGCTCCCAGGCCAATGTGCGGGCCGCTTCGAACGTCAACATGGTCAGATGGGCTTGCGCGAGGCCGTCGAGCATGTCGGTTCCGGGGTTCGGCTCGATGAGCCCGCCCAGTTCGCGCGCCGTGGCGATCGCGTCGAGAACCGCGGTCTGCGACTGCGGTGTCGCCGCCGACCAGGCCGGTGTCGGGACCAGGGCGATCCGCGGGCGATCCGTCGGTGGGCGCGCGGGCGTGTCGGCGGTCAGGCTCACCCGTGCGGCGTCTAGCGTGCGGGGATCGCGAGCGAACCAGCCCACCGTATCCAGCGACGGCGCAATCAGTTTGACTCCGTCGATCGGGACGGCGCCGTAGGTCGGTTTGAATCCGTATACCCCACAGAAGCTCGCCGGCCGGGTGATCGAGGCGGCTGTCTGTGTCCCCAACGCAATGTCGGCCATGCCGCAGGCGACGGCGGCCGCGGACCCCATCGACGATCCGCCCGGGGTGTGACCGAAGCGGTGTGGGTTGCGGGTGGGGCCGGGGTGGGCGTAGGCGAATTCGGCGGTGACCGTCTTGCCGAGCGCGATGGCGCCGCCGAGCTTCAACAACGCGACCGCGGAGGCGTCGGCGTGCGGCCGGTGGTCGGTGTAGAGCGGCGAGCCGTAGCCGGTCGGCTGGTCGGACGTATCGTAAATGTCCTTGATTCCCAGGGTCAGTCCACTCAGCGGTCGGCATTCACGGCGATCGGCGTCACGTGCCGCGGTAAGCGCGGCAACCAGATCGAGCCGGACCCACGCGTGCACGAACGATTCCCAGTTCTCGATCGCCTCGATGCAGCGGTGAACCGCGGTCAGATGGGGCTGCATCACTGTCCGGCCCCGTCGAGTGCTGCGGCGACCGTCGCTGCGGCCTGCGATGCCACCAGTTGCCAAGCGGGCGTCCACGCCCGCTCGGCGACGCTGCGGACCGACACCCACCCCGTCAGGGGGTCGCGACCGGGCAGGGGCGCCAGCATCCGGGCTCGTACACCGTAGAACATCCCGCGCTGGATATCGTTGGGCGAGTCCTGGCCACCGTAGGAGCCCAGCCAGCCGGCGACCGCGTCGACATCGACACCGATGCAGATCTGGATGTTCTTCTCGGCGCTCACGCGAGTATCCGGCTCGGCACCAGGCAACCGACCACCCAGTTGGGCTGGTCGACGATCTCGTTGATCCGCAACTCCGCGATCGTGCCCAGCAGGGCGTAGGCGACGTGGGGGTCGAGGCGCAGTGCTGCGGACACGGCGTCGACAGCCCGTGAGGCCGCAGCGCGGGCCGCAGCGAACAAGTCGGGCCCGACACCCAGGAATACGTGATGACTCTCGACCGGATCGTCGGTAGGCCCGCCCGTGGTGACGACCGGTGCTTGGAGCCCGCCGCCGGGGATCAGCCCGATGCGGATCGTGACGTCGGCTTCGCATTCGATCGCCGTGCCGCTCAACTCGCCGTCGCCCTGCAACGCGTGTGTGTCGCCGAGTGACAACAATGCGCCTTCGCACAACACGGGCAGGGAGATTCGACTGCCCGCACGGACATACTTCACGTCGATGTTTCCCCCGGCGTTCGTGGGGACGGTCGCGGGGAAGGAGCCGGGCTCGGCCGGTGCCACACCGATCACGCCGATCATCGGTTTGAGGGCGAAACGATGCCCGGCGGCGACCTCGACACTGTCGCCCTCGATATGCCAGCCGCGCAGGTACGGCTCGGGGAATTGGTCGGACAGCAAGCCCAGGCCGGGCAGGATGCCCGACCATCCCCACGCACCCAGCGTGATGTCGAGGATATCGACGGTGATCGTGTCCCCGGGTTTGGCTCCCGACACCCATATCGGACCGGTGAGCACATCCATCCGTGCCGGGTCCAGGGTCGCCAGATCGGCGGCGGTGGTCGCGGCGGTGATCTGGTAGTCCGAGGGGTCACGCAGTTCCAAGGACACCTCCTCGCCCGGTTGTACCTCGCACCGGGGCACGATGTCGTGATCCCACGCATGGTGAAACACGTTGCGGCCGAGATGATGTGTGGTCGTGATCGACATCGGATCTGTCTCCGTTCGGGTCAGGCTGCTGGATTGGGGACTTCGGCGGCGGCCAGTTTTACAGGGGTTTCCGCGAGGGGTTTCGCCGACAGCTGCACGCTGCGCGACTGGGTGATTCGGCGAAAGACGGCCGAGAAGCTTACTGCCACAATGAAATACGCCAAAGTAATATAGGGGAAGTAATCGACCGGAGCGGCCGGCACCGGATAGATGTTGCCATACAACACATAAACCAGGACCGCCAACCCGACCACCGTAATCACCGGCGGCCACCAACGGCGGGCCGCGACATCGGCTGTCCAGTACTCGCGCAGGGCGGCGGCGACGACCAACCCGTAGGAGATCAACGCACCGAAGGAACCCAGGCCACTGAGGTACCCCAGCGCGGTGACCGGCGAATGCCACAGCACCGCTCCCACCACCAGAAGCGCGACGCCGACGGTAAACGTCACGTACGTCGCGTAACGGGGAACACCGGACTCTTCGTGCAGCGCACTGGTCTGCGCCGGTGCGAAACGATCACGCGAGAGCGCGAACAACACGTGCGAACTGGCGTTGACGCTGGCCAGCGTGCAAGCGAAGAAACTGATCGCTGCGCCGACGTTGATCGCCGCCGAATATCCCGTTCCCAGGAATCGGATCGCCAAGGTGTTCAATGGCGTGCTCTGCCCAGCGAATTCGGCAACACCATGGTCGGACAAGCCGAAACCGACCGTCTGACTGTAGGAGACGTAGATGAAGAACAAGCCGGCGACAAACGCGCTCAGCAGGATAGCCAGCGGCACACTGCGTTTGGGATTCTTGGCTTCTTCACCCAGCGTCGCCGACCCCTCGAACCCGAGGAAACTCGTCAACCCGAATACGAGCGCGTGTGCGATACCCGCGACACCATACTTGTTGAGCACGAACGGTTTGACAGCGGTCGACACATGTAGACCGGAACGGGTGAGCATGAGCCCGCAGACGACCACGACCAGCACCATGCTGATGATCTCCAGCATGAGCATCAACCGCACCGAGGGCCGGATGTTGTGGATGGCGAGCAACAGCACTGCCACGGCTGCGACGCCGGCGAAGACACTCCAGGGGATATCGACACCGAACACCTGCCGAATCGCCAGTTGGGCAAACACGCCGGTCCCTGCGAGCAGCGCACCCGTGAGCAGAACATAGGTGAACACCAGGCCCCAGCCCGCGATGACACCGGACCACGCGCCCAGCGCGTGCCGCGTCAGCCCGTACGCAGAGCCTGCATGGGCGTAGCGCTGCCCCAGTCGACCGAAGCAGTACCCGATGATCATGACCGCGACCAGAGAGACGACGAACGCCAGCGGTACGTTGTAGCCGGCGGCCGCGGCCAACAAGGGAGGAACGAACACCATGCCGGTGGTCGGGGCCATCAAAGCCACCGACATCGCCACCGTCTCCGGCAGATTCAGCTGGCGCTTCAATTCACCGACGGACATCGACGTACCCCCCGTCGATGTCGCTGCCCTGCACTACGTTCACGCCCGCCGTCCACACCTGTTCTTGCCCGTTCATGTGGGTGCTCCTCTCCTAAATCGTCGAACCGCCGCACACCACATACGCGGCAGTTCGACCAATGCGGTGAGCAAACGGTATGGCGTAGGTGTTTCGTTCGTTCGATGCCCGTGTGTACGTCCGATCACCGAAGTGGTTAGACCAATTTCCCGGCTTGCGCGTCGCTCAGTGAGCGCCTGACCCGAGGCCGGCAGCACGCCGCCAAGCAGCGAAAAAGCACGGTTGAGCTGGTGAGCCACCCCGGTGAGTCCGGGGACTTCATCTCTTGGGAAGGATGGAGTCGTGTCGAGGAGGAAGTACCCGGACGAGCTGCGTCAGCGGGCTGTGCGGATGTTTGGTGAGGTCCGTGATCAGCATGGGTCGGAGTGGGCGGCGATGCGGGCGGTTGCCGAGTTGTTGGGTGTGGGCATCTGGAGACGGTTCGTGGGTGGGTGCGTCGAAGTGAGGTCGATACCGGCGCCCGTCCCGGCGTCACTACCGACGAGTCGGAGGAGTTGAGGCGACTGCGGCGGGAGAACGCAGAACTTAAGCGCGCCAACGAGATTCTGAAACTGGTCGGCTTTCTCGCGTCAATGTAATGCTGTTGGGGCCCAGCGGGGTTCGCTCGTTTTTTCGCTGCCCCGGTGTTCGGATGCTGGTGGCTTGTCACGATGTGCGGCCCCGCTGGGCCCGGCCGGTGGGGTTCGTGGCCTGATAGGAGCGCGCGACCTGCCCGATTGACGCGTGCCCGTCCTCACTCGGCTCGTCAGCCTGGATGAACGGTGGAGAGGACGAAACCCTTTGAGCCTGGTAGTGATTGGTGTTGACGCGCATAAGCGCAGCCATACCATGGTGGCCGTCGACGCGGTCGGCCGTCGGCTGGCGGTCAAGACGATCGGAACGACCAGTGAAGACCATCTGAAGGCGGTGGAATGGGCCAGGCAATGGCCCGACGCGAAGCTCGCGCTGGAAGACTGCCGCCATGTCACGCGCCGGTTCGAACGTGATCTTCTCGGCGCGGGACTCGAAGTAGTCCGGGTGCCGACGCATCTGATGGCTGCGACCCGCCGCGGTGAGCTTGTTGACCGGATCAGGCGCCGGTCCCGCCGACACCGGTGGGGGCGGTGCTGCCGCGGTTCGGCGGCGCCGGATCGAGGTGGAGCGCACCAGCCCCATCAACACCGCTGCCACCTTGGTGACCACCCCACACTCGATCAACGCGGCATACGCGGCGGTCAACGCTTCTTGCGCGGCTCGTCCGAATCCGCGCTCTCGGACAGAGTGGAGTGCTCCCGATTTTGTAGACACCGTTTAAGGGCTGCGCCAGGGTGCTCGACGATTATGGCGACGAGATCATCAGACATGTCGTGAACTTCGCCGACTACGTAGCGAAGCCGGAGTTCACCACACCCGGCCGGTTCCACAGCATCGACAGTCCCGGTGGGGTAAAGCGTGTCGATGTGACAAAGCGCCGCAGAATCCGACTGCGTCGACCGACCTGCCGCGGATCACCGCAGACCCCACCTGCATCTGTCGCTCCGACAGGCTCTTCGGAGTATGTGCGTGGGATCTCCGGCCCCCGATCGACGGATGCGGTGGCAGTCGGCGCTGGACCCGCGACCGCGAACGTCCCGGCCACGGGCATCCGCAGCTCGGTGCTGCTGTCTACCGGCGAGTTCGCGTGTCTACCGGCGAGTTCGCGTGTCTACCGGCGAGTTCGCGCGGTGCGGCCGGGCCTCAATCCGTTGCCCGTTTCTTCCTGTCGTGACGGTCGGCAGGGGGTGCGGTGCCTTGTTCCGGATAGCTTGTCAGCCCGCGTTCGAGTAGTTCCAACGCGCGTCTGCCCTGGGTGACCATGTCCTGGATCAGTGGCTGTCCGCGTCTGCCCGCCAGCACCTCGCGATGCAAATACTCTTTCAACCCTCGTTGGACCCCCATTAGCGCGTTGGCCACAACCCAAGGTGTGATGTCGCCTCCGCCTGCACCGGTCTCCTCGGTCAGCAGCTCGGCCAGCTTGGTGGTGTATTCGTCGAGCAGTTCCCGCTCGCGAGCCTGCAACGCTGCGCTGCCTGCCGTCATACGTGCCGCCGCGGCGAGTCGCTCGATTGCCTCGGGGTCGTCGTCGGTCAGCGAGCCGGTCGGTTGTACCACGAACTCGGCAAACGCGGCGAGCACGGACACCCCCTGTGGCCGAGCGCTGATCGCCTCCAGTAGGTCAGCCCCGAAGTCCTCCATCCCATTGAAGACCAGCGCTTCCTTGGTGCGGAAGTAGTTGAACACGGTCGCCTCGGACACCTCTGCTGCTCGGGCGATTTCGGCCACTGCCACGTTGTCGAAGCCGCGCTCGGCGAACAACGCCAGTGCAGTCTCGGTGATCAGCTGCCTGGTCCGCTGCTTCTTGCGCTCCCGTAGGCCGAGTTCCGTCACACATTCACGATAGCAGTTGACGCGCTTGTCACACTAAGTTTAGTGTTACTCTAAATTTGTGCCGACGGTAATGGGAGTGACTATGTGACGACAGTGGCCGTGCGGGCCGGTCGATCCGTACTTGGTGGAATCGGACGGCGGCGGGAGGGCGTGCTGCAGTGATGCGGCAGGTCATTTCGGCGTCCCGGTGAGGGGTATTCGTTGATATCCGGGGTGGACGCCGGAGGTTAGGTGCTGTTGCTCGGCGATGCGTTCGAGCAGGGTGGCGAGTTGTTGATATTCGTCGCTGTCGAGGCTTACGAGCAGGTCGGTCTCGTGCGCTTTGGCTAGTTGCCATACCTGAGCGAGCTGTTGCTGGGCGGCGGGGGTGAGGTGGAGTTCGTGGTTGCGGCGGTCGGTCGGGCTGCGTCGGCGTTCGACCAGGCCCTTGTTGTCGAGGCTATCGATAAGGGTGACGACGCGGCTGGGGACTACGCCGAGTTCGGTGGCCAGTTCCCGTTGGCTGAGGCCCGGGTTGCTGGCGATCATCCGGAGTAGGCCCACATCCGGGGGTGTGAGGCCGAGGTCGGCGATGCGTTCGGCGAATCGTTGGGTCGCGTGCGCGCCGATCTGGGCGAGCAGGAATGCCACCGCGCGTGGTGGGTTCGGTGGCGGGGTGTGGTTTTCGTCCTCTTGCCTTGCTTCGGTCACTGCGCTAGCGTACACACCACACAATCGTTCACCATAGTGAATGATTCAGTTAAGGGAATGGATCGTTATGGTGCAATCGCCACCCTTGCCCGGGCAAACGCAACGTCGGCAATCGCAATCCGATCCGCCACTCGGCGTGCTCGCCGTAATGACCACCGCCCTGTTCGTGGGCGGGCTCATCATCAGCACCGTGGTTGCCGGAGGCGATGTATTTCCGTCACCGTTCGGATCGGCCGCCGATGCGCTGACGTACTTCTCCACCCACCCCGATGCCGTTCGGGTCGGTGCGACAATGCAGTTCGCAAGCACGATCCCGCTGGTGATCTACGCGGCGACCGCGGCGGCTCGGCTGAACGCCCTCGACCTACGGGTAACGGGCGCCACCGTGACGCTCGCAGGCGGCGTGCTCGCTGCGGCGCTGCTTGCCTGCTCCGCCATCGTCACCTGGGTGTTAACCGTGCCGGAAGTCATCGCGGACCCGGCGTTGGTGCGGGCCCTGCATACTCTCGCGTTTCTCCTCGGTGGCCCGGGCAATGTCGTCTCGGCTGGCATGCTCATCGTGGGATTGGCACTGTCTGGTGTGCTCGGACAGGCATTCGGGCCACGGCTCGGCTGGAGCGGGGTGCTGATCGGGGCGATCGCCGGACCGACCATCCTCACCTTCACCCTCACCGGCGCGGCGTTTCTGCTGCCGATTGCCCGATTCGCTGGAATGGCGTGGCTGATCACCGCGGGTTTCGCACTGCCGAAGGATCGCCCACAACCGACTGCGGTCATCGACCGGAACGAAACGGAGTGAATATGAATGCCGAAGTGACCGAGAAGCTGGTGCGATTCCAGCAACCGGACAAGGTGCTGCCCTATTTGAACGGGCTCGACGAGACACGTGTCGCGGGGCTCTTCGGCCTCGATCCCGTCGAATATCGCGAACTGCGTAATGGATTCACCGAACAGGCACGACAGGCCGCCACCGAGTTGCTGGAGAATGCCGAGCTGGCTGCGCAAGTGGACCGGCTCCCGTTCGCACCGGGCCAGCGTGTCGTTGCGCTGGGCGAGAGTTCGACCGCAGACCGCCTGTCCTGGTTCGAGATTCTGCGCCAGCTGCTGGCCATTCGACGCCCTGAAGACGCGATCGAACTGACGAATCTGGCGGTGTCGGGTAGCACCACGACGCAAGCGCTGACCGTGCTGCCGAGCCTGAGCTTTCACCGACCCGACTGGGTGCTGTGCCAGCTCGGCGCGAACGACGCCCAGCGTCTGGGCGGTGCCGAAGGCCCCAGACTGGTCAGCAAGCTGGAGACGGCGCGCAATCTGCTACTACTGCGTGACCGTTGCTTCGAGCTCACTGCGGCACGCTGGGTTTGGCTCACTCCGACCGCGATCGACGAAAACTGGGCAGCCGCATTCCCGCATTTTCAGCGAGCCCAAATCGCCTGGGTCAGTGCGGATATGGAGCAGACCGCGCGGCTGGTGTCCGGGCTGCAAGAACCGACCGTCGACGCCATTTCGATCACCACGCCGACACCGGGCGCGGCAATCCATCTGGACGACGGCGTGCACCTGACCATCGTCGGCCAAAAGGCGGTCGCGGCTGCGGTCGTGGCGACACTGGCCCAACTTTCCTGAACTGATTCGGCGAGGAGCATCGTGGTGGATATCGAGAGCGCTGATTCGGGCCCCGTCGTTGGTTTTTCGGACGAGTCGGCTCGGGCAAATACGCGCCGGTGGAGCGTGCTCGTGGTGGTTTCGTTGGCGCAGTTGATGATTGCCCTCGATGCGACGGTGATGAACGTTGCTTTGCCGTCTGCGCAGGCCGACCTCGGGTTCTCCGATTCCGCTCGGGGGTGGGTGATCACCGCCTACACCCTGGCCTTCGGTGGGTTGCTGCTGATCGGAGGCCGTGTGTCCGATGTGCTCGGGCGCAGGCGGGCCTTCCTGGTGGGGCTGACCGGGTTCGCGGTCGCGTCGGGTGTGGCGGGAGCCGCGCCGAACCTCGCCGTACTGGTGGCGGCACGGGCAGCGCAAGGCGCGTTCGGTGCGCTGCTCGCGCCGACGGTGTTGGGCTTGGTAAGCGTGACTTTCACCGATCCACGTCAGCGCGCGAAGGCATTTGCGGTCTTCGGTGCGATCGCGGGAGGCGGTGGCGCCGTCGGGCTGGTGCTCGGGGGGCTACTCACGCAGACTCTGAGCTGGCGCTGGTGCTGCTATATCAACATCGCTCTGGTCGGTGCCGTCGTCGCGGGCGGCTGGTACCTGTTGTCGGGCGATCGAGGGGCGTACCGGGGAAGGCTGGACATCGTCGGCGCGGTTCTGATCACCGTTGGTGTCACCGCAGTGGTCTTCGGTGCCTCCCAGGCTGCGACGTCGACCTGGACTTCGGGGTTGGTGCTCACTTCTTTTGTGGGTGGAACGGTCACGTTGGTGGTGTTCTGGCTGTGGGAGTCCAGGGTCGCTGATCCGCTGCTGCCGCTGGCGCTGTTCAAGGATCGGAACCGGGCGGGGGCGTGGTTGACGGTGGCCAGTGCGGTGGCCGGATTGCTCGCGCTGTCACTGTTTCTGACCTACTACCTGCAATCGGTGCTCGGATACAGCCCATTGCGGGCCGGGATGGCGTTCCTGCCGTTGTCGCTGGCGGTGTTCGGCTCCGCGCAACTTATTTCGGGACCGCTGACGACCCGGGTGCCGCCACGTGCACTCCTTGTTCCCGGCCTGCTCGTTGCGGCCGTCGCGATGCTGCTGCTCACCCAGCTGACGCCGAGCAGCCGCTACGTGCCCGGCGTTTTGCCTGCCCTGTTGCTGCTCGGCGCGGGGATGGGATGTGTTTTCGCGCCTGCGATCAGTGTTGCGACCGCGGACGTGCCACCTCGGCAGGCCGGGGTGGTCGCCGCCGCTGTCAACGCGGGTCAGCAGGTCGGTGGCTCGTTAGGTGTGGCGGTCCTCAATACCGTGGCCGCGGGTTCTACTGGGCGGTTCCTCAGTCGGCACCCGCAGCAGTTTCCGGTCGTGGCTGTAGTCCACGGCTACACCACAGCGGCCGCGTGGGCGGCCGCGCTGCTATTCCTCGCCGCGCTTGCGGCGGGCCTACTCATCAACCGTCGAGCGGCGGGGCATAGCAACGCAGGCTGACCAGCTCGCCCCGAAGCTATCCACCGGATCCGGATACGCCGGGCCGGACAACCCATCGAAGGAGAGATATGAATACTCAGGATCAGGTGCGCGAACTCTGCCGGCGTTGGGCCGAGGCCGAACAGCGCGAAGACGTTGCCGCTCTCGACGAATTGTCCACCGCCGATTTCGCGCTGGTCGGGCCTGCCGGATTCGTGCTCGACAAGACGGCATGGCTGGACCGCTACCGAACCGGCGCCCTACGCACTCGATCCGTGACCTGGCAGGACGAGGTCAGCGTGCGCGACTTCGGTACCGCGGCGGTCGCGATCGGTCGACACTTCCAAGAGGCCGACTACCAGGGGAATACGGCTGGTGGCCGATTCCGGAGTACGCACATCGCAGTCCTGCGCGACGGTCGGTGGCTGCTGGCGGGCATGCACCTGAGTACCAGCGTCGGTCCCTAGCAGGAAACGTGTCACCACCACATCAGAGAATTGGATTGACATGGCGCTTTTGCCACCGCTGCCAAAGGCAGTAGACGATCGACAATCAGGATCCGAGCTACCGCTCGGCGTATTAGCCATCGTGACCGCCACACTATTCGTGGCCGGGCTGGTCATCAGCACAGTGCGTGCCGGCGGTGACGTATTTCCCTCACCTTTCGGGTCGGCAGCCGCCGCGTTGACCTATTTCACCGCACATCCCGATGCCGTCCGGACCGGGGCGACCCTGCAGTTCGCCAGCACGATCCCACTGGTGATTTATGCGTCGGCAGCGGCGGCTCGGCTGAATGCTCTCGGTCTGAGGGCGGTGGGCGCCACCGTCACACTCGCGGGCGGTGTGCTTGCCGCGGCGTTCTTAGCGTGCTCGGCCATTGTCACATGGGTGTTGACCGTGCCCGAAGTGCTCACCGACCCGCCGCTGGTCCGGGCGCTGCACACCCTGGCGTTCTTCCTCGGTGGCCCCGGTTGTGTCGTCCCGACAGGCATGCTCATTGCCGCATTGGCGGCCACCGGCGTTCTTGGACGGGGCGCTCGGGCCACGGGTCGGCTGGATCGGCATGCTGATCGGGGCAATCGCTGGGGACAGCCGGAGCCGACCGTCGACGCCGTATCCGTCACCGAACCGACGCCGGACGGCGGGATGCATCTGGAGGACGGTGTGCACCTGACCGTTCTCGGCCAGCAGATCGTCACGGGCGCAGTCATAGCGGGTCTTGCCCAACTCTCCTGAATCCGGAAAGGGGGGCCCGAGAAGCGGATTCCATCACCAACTCCGCTGCCCCGCAGGGTGCCGCGGGTGTATTCGGCTCCGCCGCGGCGTATTAAGGATCTTCCGGTAATGAGGTGAGTCGTTCCGGGGCTTTTATGTTGTCCTGCAGAACAATCGGCGTGTGTCAGGTGAGGTGCCACTGGATGGTGGGCGTGGGTGGCGGGCCCGAAAGGTCAAGCGGGGAGCGGTGTGTCGCGAGTTCGAGGCGTTGCGGGATCGGCGTATTCGGGCGGCGGAGATGTTCGACCGGGGTCCCCGCCAAGTCGATGTGGCCGTGGCGCTCGAGGTGTCGGTGCAGGGCGCGCGTCACGGTGGCGACGAGTGCGTCACGGTGGTGTAGGGCCTGGGCTGCCGGTGGCCGGGAGGCGTTGGCTGGTGCGCAGAAGCCCGGACAGCCGGTGTGGGTGACCGATAAGCAGTCGGCGGTGGTGGAACAGGCTTTGGTGAAGGGGCCCAAGGCTAATGGTTTCGGACCGACATGTGGACCCTCGCGCGGGTGGTCGAGGTGATCGAGAACCTCACCGGTGTGCGGTATTCGATCACCGGGACCTGGGAGATTGTCCGTGGCCATGAGAAGGTGGCTCTGGCGCACTTTCGATGCAGTAACTCGGCAATCGTGTTGCGGCGCTAGTAGTTCCGTTGTAGATGCTGCTGGTGGCTGTGAGTGTGGCGGAGTCGGTGTGCGGGGTGCTGTTCCCGCATCTGTCGGAGGTCCGGGTCGATGGCATGGAGGTCCGCGGGGCGACGATCTGGTTCGATGCCCGTACCGATACGGCAGATGCTGCATGCCCGACATGCGGGACGACGTCCAACCGGGTTCACAGCCGATACGTGCGGCATCTATCCGATCGCAGTGTAGGCGGGCGTGAAGTATGTATTCGCTTGCAGGTGGGGCGATTCCGTTGTCCTGACCGGCAGTGTGCTGCTCGAAGACCGCACCTCCGACACGGTCGCAGACTGGCTGCGCGAGCATCCGGAGGTTAGGGTCATTTGCCGTGACCGCGGCGGCCCCTACGCCGACGGCGCCAGCCGCGGCGCACCCGCCGCGATCCAAGTCGCCGATCGGTGGCATCTGCTGCACAACCTCACCACAGCGGTCGATCGAGTCGTTCGTGCACATCGTAAATGCCTTGTCCAGCAAGAGGATACATCTGCCCTTGGAGATGAACCGGTGACTCCGGACACTGCTCCCGCGGCTGGCCCTCCTCCACCTTTGAAACAGAAACTGGTGGCGTTCGGTGTGTGAGTCCCCGGTGATGGCTTCGATCCCCGCGTGGCCGCAGCGATCAGCCACGTCATCATGAACTCATTCGCATCCCACAGCACCTCATCGACCTGTCGGCTCGGAGTGCGCGCCCGCGGTTTGTGCGAAATTTACGGTGCCGATGGTGATTTCAGCAGCGCGCACAGTTCGGGGATCGCAGCGCGGAGGCTGTGTGCGAAGCTATGCATCTGCTGTTCGATTTCCCTCGGCGCGCTCAGATAGATACTCAGGCGATCGGGCAGCAGCACGTAGCCGATTCCGATGCAGTGAGGCGTCGTCGGACCGAAACCGAAGTAGCGGATGTTGGGCGATGGCACCGAACTTGTGCTGAGGTAGTCGCCACGCAGCTTCCGCCAGCCCGGACAATTGTAGAGCGCGAGCGGCTCGTCACCGCGGCGACGCTGGATGCGTTCCAGTTCCGCAAGGTGCCGTTCGGGAGCGCGGCCTGCCTGGCAGTCCCTGAGGCGAGCGACGTGCGCAGCGGCAGCGGCGCGCAATGCCTCCGCTCGGGCAGCGGTCGCCGCGGTCGCCTCGTTCATCACCGCTACGAAACGGACGATCTCGGGGGTGACACTGCGCATCGCTTCGGTCCGGCCGTGGCGGTAGTGCCGCATTGCAACCGATTCGTAGGTCGTGCCGAGCGCTCCTCGCGACCGCTGATGAGCCAGCTGGTATGCCACTTGTACCAATGCATCCGGCGACACCCCGAGCTGTTTGGCGATGTCCGTTCCGAAGTTGTCGAACGTCACCACAGCCGTTGCGGTTTCGGTCGCCTGCTGGTCGAAGTCGGCCGCGGCCTGCCGGATATCCTGCCTTGTCTGGGCGTCCAACCGGAATTCGATCGGTGCGTTGGCGGGCGGCTGGCCGGGCCGGTCCATGGGGGTGGTGGTGCCCGAGTTCGCCAGCACTGCGTCACAGAAACTGAGGACAGTGGTTCCGTCGAGGCCGCAGTGCTCGACGTTGATGCCTGCGCGACTGTCGGCGAACACTATGAAGGTCAACGCCTTGTCGTACCAGCGGTTGTCCCCGGAGCCGTAGAGAAGCTGATTGCAGGCGTCCAGCTCATCCTCGTGCTGGTCGCAGTCGAGAACGAGGCCGAACAGGGCCGTTTCGACAATGTCCAGCGCGGCGGCATTGTCCGGGTCTGCGGCAATTGCCTGACGAGTGTTCGCCCACGCCGAACGAGGTTTGGTCGTCAGCGCGCCGGGCCATGAATCAGCAAGCGTGGCAGCGGATCTGATTACAGACAGCCCGGCGATCAGATCGTCGATGGGGTAGGCGGTTCCGTCCGGTGCGACCACGTCCAATCGAAACCCGCCACCGCCGGCATGTACGAGGATATGCCGTGCGGTCGACGGCCCCGGCTCGGTGGCACTGTATGGGGCGCGCACCGTGTCGCACTCGGCGCCGGGAATTCTGGTGGTGGAGAAAAGAAAACGGTTCTGATGCATCGACAACGGCTGTCCGCGCAGCGCGACCGGCGGAACCACCTCGTCGTCCAGTGCGATTTTGTACTCGACCGTCCGAGCGATCATCTCGGCCGCACGTTCCAGCTGTCCGTGCGGTGAGTCCGTGAACAAGAGGAAGAAGTTCGCGTTGAGCGCGATACGGTCCCTGCGACCGAGATGACGTGACACCCAGAAGGTGTCGAGCCAGCTGTGCACGCCCGGTGACCGATCGAACTGCTCGATCTCCGCGTGCCAGGTGCGGGCCGGGCTGTCCGGCGCGAGGAACTGCTGAACCGCCGCGTTGGTGACGGACAGCTCTTCCGGAGTGAGCAACGGCGAACACGACGCGAGAAACCGCTCGCAGGTCTCCTTCAAGGTCGGCACCGGCAGCCGCGGCAATTGCTCGTCATAGTCGAACGTGCCGACCGACCGCTCGATGGCGATGGAATCGTTCACTGGCGCGCTGGCTCCTCAATTCGGTCGACCCGAGTCAACGGATTCTGCAGTTATTGTTGCTATCCCAGTAGGCCGTCGGCCTGGGAACGCTGAGACTCGTCACCGTGCAGCGGCGACACCCTGCCGAACAGCCGACGGGTTCGCCCCCGGCTGCCGACCACATCCGGATTCGCACTGTAGGCGAATATTGCCGAGAGCCTGGCATTTCTACCACGAACCTCACGGACACGGTGCAGAGAATACCTGCCGTGGAACGGCTGGAGATCACCGACTCCGAGTGCAAGGCTACGCATGCGATTCCGGCCGCCTCCGGTTAGAACCTCTCGCGAAACACTGTGCAATGAAGTTTTGAAAGCGCCCATCAGCATAGAGCCGATGGATGATCACCTCCGATGGAATACGGTCTCGCGCCACGAATGCATTTCCGCGTTCATCATGATGTGGGCCGGATGATTAGCGGGCAACGAGACATCGGGATCCACCACAGCTTCGACAGCGGATTCCGGCGTCCCCATCGTGCGCCTCCGCACCATAGGACCAACGACGGTGGAACTCTACGGCATCACGCAGCGTCACAGTGCGTTTCGATGAAACTCGCGGCTCGGCACCCCGGCTCGGGGTGCCGTGTTCTCGATGCCGCAGCGATTGACGATCAGGCGCCGGAACAGATCGGGGGAGAGTGAGTCGCTGTAGCGGTCGACCGACTGGAGCGATCCGATGGGAGATCCATTGCGGCCCTCGATCTCCGTGCTTCGGTGGTGAATGAGCCGTCGCAGATCCGCGGAGGTCAACTCCGGATGGAACTGATAGGCATGCACTGCCGACCCGTAGGAAAACCCTTCGACCGATGTCGTCGCACTCGACCAGGTCAGCCGGACCCCCTCGGCGAACCCGAGCTCTGGAGATATCGTCTCATAATGGAATGTCGGAATGGTCTCTTCGGCGTCATCTTCGTCATGACGTGTGGCCCGGATCAGGCCGATGTCGATGGCAGGCAAAGAAACTATCGAGCCCGGACGGAGAGCCTCCGCGATGATCTGCGAACCCAGGCATATACCTATCACCCTATGAGTGGTGGCGTCGGCGGTCCGCACGAGCCGCTCGGCATGGCCCACCGCCCGGCTCATCCATAATGAACCAGAATTCACCGATGTCTCACCGCCGGTGAACACATAGACCTGTGCCAGCGGCAATTCGTCCGTATTCGCCGTCGTCAGGTCTGCCCGCCTGACGTCGAACCCTTCGGTAGCAAACCGCTCTTGAATTCGCAGACCGTAATCGAGGCTATCGTAGATGAACCCATCCGCGACGCAAATCAACACATCCACCATGCCACCTCCGACGAATCAGTTCAGGAAAGTTGGGCCGGCGTCGCCACGACCGCCGCTTGCCCGACGATGGTCAGGTGCACGCCGTCCCCGATCGATTGCCGCGCCCGGTGTCGGCGCGGTGAGCGATACGGCGTCTGCGCCGGTTCCAACAGACCGGGCGCCAGGGTGCCGCCCGCTCCGTATCTGCAGCGCCCCAGGCGATTTGGGCTCGCTGAAGATGCAGGAATCCAGCTGCACGGCCTTCGTCGGCCTCGTTCGGATCGGGGTAGCGCCCTGTCCGGCTGCTGGAATCGCACCAGCGTCTCGGTCACTTCGGCAGTCATATTCAGTCCGTTTCGTTCCGGTCGATGACCACGGTCGGATGAGGGTGGACCGTCCAGTGATCAGCACCCGACTACAGTCAGCCGTGGCCCGAGTGCAATGCCTGCACTGCCCTCAGGGGGTTGTCAGGATTTCCAGGTTGTGGCCCGACGGATCCTCGAAATAGACGGCGCGGCCGCCATCCTGGTGGTCGATCTCGCCTGCTCGCCGATGCATCGGGTCCGCCCAGTAGGCCCGGCCGGTGGCCGCGAGTCGCGCGAATACGGCGTCGAAGTCCTTCTCGCTTACAAGGAATGCACAGTGGTGAGGCTCGAACCGCCCGGCAGTCATGAAGTCCAACGTGACACCGTTGCCTGTACGTATCTGCACGAACGGGCCTACTTCAGCGGCGACAGGCACACCCAGGATCTCCGCGACGAACCGCGCGGATGCATGCTTGTCGTGCACCGGGATGATGATGTGGTTCAGCTCGATTGTCATTGTCGCCCGCCCCGATCGGCGGACGGCGGGCATGGCCACCGTCGTGCGCCTCGTATGTCCTGCCGGTCCATGGTCTCGGTGATCAAGCCCCCGGAGCGGCACCGTTGCGCATCCTGCCGCTTGTTCGACACGAGGCCCGGCGGACCGACCGGCATGAAATCCCCAGTGGTCATCGCATCGAGAGCGTCGACATCCCCACGCTGCTCAGCAACAACCCAACGAGCACCCGACTCTCGAATCCCGCCCAGCGCCGTCATAGCGTCACTCCTATTTAGTGTAACACTAGTTTTATAATGACCATAAACTTGATGCTACTGTAAGTCAACTGCTATCGTGAGTGTGTGACGGAACTCGGGCTACGGGAGCGCAAGAAGCAGCGGACCAGGCAGCTGATCACCGAGACTGCACTGGCGTTGTTCGCCGAGCGCGGCTTCGACAACGTGGCAGTGGCCGAAATCGCCCGAGCAGCAGAGGTGTCCGAGGCGACCGTGTTCAACTACTTCCGCACCAAGGAAGCGCTGGTCTTCAGTGGGGTGGAGGACTTCGGGGCTGCCCGAATCCTCGACAGACTTCGAATCACGGCACCTCCCTCCCATGCGAACGACGCGGCTCGATTCCGGCGTTGTCGCATCATCGACCGATTCCTTATCAGCGAAGGGCGCACGGGGACGACACCTTCCGGTGAGCCTAATATTTGTGCTACTATAAATTTATAGTTACTCATATATTATGAGCCGGCGGCAATGGTCTCGACGCCTTCGGGTCGAACCCTGTCATCGATGAAATCTGTTGTGCCACCAATGATTCCGGCCATGCGGATCTCGGCGGAAGGCGCAGTCCCGGCAACCATGACCAGCGACGGCCGTTGGAGTAGCCGAAGGTACCAGCACAGTGATCAGCAACGCAGCCTGCGAGCTGGTCGGATCCGGTCGCGCACTACGCACCGGACGACGGAGAGGTGAGCTCATGAAGGTACTAGTGGTGGGTGCCGCGGGCCGCACCGGCGGCCTACTGGCCGAACGGGCACTGCGTGACGGGCATATCGTCACCGCACTGGCCCGCGATCCGAGCCGGTTGACCACACGCCCCGGCCTGACCGCGATGCGCGGCGACGTACGCGATTCGTCCGATCTGGCGGCGGCTATACCGGGACAAAATGCGGTCGTCGTGGCACTGGGCGTACGCGGGCGCGGCGCTACCACGGTCTTCTCCGAGGGCCTCGGGAACATAGTCGCCGCAGCACGGTCAGCTGATACGAGGCGGCTGATCGTCATGTCGTCGGCGGGCCTGTCCACCGACCAACTGCCGTTCTTCCAGCGCCAGGTCACCCGGCTGGTGGCGTCGCGCGTCTACGGCGAGATCCACGCCGATCTGGCCCGCATGGAGGCGGTGGTGGCCGACTCGGGGCTCGATTGGACGATCCTGCGCGCACCGATGCTCAAGGACGGCGAACCGACATCCACGTACCGAGTATCGGTGGGCGGCCATCTCGGCAAGGCGGCCTCGGCGGTGCGGGCCGACGTCGCGGACTGGATCGTACGAAACCTGGCAGAGCCGGCAACTTACCGCCAGCGGGTCGAGATTGCCGGATAGCGCGTGAACCGCGCGGGCAGTGCATGCGCCAATAGATAACCCACGCGCTGGCCTTTGCGGCTCGACAGGCCAAGGTCTGCGTGGTCGGGCGGGACCACGATGCGTCAGCGGCGGTCGTCGAGGGCATCGCCGCCGCCGGCGGAACTTGCCATGAGCGCCGCCGCCGACGTCACGGATTCCCTTGCACTGCCTGGAGTTCGGGAGAAGATCGAACTTCGATTCGGCCCGGTCGAGGACTCGTCATGCTCACCCGGCACCTGGCCACCGAGGTGGGGCCGCACGGCATCCGGATCAACTGCATCGCACCGTCGGCGATCGGCACCGAGAGGATCCTCGCCAACATGCCCGCCGACATTCAAGACAGGGTCGCCGCCCAGCATCCGCTTGGCACCCCGGACGACGTTGCTCGAACAGCCTTCTTCCTCGCCTCCTGTCTGCCCGTGAGCTGGGTGTCAACGAGGGCACGCTGACCACCTGGGTCGCCCGGGCTCGGCAGCGCCACGCCGAGGATGCCGGTGGCCGGTTGAGCGAGATCTCGCGGGCGACGTAGCGTTTGAGGCAGCGGATGATCTCTTTCTTCGTTTTGCCGTCGCGGGTGCGGCGTTCGGCATAGTCGCGGGTGCGCTGGTCGCGTCCGAGGCGGGTAAGCACGACGGTGTAGAGGGCGCTGTTGCTGCGCCGGTCGCCGCCGCGGTTGAGCCTGTGGCGGGTGGTTTTGCCCGAGGATGCCTCGGTCGGGTTGACGCCGCAGAGCGCGGCGAACGCAGCCTCGCTGGTGAGCCGGTCGGGGTCGTCACCGGCGGTGATCAGCATGGCGGCGGCGGTGTCGGCACCGACACCGGGGCGTTCCAGCAGTCGAGGGGCGCACGACTCGATGACAGCGGTCAAATGCTGTTCATGGGAACGGATTTCGGCTTCGAGAGTGTGGATCCGGTGCGCGAGGGACCGCGGCACGGAGATGGCCGTCGAACCGAGATCGCGCATACCGGCGTCGGGCAGCCCGGCGCAGCGGCGCACGAGGGTCGCCCTGCCGAGCCCAGCAAGGGATTCCCGCAGCGCCGGTTCAGATCTGGCGAGCACGGCCCGCAGCTGGTTGATCGCCTGGGTGCGGGCCTTGACTGCGGAGTCCTTGGCGATCTTGATCATTCGTAGCATCTCGCCGATCCCCGGGCGATCATCCCTGGCAGTAGCGCCGCGGTCAGAAGGAACGGTGCACGCACGTCGACGTCGAACATCGTGTCGAACGACTCGACGTCCTGCTCCAGTGTCGGAGCGGCCGTGAGCGAGGCCGCGTTGTTGACCAGCACGTCCACGTCACCGGCCTGTTCGGCCAGGCGTCGAACGGAGTTCCATTACGCGCTCCTCCGTTGAGTCCGCTTTCCGGACTCAGGGTATGCGAGCTGAGTAGTATTGTCAAACTCTGCTAGTGGGCCGGGCCAGTGGGGAGACCGATGGGAAGCCCGCCCCCAGGGAGGCCCGGTGGCGGTCAGCCGCCGCGACTGCGGCGAGCCGGTGCACGTGGAGGTGCGGTGCGCGCACTCCATCTCCCGGGACTCGTTAGTGCCGTTTGGGCCGAGTGGCGTGCACTGGTCGGTTGTTGCGGATCAGAACCGCGGCTGACGGGGCGGCACATTCGTCGATGGGCGGCGCCGTGTGTTCGGCCAGTCGTTGCCGGAATGCGTCAGTCAGTGTGCGGCTGATGCCTAGTAGCCGCACTTGGTCTTCGTCGGAGAGGCCGTCGAATGCGACGGAGATAGTGCGCTGATGCTGTTGCCATACCGTGCGCTGCTGGGCCAGGCCGGCCTCGGTGATTTCGATGATGGTGCTGCGCCCGTCGGTGGGATGGGCGTACCGTGCCACGAGCCCGTCATCGACCAGAGCGTCCACCAGCACGGTCACTCGCCTGCCGGTCACCCCGAGCGCTGCGGCTATTCCCGACATGGTCAACCCGTCTGGATTGCCTTCCAGCGCGGTGAGCACGCGTAACCGTGCGTAGCTCACCGCGTCATCGGGAACGCTGGCGTGTACCCAGCGGATCCACGCCTGCCCCATCTCGGAAAAGGCTTCGGCCAGCGCAATCTGCCGTGTGTCCCGGCGCGCTCTTGACATGGAGTACCTCGCTGATATCTTATGTACATATCCAGTAGTTGGTGTACCTGACCTGATTTTACCTTAAGGGTGGGCATGAGGACACGGACTGATCGATACCAGCTGGCAGACGCTGCGGTGTGGCGGGTCGGGTACGGCGCAATGCAACTGGCCGGCCCGGGAGTATTCGGTCCGCCAGATGACCACGATGAAGCCATCGCCGTGCTGCGGGAGGCCGTTGAAGCCGGCATCGATCACATCGACACGTCCCATTACTACGGGCCCGCGGTGGTCAACGAGCTTATCCGAGAAGCGCTCTCCCCCTACCCTGACAGCCTGGCACTGGTCAGCAAGGTCGGTGGCCGGCGCGACGAGGTCGGCGCCTTCCTGCCCTATAACGATCCCGACCAGCTCCGCATAGGCATCGAGGACAATCTCCGAACGCTTGACATCGAACGACTGACCGCGGTCAATCTGCGCCTGCTCGACGATGCCCCGGTGGACGAACGATTCGTCGACCAACTCCGTGCCCTGATAGCCGCGCGCGATGAGGGCTTGATCGCTGGAATCGGGATCAGCAACGTCACCCACCAGCATCTGCTGCGGGCCCTTGAAGTCACCGACATCGTCTGTGTCCAGAACGCCTACAACCTCGCGGATCGGTCCTCGCAGCCCGTGCTCGACGAATGCCGCACCCGCGGAATCGCTTTCGTTCCGTTTTGCCCGCTCGGCGGGTCTAGCCGCGAACACCGAGCGATTCGCGCCAACCCGGTTGTCACCGAGATCGCCGCCGGTCACGATGCCGCACCCGCGCAGGTCGCGTTGGCATGGCTGCTCGCGATCGCCGACAACGTGCTGCTGATCCCAGGCACGAGCTCTCGCAGCCATCTCGCCGAAAACATCGCCGCCGGCTCACTCTCGCTCAGCGACGACGAGGTTGCCGGCCTCACCGCAACATTCGAAACCCGATAAGACATCGAAAGTAGGAACAATGACCGGCATCAGCATCGAGACGCCCAACGGGAGCATCGACGCTGTACTGGAGACTCCGCCCGGAAAAGGACCCTGGCCTGGTGTCGTCGTCATCCACGACGCATTCGGTCTGCGCGAACCTCACCGCGCGATCGCGCGTCGGATCGCCGACAACGGATACCTGGCGATCGCGCCCAACCTGTTCGCCCGCGGCGGGGTCATTCGCTGTATGCGAGCGGTCATGAGCGACCTCATGGCCTTCGAGGGTCAAGCCTTCGAGGACGTAACAGCTGCACGGCAACTGCTGTCGAAGCGATCCGACTGTACCGGCGCGATCGGCGTCGCGGGGTTCTGCATGGGCGGCGGGTTCGCGCTCATCGCCGCCACAAAGGGCTTCGACGCATCCGCACCCTTCTATCCTCCGCCCCTACAGAGTAAATACTCCGAAATCGTCGACGGCGCTTGCCCTATCGTCGCCAGCTTCGGCCAGCGCGATCCGCTCAACCGAGGCAGCGGACGACGACTTGCAGAAGTGTTGACCGAGAAGCACATTCCGCACGACGTCAAGATCTACCCCCATGCGGGGCACAGCTTCGCCGACCGTGCTCCCCTCCACGCATTGGCGCGTATCACCGGATTCGGCGAGAACAAGGAGGCCGCCGCCGACGCATGGCAAAGGGTGTTCGCCTTCTTCGGCCAACACCTCCAGTAGCATCATGACCAAGTCCTCTGTAGTCGGAGTCCCGAGCGGCTCCGGCACGCGCTGACCGCGCTCATGCCGGTTCTTCTGGAGGCGAAATGACCGATTCGACGCGAGCCGCGATTGTCACCGGAGCCAACTCCGGTCTGGGTCTCGAATGTGCACGCGCATTGCTGGCCACCGACCCGTCCTGGCATGTGGTCCTGGCGGTACGCGACCCGCGGCGCGGCGCGGCCGCGGTACAGCGGCTCGGCGCCGAGCAACGATGCACGGTCATGCGGCTGGACCTGGCATCGCTGGCGTCGGTACGCGGTTTCATCGACGATTCGCGTGCCGGCGTGCTGCCACCGATACGCGCCGTCGTCTGCAATGCCGGGGTGCAGGTGGTTTCGGGCGTGCAGAGCACCGCCGACGGCTACGAGATGACGTTCGGGGTCAACCACCTCGGGCATTTCGCGCTGGTGTGCGGCCTGCTCGACACGTTGCACGCGCCGGCACGAATCGTGGTGGTCAGCAGCGGAACCCACGATCCAGCCCGCTTCACCGGCATGCCGCACCCACGCTATACATCGGGTGCCGAGCTGGCCCGGCCACCCGGCGACCTGACCGCCGAGGAGGGCCGGCGTCGATACACCACATCGAAACTGTGCAATCTGCTCTTTTGCTACGAACTCGACCGCCGATTGGACCACGGCGCCCAGGGGATGACGGTCAACGCGTTCGATCCGGGACTGATGCCCGGCTCGGGCCTGGGTCGCGACTATTCGCCATCACAGCGGTTCGCCTGGCGTTACATACTACCTGCACTGCGCGTTCTGCCCGGTGTCAATAGCACCCGCACTTCCGGGCGCCACCTCGCCGCTCTGGTGGCGGACCCGCGCTACGACGGTGTGACCGGCATGTACTTCCAAGGCAACAAGCCAGCCCTGTCGTCAGCCGACTCCTACGACATCGACAGAGCACGAGAGCTGTGGACCAGCAGCGCGCAGCTGCTGGCCGACTGACAGAGAGGATGTAGGTGAGCGCCTCCGGCTCGGGTTTGACCCACCGACTGCCGAGTGGCTGCCCACCCTCGAGCCCGACTCGATGTTCGCCACTGCCAGTGGCGGTATCGGCTGGGCCGCACCCGCCGCCGTCGGTGTCGCGCTGGGCGACCGCGACCGCGATGTCACGCGTCCGGTGATCGGTTTGATCGGAGACGGGTCGCTCCGGTACTCGGTCCAGGGTCTGTGAACCGCGGTACAGCGGAACTTGCCGATCGTGTATGTGGTGATGCGCAGCCGGGGGCCGGATGAACCGCCGACCATCTCAGCTCGTGATGTCTTCCGATGTCGCCGATGCCTCGGTTCGCTCGAGCTATGCTCGTACGCCTTGCGCGTCCTCATGCTCGGTCCACCGACGCGGGCGGCCGGTGGTGTGTCCGCCCGAACGTCATCCGGTGGAGCACGCCGTCCTTGACCACGAGTGTGTGCCACAGCACGCCGGCCAGATGTGTGGCGAAGGTGAGGTACAGGACGTAGGCGGCGACGATGTGCGCCTGCAGCAGTGCGGCGAACACGGTGATGTTCGCCGGCGCGATGGCCGGTAGGTACCACGATCCGAACAGGACGATCGGCTGTCCCGATGCCGACACCAGACCCCACCCGAACAGCGGCTGCAGCACGAGCAGAACGTAGAGCAGTCGCTCGGAGTACTTCGCGACCAAGCGGTCCAGTCGCGTCATGCCGGGCGGCCACGGCGGCGGCGTGTGCCGCAGCCGCCAAACGATCCGGATCAGCGCG
The DNA here is from genome assembly GCF_050434125.1 of Nocardia sp. GP40. Taxonomy (NCBI): domain Bacteria; kingdom Bacillati; phylum Actinomycetota; class Actinomycetes; order Mycobacteriales; family Nocardiaceae; genus Nocardia; species Nocardia sp. GP40. The sequence goes on along the minus strand of NZ_JBNPVW010000006.1, from coordinate 402,639 downwards.
AAGACCAGGATCGCCAAGCCCAGTGGTTCGTGAATGGTGACAAGCAAGTGGAAGTCGCTGATCGAGCCGACCATGAAGACCCCGATGAAGAGCATGGTGATCACGAGCACGGCCATGATCCAGTGCAAGCAGCGCGCGACAACGGTAAACCTGGCTTCACCGTTCATCGTCGACCGCCGCCACATGTGACCGCGCTGGGGGTGTGTGGTTCACGGGTGCGCCGCTGGTAGGACTTCGCGTACACCGATGACCTCGCCGCGAGCAGCGGATCGTCGGACGGGTCGATTCCGGTCGGTAGCACGAGCGGGTCGAAGTTGATGTCGCGGGCGTTGCCCGGCGCCTCGGTCGCCACCGAGTCGATGCTGAGCGTGCCGACCTCGACCTGTCGCCGGTTCGCGGGCCAGGCCTGCGTCGCGTCGTTTGTCGGGTCACCCGGCTCCGCGACCGTGACCACCAGCCGCCAGCGCACCGGCTCCCGCGCAACCCGCTTGATCAACGCGTCGAATAGGTAGTCCCGGCCCGCCCCTTGGGTACCCGCGAGGAACGGGTCCTCGGCATACAGACTCCACCGCACCGGCACTGTCGTGCCCGCGGCGTTGGTGAACCGGAACGCGTTGAGCCCGTGGAACGGGCTGTTGAAAAACCCGCTCGACGGCGGCGTCCGGTTGACGGCAGCCATTGCGCGCGCCGTCTCCGGGTATTCGGCGAGGAACGCGGCAAGCTTCGCCGGGTCCGGTCGGCCGGTCGCGGCCACCGGCTTCGTGGCGAGCAGCCGATCGTAGAATCCCTGCGGCACGCGGTCGAGGAAGACCGGGATGTTCACCATGGCGGTGCGCCACTGCTCGCGGTTGGCTAGGTGGAACAGTACCGCGAGCCCGCGTATGGCCGCGTTTGTATCGGCGACAATCGGCATCCCGCCGGAGAGGGAAAACCGTGCCGTCACCGGTGTGTGTCCCTGCTGGAACACCGTCGCGCTCGACAGCGCGACGCCGGCCCCGTTGCTGATGAACGTCCCTGAAGCGCTCAGTCCCTTGGCGTGGTTGCGCCGGAACCCGTCATGGTGCCCAAAGACCTGCTCGAACCGGTCGGCGAACCTGGCTGGGCTCAGGCTCTCCGGCGTGAACCAGCCGCCCGCCCAGAGGAACGCGCCCACGTTGACCGCGGAGATCCCGCCTACTGCGGCCATACTCATCAGCGCGCCGCGGCGGGGCAACCCTCGTCGCCACACGTCCTGACGCTCGGATGGCGGCACTGGTTCGGGCTTTGTGTGATCGTCCACACTGGCACCTTCGTGATCCGGGACAAAGGAACTGGAGGCCAGAGGCGTGAAAGTTACAATCTACCAGGAGCTTTGTTAGCGGGAGGCTGAGATTTGCAAACAAATGCACGCCGACCGTGAGCGAATGCTCATCGGAGGCGACCGGGATGCCCACCTCTGTGGTGGTGCGGTGCGTGCGCTCGGATGTCATCACATCACCTCCTCGATCGGTGTGGATGAATACCGTGAAAGCAGCTTCTCGCGCCGCGCGGCTCTCGCACCCCGTGAACTGCGCCAGGCATCCCACAGATCAGGACGATGTGGACAAACCCGGCTACCCGAGCGAGCGGGTCTGCCCACCGCGCCGGAAATAGGTGGATCCGGCGGCGCTTTCTTCTGTCCTACACGTTGTTTCGCGCCATAAAACTCCGGGCGTCACCGGATTCGGGATCGGCGAACACGATGTCGTCGGCGGCGACGCCGGGGCACGCCAACGGACAACACGACGAAGGGATGTGTGGTGATTCTCGGAATCCGGTCATGTGGTCTTTCATCTACCTCGTGTGGCCGACTTTCGGTCGCTCTGCGGCGGTCGGTTCGTGCTGCGCCTGCCTGGCACGTACTCCCTGTTCGACTCGGTCGCCGAGATCGTTGTCGATGTTGTGCAGGTATGCGAACGTTCTGGTGAGCACGGGTGGGCTCACTCCGTCGAGCAGGTGCGTGACGATGTTGCCGACCAGTCGTGTCCTGGCGGCGTCGTCGAGAACTGTCCGGACCATGGTGCGAGCCTGTCCCCAGTCGTCGTCGTCCGCGCGCAGCGTGTAGGCGGTTCGCACCAGCTCGCCATCGGCGTACCAGCTCGGGGTCGGTCCCGCTGCAGCGGGATCGGCGCGCGGTCCGCCCTTCGAGTTGGGCACATACACCGGATCGCCAGGGTTGTGGTGGCGCATGGCGCCGTCTTTCGCCCACGATCGGACCTCGGTGGCGTGTGGCGAATTGACTGGCAGTTCTTTGTAATTGATTCCTATTCGGTGTCGGTGCGCGTCGGCGTAGGAGAACCAGCGCCCGAGCAGCATCTTGTCGGGGCTGGGGCCCGTACCGGGCACTGCGTTGCTGGGCTCGAACGCCGCTTCCTCGATGTCGGTGAAGTAGTTGGCCGGGTTGCGGTTCAAGGTCATCTTGCCAACCTCGATCAGCGGATAATCGCCGTGCGGCCATACCTTGGTGAGATCGAAGGGGTTGTAGCGGTAGGTTTTCGCGTCGTCGAACGGCATGATCTGCATCTTCAAAGTCCAGCTCGGATGCTCACCGCGTTCGATCGTTGTCCACAGATCACGCTGGTGGTAGTCGATGTCGATCGAGGTCATATGATGGGCTTCGTCCTGGGTGAGGAACTTGATGCCCTGATCGGTCTTGAAGTGGTATTTGACCCAGAATCGTTCGCCCGCAGCGTTGATCCACATGTAGGTGTGGCTGGAATATCCGTTCATGTGCCGGAAGGTGGCCGGGATACCGCGATCTCCCATCAGCCAGGTCACCTGATGAGCGGATTCCGGTGACAGGGTCCAGAAATCCCATTGCATGTCGTTGTCACGTAGATTGTTGTCGGCGCGGCGCTTCTGTGACCGGATGAAGTCCTGGAACTTCATCGGGTCCCGCACGAAAAAGACGGGTGTGTTATTACCGACCAGGTCGAAATTGCCCTGTTCGGTGTAGAACCTCACCGCGAACCCACGCAGATCCCGCACGGTGTCGGGATATCCCTGTTCACCGGCGACGGCGGAAAACCGCGCCAGCACTTCCGTCTGCTTGCCTGGCTGGAACACATCAGCCATGGTGTAGGCGCTGACGTCGTGGGTTACTTCGAAGGTGCCGAATGCCCCGCCGCCTTTGGCATGCGGTTGCCGTTCGGGCAGGCGCTCACGATTGAACGCCGCCATCTTTTCGATCAGATATGCGTCGTTCAGCAAGATCGGGCCATCCGGGCCAACTGTCAAGGAATGCTCATCACTCGGTGCCGGAATTCCGGCGGCATCGGTTGTGTAGTTCGGCTCAGACATCTTTCTCCTCTCCAGACATAGAGCCGCGGCCCCATCGGACCGTTGTACGACGTCGGCGGGCGTGGGCCGCGCAATCGGTGGCTGAATCTGGCTCCACCTCGCCGCAGGCGGTTGGTCAGCCAAGTCGTCGGTCGGTGTCATACATGGAACCGCGGACAACCCGGCCATCTGCAGGCCGTCTGCCACGACCAACCATCCCGTCGTGCTCCAATTCGATCACGTCCGAGGGAACCTTTCAACCCATAAGGAATTCCGCCGCGAACTCGTCGGCTTGCTGTGGCAAAGCTCTGCCCCCGGACATCAACTCATCAGCCGAACGGCAAGGCGCTTGCTGCTGGCAGGTACGCAGGGATACCGGCTGGTGGGAAGCACGGATGGGGGTCAGCGATGGCGACATCGGTTCGCTGGAGCGCAATTCTGAATGAGTCCATACAGGGCCATCGAGGGAGTGTAACCATGCGAACCAGAAACTACATCACACCAGTGTTGGCAGTGGGAGCTGCGGCAATAGCTTTCGCCGCCGCGCCGACGGCCCAAGCCGATCCCGTTTCGGCTCCGCCGGCAGCTATCGCCAGAGCCGTGGCCGCTCCTGTTGGGTCGGCCGGTCACGGTTTCGGCTTTCACGGTTTCGGCTTTCACGGCGGCGCCTCTCAGGGTGACGCCTCTCAGGGCGGCGGCTCTCACAGCGGCGGCTTATACGGCGATCCCGCCATCTGGAACCATGGCGGTCACCGCATCTCGGATCGTGGCTGGAGTGACGGCACTCAATGACCAGAGTCATTCGACGGCGTACGGGATCATGGCGTGCAGCGACGTCCCCGCTCCGGCATGACTGGTGATACCCATCCGGCCGCCGAGGGCTTCGATGCGGTCGCGCAGACCGACCAGTCCAGATCCCTTGGCTGGATCGGCGCCGCCGATTCCGTCGTCTCGGATCGAGAGTTGGAGCGTGTTGCCGTCGGTGACGGCGCGCACGGTCACCTCGGTGGCCTGCGCGTGTTTGGCCGTGTTCGTCAGTGCCTCTGCCGCAATGTAATACGCGGCTATTTCGGCGGATTCGGGCAGGCGTGGGTCGAGGTTGAGGTCGAGATCGACCGGAACGGTGCAGCGGCGCGCGAGTGCTTTGAGCGCCGGGCCGAGTCCGCCTTTCGACAGGATCGCCGGATGGATCCCGCGTGAGATCTCGCGGAGTTCGTCCGAGACGCCGACCAGGCCCTGCACGATGTCGGAGAGTTGCGCGTCGAGCGTTGCCAGCTCGGGCGGCACCGACGCCTCTACGGCGCGAAGCTCGAGTCCCAGCGAGACGAGGCGCTGTTGCGCGCCGTCGTGCAGATCACGTTCGATCCTGCGCCGTGCCTCATCGGCAGCCGCGACGATGCGGGCGCGCGATGCGGTGAGTTCGGCGTGGGCCTCGGTGTTCGCGATCGCGGTCGCGACCAGGTCCGCGAATTCGGCGAGGCGTTCCTCGGCGTCGGCCGGCAGCGGTTCGCGGCGCGACGATCCCGCGACGATCGCGCCCCATAGGTGGCCGTCGACGACGATCGGCGCCCCGACCCCTGAGCGCTGACCCAGCTCACGGATGCGGGCGGCGGCCGATCCGGTCGCATGGTCGTGACTGTCCATCCGCGCGGTGCCTCCGGTGCGCAGCACCATCGCCGCAATGTTCTCGCCCTCGAGCGTGAACCGCTCGCCGACCGGCATCGTGGGCAATCCGGGTTCGTCGCGTGCCGCGACGAACCTGCCCGAACCATCGGGTTCGTAGCGGACCAGGGACGCGTTGACCACGCCCAGACACCTGGCCGACTCCTCCGCTACCGCAGAGAACACCTCCGACGATGTCGCGCCGCGCCCGACCAGGGTGGCAACCCGCCGCAGTGCGGCTTGCTGCTCGGCAACGAGATCGGCTGCCCGGTGGCGACGATTCGCCTCGGCGGCATGCGATCGGGCCAGTGCTGCAAGGGTATTGGCCAGTAGTGCCACGCAGAGGAAGACCACGATGACGACGGCGTTCTGGGCCGCGGTCGGGACGAAGCCTGCGGGCCAGTTACGGAAATAGTCGAAGGCGACGGCACTTGCGACCGATGTCGCCACCGCCAGCCCGATTCCCCACACGGTCGAGACCACCAGCACGCCCAGCAGATAGACGACACCGAAAGCATCGCCCGGGGCGATCTGTTTGAGCCAGAGGACGAGAACCGACTCCGCCGCAATGCCCAGTGCAGCCACCGTGACTCCGAGCAGCAGCGGCGGGGCCGCCGGGCGCATCGACATCGCAAGCAACCGTGCACGCATAGAGAAGAAGTCCGTATCGGTGCGGCGGCGTGCGGACATCGCACCCGGCGTGGCTGCCGGCCAGCCACGCACCCCAGACCGTTTCCACTTCATGACACAGCGCTCACACCGATCGCCGATGAACTCGGATGAGGTCCTCGACATTCGATCTCAATCGTAGCCGTGCAGCAGTTGTGCTCCGGCGGGCGCTTGTCGCCACAGCCAGCGCCCGCCGACAATCCCGCCAGCAGGAATTCGGGCCTTTCCGGCAGCTGCACATGCCTGCTCGGGCGCCGCAAGACCGCACTGTGGCGCGGAGATTTCCGGGTAGCGGTAATGCACACCTATCGCAAACTCAGGCACACTGCGGTCATGATGTCGCAGGTTATGCTGTTGCGCTGCCTGATTGTCGACGACAGCCGGCATTTCCTCGAGGCCGCTCGCAACCTGCTGGAACGGCAGGGGATCTCGGTTGTCGGCGTCGCGTCCAGCGGCGCCGAGGCGCTGCGGCGCGTCGAGGAACTGGCGCCCGACGTCGTGCTGGCCGACATCGATCTCGGTGCGGAGAACGGCTTCGAACTCGCCAGGCGGCTCGGTCGGAGCGTGCCGGTGATTCTGATCTCCACCCACGCCCAGCAGGACTTCGCCGACATGATCGCGGAGAGCCCGGCCGTGGGCTTCCTGCCCAAATCGGAACTGTCGTCCCACGCCATCCGTGACCTGCTCCGGGGCGGAGGCACGGAGCAGGTCAGCGCGACTCGAGGAAGGTGATCACCGCCAGCACCCGGCGGTGATCGTCTTGGGTCTCGGGCAGATTCAGTTTGATCAGAATACTGCGCACGTGCTTCTCGACGGTGCCCTCGGTGACCCACAGCTGCCGGGCGATACCGGCGTTGGAACGCCCCTCCGCCATCAAAGCCAGCACCTCGTGCTCGCGCGCACTGAGCGCTGTGAGCGGATCGTTGCGCCGGCGGGCAGCCACCAATTCCGTCACCAGCGCCGGATCGACGACCGACGCTCCCTTGGCGATTCGCTGAAGCGTGTCGATGAAATCCTCCACGTCGGTGATCCGGCTTTTGAGGAGGTAGCCGATTCCCCGGCCGCTGGCCAGCAACTCCATCGCATGCTCGACGTCGGAGTGGGCCGACAGCACGAGAATGCCGGTTTCGGGGAACTCGTCGCGGATCGCGCGGGCCGCGTCGAGCCCCTCGGTGGTGTGGGTCGGCGGCATTCGAATGTCGACCACCACCAGTTCGGGCAGATTGTCCCGGACCAGCTCCAGCAATTGCGAGGCGTCACCGGCCTGCGCCACGACGTCGAAACCCGAACGGGTGAGCAGGCTCGCCAAACCCTCCCGGAGCAGTACATCGTCCTCGGCCAGCAGCACCCGCAACGGAGTTGTCACTGAACTCTCGCTCTCCTCGAGTGCGCCGGACGTGGGTGGCCGATAGATGTCGAGCATAACCCGGGCCGATTGCAGCTAGCCGCCATACACACGGTGGTACTGGCGGGGAGCAACAATGGATGTCAGCACCGACGACACGAGCTCGGGTGACAGCGATTCTGGAAGTCCCAGAAGGCAATCCGAGGAGTCGCGACATGGTCACATTCGAAGAGGCCACCTCTGCCCGCGCCGCTGAACCCCACGAGACGACAGCTGCCCGCCGGACCGCTGCGAAGTTCGCCGTCGAGCTGATCGGGACATTCTTCCTGGTCGTCACGGTCGGAACCAGCGTCCGCAGCGGTAGCCCGCTCGCACCACTGGCGATCGGCGCGGTGCTGATGGTGATGATCTATGCCGGCGGGCACGTATCCGGTGGGCACTACAACCCTGCGGTAACGCTGGCGGTGCTGCTGCGGCATCGGATCACCCCGCGCGATGCCGTCCGATACTGGATCGCACAGCTGGTTGCCGGACTACTGGCCGCGGTGGTCGTGCGTGCTGTCGTGGATCCCGCACAGCCCGCAACCCCGACACTCCTGACCCTCAACCACCACACCGTCGGGGCCGCGTTCGTGGTCGAGCTGCTGTTCACCTTCGCGCTCTGCTATGTGGTGCTCAACGTCGCCACCAGCAAGAGCCATCCGGACAACTCGTTCTACGGGCTGGCGATCGGATCCACTGTCATGGCGGGGGCATTCGCGGTCAGCGCGATCTCCGGCGGAGCGTTCAATCCGGCGGTGACGCTCGGCGCGGCTGTGATGGGGATGTTCGCCTGGCCGACGCTGTGGGTGTACCTCGCGGCTCAACTCATCGCCGGCGCCGCCGCCGGTGTCGCCTTCCGCGCCCTCAATCCCGACGACCGATGATCCGCCGCCGACGCGGGCGGGCCCATCGAGGTCATCGAAACCAATCCCTGGCCCGAATAGTCCATCACCCCGACACGATCAGGAGCAACATCATGACCACTTACATGGAATCGGCAATCGCTTTGCGCGCGTCGTCACGACTGGCGGGCAATCTGCAGCAGGTCCTCGTCGACCTCACCGCACTGCACCTCAACGGCAAACAGGCGCATTGGAACGTCGTCGGCCACAACTTCCGCGACCTGCACCTGCAGCTCGACGAAATCGTCGACGCCGCACGCGAATCCAGTGACACCATCGCCGAACGCATGCGCGCCCTCGACGCCGTGCCGGACGGCCGAGCCAAGACGGTCGCATGCACCAACCTCCTGCCGGAACTCCCGGCCGGTGAGCACGACACCGCCGTGATCGTCGACCTGGTCACCGCACAGATTCGCGCCGCGGTCGTGACGCTGCGCGGCGTGCACGACGACACCGATGCCGAAGATCCGTCCACGGCGGACCTGCTGCATGCCGTCATCAACCAACTCGAAAAGCAGGCGTGGCTGCTCAGCGCCGAAAACCGCACCCTGGGATAGAACGCGGCGATGTCCGACAAGCGTCCGGACATAGGTAAAGCCCGCTACCCACAATCGATTCGGCGCCGGCGGCGCCGAATCGACGCTGCACCAGATCCGCAGATGCGCTTACCCCGGCAATGATCGCCCGGCGGGTGAGGAGGTGATGGCCCACAACGAGCGGGTCAACGAGAAACGCAAGCTCATCGAGGGTCGGCGGGTTGTTCCATGACCCAGCTGGCGATCTGGGTTCGTGTATTGAAGTCGAGCTTGGTGAGGATGCTTTCGACGTGATGCTCTGCAGTCCTCTGCGAGATGACCAGCCTCTTCGCGATTTCCTTGTTCGACAGTCCCGCGGCCACCATGTCGGCGACTTCGCGCTGGCGCCGCGTGAGCAGGGACCCTGCACGCAGGGTTTCGGGCACCGGTTTGGCGTGCTCTCGCAAGGCGAGCGCAAGCGTTTCCTCGGTCGTCAAGGCGCTGCCGCGCTCGAATGCTGCGTCGAATTCGGCATTTCCGATCTTTCGCCGCGCCATATTCTTGAACCGATCGCGATACGCCAGCAAGTGTATCGAGCCGATCAGCGGAAAACCGAGGGTGCGCCACACCGTCTCGGTCCCGCCGAACAGAGTGGCGGCTCGCTCCGCATCGCCCGTGGCCATCGTGGTGCAGGCGAGTGCGTCGAGCTGGAAGGCGATGCCTAGGGTGTCGTGAAAGAACCGGCAGATCCGTAGTGCCTCGCACAAGTCTGCTTCTGCTCGGTCGAGCTCACCATGGATCAGCTCGAGCCAGCCGCGCTGCCACAGGGCCCATGACAGCTCCCAATGCTCTCCGGCTGCTGTGCAGCGCTCGAGCAACCCATCGACCAGCTCGGCAGCCCTGTCGAGCTGGCCGAGAAGAATGCAGGCCGTCGCGAAGTCCAGCTGCAGGTTGTCCCGGTATTGCGCGGCAACGTCGGTGTGGGTGTATAGCTCGCGCGCCTCGACGAACAGCGGGATCGCGCCGGACAGATCGGTGTGCAGGAATAGGCGCACCCCCAGCATGTGCTTGGCATAGGCCATTACGGCGGGATCGTCGAGCCGGACGGCGAGGTCGTAGGCCTGTTCGGACAGTGCCGTCGCGGCTGCCTCGTCGCCCTGAAAGACAGCGATGTAGGCGTCGGTGGCAAGCGCCCAAGCCCGCTCGCGGCTCGGCTCGGTATCCAGCATCAGTGCTCGATCCAGCCACAACCTGCCCTCGATCATGTATCCCATGGCAAACCAGAACCAGAACACGGCAGCCATGCGGAGTCCGACGCGGGCCTCACCGGGTTGGGACAGGCAATACTCCAGCGCCCGACGCAGGTTCGCGTGCTCCGCCCGAAGCAGGCTCGCCCACTCACGCTGCCGCGGTCCGACCCATTGTTCGCCTGCTGTCTCCATGAGGTTCAGGTACCAGTCGCGGTGTCGACGGCGCAGGGACGATTCGTCGCCCGATGCGATGAGCCGGGCCTGGCCGTAGGTGCGGACGGTTTCCAGCATGCGGAAGCGGATACGTTGTCCCTGCTCCTCGCGGATGAAGATCGACTTGTCGACCAGTCCGGCGACGGTGTCGACAATGTCGCGTTCCGGCAGTGTGTCGTCGGTGCACACCGCCTCGAGCGCGTCGATGCCGAATCCACCGGCGAAGACGGAGGCGCGGGCCCACAGCGCTTGTTCGGCCGGGGTGCACAGGTCGTGGCTCCAGTCGATGAGCGCTGTCAGCGTCTGCTGCCGCTGTGGCAGGTCACGGCTTCCTTCCTGGAGAAATTGGAATCGGTCGTCCAGACGATTCACGAGTTCGTCGACGGTGAGCGCCCGCAACTTCACCGAGGCGAGCTCGATGGCGAGAGGGATTCCTTCCAGCCGGTGGCAGAGGCGAACGACCGCCGCCGAGTTATCCTCTGTGAGGGTGAATTCCGGGATGACCGCCGCCGCGCGGTCGGCAAACAGAGCAGCCGCGGGGAACTGTATACCCGTGCCTGGCTCGACGGGGTCATCCGGGTCGGGCGCAGGCAGGGGTGCGACCGGGTAGATGCGCTCGCCGGAAATCCTGAGCGGCTGTCGGCTGGTCGCCAGAATGCGGACGCCAGACGCGGCCCGCAGTATCCCATCGGCCAGGTTTGCAGCGGCTTCCACCAGGTGTTCGCAGTTGTCGAGAACTATCAGCATGCGTCGTCGGCTCAGGTAATCGCACAGAACGGTCATCGGCTTGCGCGCCGACTGTTCCTCAATCCCGAGGGCGTCGATCACGGTGTGAGCGAGCAGGGCCGGGTCTTTCAGCGATGCCAGCTCGACGAAACAGACTCCTTCGGGGAAGGTGTGTTGCACTCCGCGAGCTACGCGCAGCGCCAGCCGTGTCTTGCCCACGCCACCGATGCCGGTCAGCGTCACCAATCGTGTGACACGGATCAGTTGTCGGACCGCGGCGATATCCTGCCTGCGGCCCACGAAGCTGGTGATGTCCGCCGGCACGGTGTTCGGCATATCTGCCGAGAGTGGAGCCATCGAGTCCCTATGTGTCCAGATCGGGAGAAGTGACGCGATTCTACCGTCGCCCCCGGTGGAGTACGAGTCGATGTCTCGCCGGATCAGACCCCGTTCCGTCCAGACACTGCTGGTCGACGGCGGGTACACCGCGTGGTGAGCATCAAGACCGACCATCTCCGGTCGTCGCTCGTTCGACGACACGGGCGTTGACCACGATCCGACGCAATCGCCCGGTAGCCGTCGATCAGATCAAAGCTCGCTGGGTTCCGGTGAGCAGAGCTTCGGCATGTTTGCGGAACGCGGCGACCAGGCGGCTGCGGTCGCCGGTGCGAGTGGCGAGCACGACCTGGCTGAGCTCGATCCCGTGTACTCGATCCCGTGTAACGGGATGGTGGTGAGGCTGGGATGCAGGCCGATCGCGTAGTCGAGGGGCGGTCCGATGGCCACCGCCTGCCCGGCGGCGATGAGTTCGTGTTTGTCCTCGAGGGCTTCGGCCAGAGGGCCGTCGGGCGCGGGCCGCCCGTCGGGGCGGGGGTCGAGCCGCCAATAGGCGTTCAGCAACGGGTCGGACTGGCGTACGTGAGGATGGGCTCGTCGGCGATGTCCTCGAGGGTGACCGACTCCTTGCCGGCCAGACGATGGTCCCGCGGCACCACCAGCACGTGTGGTTCGTCGTAGAGGACGGTGACGCGCCTGCCGTTCCACAACCGCGATGCCGAGGTCCACACCCGCCTGCTCGCCTGGAACGACTCGCCGGTACGCCATCGGTAACCGCACGCCGGACCTCGCCTACGACGACCACGGTGGCCTGACCCTCGAGATCCAGAGCACTCCGCCAGCCACCGGCGACTCCAACTGGCTGCCCTGCCCACGGACCGGACCCTATTTTCTGGTTCTGCGCCTTCACCTGCCCAGCGACGAAGCCGTCAACGAATCTTGGTCTCCACCACCCGTGCAGAGCCTGACATAGCCCATTGCGCCACGAGCCGTCTTACTTATGGACGACGGCCCTCGCCGGTGAACAAACCCCGATGCGGCCGGGCGGCCCAGATCGACGTGCCCGACACCGGCGCTCGAGTACTGCAGGCCAGCGTCAATTGCTTGTCAGGCCGGGTCGGCAGGTGGTCGTCCGCGCCAGCCTCGGGGCGAGGTGTCGTGCCAGCGCCGGAAGGCGCGAGTGAAGTTGCCTTGGTTGCGGTAGCCGAGCCCTCCGGCGACTTCGGCGATGGGGAGGTCGGTATAGGTGAGCATTTGCTCGGCCAGTCGACGCCGGGTGTCGTCCACCAGCGCCTCGAAGGTCGTATCGTGCCGGGCGAGATGGCGATGCAGCGTGAGTCGGTGCACAGCAAAGAGCGCGGCCACTCGCTGTTCGTACGACAATGCGCTGTCGACCGCGCGATGGCAGATCGGGCTGAATCGAATGAGCGCCTCGATCGCCTCGCGCACCGTTGGCGTGTTGAGGATGAGAAATCGAAGCGGCCCAGTGTTGTCCAGAAAGCCTCGCTGACCGAGCAAGAGGCCCAGGTGGTCGCATTGTGTCGCTGCGGCGGCGTCCTGAACTATACGGCCGTGCAAGGTGATCGGGAGTGCTGGCCGCTTCGGGTCGGCCAGCAATCGCGCCGTCACACCGTGTGCTTCCAGCAACTCCCATGGGTCCTGGCCGAAATCGCGCATGATCTCGGGAAGCGGCGACAGCGCGCCGACCGGGATGGACTTCTGTCCAAGGTCATCGGACCAAAAACCCATTGATGATCACCTCGTGTTACCAAATGATAAGGCCGTGTGACGAAAAGAATAACAGGGACACCCGATCGTCGTTACGGTGACTTCACACCGATTGGTTCAAAAGGCTGCCCCCGGAATCGCTCCGCCTGGACAGTGCCGGCTCTGATTATTGATAAGGATCAAATTGACCATCGACAACACGCCGAGTCTCGCTGATGAACTGGGCGAACGGATTGATGTTCCGCCGACTTCGAGCGGTGTCCTGGACCCTGAACTGGCAGAGCTCATCCGGTTCGTGATCGACGTATCGGCCACTCACCTGTACGCGCCCGGAATCCGCCGCCATATCCGCCGCGCGCTCGAACTCGGTGCGACTCGGGATGAGCTCCTCGAAGTCATCAAGTTGTCCTCGGTGATCGGCATCAACTCCTGTGCCACCGGCGTTCCGATATTGGCGGCTGAACAGGACCGGAGGGGAACGCGCGGCGAACCCGAGACACCCGTCCATCCGACGCCGGCCTGTGACCGGCTTCGTGACCGTGGTGAATTCAACCCGCGCTGGGAAAGTATCTACGAATCGGTCCCTGACTTGCTGGAGACCTTTCTCGAGATCAAGGTTGCTCTCTCGTGTGATGGCGTGCTGCCTGCGCTGTGGATCGAACTGCTGTGCGTGGCGGGTGACGCGGCGCTGACCCACATGTACGAGCCCGGTACCCGCCGGCATATCCAGGCCGCACTCGAGCTCGGCGCCACCCGTGAACAGGTCCTCGAGGTCCTCGCGATCGTCGCCCAGCAGGGCTACGAGGTGTACGAGGCGGCACTGCCGATTCTGGACGAGGAATCCGAAAATTTACGTGAGCCCTGAACTGGCAGATACAGAAACAGAGGCGGTTTCCATACCTGGTCGTTGAAGGTTGTTCGGATCCTGCGCCGCCTACTCGGAAAGCCCGTATGTCCACTCCGACTGGTTGATTCGCGCATTCATGGGCTGCGGCGCAAATCCGATTACCCGGCTCATGTCTCATGCCGGATCAGCCAATTCATCCGTTCGATCGCCTGCTGGAGGTTCGCCGTGGCTGCCAAATATTCGGAAATATCTGTTATCCATCGGAAGTCGGTGCGCCGGTGACCGGGTTGGAACCCGCATTGCTCATCGGCCTGGCGGTGCTCGGGTTCGTCGCCGGTGTGGGCGTCACCGCCCGTGGTCCTGGCGGCGTATTGGTCACCATCGGTCTCTTCGCCTTCACAAGCCTTTCTCCGGCACAGATCGCCGGTACCGCGATGGTCACCAATGTCGCTACCGGCGTACTGGCTGCCGCTGCCTACACCCGTTCCGGACAGCTCCGCGCGGAGCGTTTCTGGGCTGGATCGTCGCACGCACATTGCCAATCCGCACCCTGAAATACGCTCTTGTCGCCAGCCTTCTCGGACTCGCCCCTTATCTCATCTTTCACGGCTAGCGGTGGTAGACCGTAACTGATGCCGAATTGCTTTGCAGTACAGCGAAATCGCAACTATGGCACTAGCCGGGGATGTAGGAAGCCGAGGAGTCGGGGTAGGCGCGCCACGCCCATGACAGCGAGTCGAGCAGGTTGCGTTTGAGCGTTCGCGCATCTCGGGTGTCGCTGGGACGTTGGACGAGGGCCTCGCGGATCATCTGCACGAATCGCCAGCGGGTGACGCCGAAGGCGACGAGTAGTTCGCCGGCGCTGGCGCCGCCGGACGCGGCCCGTCGGATGGCGAACTCGACCACGGATCTCGCGTCGGTGTCGAGCGATTTGTTCGCCGCCAGAAACTCGCAGTACGTCATCGATGAACGCACCCATCCCGGGTCGTGGGTGGTGTGTGTCGCGGGGGAAGTCGTCGACTGTGGGCTGTTCGGATCATTCGCGCGCGCCCTGTCGGGCGGGGTGGTGCCGTTCGGGGACCGGGGATCGATGGTGAAGACCGGGAACCGGTCCTCGGGCGGGTCGGGTTCGTATCGGACACGGATCGGCTGGTCCGATGGTGGTGGGAGTTCGCCGTCGATCGTGGCGTAGATCCAGGGGCCGTCGTCGAGTTCGACGATGGCGACCGTGGACTGTTCCCAGGTCCCGGTGTTCGATGGGTGGTGGGCCACTTTCCACGACACGATCGACCCGGTGCCCGAGGAGGGTACCCAGTCCAGGGTCGTGGCTCGGCACGATGAGCAGGTGCTGGCCATCGGCGCGACCAACGTTGCACAGTTGGTGCAACGCCGAATCATCAAGGTCGCACCATTGTGGCGCCCGGAGGGGTCGTCGACGTGTCGTGGGTCCTTGTGGTCGAACATCGGAATCCTCGCCAGTTCTTGCCTGCGCTGTCACTGACGAGCCTGCGTCACGGATGGCCCTACCCGCGACGGCAGAACTACCCGCGGCATACCTATTTTGCCGCCCCGGCCCAGCGGAGCCGCTGGTCGACGAGGGTTTTCACCGTGTTCAGGCGATCGGCACAAACGGCGGTCGCAGCCGGTGGTATCGATTTCTCCGAACCCTCGCGGCCTTGTTGCGGCGGTAGATGGTCGGTGGGTGCGCTGGGGATATTCTGATTTGTAAGTGCGGCGGTAGGTGGCAATGGTTGAGAATGATCCCCTCGAAACGCAGCGTGGACGCCGAGGAGATCGGGCGGGGTGGATTCGGCGCGGTGTACCGGTGCACTCAGATTGCCGCGGACCGCGTGGTGGCGGTCAAGGTTTTCACCGGTGAGCTCGAGGAAGGCCGGCGAACCAGTGATCGCGTGACAACGGCTTCACGAACACCGGTATGTCCAGTTTGCTGAACGGTGCTGGCGTGCTGTGTGAGTGACGATGATCAACCATCGGATCGAGGCCGGTCGGTGGGTGCTGGCACGGGCAGCATGGCGGCCCCAGTCCTACCGGGAGTGCGTTGAGTGAGACCCTTTCGCGCCACCTCGGTGACGGCGGGTTGATGACAAGGATTGTCAGTTCAGGTGGGTGGCGAAGAATCTTTCGATCCGGTTCCAGGCGTCCTTGGCGGACTCGGGTTCCGGGCCGATGCCGGCTATCCGCAGGAGGGGACGAAGCACGCGGGGGCCGGTTTCGGTGTTGTTGAGGAAGGCGTGGCTGGCGGCCGGGTATTCCTTGACGTCGTGGATCACCTCCGCTTTGTCCAGGGCCGCGTCGAGCCGTGCGGTCGCTCCCCTGAGTGAGGGGTCGCGGCCGCCGTAGTTTCCGACGATCGGGCAGGCGCCTGCCACTGCTTCGTCGAGATGACGCGGTAGCTGGCCGTAATTGACCGCGGCCGCGTCGAATCCGTCGTTCGCGGTAAGGAGCGCGAAGCCACCGCCGATGCAGAAGCCGATGACGCCGATCTTGCCGGCGCAGTCGGGAGAACCTGCCAGGTAGTCGTGGGCAGCGGAGATGTCGGCGAACGCGCGGCCGCGGCCACGCATCATGGCGGTCATCGTCGCGATCAGGCATCGCGCGGTGCTACCCGCGCTGAACAGGTCGACCGCCAGGGTGAGGTAGCCGAATTCGGCGAGCCGGTCGGCGTGGCCACGCATGACCTCGTCGAGGCCGAAGATCTCGTGGATCATCACCACGCCGGGCCACGGGCCGGTGCCCGGCGGTCTGGCGAGGTAGCCACGAAGCGGCTGGGACCCATCGTGTGCGGCGGCTCGGTCGGTCAGGTTGATGTCGGTCATGGTGAGGCCTCTCGTGATGGTGTGGCGGGCAATGTATAGGGACCGACGACGGCCGCACCGAGCAGCGATAGTCCGTTGCGCAGGGCGTCGGACGGTACGTCGTCGACGAGGTGGTGCATGACGATCAGGCCATGCATCAGCGAAAACAGGGTCGCGGCAACGGCATTGGTGTCCGAGTACGGCGGGATGTGCCCATCGTCGCGCCAGCGGCCGGCTAGTTCGGCGATGTGGCCGAGTGTTTCGAGGTACAGCGCGCGGGCACGTTTCTGCAGGACCGGATCGCGCAGGGCCTCCGCCCAGGTTTGCAGGGCGATGCGGGTCATGTCGTAGTCGGGGTTGTTGATCCTGCTGCGTAGTTCGGCGACCACCAGGGTCAGCGTTTCGGCCGGAGTGGGGCTGGGGTCGCGATCGAGTAACGCCAGGAAAATGCCCCGCACCCTCGACAGTCCTTCATCGACGGTGGCGTAGATGATCTCGTCCTTGCTGCCGAAGTAGCGGTAGACCGCCCGAGCGGACATCCCCGTCGCGGCGATCACCTGGTCCATCGAGGTGGTGTGGAAGCCGCCGCGTGAGAAGCAACTCCACGCACTGGTGAGGATGTGTTGGCGGCGCTGCGCGCGGGTCTTTTCGCTGAGTCTTGGCACATACCCATACTAAACGAACACGAATACTGGCGCTACATCCTCATCAGGCGTATATTTGAAGACAAACGAACACGATTATGTTTGTTTGGAGTTGAGATGCCACATATGAGGGCTACGCTGATCGACCTGGCCCGTGCCCGCACGATCGTGGACCGAGCGCTTACGCATGCACGCAGCAACGATTTCCCCCCGATGACAGTTGCGGTACTCGATGCCACCGCCCGGCTTGTCGCCTTCGCCGGAGAAGACGGCTCGAGCCTGCTGCGTGAACGCATTGCCCGCGGAAAAGCCCACGGCGCACTGAACATGGGTGTGGGCAGCCGCGCCTTGGCCGCACGCGCGGCATCGGATCCCGATTTCGTCAACGCCCTGGTGGCGCTGGCCGAGGGCAACCTCCTGCCCGTCCCCGGCGGCGTGCTGATCCGCGACGAGAACGGCGACCTGATCGGTGCGGTCGGGGTCAGCGGCCACCTACCCGATGACGACGAAGCGTGCGCCATCCACGCCATAACAGGGTGTGGCTTGCGAGCCGATCCCGGCACCTGATCTACCACCACCCCTGCCACTGAAAAGGAGCATCAACCATGTTCGACACCCACAACCGCCTGCTCGCCATGATCGACCAGCACCAGATTCCGTTGGGTATGCAGTGCTTCACCGGCAATCGCGCACTGATCGAAGTCCTGGGACTGACCGGCTTCGACTTCGTCATGCTCGACACCGAACATTCCCCGGCCAACCCCCGAGCCATCGAGGACGCGATCCTGGCCGCCGACATCGTCGGCTTGGTGCCGCTGGTCCGCGTGCCGAGCTGTACGGACGAAACCGCCATCCGACGCGCGATGGAAGCCGGCGCCCAAGGCCTGTTCGTGCCCGAGGTCAAATCGGCCGACGATGTGCGCCGTGTCTTCGACGCCGCGCTATTTCCGCCGTTGGGCACCCGCGGCATCTGCCCGGCCACCCGCGCCGCCCGGTACTCCTACCGCAGCTTCGTCGACTACGCCGAATGGAACAACCGAAACTTCCTCGTTGTCCCGCTCATCGAGCACCCCGCCGCAGTCGACAACATCGACGAGATCTGCGCGTTGGACCAAATCCACATCCTGGCCTTCGGTCCCGGCGATCTCGCCTACGCCATGGGCGAGGGCACCAACATGACCGACAGCCCCAAGATCCGTGAGGCGTACCTGAAGGTCCAAGCTGCCGCCGACCGGCATGGCGTCGCGGTGATCGGCGGTCCAGTACTCGATCCCAGCGTCGATGGCTGCAAATCTGCGCTTGAAGACGGCGTCAAGGTGTTCTGCCTCGGCCTGGATGTCATGGGATTCCGTCGGTTCTGCGAGCACACCGTCCGTATCGCCGGCGACTCGGTGCAAGGCACTGCCTACATCCGACCCGAAACCCCCGCCCCAGACTTCGCACCGCATATCACTGCGTGAGAAGCCGACAACCACGATTGAAAGGAACATTGCAGTGACGACTCGTTTGAACCGGTTTGTGGTCGGCCCCGACTCCGACGGCCGCTCGACGGTCCTGCAACACGGTCTGACCAATGTCCAGTCCCGCGACGGGTTCTACTGGCGCGCCACGCTGTGGGCGACCCAAGAGACCCCTGCCGACAACAGCATTGACGGCGACCGGTCGCAGACCGATGGCCTGGGCGCGCGCCGCGAACCCTTCCCCAACGGCATGATTTGCCGGGCGCTGGAAATCCCACCCGATGCCGTCGACGCCGACGAGCACCGCCGCGTCCTGGCCGACCTCAACGAAGAGGTTCACCAAAAGCACCAGCCAAGCCACACCGATCTCGCCCGGCATCCGAGCATGCACCGCACCGACACCCTCGACTGCCTCACCTGCGTCGGCGGCGAGATCTACCTCGTCACCGACACTGATGAGACACTCATGCGGCCCGGCGACACCGTCATCATCCGCGGCACCAACCACGCCTGGAGTAACCGGTCGGACGCCCCATGCCTGCTGGTCGGCACCATGACCGACGCAACCCCACCCGACGATAGCTAACAGGCAAATGTCCGGGGTCACGGTCGCTACGGCCATCCAAAGCCGATCCATCCGCGGCGCTACCGCCGTGAAGTTACTACCTGGCGCGACTCATCCGCCGCCCGGAGAGGATACTGCTGTCAGCGCCATTTCGAGCACGCTGGACCTGCTGGATCCGGGCGCGTTCACCTTCCGCGCCCCCGACGCCAGCTCCTACGCCTCAACAGTGCGAACACATCCGGTCTCTGGTGTGAGGCTGCATGAGATCCGCCGCCAAGACATAGCCGACCGGCACACATCGGACAGGATCTTTCCCGCACCTGCAGCGGCGGGCCTGCTCATCCGGCCGGACGGGGTGCTCTGCTGGCGGGCCCAATCCACCCACCCGGATCCCGCACTGGTGGTGCGCACCGCCCGAGCACGCACGCTCCACCCGAAAACCTAGATCGCAAGAGGTGATTCGCCATGCCCACCGTTCACCAGGCCACCTGGGGACTGCTCCGTGCGCTGGGTGTACGCAAGGTATTCGGCAACCCCGGGTCAACCGAGATGCCGTTCTTGGCCGACTTCCCCGAGGACATCGACTACGTTCTCGGCTTGCATGAAGGCACGGTAATCGGCATGGCCGACGTCTACGCCCAGCTGACCGGCGAGCCCACCCTGGTGAACCTGCACACCGCCGTAGGCCTCGGCAACGCGATGGGCGCAATCGTCAACGCAGCGAGCGGGCACAGCCCGCTGGTCGTCACCGCCGGCCAACAGGTGCGGGCGACGTTGACAATGGAACCGCTGCTGGCCAACCCCGATCCGACAACCCTGCCCAAGCCAGCCGTCAAGTGGGCGTTCGAGCCACCCCGCCCGCAGGACGTGCCCGCGGCGTTGGCTCGGGCGTTCCGATACGCGGCGCTGCCGCCAGCAGGCCCGGTATTCGTGTCACTCCCGATGGACGACTTCGATCAGCCCGCGGAAGCCGGCATAACAGAACTGCTGGCCGCTCGACAGGTCACCGGCCGATCCGTCCCCGCGCCCGTCGAGCTGAACGCGCTCGCGAACCGTCTCACGGCTGCCCGCAACCCCGTGCTGGTGGTGGGAGCAGGGCTGGACGCGGCACCGGGCGGGTTCGAGGCAGGCGTCGCGCTGGCCGAAACCCAGAATCTGCCGGTATGGCTCGCTCCGAACACTTCGCGCGTCGGATCTCCCACCGACCACGCACACTTCCGGGGCAGCCTCCCCGCCGGCATCGCGTGGCTGTCCGAGTCACTCGCCGGGCACGACCTGATCCTTATCGCCGGGGCACCAGTATTCCAGTACTACCCGTACGCGCCAGGCAACTACCTGCCGCCCGGCGCCGAACTCATCGCAATCATGGACGATCCGGATGCAGCTGCCCGGGCACCGCTCGGCGACGCGTTGGTCGCAGACCCGGCCCTCGCCCTGCGAGGTCTGCTGGAACTCCTACCGCAGACCAACAGGCCCGCGCCCCGCGCCACTCACGCCGCTGCAAATCCCGCCCGCCGTCGACACGCTCACCGCCTGCCAGGTCTACGACATGCTGGGGCCGCTGTTCCCGCACCACGGCATCCTCGTCACCGAATCGATGAACGGTGCGCCGGCGATGTGGGACCGAATGAAGGTGCGCCGGTCGGGTTCTTTCTTCTTCTGCGCCGCCGGCGGTCTCGGCTTCGCCATCCCTGGCGCAGTAGGTGCCCAGCTCGCCCAACCTGAACGGCCGGTGCTGGCGATCAGCGGCGACGGCAGCGCACAGTACGGCATCCAAGGGATGTATACCGCGGCCAACCGCCAGCTCCCCGTCACGTTCCTGGTCCTGATCAACCGCGAGTACGGAATCCTCAAAGGCTTCGGCGACTACCTGACCACCACCGGTGTGCCGGGCCTGGACCTCGACTACCTCGACTATGAGGCACTGGCGAAGGGCTACGGCATCCCCGCCGTGCGAACCGGACGGCCCGACGAATTGGCCGTTGCAGCGAAGCAAGCGTTCACTGCGGCAAAAGGGCCGCACATGATCATCGTCGACGTGGCACCCGGCGTCCCGTTGGGTGGCTGATCGCCCGACCTCACCGAATGATGAAAGGAACACTACCGCAATGGAATTAGGCATTCACTTCGTCAACTTCAACCTTCCGGGCGGGCCGCAAACGCTCGGGCCGACCATGGCCGCCACCGCACGGGCCGCCGAGCAGGGCGGCGCCACCATGTTCACCCTGGCCGACCACCTCTTCCAGATGGACAACCTGATGGCCGCCGAAGATCCGTTTCTCGAGGGCTACACCTCCATGGGGTTTCTGGCCGGGCAGACCGAGAAGATCGGGCTGACCATGCTGGTCACCGGCGTCACATACCGCTATCCCGGAGTGCTGGCCAAGACGGTAACCACCCTTGATGTGCTGTCGCAAGGCCGTTCCATGCTCGGCATCGGCGCCGCCTGGTATGAGCGTGAACACGCCGGGCTGGGCATACCTTTCCCTCCGATCGGCCAGCGGTTCGAGATGCTCGAGGAGACGCTCCAGATCTGCGAGCAAATGTGGAGCGACAACAACGGTCCCTTCGAAGGCACGCACTACCGACTCGCCGAAACACTCTGTGCCCCACAACCGATTCGACAGCCACGGCCCCCGATCCTGATCGGCGGTGCAGGCGAGAAGAAGACACTGCGACTGGTCGCCCAGTACGCCGACGTGTGGAACATCAGCCTCGCCGCCGGCCCCCCGGACGAAACGCGGCACAAGCTCGACGTGTTGAACCGCCATTGTGACGACGTCGGCCGCGACCCCGCAGACATTCGCAAGACGCTGGGCATACTCGTCGATCCGCTCGCCGACGTCGACGGATTCGTATCGACGGCGGCTCAATACGCCGCACTCGGGTTCGATCTCGTCAACGTCATACCGCTGCCACATATCACCGACCCAGCCGGTTTCGTCAGCCGCCTCGGCGACGAGGTCGTTCCCAAACTCGCAGCGATCAGTGACAATCAAGCGGGATCAGCCCGGAGATGACGATTGACAGCCAGGTCCTCGTCGTCGGAGTGGGGCCCGTCGGGCTGACGCTGGCAGCCGAGCTGGAGATCGCCGCAATCCACGCCGTCCTGGTCGAACAACTGGCCGAGCCCGACACCCGCAAAAGGCCCGCGGGGTCGGGGTCCTGACCGCTGAGGCGCTGCGGCGCAGGAGATTGTGCACCCAACTCCAGACGCGCCACCAGAGCGGACGCGCCGACTACCGCCACGACATGGGCAGTAACCACGCCCATGTCGCGACCTGCCCTGGCACCCCGCAACCATCTAGCAATGCCGCCAGCCGACAAACCATTTACACGCACTCTTCTGCCGCTTATCGAGCGGTTTTCAGCCGATGTAAGCTGCGCTGGGCGCTCGGTCGTCGATCGCCTGGTGCGGCCTGACCGTGTTGTAGATGATCCGGAATCGGTGAACCTCCATGTCCAGGGCAGTCCTTCTGCCGCTCTCAGGGCTTCGAGGTCAGCGAAGGGACCTGGTCCACCAGGGCGGCGCCGTGCTGCCAGACCCGCAGCTGCACCGTGGCCTCGGCCAGCGCCAGCTTCAGCTGCTCATTCTCCATCCGTAACCGCCGCTGTTCTGGCGTGCCCTGCGCCCCGGCTGGGCCGGAGGGGATCTCGTCGAGGGCCTTGGTCCCGTCCTCCAGGAACGTCTGCTTCCATTTACCCACCGATGCCGTGCTCACCCCGCGCCGCCGCGCGGCCTCCGCGGCGCTCATCTCCCCGGACAGCACCGACAGCACCACCCGCACCTTGTCCTCTACCGGGATCTTCAACCGCCGTGATCTCGCCACAGACCGGCTCCTTCCTGGTTCGATGTGCCCGGAGCGTAAACCGGGCAACCCTGCCAGGAAGTTTGACTCGCTAGATCAGTTACTCGGTGCACGTGCGTTCGACGTAGCGCGCCAGGAAGGTGCGTCGATGAGTCTCGATGCCGCAGTCGGCTTCGCACTGGGCGAGCGAGTCGAACCTGCCTCGCCGCTTCCACATTCGCTCGAGAGCCTCACCGCGCGCGAACGTCAGGTCGCGAACCTGGTCGCCGAAGGTCTGACCAACAGGGCGATCGCTGACCGCCTGACAGTTTCGCCGCGTACCGCGCAGGGACATGTCGAACATATCCTCACAAAGTTGGGGTTCACATCGCGCGCCCAGATCGCGGCATGGGCAGTAGCCCAGGCGCACAACACACTCGAATGAGCCGGCGCCGCGCAGTGTGTCTCGCCGTATCAGACCCCGGTCCGTAGTGGACGGAACCCCTCATCGCGTTCCGCCCACCATGGAATGGCTCACTTCATTTTCGCGGGCAGGTGCCGGTAGAACTGCACGGTCGCGGGGGCGAGTGGTTCGTTGCCGAGAATGAGGTCGGCGGCCTTCTCCGCGACCATCATCACCGGCGCGTAGATGTTCCCGTTGGTCACGTAGGGCATCACCGAGGCGTCGACGACCTTCAGTCCCTCGAGGCCGTGTACGCCCATGGTCTGCGGGTCGGTGACCGAGAGCGCGTCGGTACCCATCTTCGCGGTGCAGGACGGATGCAGCGCGGTCTCGGCATCACGCGCTACCCAGTCCAGGATCTCCTGATCGGTCTCGACACCGGGTCCGGGCGAGACCTCTCCACCGTTGAACGGTGCGAGTGCGGGCTGATTCAGGATTTTTCGCGCCACCCGTATCGATTCGACCCATTCACGCCGATCCTGATCGGTGGACAGGTAGTTGAACCGCAGGGCCGGATGCGCCCGGGGATCGCGGCTGGTGATCTTCACGCTCCCGCGGGCGTCGGAGTACATCGGCCCGACGTGCACCTGGTATCCGTCGCCGCCTTCCGGGGACGAGCCGTCGTAGCGGACGGCGATCGGCAGGAAGTGGAACATCAGGTTCGGGTAGGCGACGTCGTCGTTGCTGCGCACGAACCCGCCGCCTTCGAAGTGGTTGGTCGCACCCGGGCCGCGGCGCAGGAACAGCCACTGTGCGCCGATCCACGGCCGGTAGCGCCACTTCAGGTATTTCTGCATGGAAACCGGCTGCCTGCAGGCGTACTGGATATAGACCTCGAGGTGGTCCTGCAGGTTCTCACCCACACCGGGCAGGTCGTGTACGGCATGGATGCCCAGGGCCTCGAGCTCGGTGGCATTTCCGACGCCCGAAAGTTGTAGCAACTGTGGGGTATTGATTGCACCGCCACACAGGATGATCTGCTCGGCGTAGATCCGCTTGGTCCGATGGCCCCGGTGCCGGTATTCGACACCAACCGCCCGCTTGCCGTCGAAGATTACTCGCTCGACGAATGCGCGGGTGAGCACGTCGAGATTCGGCCGATGCAACACCGGATGCAGGTAGGCGCGGGCTGCCGAGAGCCGTCGGCCGTTACGGATGTTGCGATCGAACTTCGCGAAGCCTTCCTGGCGATAGCCGTTCACGTCGTCGGTGCGTGGATATCCCGCCTGCTCGGCGGCGGCGAAGAAGGCTCCGAACAACGGGTTCGCCGCAGGGCCGCGCTCGAGCTCGAGGGGGCCACTGTGACCACGGTACGGATCGTCCGGCGTAGCCGCCAGGCAGTTCTCCATCCGGTTGAAGTAGGGCAGGCAGTGTGCGAAATCCCAGGAGCCCATACCCGGGTCGGCGCCCCATCGCTCGTAGTCCAGGGGATTTCCGCGCTGGAAGATCATTCCGTTGATGCTGCTGGACCCGCCGAGTAGCTTGCCGCGTGCATGGTAGATGCGCCGGCTGTTCATATGGGGTTCGGGCTCGGACTCGTATTTCCAGTCGTAGAACCGGCTTCCGATCGGGAACGGCAGCGCTGCAGGCATGTGCACGAAGACATCCCACAGCGAATCGGTGCGTCCTGCTTCCAGGACCAGCACGCGATTGCCCTGATCTGCCGAGAGCCGGTTAGCCAGCGCGCAACCGGCGGATCCACCTCCCACAATGATGAAGTCGTAGTGGCTCGAAGCCATGTTTCCCTCCTGGATCGGACGCTATGTAGTGAAAGATATTGCGGGACAGGGTGATCCGTGAGATCCCCCGGACCGGCCGGGCTAGGGTGCAGTGCCGGCACCTGTGCCGGTCAGCCACTGGGCAACGAGGTCCGGATGTGTGTCGATGAACTTCTTCGCGGCATCGTCGTCGCTCATCCGGTCGACCGCGATCGACTTGGCGACCTCGTTCTGGTCCGCGTTGGTCCAGTGGAAGTTCTTGACCAATGCGTAAGCGGGACTACCGGATCGCGCGAACGAGGTGGAGACGATCTTGTCCAGGTCGTAGCCCGGGTAATCACAGGCGATCTTGTCCGCATCGGCATCGCAGCCGGGCGTGTACTGCGGCAGGTTCACCTTCACCAGCGGCACCTCGCTGAGGAACCACTGCGGCGAGTAGAAGTACGCAAGCATGGGAGTGCGCTGCTGCTGTGCCTGACGCAGGCTGGCGATCAACGCGGTTTCACTGCCGCCCTGGACGACCTTGTACTTCAGCTGCAGATTCTGTACCAGTGCCGCGTCGTTGGTCACGTAGGACGGATCGCCGTCCAGCAGCTGCCCCTTGCCGTCGGACTCGGTGGTGCGGAACAGGTCGGCGTACTTGTTCAGGTTGTGCCAGTCGGTGATGTCGGGGTACTGCTGGGCCATCCATGGTGGCACGTACCAGCCGATCTGCCCGATGTTTCCGGTGGAGCCGGCGCTCTGGGCGACGTGCATGAGCTGGATGTACTGTTTCTTCAGGTCGTCGTGCCCCCAGTTCTCCAGGATGGCGTCGACCTGCCCCGTCGGCAGGCCCTGCCAGGAGACCTGCTCGTCGATCTGCTTCTCGGCGACCGTGCAGCCGAGCTTGTTGCGTGCCAGATACGAGACCACGGCCGCGTCCGCCTCGTAGCCCACCCAGGCGTTGACCGCCAGATTGAGGGTGCCGCACGGGTGGGCGGCGCCGCTGGGCTGACCGCGGTGTTCCACCTCCGACACGGTTGTCGCACCACAGCCGGACAGCAGCATTGCCAGCGCGGCAACCGCCGCGACGATCGTTTTCCTCATGCCTTCACCCCTCCTATCCGCGCAGCAGCTGCTGCGGTCGTTCGATCGAGCAGTGTCCCGAGCAGCACGATGGCCAACCCGGCCGCCAGGCCCTTGCCGAACAGGCTCGTCTGCGAGAAGCCGGCCACGACGTCGTAGCCGAGGGCCCCGCCACCGACCAGTCCGGCGACCACGACCATCGACAGCACATAGATCAGGCCCTGATTGGTCGCCAACGCCAAGGTGCGCGTGGTCATCGGCAACTGGACCTTGCTGATGATCTGCCATGTATCGGACCCGGCCGATCGGGCGGCCTCGACGGTTTCCGGTGAGACGGCCCGGATGCCATCGGCCATGATCTTGATCGCCACCGGCGCGGCATACAGGATCGCAGCCAGGATGCCGGTGAACCGGGACGCGGCGAACAGTGCCAGGAAGGGCACCAGCCAGACGAACGATGGCATCGTCTGCGCGGCATCGAGGAACGGACGGACTATCCGGTCCACAGCGGCGTTGCGGCCCATCCAGACGCCGAACACCACCCCCAGCGCCACGACCACGACGGTCGCGACCAGCACCGCGGCCAGCGTGTCCATACTGTCCTGCCACAGTCCGGTGGCGATGATCAGGCCCAGGCATACCGCGGTGATGAGGGCCGAGATCCGGCCGCCGACGATGGCGGCGATCAGCACGATGGCGATGGCGGTCAGCCACCACGGTGAGCTGTCCAGCAGTGTCTGCAACGGGTTGAGTGCGTACGTGGTGACGACGTCCTTGATGTCGGTGGTGGCCGTCGCCAGGTTCGACTGGACCCATTTGGTCACCGAGTTCGCTACGTGCTGGATGTGGGCGCCGGCGTCGAGTCCGATGCGCCCGGATCCGATGGTCAGTGACGAGGGGAAGATCGCGACCAGCTGGTAGGTGTAGGAGAGCCAGATCGCGAACGCGGTGGCGATGCCACCGGCGATGATCGCCGGTCGGCGAAACCGGTGGGCTCGAGCGGACTTTCGCCGTTGGGTCTCCACCCTGACGCTGGCCGCGGTCGTGGTGCGGTCCAGGACGATCGCCATGATGACGATCGCCAAGCCGGCGTTGAATGCGGTCCCGACATCCTGGGTGGACAGTGCCTGGATCACGACCTGGCCCAGGCCGGGTGCCGCGATCAGTGCCGCGATGGTCACCATCGCCAGTGCGCACATGATGGTCTGGTTGATGCCCAGCACGATGGTGCGCTTGGCCATCGGGAGCAGTGCCCCGCGCAGGACCTGAAAACGGGTGGCGCCCATCGACTCCACCGCCTCACGGGTGTTCTCGGGCACCGCCCGGATCCCATGTGCGGTGAGCCGGATGACCGGCGGCGCCGCATAGATCACGGTGGCGATCACAGCGGCTGCCGGGCCGATGAGGAAAACCAGCGTCAGCGGTGCAAGGTAGACGAATGTCGGCATGATCTGCATGAAGTCGAGTGCGGGGGTGATCGCGCGATGGAACCACTGCGACACTCCGGCCCACACACCGAGCGGGATTCCGATGAGCAGCGAGACCGCGACCGCCGCAATGGTCAGCGCGAGAGTCGCCATGCTCTCCTGCCACAGGCCCTGCACGCCCATGAAAAGGAAGCCGCACAGGGCGAGCAAGCCGACCCTCCAGTTGCCGAGCACCCACGCGACGAAGGCGAGAAGCACCACGACACCGAGCCAGCCGATGAACGGGACCGGTCGCCCGTCGACCGGCATGGCGATCAGTTTCTCGATTGCCGTGGTGAATGTGTCGATCACCGAACGGATGGGATCGAAAAGGTAGGTGAACAGCGGACTGCTGTCTCGATGCTCGGCGACGGTGGTCTGCAGGTCGCTGAGCCAGCGGTGCAGGGCAGTGGTCTTCGCCGGGGCGAGAGCCAGGGTGGCGTGGCCGCGCAGCTGGGTGAACAGCGCGATCCAGACGATCAGTATCGCTGCCAGCGATACTCCGAGTCGAACGGGAACGCGGTCGGCGAGCCGGCGCAGGCTACGTGGCATGGGTGCGGCAACGGCGATGGTGGCCATCAGAGGCCGCCCTGTCCACCGGCGACCACCGAAAGGATCTCGCTGGGACCGACCATGCCGAGCAGGGCGCCGTCGGAGACGACCTTGACCGGCCGGTCGGCGCTGAGGACCGCGTCGATGGCGTGGCGGATCACCACATCGGGGCCGAGCTCGGGGCCGTCGAGCGGATCGTCCGGTGTGCGGTCCCGCATGATCCACTTCAGCGTCAGCACGTGTGAGCGCGGTATGTCGCGGACGAAGTCGCGCACGTAGTCGTCCGCGGGGGCGCCGACCAGTTGATCGCCCGTGCCGATCTGGACGACCTCGCCGTTACGCATGATCAGGATCCGGTCGCCCAGCTTCAGTGCCTCGGACAGGTCATGGGTGATGAAGACCATGGTCTTGCCCATTTCCTCGTGCAGCCGGATCACCTCGTTCTGCATATCGCGACGGATCAACGGATCCAGCGCCGAGAACGGCTCGTCGAACAGCAGCATCTCCGGGTCGTTCGCCAGCGCACGTGCCAGCCCGACGCGCTGCTGCATGCCGCCGGAGAGCTGATCCGGGTAGGAGTTCTCATAGCCTGCCAGGCCGACGAGCTCGGTGACCTCGGCGGCGCGTTGCATGCGGGCCTTCTTCGCGGTACCGCGTACCTCGAGCCCGTAGGCGACGTTGTCCAGCACGCGGCGATGGGGGAGCAGACCGAAGTGCTGAAAAACCATCGAGATTTTGCGGCGGCGCAGGTCACGGAGTTCCTTCTCGCCAGCTGCTGTGACCTCGGTGCCCTGGAAGCGGACTGTGCCGGCGGTCGGCTCGATCAGTCGGCTCAGACAGCGCACCAGCGTGGACTTGCCCGAGCCGGACAGGCCCATGACCACGAACACCTCGCCGCGCGCGACGGTGAAACCGACGTCGCGTACGGCCACCGCGCAGCCGGTCCGCTGTTTCACATCAGCGACGCTGAGACCCGCGAGGGCGGGGTCGGCGGGGATGTCGGATGCCTTGGCGCCGAACACCTTCCACAATCCGCTGACGCTCAGCTCCGCGTCCCCGCGACCCGGGTCGTCGTCTGCGACCACCTCACTGCGGGCCGTCTGTATCCGTGTGGTCACCGGGAACTCCTTACATAATGTGGCAATGGCCATGTGAACGATCTGCTGCGCGTCATTGCCGGAACCAGCGCTGCGGCCGGGGGTCGATGTTCTGCCAGATGTGTTTGATCTCGCGGTATTCGTCGAGACCGGCTCGGCCGAGTTCGCGGCCGTTGCCGGAACGCTTCATGCCGCCCCACTCGGCTTGCGGTACATAGGGGTGGTAGTCGTTGATCCATATGGTTCCGTGGCGCAGCCGTCGTGCTACCCGCTGCGCTTTACCCGCGTCCTGCGTCCAGACCGCACCGGCCAGTCCGTACACCGTGTCGTTCGCGATGGTCACGGCGTCGTCCTCGTCGGTGAAGGTCTCCACGGTGAGCACCGGACCGAACGATTCCTGCTGTGTCACCGACATTTTCGGCAGGCAGCGGTCCAGGACGGTCGGGAGGTAGAAGTAGCCGTCCTGCAGGTGGGGTTGCTCGGGGCGCCGGCCACCGCAGCGCAACACCGCTCCCTCGGCCAGTCCTGCCGCGACATAGGCCTCGACCCTGTCCCGATGTGCGGCCGAGATCAGCGGTCCGGTCCCGGCATCGGGATCGAACGGTCCGCCCAGGGCGATTCGCTCGGCACGCCGCACGATCTCGTCGACGAACCGATCGTGTAGGGACTCTTCGACGATCAACCGCGCCCCTGCCGAGCAGACCTGGCCCGAATGCAGAAAGACCGCGGTGAGCGCATGGTCGACCGCGGTCTCGAAGTCCGCGTCGGCGAAGACGACATTGGGATTCTTCCCACCGAGTTCGAGTGCCACCCGCTTGACCGTCGCCGCCGCCGCCGCCATCACCCGGGTACCCGAGGCGAGCCCGCCGGTGAACGACACCATGTCCACATCGGGATGCGCCGCCAGGGGAGCACCGACGACGGGGCCCGCCCCCAGCACAAGGTTGGCAACGCCGACCGGCAGTCCGGCCTCGCCGAGCACGCGCATGAGCAGCACTGCGGTGGAAGGTGTGAGCTCGCTCGGTTTGAGGATGACGGTGTTCCCAGCGAGCAGTGCCGGTGCGATCTTCCATATCGCCTGCAGCAAAGGGTAGTTCCAGGGGGTGATCAGCCCGCATACTCCGATCGGCTCGTACACGAGGCGACCGATCGCATCCGGTCGTCCCGTATCGACCACACGCCCACCGTCGGTGCCACCGATGCCGGCGAAATAGCGCAGGCAGGCGACCACGTCGTCCATGTCGTATTCGGCCTCGACCAACCGCTTTCCGGTGTCGAGTGCCTCGGCCCGGGCGAACCGATCGCGGTCGCGTTCGACCAGATCTGCGGTGCGCCGCAACACATCCGCGCGTTCGCGTTCCGAAATGTGCGGCCATGGGCCGTGATCGAAGGCCGCGCGCGCGGCCGCGATCGCCGAAAATGTGTCCTCGGTCGTTGCCTCGGCCGCCGCCGTAACGAATCGCCCGTCGGCAGGGCAGCGTATCTCGCGCCGTGCGCCGTCGCTTGCCGGGCGCCATACGCCGGCGATGAGGAGGTTCGAGTGCTCTGGCATCGGCGCAGCCTTCCGCCCGATCACCGGGCTGAGCGATGTGCGTCACACCAACACTCTGAAGTGTTGCGCATCACGCACTTAGAAGCTTGACAGGCAACAGAATGGAGGGTGTTCGCCATCGTGTCAAGTGCCCGTAGGGGTCGCGCGAGCGGTTCGTCGCCCCCGTTTCGCGTCCTGGATGTGCGTCCTGACCTCGATAAATACGCTTGTCAAGCGTCTCTCGGACGGCTAATATATCAACTTCCCATTGTCTAGTATCCCAATCATGAACGGTTGTCTGGCGGAAACGGTCCTACCGGCTGTCCGTGTTCTGTCGGGATGTCGAAGACCTCGGCTACGATGTCCGCCAGTGGTCTTCGTCCACCGGTTGTCCCGAGCTCGTTGGTGCGCCGGTCACCGAGGGCGATACGTATGCAGCGGTCCATCTCGGCATGCTCGTTGGCGAAGTTCGCGTATCCGAGCATCGTCGCCTCACCGGACGCCCAGCTGGCGCGGGCGGCCCCCATCAGCTGGGCGGCCAGTGCGAAGTCGTCATGGTGCGCGACGATCCAGGACGTCAGTTCCAGTGCCCACGCCACCAGGATGCGATCGGAGAAGGCCATGGTGAGGTGGAGGCAATCGCCCTCGCAGCGCAGTGCCAGATCGAGGTCGCCCGCGAGATAGGCGATGTGCCCCCGTGCGTAGGTCAGATACGCCAGGGTCCACTTCT
Source organism: Nocardia sp. GP40 (assembly GCF_050434125.1). Taxonomy (NCBI): domain Bacteria; kingdom Bacillati; phylum Actinomycetota; class Actinomycetes; order Mycobacteriales; family Nocardiaceae; genus Nocardia; species Nocardia sp. GP40. The sequence goes on along the minus strand of NZ_JBNPVW010000006.1, from coordinate 371,212 downwards.
CGCCGGCATCGGTACAGATCGCGACGGCCTCCCGCCACAGTCGGTCTTGCGCCGCGTCGTCCGGTGACGGCAGGCTCGACAGCAACCCGGCGACGGTGACGGCAATGCCCCGAGCGTTCTCGGCCGAGCGCTGATATCGTAACGCCCGCTGATACTCGGTAGCGGCGGCGACGGTGTCACCGGCGCAGATCGCGATGAAACCGAGCGCGTATGCGGCATACCCCCGATCGACCGGATCGTCGCGTTGCGCGGCCAGATCCCGTGCGCGCCGGGCATGGTCGGCGGCTGTGTCCGGGTCGTTCTGGAGCATCGCCAGAATCGCGGAACCCCACAGCGCCCGAGTGCGGACGCCATCGTCGATGTGTGTGCTCTGCATTGCCGAGGTAAGCCAACGGCGTGCCTCCGAGAGGCCGCAGTCGGCGAACCAGAAGAAGAACAGCGATGTTGCGATCCGAGCGCCGGCCGCGGACATCTCACCGTCCCGCTGGGTGTAGTTCAGCGCGGCGCGAATGTTCTCCCGCTCGCGGGCCACGGCGCGGTATGCCGGAATCTGCCGGGGTCCGAACCAGTTGTCCCGGAACTCCTCGGCCATCCGCTCGTATCTGCGGATGTAGCGGTCGATGCGGTCGTTCCGATCGGGCGCGTCGGCCAGGCGCTGTCGTCCGTAATCCCGCAGGGTGATCAGCATGCGATAACGACGTGCGCCCTGCTCGGATGTACTGACCAGCATGGACTTGTCCACGAGGGATGCAAGACAGAGCAGGGTCTCCGTGGCCGGCCGGTTGCATACCTCGGTAGCCGCGTCGGCGGTGAACGAGCCGGAGAACAGTGCGGTGGTGGTCCACACGTCCTGTTCCAGGGGGCTGAGCAGCCGGTAGCTCCATTCCACCAGCGCCCGAAGGGTGTGATGGCGGGGATCCGCCCCGCGGTTACCGGCGGCGAGGAGCTGGAACCGGTCGTTGACGAACTGCAGGATCTCGGAGACGCCGAACGCGCGCAACCGGGCGGCGGCCAGCTCGATCGCCAGTGGAATCCCATCGAGCTGGATACACAGCCGCGCGATGTCGGGCCATTGATCAGGCGCGACCGTGAATCCCGGCACCACCGCACGGGCGCGGTCGACGAACAGGTGCAGCGCATCCCACGAGGTGTAGTCCGCCGGATCGCTGTCACCTGGGTGGTCGCTACTCGGCAGGCTCAGCGGCGGGACCGAATAGATGTGCTCGCCGACGATTCCCAGCACCTGCCTGCTCGTCACGAGCAGCCGGAGTCCGGCGACCGTATGCAGCAGATCTTCGAACAATGGCACACACTCGTCGATCAGGTGTTCGCAGTTGTCCACGAGGATCAGCCCGGCCTGGTCGCCCAGCTTTTCGGCGATGCGCATCACGAGGGAATGAACCGGATCCGCGGCCGACACGGCCTGGTCGGCCATGCCCAGGTCGCCGATCACCTTGTCCAGGAACAGCTTCGGATCCGGTACCGACCCGAGCTCGACGAACCACACCCGACCGCTCCATCTGCGCTCGAACCGGGCGGCCAGTTCCACGGCCATCCGGGTCTTGCCGACGCCGCCGGGTCCGGTCAGCGTCACCAGGTGCGCGGTGTCGAGCAGTGTCTCGCCCCGGGCGAGGTCGCGATCACGACCGATGAAGCTGGTCACTTGGATCGGCAGTCGCCGGCGGCGGGTGGAGGGCGGTTTCGAGACCGCGGCCGACCCGACGTCGCGGAAGTCCGGCAAGTCGGCGGTCGGAACAGGCGCACGGGCGGAGGCGTGGTCGAGCAACGCCATGTCGTCGACGGACATTTCGTGCCGGCGTTCGGTCTCGCGCAGCTGCTCGCCGAATTCGGCCGCGGTGGCGGGGCGTTCGTGGGGTCGACGGGACATCGCGTGCTCGACGAGGGCGCACACGTCCTCCGGTATCCCCGCGAGCCGCAGATCCGGCAGTTTCTCGGTGGTGATCCGCAGGAACTGGGCGACCACCTCCTCGCCGCGTTTTCGTTCGAATGCGGCATGGCCGTTGAGCAGGCAGAACAGCGTGGCGCCGAGGCTGTAGATGTCCGAGGCGACGGTGGGCGAGTCGCCGACGAGGACTTCCGGTGCGGTGAACGCCAGCGATCCGGCGATCGTGTTCGCGGTGGTTTCGAAACCGCCGGTGATCCGGGCGATTCCGAAGTCGGTGAGCTGCGGCTCGCCATAGTCGGTCAGCAGGACATTCGCCGGCTTGACGTCGCGGTGCACGATGCCGGATCGATGCGCGGTCTCCAGTGCGCCGGCAAGCTTTACCCCTACCCGCAGCGCCCAGGCCCAATCGCTGGGCCCGTTCCGGCGAATCTGGGACTCGAGTGAACCGAGTGGGCAGTAGGGCATCACGATGTAGGGCCGGCCGCGGGATGTCACGCCGACCTGCAGGACGGTCATGATGTTCGGGTGCCCGGACAGCACGCCCATCACGTATTCCTCACGCATGAAGCGTTCGCGGTTGTCGCGGTCGAGTCCGGCGGACAGGACCTTGATCGCGATGGTCCGCCCCAGCGCCGGCTCGCGGCAGCGATAGACCACGCCGAAACCGCCGTGGCCAATCTGCTGGACGCAATCGAAACCTGCTTCTGCCAGTTCCGTGGCGCAGTCGGCGTAGAGATCGGGCTGCGTGGCGGAAGGGTCGAAACTCGTCACCACGGCCCGCGCTCCAACGATTCCGGTGACATCGACGCCGCACGGTGTACCCGACACGAACTCGATGTGCTCGACCAAATCCTCGACATCGGTGCTCCGAGCGCAAATCTTTCGGTGTAGTTCGGACTACGGGGTTCAGGCTACCCGGAGCGACGGCGCAAGCACCTGGCAATCCGTGCGGCGGGCCTGCCTGGGCCCGGCCTCGGATCGGCGGCTCAGCACGGACCGCACCCGATTACGTGTTGATTGCACCGCTACGCATGGCTTCGTTCACTCTTGACAGGTTTGTGTGGCCGCCCTCACACTGTTGCGTAAATCAAGTCGTGTTTCGTATGGCGCTACAGTTAGGGTCCGACATGCTGGCGATTTGTCCTCTGGCCTCGTTACCCCGCGGCGAGGCGCGTCGCGTCGACACCAGCCCTCCGATTGCCGTGTTCCACACCGAAGACGGTGAGGTCTTCGCCGTCGACGACACCTGCACTCATCAGGATGCGTCGCTGGCGGACGGCTGGGTCGAGGGATGTGAGGTCGAATGTCCGCTGCACGCATCGAAATTCGACCTGCGGACCGGCGCGGTGGACGCACCGCCGGCCAAGCTTCCCGTGCGCACCCACCGCGTCGAGATCCGGAACGGGACGATCCATGTCGACCTCAGCACCGAGGTCCCGAACCTGCCCCCGGATATTCGCGGTCGCCTGGCCGCGGAGGACGCCTCGTGAGAAGCGTCGCTGTCATCGGAGCGTCGCTGGCCGGTCTGTCCGCCGCGCGTGCGTTGCGCGCCCAAGGGTTCACCGGTGAACTCACGATCGTGGGCGCAGAGCACCGCCGACCCTACGATCGGCCGCCGCTGTCCAAGCAATTCCTGGCCGGCGGCATCGGTGCGGACGATCTGGCGCTCGAGGCCGACGACGAAGACCTCCAGGCCGACTGGCTGCTCGGTGTGGCGGCGACAGACCTGGATCCGGACTCTCGCAGTGTCGGGTTGAGCGACGGGTCCCGGGTCTACGCCGAGGGCTTCGTCCTCGCGACCGGCTCGCGGGCACGGCGGTGGCCAGGGACCGAGAACCTCAGCGGCGTGCATGTGCTGCGCACAATCGAGGACGCGGTGCGGCTGCGCGGGGACCTGCGGCCAGGGGCGCGACTGGTGGTGATCGGTGCTGGATTCATCGGCGGTGAGGTGGCCTCCACCGCGCGCAGGCTCGGCCTCGAGGTCAGCATCGTCGAGGCCGCGCCGACACCGCTGGCCGGGCCGCTCGGTCCGGAACTGGGGGCTGTGGTGGCGAATCTGCATGCCGACAATGGAACTGTGTTGCACTGTGGTGTCGGTGTCGCCGGGGTGACCGGCGGCGACCGGGTGACCGGAGTCGAGCTGGCCGATGGGCGGTATCTGCCCGCCGATGTTGTGGTGGTCGGCATCGGCGGTGTCCCGAACATCGAATGGCTGCGGGGCAGCGGACTCGAACTGGGCAACGGTGTGCTGTGCGGCCTGGGCGGCGCCACCGGTATCCCGCACGTGGTCGCCGTCGGCGACTGCGCGGCCTGGCTCGACCCGGTGACCGGCACCCATCACCGGGTCGAGCACTGGACCGGGGCCTCGGAACGGCCGGCGATCGCGGTGTCGACACTGCTCGCGGGCGGGCACTACCAGGGCACGCCGGTCAAGCCGCCCTACTTCTGGTCCGACCAGTACGGCTCGCGGATCCAATTCGCCGGCATCGCGCAGTCCGGCGACGAACCCACCGTGGAGGCCGGTGATCCCGGCCGGAGCAGCTTCCTGGCGGTCTACCGGCGCGCCGGACACCCGGTCGCGGTGCTCGGTGTCGATCAGGTTCGGCTGTTCACCCGATGGCGACGCCAACTGTCCGCGGTGCCGGCGCCGTCCTGATGATCCCTTCGAACTACCGCTTCAGACCCGATCCCGAAAGCAACAAGAGGAGCCACCAGCGATGACTACCACGAGTCTGCCGGAGAGCCTGAGGTCGACGCTGCCCGGGCATTTCTACACCGACGCCGACATCTTCACGCTCGAGCAGCAGAAGATCTTCGAGCAGATGTGGTTCTGCGCGGTGCGTGCCGCAGACCTGGACAAGCCCGGTGCATTCCGGACCGTTCAGATCGGGCGGGAGAACGTCATCGTGAGCCGATCGCGCTCGGGAGAGATTCGCGCCTTCCTGAACGTCTGCTCCCATCGGGGTGCGCAGTTGTGCACCGCGGAGTCGGGTGAGGTCAAGCGCGCATTCCAGTGCGTGTACCACGCCTGGACCTACGATCTGGACGGAAAGCTCATCGCCGCACCGAATTTGACCAAGATGCCCGACATCGACCGGGTTCGCTACGGATTGCAGGGCGTCGCGGTGCGGGAGTGGCTGGGTTATGTCTGGCTGAGCCTGGCCGAGGAACCGCCCTCGTTCGACGCCACGGTGGTCCAGGACGTGCGGGACCGCCTCGGTGACATCGAATCGCTCGAGCGCTACGGCATCGCAGATCTGAGCCTCGGCCGCCGGATCACCTACGACGTGCGGGCCAATTGGAAGCTCATCATCGAGAACTTCATGGAGTGCTACCACTGCGCGACAATCCATCCCGAGCTCACCGAGGTGCTGCCCGAATTCGCCGACGGCTACGCCGCACAGTACTACGTTGGGCACGGCGCCGAATTCGGCGAGAACATCGAGGGTTTCACAGTCGATGGAACAGCAGGACACGACGTGATCCCGAGTATCGCCGCGGAGCAGGACCGGCGATACTACGCGATCACCGTGCGCCCGCAGGTGTTTGTCAACCTGGTGCCCGACCATGTGATCATCCACCGGATGTTCCCGCTGGCCGCCGATCACACCATCGTCGAATGCGATTGGCTCTACCTGCCGCAGGTGGTGGACCGGGGCACGGACCTCGATCGTTCCGTGGAACTGTTCCATCGGGTGAACCAGCAGGACTTCGATGCCTGCGAACGCTGCCAGCCCGCCATGAGCTCACGCCGGTACCGTGACGGCGGTGTGCTGGTGCCGAGTGAGCATCACATCGGCGCGTTCCACGATTGGCTGCGCGCGGAGATCTCCCGCTGATCCGATCGGCTCAGCGATTCGCCGGGTAGCTTTCCCGGAATCCCATCCGTGCGCTGATCTCAGCGGCCGCGGTGACCACATCGTGCACCGCGGCCAGCATCTTGTCCGCACTGAATCGGTACATCGGTCCGGATACGCTCAATGCTGCGGTGGTGTGTCCGGCGTAGTTGCGGATCGGTGCGGCGATGGCGTTCAGGCCGATCTCGTATTCCTCCACGGTCATCGCGAACCCGTCCCGACGGGCGTCCTCCAGCTGCTTTTCCAGGCGTTCGCGCGAGGTGATGGTGTGGTCGGTGAATCGGGGCAGCCCGGCCTGGCGCAGGAGCTCGGCGCGTAGCTCAGGCTCGAGGTGGGCCAGTAGGATCTTGCCGCTGGATGTGGCGTGCATCGGTGTCGGTTCGCCGATCCAGTTGTGCGTGCCGATCGCCGCGGGGCCGCGTGCCTGGTCCAGATTCACCGCGAAATGGGACCGCAGTACCGCGACGTTGACGGTCTCGCCGAGCTTCTGGGCGAGCCGTTCACAGACCAGGTGCCCCTGTTCGGTGACCTCGAGCCGCTCCGGGACGGCCGCGGCCAAGCGCAGGATTCCCAGGCTCAGCCGGTATTTCCCGCGCTCGTAGGTTTGCGCCACCATCTGGTGGTCCTCCAGCGATCCGAGTAGGCGGGACACGGTCGACTTGTGCACGCCGATCTCGGCCGCGATCTCACTGACACCGGCCTCCCCCTTGCGCGCAAGGATCTCCAGCACAGTCAACGCGCGATCGACGGACTGCACACCATTGTCGGAGGATCTCTCCCCGTTGCCGCTGGCCATGAAATCACTATACGAAAGCGGGCGGCGGTGCCTACCCGAGCACGAGTCGTCCCGCTAGGGCGAACCGGGCCGCACCACGCGCTCGGGCCGGGTCGATCCGTGTGACTTGTGCCCGTGTGGTGACTCGCCCCATCAGGATTGCCGTTCCAATCGAATCGTGATCGCCTTGGACACCGGTGTATTCGACCCCCGCGCCACATGATCGAGCGGGACCAACAGGTTGGTTTCGGGGTAGTACGCGGCCACGTTGCCGACCGGGGTCGGGTACGGCACGAGCCGGAAGTCCTTCGCCCGCCGCTCTTCGACGCTGCCGTCCGGCGCGCACCACTCGGACACCAGGTCGACGCGGTCGCCCGCGTCGTAGCCGAGGCCGACGAGGTCCGTGGGGTTGATGAACAGCACCCGCCGACCGCCCTTCACACCTCGGTAGCGATCGTCCAGGCCGTACACGGTGGTGTTGTACTGATCGTGGCTGCGCATCGTCTGCAGGATCAGCCGGCCCTCGGGGACCGGCAGCCACGTCACCGCATTGACGGTGAAATTCGCTCGGCCGGTGACTGTTTCGAACCGCCGCTCGTCGCGTGGCGGGTGCGGCAACTCGAAGCCGTCAGGTTGCCGGACCCGGGCGTTGAAATCCTTGAAGCCCGGGATCACACGCGCGATGCTGTCCCGGATCAGGTCGTAGTCGTCGGCGAATCGCGTCCACGACACCGAATGATCCGGTCCGAACAACGCCTGGGCCAACCCACAGACGATGGCGACCTCACTGCGCAGATGCTCGCTCGCAGGCGTGAGGCCGCCACGGGACAGATGCACCATCGACATCGAATCCTCGACGGTGACCTGCTGTTTCTTCCCGCCTCGGAGGTCTTTGTCGGTGCGCCCGAGGGACGGCAGGATCAGGGCGGTTCTCCCGTGTACCAGGTGGCTGCGGTTCAGTTTGGTGGACACTTGGACGGTCAGAGAGCAGTTCCGCAGTGCCGCTTCGGTCGTTTCGGTGTCCGGGGTGGCGGCCACGAAGTTGCCGCCCATTGCCATGAATACATGGGCTCGGCCGTCGCGCATCGCGCGGATGGAATCGACGGCGTCCCAGCCGTGTTCGCGGGGGCTCGTGATGCCGAACTCGGTGTCGAGCGCGGCGAGGAAGGATTCGGGCATCTTCTCCCAGATGCCCATGGTGCGGTCGCCCTGGACATTGGAGTGCCCGCGCACCGGGCAGACCCCGGCGCCGGGCTTGCCGATCATGCCGCGCATCAGCAGCAGATTCACCGCGTCCTGGATGGTCGCGACGCCGTGGGTCTGCTGGGTCAGGCCCATGGCCCAGCAGATTATGGTGCGCTGCGAGGCGATCAGCGCCTCTGCCGTGCGGTGGATTCGGTCGAGTGTGAGCCCGGTCGCCGCGACGACCGTGTCGAGGTCTACCTGCCGGATGTGTGTGGCGTACTCGTCGAATCCCGCGCACGCGCTGTCGATGAAATCACGGTCGAGAACGCTGCCCGGGGCGCGGTCCTCGGCTTCGAGCACGAGTCGTGCGAGTCCCTGGAACAGCGCCTGATCGCCGCCGATGCGGATTTGCAGGAAATCGTCCGCGATGGCGACGCCCGACCCGAGGACCCCGTGCACCTTCTGCGGATCCTTGAACCTCAGCAGCCCGGCCTCGGGCAGCGGATTGATCGCGATGATCCGGGCGCCGTTGGCCTTTGCCTTCTCCAGTACGGACAGCATGCGCGGGTGGTTGGTGCCGGGGTTCTGGCCGGCGATCAGGATCAGGTCGGCGCATTCCAGGTCCGGCACCGAGACCGAGCCTTTGCCGATGCCGATCGTCTCGGTCAGTGCGGTACCAGAGGATTCGTGGCACATGTTCGAGCAGTCCGGCATGTTGTTGGTGCCGAAGCTGCGGATCATCAACTGGTACAGGAACGCTGCCTCGTTCGAGGTGCGGCCCGATGTGTAGAACACCGCCTCGTCCGGCGAATCCAGGCCACGGAGTTCGGTGGCAATGAGCGCGAACGCCTCGTCCCACGACAGCGGTGCGTAGTGGGTCTGGCCAGGCCGCAGCACCAAAGGGTGCGTGAGCCGGCCCTGTTGGCCCAGCCAGTAGTCGGTTTTCTCGAGAAGCTCCGAAACCGAGTGCGCGGCAAAGAATTCCGGCCCCACGCGGCGCGCAGTGGCCTCCTCGGCTACGGCTTTGGCGCCGTTCTCGCAGAACTCGGCGTGTTTCCGGTGTCCGGGTGTTTCCGGCCAGGCACAGCCGGGGCAGTCGAAACCGTTGCGCTGGTTGAGCTTCAACAGTGCCCGGGCGGTACGCACCGGTCCCATCTGCTCCCATCCTCGGCGCAGCGACACCAGCACCGCGGGCAAGCCCGCCGCATATGACTTCTCGTGCGTGACGACGACATCGTCCTCGTCGAAGATGTACCTGTCGGTCATGGCATGGGTGTCCTTCGATGTCAATGCCCGCGCGCGATCCATTCGGCCAGGTGCGGCGCCTCGTCGCCGATCGTGGTGGCATCACCGTGTCCGGTATGTACCCGGGTGTCCTCGGGCAGGGCGAACAGCCGGTCCCGGATGGAGCCGATGATCGTCGGGAAGCTGGAGTACGAGCGCCCGGTCGCCCCCGGACCGCCGGAGAAGAGCGTGTCGCCGGAGAACAGGGCTCCGGCCTCGGGCATATACAGGCACGACGACCCGGGCGAATGCCCCGGCGTGTGGATCACCTGAATCTCGGTGCCGGCGACGGTGATTCGCTGGCCGTCGTCCAGCCGCCGGTACCGTTCGCCCGGATGGGTCATCTTCCACAGCACGTCGTCGCCGGGGTGCAGCAGCACTGGAGCATCCAGCAGGCCGGCCAGCTCGGGGGCCACGGTGATGTGATCGTTGTGTCCGTGCGTGCAGACGATGGCCGTCACGTTGCGTCCGTCGACGGCGTCGATGATCGGCTCGACCTGGTGAGCCGCGTCGACGATCACCAGGTCGGTGTCGTCGCCGATCAGCCAGATGTTGTTGTCGACATCCCAGGATCCGCCGTCGAGGGTGAAAGTGCCCGTGGTGACGACTCGTTCGATGCGCAGCCCCCCGCTCATAGCACCACCACCGAGCGCAGGACCTCACCGGCATGCATGGTGTGGAAGGCGTGCTCCACCTCGTCGAGCTTTATCCGCTCGGTGACGAACCTGTCCAGGGGCAGACGTCCCTGCTGATAGAGGTCCACGAGCATGGGGAAATCCCGTTCGGGCAGGCAGTCCCCGTACCACGAGGACTTCAGGCCTCCGCCCCGGGAGAAGAAATCGATGAGCGGCATCTCGAGCGTCATATCCGGTGTCGGCACGCCCACGAGCACCACGGTGCCGGCCAGGTCCCGGGCGTAGAAGGCCTGTTTCCAGGTCTCCGGGCGCCCGACCGCGTCGATCACGACATCGGCGCCGAAGCCGCCGGTCAATTCCCGCACAGCCTCGACCGCATCCACATTCGAACCGTTGACGGTGTGTGTGGCGCCGAGCTCGCGGGCCCACTGCAGTTTGGTGTCGTCACGGTCGATCGCGATGATCGTGCCCGCGCCGGCAAGTCGAGCACCCATGATCGCGGCGTCACCGACGCCGCCGCAGCCGATCACGGCGACCGAATCTCCGCGGCCGACATTGCCGGTGTTCACTGCGGCGCCGAGACCGGCCATGACTCCGCACCCGAGCAGTCCGACCACTGCTGGATCCGCCGACGGGTCCACCTTGGTGCACTGCCCTGCGTGCACGAGCGTCTTGTCGGCCAGCGCGCCGATCCCCAGCGCGGGGGTGAGTTCGGTGCCGTCGGCGAGGGTCATCTTCTGCCGGGCGTTGTGAGTGTCGAAGCAATACTGCGGGCGTCCGCGTTTGCAGGCGCGGCACTGTCCGCAGACGGCACGCCAGTTCAGGACGACGAAATCGCCGACCGCGACCGAGTCCACGTTCTCTCCGACGGACTCGACCACACCGGCGGCCTCGTGACCCAGCAGGAACGGAAACTCGTCGGTGATTCCGCCTTCTCGATAGGTCAGGTCGGTGTGACAGATCCCGCACGCCGATACCGCGACGACGACTTCGCCGGGACCCGGATCAGGGATCGTGATCATGGTGAGTTCGGCGGGAGCGCCCTTGGCACGGGCGATGACACCTCGTACTTGCTGAGGCATGACTGTTCTCCTTTTCCTAGAGAGTGGATTCCGAGATTCCCTCGGCGATCTCGACGACGTTCGCGAGCAGCATGGCCCGCGTCATGGGGCCTACACCACCGGTGGCGCCGCTGAGCTTTCCGGCGACGCGGTCCACGTGGGGATGGACATCGCCGAGGATGCCCTCGACCGTACGGGTGATGCCCACCGACAAGACCGTCGCGCCGGGGCTGATCCAGTCGGGTTGCACCAGATGGGCCACACCGGCCGCGGCGATGACGACGTCGGCGGCGCGCGTATGGGCGGCGGTGTCGACGGTAGCCTCGTGGCACAGCGTCACCGTGGCGTGCTCGCTGCGGCGGGTGAGCATCAGGCCCAGGGGCCGGCCGACCGTTACGCCACAGCCGATCACGCAGAACCGGGCACCGGTGATCGGCACGTCGTAATGGCGCAGCAACTCCAGGATGCCGCGTGGCGTGCAGGGCAGGGGACCGCGCATACCGAGGACCAGCCGGCCGAGGTTCGTCGGATGCAGGCCATCGGCATCCTTGTTCGGATCGATCAGGGCCAGAACGCGATGGGTATCGATGTGCGGCGGCAGCGGCAGTTGGACGATGAATCCTGTGCAGGCGTTGTCGGTGTTGAGTTGTAGCACTGCGGCCTCGATCTCGGCCTGAGCGGCGGTGGCAGGCAGCGCCAGCTGGATGGAGTGCAGGCCGACCTCGCGGCAGTCGCGGTGTTTGGCCGCGACGTAGGCGTGGCTGCCCGGGTCGTCGCCCACGAGAATGGTGCCCAGGCCCGGCCGGATGTCCTGCACGTGCAGCAGGGCGATCCGTTCGGCCAGTTGGCGTTTGATCTGCCGGCTGACCGTCTTCCCGTCGATCGATGTCGCTGTCGCCACGACGTGTGCCTCTCTATCGCGGTCGCGGATGGTCGGGGGAGTGGGATGCGCGGTGTGATCAGCATTCGACGAAATTGACCGGGACACTCACCGCGAGTCCGCCCATCGAGGTTTCCTTGTATTTCGAGCTCATGTCCTGTCCGGTCGCCCGCATGGTGTCGATCACCTGGTCAAGACTGACTCGATGAATTCCATTGCCGCGCAGTGCCATTCGTGCCGCATTGATCGCCTTTCCGGCCGAGATGGCATTGCGCTCGATACACGGGATCTGTACCAGCCCCTCGACCGGATCGCAGGTGAGCCCCAAGCTGTGTTCCATCGCGATCTCGGCGGCGTTCTCGATCTGAGCCGGGGTGCCGCCGAGGATTTCGGCCAGGCCCGCGGCCGCCATCGATGCGGCCGATCCCACCTCGCCCTGGCATCCCACCTCGGCGCCGGAGATCGACGCTCGCTCCTTGTACAGCGAACCGATCGCTCCCGCGGTGAGCAGGAAACGAATCGCGGTATCGTCGCGGTCGGTCCGCCCGGCCTGTGTGTAGTGCACCGCGTAGTGCAGGACGGCCGGGATGATGCCGGCGGCGCCGTTGGTCGGCGCAGTGACGATCCGGCCGCCCGCGGCGTTCTCCTCGTTCACTGCCAGCGCGACCAGATTCACCCAGTCCTCGGCGAAGGCGGGGTCGCGATCCGGATCCTCGGTGTGCAGCCGCAGGTACCATTCCCGGGCTCGCCGACGGACCCGCAACACACCGGGCAGGTCGCCCTCGCGCGAGATTCCGCGTCGCTCGCAGTCGACCATGACGTCGCGAATATGCAGGAGGCGATCGAAAACCTCGGCGGCCGGCCGGAATTGGCGTTCGAAGTTCAGCATGATCTCACCGATGCTGCATTCGGATCGGTCGGTGAGCTCCAGCAGCTCCTTCGCCGAGGAGAACGACCACTCGCTGTGGCAGGGGCGTTCGGGGGGCCGCCCGGTCTCGGATTCGGTGATGACGAATCCGCCGCCGATCGAGTAGTAGGTCTCGATGTGGACGGCGATCTGTTTGTCGGTATACGCGGTGATCGTCATGGCGTTGGGGTGCAACGGCAACACGGTCAGCGGGCGCAACACCATGTCGCCCTCGGTCAGGGCGATGTCGCGAATCCCGCCCAGAGCGATCCGCCCGCTGCGGCGCATCGCATCGAGGCGGCTTTCCATTTCCTCGTTGTCGATCGTTTCGGGGGCGTATCCCTCGAGGCCGAGCAGGATCGCGGTCATGGTTCCGTGCCCGGCTCCGGTCGCCGCTAGTGAGCCGAACAATTCGACCCGCACCGCGCTGACACGCGCGAGTGTGCCACTGCCGGCCAGGTCGGACACGAAGCGAGCCGCGGCCCGCATCGGCCCGACCGTGTGCGAGCTGGAGGGGCCGATGCCTACCGAGAACAGGTCGAAGATGCTGACGGTCATGAAGCCACAATCCTGAACGGAGTTGTATGGGGTCGCTGCGGCGAATCGATACGCTGGACGGACGATCTCATACTGTCGCTCCGATTTCCTCGAGGTACTGCCTGCGTGTCAGTAGCCCGTTGGTCGAGGAACTGGGTGTCGGCAGCACCGCGAACAGCCAACCGGTGTGAAATGAGTCCTCGGCCACCGATTCCGGCCTCGCGATCGCCTCGGCGTTATGGATGGTGATCATGCCGGCGATCGGTGAGTAGATCGGAAATGCCGGTCGTCCGGCGAGCCGGACCGAGCCGCACGGCACGCGGGCCGCGACGATGCTGCGGACCGGCGGCAGTTCCACTGCGACGACCTCGTGCCCGCGCACGGCGAGCGGAGTCAGACCGGCGCGGATCGGATAGTCGGCAAAGCGGTCGCCGGGAGCCAATGCCAGCCAGCTGTGCTGGTTGCTGTATGTGCGGTCGATCGGAAAGTGCTGAACCTGCATGACGTTCCGTTCCTTGTGGCTGATTGCATTATCGGCCGGTGCCGAACTCTGCGGCGGCGTCGGTCAGCCACTGCGCGAGGTATCGCGCGAACGAGGACCGCACCAGGACTCGGTAGTCGGTCCCATAGTCGTCCAGGGCGATCAGCACTACTGCTGCGAGGCCGAGCATGCTCTGCACCGCCGAACCGGCGCGGAAGACCCTCGGGTGCAGGTCGATCGAGCAGCCTTTCGCAAGGACATCGCGGACACGAGACCCACTGAGCCGCACTGCGGTCCGTTGACCGGAGACGTCGACGGCCGCGCCGCCGTGCGTGCCGACGGCCGCGCGCAGTTCGGTTTCCAGTGTGTTCGCCGCGATCGTGCGGCTGGTCACCAGCCATTCCTGCGGGCCCAGCCAGATCGCACTCGTGTGTGACACGCCGGCCGCGGTCGCGGGTGTGGTGGGCAGGTCGAAGCCGAGTATCTCGCGCGCCGCCGTGTGGCCGGGCCCGGCCGGGTCCACCCACAGGTCCACCATCGCGAGGAACGGTTCCTCCGCCATGGTCACCGATGCGGGAAGTTCACCGAACCGTTGCCGCCAGTCGTGCAACGGGCTTGCCGCAGTGAGAGTGTCAGCCATCGCGCCGTGCTCCTTCGGGATCGACCAGGACGGTGCCGGTGACCTCGACCGGTACCAGCGTGCCGTCCACGGGAACGTGCAGGGTCTCGCCTATTCGCGAGTGACCGCCCTTGACCAGGGCAAGTGCGAACGGGCGGCCGAGTTCGGCGCTGCGATAGCTCGAGGTGACATGCCCGAGCATCGGTACGGGCGCCGGCGGCAGTTGACCGTCGGTGACCGGTTCGATGATCTGAGCGCCCTCCGGCAGCACCGTGTCTCGGTCCACGGGCAACAGCCCGACGAATTGCTTGCGCAGTGGATTGAGATTCTCCGCGCGTGTGAAGGAGCGTTTGCCCACGAAATCGGCCTTCTTCTTGGACACCGCCCAGCTCATTCCGAGATCCTGTGGTGTGACCGTGCCGTCGGTGTCCTGGCCGATGATCGGATAGCCCTTCTCGGCGCGCAGCACATGCATCGTCTCGGTGCCGTACGGCGTGATGCCGAACTCGGCGCCGGCCGAGACGAGTCGTTCCCACAGGGCTGTGGCGTGCCAGCTGTCGACGTTGACCTCGAATGCGAGCTCACCGGAGAAACTCACCCGTGCCACCCGGACAGGCACCTCGCCGATGCGGGTGTCGCGCCACGCCATGAAGGGAAAAGCCTCGTTGCTCACCTCGAGATCCGGGAAGACCCGTGCGATGACCTCGCGCGATTTCGGCCCTGCGACCGGAAAAGTCGCCCACTGCTCGGTGACCGAGGTGAGCCGGACCACCAGGTGCGGCCACTCGGTCTGCAACCATTCCTCCATCCAGTCGAGGATTTTCGCCGCATTGCCGGTCGTGGTGAACACCTGGAAACGGTCCTGCGCCAGCCGCATCACGGTGCCGTCGTCGATGACCATGCCGTCGATCCCGCACATCACGCCGTACCGGACCATCCCCACCTTCAGGGTGCTCATCATGTTCGTGTAGAGCATGTCGAGCAGCGCCCCGGCGTCGGGGCCCTGCACATCGATCTTGCCGAGCGTCGAACCGTCGAGGATACCGACGCGACGGCGGACCGCGGTGCATTCCCGCAGCACGGCGGCATCCATGTCCTCACCGGGCAACGGATAGTAGCGCGGGCGCTTCCATTGGCCGACGTCCTCGAAGACCGCGCCACGGGCGACATGCCAATCATGCACGGCCGTCACGCGTTCGGGGTCGAACAGCCGCCCTCGGCTACGTCCGGCGAGCGCCGCGAACGCCACCGGTGTGTATGGCGGCCGGAATGTGGTGGTGCCGAGGTTCTCGATCGGCATGTCCAGGAGTTCGGCGGTGATCCCCGATGCGAGGACACCGGATGTCTTTCCCTGATCGTGCGCGGTGCCGATCGTGGTGTAGCGCTTGATGTGTTCCATCGACCGCATGCCGGCACCGACGGCGCGGGCGAGGTCGGCCACGGTCGCATCGCGTTGCACGTCGACGAACTGGCTCGCCTCACCGGCCGTGTCCGGAACGCGCCAGAGCACCAACGGCGGGGCGATCTCGCCGGCGTCCTCGACGGGGAGGTCCTCGGACACGGAGGCTGTGAACCCGAGGCCGAGCAGAGCGGCGGTGCCGGCCCTGCGGCCCTCGTGCACACAGCCCGTCGGATCGAACACGCCGTTGGCAGCACCGGCGATCGAAACCCCCGGCAACGATTCACCCGGCAGGAAAGCACCGAGCTCGTCGTCGTAGCGCAGAGTGCCACGTGCCTGGCTGAAGAGATGGACGGCAGGATTCCAGCCCCCGCTGACCAGCAGTACGTCGCAGGCCAGCGGTACGCGGAGCGCACGCCCGGTATTCGAGCGCCCGGTCACGACCGCATGGGTGATGCGGTCCTCGCCGCGCGTACCGCTCACCACGGATCCGGTGCGAACGGCGATGCCCCGCCGTTCGCATTCCCGCTGCCACCGTCGCGGCGCCTCGTCGCGGGCCTCGACCACGGCGTTGATCCGGATACCGGCGTCGTGCAGGTCGATCGCGGCGAGATAGGCGCTGTCGTTGGTGGTGAAGACCACCGCCTGCGTACCGACTCTCACCCCGTAGCGGTGCAGGAAGGTGCGGGCGCTGTGCGCCAGCATGATCCCGGGTCGGTCGTTGTCGGTGAACACGACCGGCCGCTCGTGCGCGCCGGTGGCGACCAGGACGTGCCTCGCGCGGATGCGCCACACCCGCTGACGGCTCAGCGCGGCGGGCGCGGCGCAGCCCAGATGGTCGGTGCGTCGCTCGAGGGCCAGTACGAAGCCGTCGTCGTAATGGCCGAACGCGGTGGTGCGTTGCAGGTGCAGGACATCGGGGTAGGTTGCCAGCTCGGCCGCCGCCACAGCGACCCAGTCCAGGGCCGGTGCGCCCTCGATGGTGTCGGTCGAGCCCAGCAGTGCGCCGCCGGGCTCGCTCTGCTCGTCGACGAGCACCACCCGCGCACCGGCGCGCGCTGCGGTCACCGCGGCGGCGAGCCCGGCCGGTCCGGCGCCGACGATCAGCAGGTCGGCGTGCACGTGCTTGGCGTCGTACGTCGCCGAGTCGGGAATCTCGCCCAGCCGTCCCTGCCCGGGGATCCCCCGGGCCGCGAGACCGTGGAACAGCTCGATAGTCGTGGCCAGCAGCATCGGCTCCGGAAACGGCTCCTCGATCTGGACCAGCCCGCCGGTGTCCTCGGCCCACGCCGCCGAGATCCCCCGCGGCCGTCCCAGCTTGATGCTGCTGGTGATTCGGTGGATGCCGTGGGCGAGCAGCGCCGAGGCCAGCGTGTCGCCGGGGTGCCCGGTCAGCTCCCGACCGTCGAAGGTGAAGGTGCAGGTGGTATCGCGGTCGATCCGGCCACGGTCGGGGGTGCGAAATGGTTGGTTCACGGTATCGCCGGCTTCTGCTCGTCCAAGCGGTAGATGCTGTGGAATCGGTAGGTGACGGTGTCGCGGACGGCGTTGAACCACCGCCGGCAGCCGGCACTGTGGTTCCACCGTTCGGCGAACAGGCCCTTGGGATTCGAGCGATAGAACACGTACCGCGCCCATTCTTCGTCGGTCAGCGCCTGTGGATCCGCGGGGTATGCGACGTGAGCCTCACCGCCGTAGTGGAATTCGGCTTCCTCTCGTGGCCCGCACCACGGGCATTCGATCAATTGCATTGCCGCTCCTGTTCAGTGCGCCACGGCGGCGGCGCCGTGTTCGTCGACGAGGGCGCCGGTGACGAATCTGTCCAGCCCGAACGGGGCGATGTACTCGTGCGGCTCGTCGTTGGCGATCGTGTCGGCCAGACACCAGCCGACACCGGGCGTGGCCTTGAACCCGCCTGTGCCCCAACCACAATTGAGGTAGACGTTGTCGTACGGAGTGCGCCCGACGATGGGGGAGGCGTCGGGACACACATCGACGATGCCGCCCCACGTGCGCAGCAGATGCGCGCGGGAGAAGACCGGGAAGAGTTCGACGGCGGCGGCCATCTGGCGTTCGATGATGTGGAAGGCGCCGCGCTGGCCGTAACCGTTGTAGGAGTCGATTCCGGCGCCCATCACGAGCTCGCCCTTGTGCGCCTGCGACACATAGACGTGAATCGCGTTGGACATCACGATGGTCGGGTGCACGGGTTCGAGCAGTTCGGACACCAGTGCCTGCAAGGGATGGCTCTGCAACGGCGTACGGATGCCGAGCATGTCGGTGAGCGTCGAGGTGTGCCCGGCCGCGCACAGCGCTACCTGCCCGGCCGCGATGTCGCCGCGGGTGGTGCGCACTCCGGTCACCCGATTGCCGTCGGTACTGAAGCCGGTGACCTCGCAGTTCTGAATGATGTCGATGCCGGCCTCATCGGCACGGCGGGCGAATCCCCATGCCACGTAGTCGTGTTTGGCGATCCCGGCCCGCGGCTGATAGGTCGCTCCGAGCACGGGGTAGCGGATATCGGTGGAGATGTTGACGATCGGGCATAGCTTCTTGACCTCGTCCGGCTCCACCCACTGGGCGTCGATTCCGTTGAGCTTGTTGGCCTCGACGCGGCGCACGCTGTCACGGATGTCCTGGAGGCTGTGCGCCAGGTTGAGTACGCCACGCTGGCTGAACAAGATCGGATAATCGAGGTCGTCCTCGAGTCCCTCCCACAGCTTCAGGGCGTGCTCGTAGATCCTGGCGCTTTCGTCCCACAGATAGTTCGACCGGATCAGCGTCGTGTTGCGGGCCATGTTTCCGCCTGCGAGCCAACCCTTTTCCAACACCGCGACATCGGTGATGCCGTGATTTTTCGCCAGATAGTGGGCGGTGGCCAGCCCGTGGCCCCCGCCTCCGACGATGACGACATCGTAGGTCTTCTTCGGTTCGGGACTGCGCCACAGGAATTCGGGGTGTTCGGGCAGGTGGGCGCCCGGTGGCTGAGTGGTTGTCATCACAGCACCTCCGACAGGCCGGGGTAGAGCGGGAAGCGCGACGCCAGGGCATCGACCCGGGCGCGGAGCCCGTCGAGACCGGTCTCGTCGGTGCCCGGCCGCAGGGCGGTCGCGATGATGTCGGCGACCTCGACGAAGGCATCGTGATCGAAGCCGCGGGTGGCTAGTGCCGGAGTGCCGATCCGAACACCTGAACTGATCATCGGCGGGCGTGGGTCGAACGGAACCGCATTGCGGTTCACGGTGATTCCGACTCGGTGCAGCCGATCCTCGGCCTGTTTGCCGTCGAGTTCGGATTCCCGCAGATCCACCAGCACCAGATGGACATCGGTGCCGCCGCTGACCACGTTGACACCGGCCGCGCGCGAGTCCGGTTGCAGCAGGCGGTCCGCGAGAATCTTCGCGCCCGCCAAGGTGCGTTCCTGCCGTTCGCGGAATTCGGGCTCGGCGGCGAGCTTGAACGACACGGCCTTGCCGGCGATGACGTGTTCGAGCGGGCCGCCCTGCTGTCCCGGGAAAACCGAGGAGTTGATCTTCTTCGCCAGGGTCGCGTCGTTGGTCAGGATGATGCCGCCACGCGGACCGCCGAGTGTCTTGTGCGTGGTCGAGGTGACCACGTGCGCGTGCGGTACGGGGGAGGGGTGCAGTCCGGTTGCGACCAGTCCGGCGAAGTGTGCCATGTCCACCATGAGGTAGGCGCCGACCTCGTCGGCGATGCGCCGGAACGCCGCGAAGTCCAGGAAGCGTGGGTAGGCGGACCAGCCGGCCAGGATCAGTTTGGGACGGTGTTCGCGAGCGAGATGTTCAACCTCGCCCATGTCCACGAGGTGGTCCTCCGCCCGGACGTGGTAAGCGGCGACATCGTAGAGCTTGCCGGAGAAGTTCAGCTTCATACCGTGCGTCAGGTGGCCGCCGTGTGCCAGATCCAGGCCGAGAATGGTGTCGCCGGGCTGCAACAACGCCGACATCGCCGCGGCATTGGCCTGTGCCCCCGAATGCGGCTGGACATTGGCGAACCCGGCCCCGAACAACGACTTCACACGATCGATCGCCAGCTGTTCGATGACGTCGACATGCTCACAGCCGCCGTAGTAACGCCGTCCGGGATAGCCCTCGGCGTATTTGTTGGTCAAGACCGAGCCCTGGGCCTGCATGACGGCCAGTGGGGCGAAATTCTCGCTGGCGATCATTTCGAGCGTGCCCTGCTGTCGTTCGAGTTCGGCGGCGATCGCCCGATAGACATCGGGATCCAGGCCGGCAAGCTGTTCGGTCAGGGTGGGGTTTCCCTGCACGGCCTCAGCCGGACTCGAGTACGTGTCCGACGTCATGTATGCCTCCTGGGAGATCAGTATGATGGAACTAGTATATCAGCTTGCAGGTAGGCTAAGGTCACATAGGATGGAACGTCAAGAGTTTCGGGTATATCAAGAGTGGGACAGGGGACTGAGCGTGATCGACTCGCGTGCTGTGGAAATAGCTCCGGTCAACGGCACGAGCGCGGACAGCGCATACCAGGTCATCAGGGATCGGCTGGTCATGCTCGATATTCGCCCGGGGGATCCGATCAACGACGATCACCTCGCCGCGGAACTCGGCGTCGGCCGCACTCCGGTGCGTGAAGCGCTCAAGCGCTTGGAACGCGATCGATTGGTGGTCGCCTATCCCCGGCGCGGAACGTTCGCCACCGGCGTCGATATGACCGATCTCGCCGACATCTCCGAGATCCGCCGGCAACTCGAGCCCATGGCTGCTGCTCGGGCGGCCAGGACGGCGCCTGTGGAAACGCGGGATCGTCTCGTCTCGCTGATCGGCGAAATCGCCGAACTCCGTGATACGGACGACCCGCGGGACCTGTTGCGCAAGGACATCCGGATGCATCGCGAGATCTACCGGGCCGCAGGCAATCCGCATCTGGAAGACATTCTGGTGAGCCTGGATTCGCATGCGACCAGGATTTGGTGCCTGTTTCTCGACCGGCTCCCGCAGGTGGCGAGCCATGTCAAAGAGCATGTGCCGCTGCTGCAGGCCATCGTGGACGGTGACGCGGAGACCGCGGCCTCGCTGACCCTGGCTCACGTCACGGGATTCGAGCAGGCGATCCGCGAACTGCTGTAGTCGCCTGCTCCGGCCGGGTCAACTGAACACGACGGTGCGGTGTCCGTGCAGCAGCACTCGGTGTTCGCAGTGCCAGCGGACTGCCCGCGACAGCGCCAGAGCTTCGACGTCCTGCCCGACCGTGGCCAGTCGTGCGGGATCGTAGGAGTGATCGATCCGAGTGACCTCCTGCTCGATGATCGGCCCCTCGTCGAGGTCGGGGGTGACGTAATGTGCGGTAGCGCCGACGAGTTTGACCCCGCGATCGAAGGCCTGATGATAGGGCTTCGCGCCCTTGAATCCGGGTAGGAACGAATGGTGGATGTTGATCGCCCGGCCATGGAGGGCCCGGCACAGGTCATCGGACAGGATCTGCATATAGCGGGCCAGCACGACGAGATCGGCGTCGTACCGCTGCACGAGATCGAGTAGTTCGGCCTCCGCCCGCGGCTTGGTGTTCGGAGTCACCGGAACATGGACGAAGGGAAGGCCGGCCGCGTCGGCCATCGGACGCAGGTCGGTGTGGTTGGACACGACCGCCACCAGCTCGGCGCCGAGAATGCCTGCCCGCCAACGGAAGATCAGGTCGTTGAGGCAGTGCCCCATACGTGAGACCATGACGAGCACCCGGGGGGACTTGCAGTCGTTGAACTGGTAGGACATGCCGAATTCCGTGGCGACGGACTCGAATTGCTCGGTCAGATGTGCGACGTCGGTGTCGTCCTTGGGGATGAACGAAGTGCGCAGAAAGAACGAGCCGTTCCTCGTATCGTCGAACTGCTGATGCTGTGCGATATCGCAGTCGTGCTGGTACAAGAACGCGCTGACGGCGTGGACGATGCCCAAACGCTGTGCGCAGGACAGGGTGAGAGTGAAAGTATTGTTCGGCATCTGCGTCTCCAGGATTGCGGACGTTGTCGGTGCGATCGGCGTCACGCGGCGGAAGCGGCGGGCTGGGTGGTCCCGCTCCGTCCGGGACCACCCGAGCCGAGTCAGGACTTGATTTTCTTCATTTCGGGATCGAACAGCGGCTCGGCGACAACCGTGGCGGAAATTCGTGTGCCGAAATATTCGATCTCCACCGAAGTATCGATTTCGGTGGACGCGGGCAACCACGCATACGCGATCGGGGCGCCGACAGTGTGGCCGAATGCCGCGCTGGTGATGTATCCGGACGGTCGGCCATCGATGAAGACGGGCTCCTGGCCGAGCACGACCGACTGGCAATCGTCGACCATCAGACAGGCCAGCCGGCGTTCGACCGTCTCCTCGGAGAGACCTTCCAGGGCAAGGCGACCGACGAAGTCGCCCTTGTTCATTCGTACCGCGAAACCGAGCCCGGCATCGTAGGGGTTGTGCTCGGTCGTCATATCCGTGCCCCATGACCGGTACCCTTTTTCCAGCCGCAAGCTGTTGAAGGCGGCTCTTCCGGCGGCGATGACCCCGTGTTTGCGCCCCTGCGCCCAGAGCAGATCCCACAGCCGCAAGCCGTTGTCGGCGGAGGTGTACAGCTCCCAGCCGAGCTCACCGACGTACGACAGGCGCATCGCCGTCACCGGAATGCCGCCGATCCGAACCTTCTTGGCGCGGAAGTATTTGAAGTTCTCGTTCGAGAAGTCGTCGCTGCTGAGGGCCTCGACCAGGTCTCGGGCGCGCGGACCCCACAGGCCGATGCAGCAGGTGCCGCCGGTGATGTCCCGGATCTGCACGCTACCGTGCGAGGGAGCCTGCCGGCGGAAGTAGTCGAGATCGAGGTTGCCGTTCGCGCCGACCTGAAAGGTGTCCTCGGACAGCCGCGTCACCGTCAGGTCGCTGCGTATCCCGCCGGCATCGTCCAGGGCCAGGGTATACGTGACCGATCCGACGGACCTGTCCATCTTCCCGGTGGTGAGTCGGTCCAGTAGGGCCAGCGCGCCTGGTCCGGCGATCTCGAGCCGTTTGAGCGGAGTCATGTCGTACATCGCGACCGCGGTGCGGGTGCGCCAGGCCTCCGCCGCGGCGATCGGAGAGTAGAACTGGGCCGACCATGGATCCCGCTCGGGAGGAGTCCACTCGGCCGGAAGATCTTCGAGCAGGGCGGCATTCGCTTCGAACCAGTGCGGGCGCTCCCAGCCGGCGCTCTCCAGGAACACGGCGCCGAGTTCCTGCTGGCGGACGTGGAACGGGCTCACCCGCAGGTTGCGGGGCGAGACCCGTGGCTGCAGGGGGTGCAGGACATCGTAGATCTCGACGAAGTTCTGCTGCGAGGTCTCGCGGACGTAATCCGGGGCCAGCTGCACCTCTTCGAATCGGTGCACGTCGCAGCCGTGCAGCTCGATCTCACTGCGCCCGTCGATCAGCAACTGGGCCACCGACCGGGCGACACCGGCCGAATGTGTCACCCAGACTGCCTCGGCGATCCAGAACCCCGAGACGTCGGCCGATTCGCCGATCAACGGTCCGCCGTCAGGAGTGAACGAGAAGACACCGTTGAATCCCTCCTGTACTTTCGCGTCCTGGAGACAAGGCAGCAGCAGCTTGCTCTGCTTCCACGACGGTGCGAAGTCCTCCTCGGTGAACCGCAGCATCGACGGCATATCCGATTCGGAAACATCGCTGCCGTAGGCCAATTCACGAAGATCGACCGGCATGGGGCGATGCGCGTAGCTGCCGATTCCCAGGCGATCGATGTGTTCGCGGAAATACAGGTCCTGGTCTTGATGCCGCAGGATCGGGAATCCCGCCTCGGCCACTTCGGTATTGCGGCCCACGAGTTCGGGAATCGGGCCGGTCTTGGCGTACTGGTGCGCCAAAGGCAGCAGCGGAACGTCCATGCCGACCATCTCGCCGATCTCGGGCCCCCAGAAGCCCGCACAGGACACCACGATATCGGCCGGAATCACGTCATCGGCGGTTTCGACGCCGGTGACCCGGCCGTTGCTCTGCTTGATCCCGGTCACTCGGGTCTGCCCCCGGAACACCACACCGCGCACCTGCGCGCGGCGCGCCAACGCGACCACGACGCGTGAGGCCTTGGCAAGCCCGTCCGTCGGCACGTACAGACCGCCGAGGATCTGCTTCTCGTCCACCAGCGGATGCAGTTTCACGCATTCCGCGGGATCGATGACCGTGCCGGCGATACCCCACGATGTCGCCCATCCCTGTTTGCGGTGCAGGTCGGCGAGTCGCTCCGGGGTGGTGGCCACCTCGAGGCCGCCCACTTGGTTGAAGCACCATTGGCCCTCGACGTCCATGCTCAGAAACTTCTCGACCGTGTATCGGGCGAACTCGGTCATCGTCTTCGAGGCGTTGGTCTGAAAGACCAGGCCGGGTGCGTGCGAGGTCGAACCGCCGGTCAGGGGAAGCGGGCCCTGATCGAGCACGGTGATCCGGTCCCAGCCCCGAGCGGCCAGCTCGTCGGCCAGGTTGGCGCCGACGATGCCGGCTCCGATGATCACGACGCGGGGCGACGTACCCATAGTGGTCCCTTCCTGTGGCGGTTGCCGACGCGCGATGCCTGGCGCCTACAGCGGCGCGGACTCACCCGCTCTGTGACGGAGCCTGCGCAACAACTGTGTTTATAACTGATATACCAATCAGCGTAAGCGTTGTCGCGGTCATGGTCAACAGGAGGAATCGACGCGGGACCGTTGGTGGTTCAGTGCACACCGTGAACCACTGCATTGACCCCACGCCGCGGGCGATCTCGCGTGGCGACTGGCCTTCGTCGCGGCGGGCGAGGATAGCGCGACGTTTGTCTTCGTCGACCACCCGCGGTCGGCCGCCCTTGCGGCCCTGGCGAGCGGCGGTTTCGAGCCCGGATCGGTGGGAGGTCATGCGATTGTTTGCTGCATTCGTTCGCCGGCGAGGCGTAGGTCGGTGTCGGAGGCGATGATGAACAGGGTCGGGCTGGTGCCGTTGGTGCCGAGCAGTTGCATGACATCGGGTGGTTGATCGGGTTCGGGGCCGTGGGTGTGCACGCCGTCGCAGTCCTCGATGCGGCGTTGTGCGAGGCTGATTGTGTTCCAGGCGAATTCGATCCGGGCGAGGGTGCCCAGCCGTGGGGTGAGCGCGCTGATCAGGTCGTGCAGTTCAGTGGTGAGGTTCGGTGTCCACGGCCACCAGGCCCCGTCGGCCGGTGCCGATCCGGTGTCGCGGCGTCCATCGCGCCACCGGCCTTTTCGGCGCCCCGGACATCATTGAAGAAGACTTCGAAAATCCCTGAAGGCTACTTCGAAACCTGACACCCCTCGACCAGCAGCCACACCAAATCCGCCCACTTTCGGCGGTTACTACCGGAACCCACGACTGTCGATGCCCATTCGACCCCTGTGTCGCCGCCGTGGCGTAACCTGCAAAGTGCTTGCACTCCTCAGAGCCATCGTCCGCGTGGATGGAGAGCAGGATGGACCAAGACAGTTCGCCCGACTCTGCCGCGCAGGAGGCTGCTGCGGTAGCCGGCCAATTCTCTTCACGCCGGAGAAAATCTGGAGTACTTCGAGTCCAAGCTGGGGCCGCCCACCCTCACGTACTCGCAGGGCCCCGCCGCGCAGGGATGGCGGCAGATGACCTACATACGCCGTGAACACTTCGTCGACATCATCGTCGATAGCGCGAGTCGAGTGGAGGCATACTCGGTGGTGTCGTGCAGCCCAGACTTCACTCCTACCCTGACGGCACCCGATGGCTCGATCGTCTCGTTGAACTCGACGCCGCTGGCTCACGCGCAGACAGCAACGGGCGAGACGTCCGACGAGACGACCGATTCCCTGAACAACGGCCGTTATCTGTCGTACTTTCCCGGGAAGTCCGGCACTAGCACGACAGTTGTATTTCGTTGCTTTGTAATCGTTTTCGTCGATAGCGGAGTTGTCGGGCGTGGGCTTGGTGGTGTCGGCGCCAGCGGCAGGCGGCCAGGGCGTGTGTGAGTTCGCGGGCGGGGCGCAGTGCTATCGCCAGGAGACGGCGGATATCGGCGACTGTGATCGGGCCCAGCCCGCGTGGGCTTTTGGGTCGGTGGCAGCGGTGACGGCGAGGAAGGCGTGGGCGAGCATGGCCAGGGTGATGTGCCGGTACCAAGGCTCCCATTTGCGGACTTGGTAGTGGTCCAGGCCGCATTGGTCCTTGGCAGCTTGAAAACATTCCTCGACCGCCCACCGGGCTCCGGCAACGGTGACGATCTGTTCCCGGGTAACAGTGCCGGGGTGAAAACACAGGTAGTAGGCGATATCGGCAGGGTCGTCGAGGGATCGGCGGGCGAGCAGGGTGCGCACGAACCCGGCTGGGAGATCACCGAAGCAGGGCAAGGTGGCCCAGGCGAAGTCGTATTCGCGTTCTCCGCGGACTCCGGGACCGCACGAGACCCGATGCCATGCCTGAGCGGGAGCGCGGCCGATGAGGGTGTCGACACGTCGGCGACCGTCGAGGTCGGCCACGGTTTGCTTGACCGGGACCTCGACCACATAGGACAGGCGGCGAGCCTCGCAGAAGGCCCGGAACTTCCCGTCTCGCCCGTAGGCGGAATCCGCGGCCACCCACCCGGCAACCACGCCGGCGTCCAAGGCGCGGGCGATCATCGCCTCGGCCAACCGTGGCTTCGTGATAACCCCTTGACGGCAACGGCTTTCGGGAATTCCTGCCTCGGCGCAGCGGTCATGGTCACTGATCCAGGACTCGGGCAGGTAGAGCTCCCTGTCGATCAGCGCCCGACCCGAGCGCCCGGCATAGGCCAGGAACACTCCGAGCTGCGAATTCTCTACCCGTCCAGCCGTTCCCGAGTACTGGCGTTGCACACCCGCCGACTTCACCCCCTTCTTCACAAATCCGGTCTCATCCGGCGCCAGGACACCATCCGGGCAGGCCAGCGCCTCAGCGACATACGAGCGCAGGCAATCGCGCAGTTCATCAGCGTCCCACCGGGAACGATTCAGGAAGTGCTGCAACCGGCTAACCGGGCGAGGGAATTATCCGCTGAAAGTCGTGTAGGGCGGAGGTAAGGGTCTGCAGTCTTGGATGCTTGGCGCCGACGCGTCGTAGGGCGTGCACTGTGTCGGATGCGACGCGGATCGATTCGCCGGCTTCTTCGGGGTGAAGGGTGGCGGTGGCAGGGATCATCGCGATTAGTCGTTCCAGGTAGTCCACGATCAGGGATGGGTCGTGGTGGGAGTGGTCGGCGAGTTGGTAGAGCGCCTCCGCCATGCAGGCAACGGATCGGATCAGAAGACCGTCGGTGTCACGGTCGGTGAGGCTTTCCAGGCATGCCTGCTCCATGCAGCGGTAGTAGACCGCTTCTGCCCATCTGTCGAGGAAGCCAAGGGTTTCAGCGAGGTTGAACCGTCGAATTTGGGGCCCACGGTGGAGCGGATCTGGGGCCGATTGAAAAACTACATCGCCAACACCGCGGTCACCGACGCGGACCACCGGCAGATCGCCGAATGGCTGCAGGGCCACTGGCGGATCGAGAATTCCGTCCACCACGTCCGCGACGTCACCTTCGACGAGGACCGCAGCCAGGTCTGCATCGGCAGCGCGTCGCCGCCGCGCTACGACACCACGCCCGCGACTTCCACCGGCCCGCCGAACTACTGCTCACCTGCTGAAACTGACTTTGCCGGGGCCCTTGTCAAACTGCCGACACGACCGCAACCCCGAAAGGCCCCTTGACTGGTTGATAGTCACTAACTACGATCGGTGACAAGACAAGGGGGAATCAGTAGGTGCTAATCTCACGGTGATGAATCCTAAGATATGTGAGTCCCGGAGGCAAACCACCTGCCCTGTAACGGGCGACTCTATATCGCTGTAACAATGAAACTCCGCCGCGGGATAGAGCGGTCAACGACTGATCCCGGGAAATTCCTGGCGTAAGAAAAACTAGGCCGGAGCATCGGTCTAACTGCACTTCCCTCCAAGAGGGCTGCGCGACTACTGGAACGGCATGAGAGGGGGCTCTAATCTAGAACTTTGACGTCGACAAATCTAACCATTGAAGTTTCACTGCATCCCGTATGCGATGGCGTGAGAACTATCTCGTCGATGACTTGCGGGGGTATTAAATCAAAGGAGTCAAAATGATCGACAATGCAATTGGTGCAACCTTCGCCCGGGATAGTGCTCCGGTTCGCGCGTCGAAGGTGGCGTTCGCCCGGGATAGTGCTCCGGTTCGCGCGTCGAAGGTGGCGTTCGCCCGGGATAGTGCTCCGGTTCGCGCGTCGAAGGTGGCGTTCGCCACAAGCTGAGGGCGTCTGCGGTAGGTATTTCGATATGATCGCGCCCAGCTTGGCTGGGCGCGATCATATCCATAATTCGATGCACTGAGTGCTTTCCTAGGCCGAAACATTCGACCGTACTGCATCGAGAGTATTTTATTCCGCATTTCATATGCTTTGATATTAGGGGGCCGTAATCGATGGATCAGTCAGAGCTCTGGGCGACGCTGCGTACTCGATGGGGTAGACGACCGCTGGAGGTCATTGAATCTCCCCTTGCGGTCGGAGTTGACGAGTCATTGATCTGGAAAGCCCTGGTCGACGGTGCTTCCAACCGCGAGCGGTATCCAGATTTTACGCTGCGTGTGACCTTGGATAACCATCCATTGGCGATCGACGCCGAGGCCGCCTATCTGCCGGTGGAGTCTGATACAGGACTTGATGGCTACCTGAAGCGCATCGACGACCAATCTGGATCTTCGCCTTGGTCCGTGGCCGCGTCCGGCATTCACACCGTATCATCTGCGTTGTGGGACAGGGCCCGCGACTTCGCAAACGACGTACGTCACGAGCTCGGTGTCCAACCCCTCGGACATGTCGACATGGATATCTTCATGGGCCACTATCAGAGCACAAGTGTCGGCATTCATCAAGACTTCGCGCATAATTTCAGCTTTACCTTGAGAGGGCCGAAATACCTTCTCACATGGCCATCTAAGATGGGTAACAAAATTCCGAAGCGGACACTCAATTATGACAGCATTCGCGAGTCGGCCACTGTGCTACATGGGGTGCCCGGAGGCATGACCTACTTCCCCTCCGATGAGTTTCATATCGGCGAGTCGCCGACGCGGCCGACCGTTGCCGTGAACTTTGCGCTCTTCGAAACACAGAATTCAGTGTCCGAAGCCATGTACAGCTTGCAGCAGGTCGTCGAGCCGCCGACGGAACTTGCGCCGAGCACCGGCGACGGTACATCGATCAACCCAGCCGCTGTTCGGGCGATCTTTGCTCAGTTGGCACAAGCCCTCGACAGCGGTGCAGCCGAACGTGCTGCAACGGCGAGGTGGATGACGTCGATGACCTCATTTCAGCTTGACGTCGAGCGCCCCGGCGCCGATGTGCCGGCGGCGGACTCCGATCGCGTAGGCCTGAGGCCGGAGGCTCTGCTCGTGTTTGCCGACGATCCCACCGACAAAGAGCAGTTGTTGGTGTCCAGTCAGGGCTACGTGGCGGCGGTATCCAATCAGCTGAGTGTTGTGACCTGGCTGCAGGAGGTCGCCGCGGGCGTCACCTACGCGGTGAGCGGCATACCAGAGGATTGCGCCGCACTTCATAACTTGCTGGTTGATTGGGGCGCGCTCGATGCCGCATCGTGAACAGGGCCGGATGAGGACGCCGCTGCACTCCTGGCTGACGATCACAGCCGTCGGGTTTGCGGTACTGGTGGCAACCATCGGTTACGAGGTTGCCGTGGTAGCGTCGACCATCAACTTGGCTGCGACGGCGTCATCGTCTGCACGGATATCTGCAATGATGATCGTGGTCACAATGCCCTCAATTGTCTTTTCCCCGTGGATCGGGCGATTTATCGATCGATACCCGTTGCGTATTACGATCAGCGTTCCAGTTTTCGCGGCGGGCGTGACTGTCCTAGTTATCGGAAATGTGCGGAATTTTGCCGTCCTGCTTGCGGTGATCGCGATTCTTGGCCTAAACGCCGCAGCGTGCAGTAGCGCCGTCATCACCGCGCTCCCAGAGTTCATGCGTCACCTGAAACAGAATGTGCCGCAGGGAAGCGCCGCGTTGGAAGCGATCCGCAGTGGAGGTTTCCTGGTTGCGCCGCCCATCGCCGGCCTGCTCGTCGGTGGCGTGGGCTACCGGTTCGCGCTGAGCGCCGTCGCAGTGTCCTATGTTCTCGCAGGACTGATTTTTGCCTCGGTGGTTGATAAATTCCGAAATGGAAGCACTGCGGCAGATACCTCCGAGCCGGAGCAGACGTCCCGCAGGCACCTCCTCGTAGGGTTTCAGCAGGTCCTCAAAGATTCGCGAGTGTGGCCGCCGTTGACTGCCATCGCCGTCATCGTTCTAGCCTCCGCAGTTTTCGATGTTCTTCTGGTGTTCTATGCTCGCTTCAACCTCGGCTTTGGTGCCGAGATGTACGGACTATTGCTGACAGCCTGGAGTATCGGGTTGCTCATAGGCCCCCTCCTGGTCCGCTTTATCCCAATCACAACGAAACTGACACCGGCACTGCTGGCAGTCGCGTCCGGGATTGTACACGCAACCGGTTTCGGCGTAGCAGTCGCGACCGCCAACTCATACGCAACCTTTGCGCTCTTTGGTGTCGGTGGCATCGGGAATGCGCTGCAGAATGCGTACCTGCGGACGCTGGTCCTGGAGTCGACCCGAGATTCCGTTCGTGGATCTGTCGTTTCAGCCTACATAGCTACCTTGCAAACGGCCGCCATCATCGGCATGGGTGTCGGCGGACTCGTCGACCCGCATGCAGCCCGGCCCGCGTTGGTCCTAGCGGCCATGGTCTCCATAGTCGCTGCCATCGCGGTCCTGCCGTCCATCCTGCGGTCGGGTCGACCGCAGCCGGACACGTTAACACCCCAGATGAAAGGGGGCACACATGTCCATTGATCCGTTCATGACCGCATACTCACCATTCGCCGGAGCGAGACTGCCGGAGCTATGGGAGTACCTCTGGTTGCCGGAAGACCAGAAATCTCCTGTCAGCGCATACGTGACTGTGGCCGAGAAATGCGCATCACCGTCGGATCTTCGTTCGTATCCACCGATCGACCCGAGTCTGAAAGTCCGATTGGCTCCGAACACTATCTCCTCCCCGGCGGGGCCGTCTCTGCTGCGGCGGAACTCCGGAACGGTGGTAACCGGGCTCTACCAACCACGAACTGCCACAGTGTATGAGCTCGCTCCGCACCTGGCAGACTTGTTGACCGCCGGGATTTCGGTCGCGGAGTTCGCTCGAATGTGGGCTGATACGCCCGCAGTACATCCGCTACCTGGGCCGCCCGAGGCTGTGCTGCGGTCGATGCTGGTCAACGGCGTTGTAACGGCGACCGGATGGGATGCACACCCGCTCCGCGACAACGAGATTGTTCGCTGTTCGGGCGACACCCTGGTCAACAACGAAGCTGACGGCAGTGCACGGATATTGGTGTTCGCCACCGGCTACCGTTTGAAACTCTCCCCCGGCGCCACCGCATGGTGGTACGAACTGGACGGTAGCCGCACAGCGACCTGGCTCGACGCGAACAACGCCGAGCGATCCCTGTTCCTGGAGTTGGCCGGCCTCGGCTTCATTTCGCTCGAAAGGCGATAATCATGACATTTTCCCCTGATGAACTACAGCGTATGACCCAAATTGGAATGGGGACAGAAAACGTTTCACCGATGCTCGGCGCAATCGTGAAGATGATCCACCCAAAGAGCCTGCTGGAAATAGGTGCGGGTACGACGACAATGTTTCTGCTGTCGGCACTGGATGACGTTCGTTCCGAACTGGCCTATGACCAGGCAGTGGTATCCGGCGACGAACGGGGCGACGAGCGATTGTCGGTCCTCGTGCCACGCGACATACTCGCCCCTTATATGCCTGTTCTTACGGTTTTCGAGGACTTCTCCGTGCAGCCTTCCACCGCCGATACCGTCACGACCATCGCCGAGCAACGCGGATGGTCGGATCTGCTCAGGTTTGTGACTGGCGACTTCTTTGTAGAAGCCGAACATGTGCTGCCCACACTCGAACCGCTCGATTTGGTGTGGCTGGATGCCGGCGACCCTGTCGAAGACATCCGATTCCTGAATGCTATCTGGCCATATCTGGCCGACGAGGCGTATGTCCTCATGCATGAACCATTCGTCCCCCTGCCGGTGGCGATCGCGGGCGGCCCCCCGGCCGACGCTCGCTGCGTGACATCCGCACCCCGGTGCTCAACGAGCTGATCCGCCGGCACATCCGTGGTGACCTGCGATCCGTGGAGTTCACGGTCTTCCCCGAACACCACAAATGCAGGCAGGGAGGGATGCTCGTCATCCACAAACATCAAGAAGAGCCGCTGTTGTTCGAACACTACGAGGATGAGATGAGCGAACTGACTCAACTGCTAGGCATCGATGCAGTCCCTCCTGCACCTGTATTCAACTGACATTCAAGGAGCAGAACCGTGTGGTACACCACCTGCACCGACGCGGTACCGCGCACGCCATCGACCGTGCTGTGTCAGCCGGTGGCAGTAGCAAACCTCGAGACGTGGCAGCGTAAGGCGGACCAGCACGGGAAAGCTGTTCGCCCCCATTTCAAGGCGCACAAGACATTAGCGCTGAGCAGAACGCAACTCGATCAAGGCGCCGTCGGTTTCGAGGTGTCACGTCTGAGAGAGATCGAATGGATCATTCGAGAGGGGCTGATGGCGGACTTCGTGTTGTCGTGGATCCATATCAAACCGGATTTGTGGCAACGTGTGGCAGAGCTCGTCTATCAAGGGCACCGGATAACTGTGGACGTCGACAGCATCGAACTTGCCGCGGGCTACGCCGCCGCAGCCGAACGGTGTTCGGTGGTGCTGCCAGTTCGAGTGCAGGTCGACAGCGGCCTGCGAGGCTGCGATGAAGGCGCGGTTTTCGCTTTGTGTGCCATGATCGCCAGGTCACCACACTTGGAACTGACGGGATTGACGGCATATCGGAGCATTTACACCCGTGCTGAGGAGCGCAACTGGCTGCCCTTCGACGTGCTGGGCCGTAACGAGGCTGAGCTCCTGGTCGGTCTACGTGATCGGCTTCACCAGGCGGGGTTCGGAGAAGATATCAGAATCTTGTGCGGCTCCACTGCGGTGACCCGCGGCGCCCTGGCCGTCGAAGGGGTCGACGAAGTGGCCGGAGCCAGTTACGTCCTCGCCGACTGGGGTCTGGCCCAAATCGGTGTTTGTGCCACCCAGGACATCGCGGTCGGTGTGGTGGCGACGGTGACTTCCAACGTCGGCGGTATTGTGACCATTGACGCTGGTGCGGACGTTTTCGGGCGATGGGATCCCTATCCCGGCATAGCGGAGCCGGTGGCGGCGGCCACACCCAACGGGCGTGTGCTGTTCGACAAGATGGAGGCGAATTCGACCTCGTCGAAGCCAGTCGACGGCCCTGTGCCCGCGGTAGGGAGCCGTCTGTTTGTCTACCCGGGCCAGGTGTGTGAGCTGGTCAACGTGCCCGGCGAATTCCTGGTCGTCGACCACGGTGGGGACATCACCGACGCATGGCCACGGCTGTCGACCGGCTACTACAGTTCCACCGACCCCGTAATCTGATCGGCAATGGCGATGCGACACAGGAGGTTTGCAGCGTGAGCGTCCCTGGCGGCGAGCATGGGCCGATTATGCCGAGCGATGGGGCCTTGGAGGCTCTGATCGCAGCTTTGGTCCGAATGCTGCGGCCTGCAACAATTCTCGGGATCGGTGCCGACGACTCGGCAGCCCTTCTGGCGCTGGCTGCGGAGTCCGCCATACATGAACAACCAAACTCCCGATATCGGCCCGCAATCGTCGTATTCGAGCACAACACGTCGGTCAGCGCGGCCGCCACCCGAGCCCATCAGTTCCTGTCCGAGCAACAAGAGCGCTTCGATTTCCTTGAGCGGCGCGGCACCACTGTCTTCGATGAGCCACTCAATGGCCTGGACCGGCTAGGCTGCTTCGACCTCGTGTTCGTTGCCACCGGATCCATCGTCGACCACGCACGCCTCCTGCGCATACTGTGGCCCCGTATCGCACCTGGTGGGGTTCTGGCCTTCCGCAATCCGTACTTGTCCGGCAGCGAGCTTGACTCGACCCCTGTCCCCCATCCTCTGTGGGCCGCGATTCTGCACAGCCATCCCGATGACGTGGAAGTTTTCTCCGTGCCGCTGGTAGGGAGGTCCGGTGAGATGGGGATAGGCCTGGTTCGGCGACGATTCCCCTCGGAAACTCCGAGCGTGTCATCGTTCGAGCGGGAGATGGCCGCGCTGTGCGGGGCCCCAATCCCATTTACTCACATGAATTTCCACAATCCTGACCGTCTCGCCGACCAAGCAGTCGATACCTTGAGGATGCTCGCAGACCCCTCGATCCGCTCAGTAGTGTTCGCGGTAGGCAGCGGCAGTACATCGGTCAGCACGCTACAGTCCAGGTTGAGTATGACGCAGCGCAAGATTACGGCCGCCGTGGCCCGCCTGAGCGCTACCGGCGTGCTGGTTCGTGCCCAGGGCGGACTGGCCGTCAGCGATGAATTCTGGTCCCGTTTCCTTGCGCTGGAGAAACGGGCCCCCTCGTCGTCACAGGCGAAGCCGCTCACCGATCGAGCATTGTTTCTCGGGGCAATCGCAAATCACCTGAGCCCCACTGATTGGGTCGAAGAGTCGCACGTCAACGAACTCTGTTCACTATTCGACCCCGACTTCGCCACTCTTCGCCGTGAACTGGTCGACAAAGGGCATCTGGTCCGTGCGCAAGGCAGATACAAACGGGCCGTGTAGTCGAGTCACCGGCATCGGTGGGCGTGTCGGTTTCGCCAGATGATGTAGCGGCGGATCATGCTGCCCTGCTCGCGGTGGCTGGCGTGGTCGGTGCCGTTGAGGGCGAAGTAGCGCAGGGCGGTGAACTGGGCCTCTACGCGGTTGAGCCAGGTGGAGTTGGTCGGGGTGTAGGCGATCTCGACGTTGTTGGCCGACGCCCAGTCCCCGACCCGGGAGTCCTTCTTGGTGCTCAGGTGCGGGGAGAAGTTGTCCATGACCAGCGCCAGGCGCATGTAGGGCGGGTAGAGCGAGCGCAGGTACCGGCAGAACTCCAGGAACAGCGTCCGGGTCTTGCGCGGCTTGATGTGCCCGTACAGCTTGTCCTGCCGCAGGTCGTAGGCCGCCATCAAGTGCCGCACGCCTAGTGCTGCCAGGCCGTCGAGGTCGCGTTCGATGCTGAGCGCGTCAGTGCCGAGAGCATGGGCCCCGATCAGGGCTTATCTCGAACTTCATCGGATTTTTGGCGAGTTCACCCGCGCCGCGACCCAGCGGGACGCTGCTGCAGACGTTGTACCTGTCGCTGGACCCGTACATGCGCGGGCGAATGAGTGGCGCCCCGTCGCATGTACGGTGGAGCCGGTGCCCATCCTGCGCCGCCTCTATCCGAGAACGCGCCGCCGAGCACGGCGCTGCGTGTGCTCAGCATGCCGGTTTCACCGCCCATTCCGGCCTGCTCTCACCATCGGGTCCTCGCAGCCGAGCGAGACCGTGGTGGTGGCCGCCGCGAGCGCCTGCACCCGATGAATGCTCATCCACCCCTACCAGCGGTCCGGGACCAGGTCGGCGAGAGCGCTGCGCCAATCGATCGTGTCCGCAGCGTCGTACAACTCGAAGGTCTTGCCGTGCGCTTCGGGCGTCAGCAGTGCCTCGACCGTCGCCCGGGCCACCGTGTCCCGGCTGACTTGTCCGTCGCCGTGGTCGCCCTGTTCGAACCGGGCGCCGGTCGCGGGGGAGTTCGTCAGCCAGGCCGGGCGGACGATCGCATAGCGGGCGCCGCTGTCCCGCAATGCTTGCTCGCCGGCGGCGCGGGCCCGGATGATGCCGGCGATGTCGGGATGTGCTGCGGCGCGGGTGATGTAGATCTGGGACAAGAGCACTACCGGAACATCGTGTTCGGCGGCCTGGTGCGCGAGATTCTCAACTCCACGGTGCAGCACCGCAGCGGCCCCAGCATCATCGACTGGCGGTTCGACCGAGACGATCACCCCCTCGACGCCGCGCAGCAGCTCGGGACTCAGTGCACCGGACAGGTCTACGGCCACCATGCCGGCCCCGCGCGGGTGCCTGGTGCCGATGACGACGTCCCGATTCGATTTGCGCAGTAGTTCGGCGGCCCGGCGACCGGTCCGCCCGGTTCCTCCGATGACCAGATACGACACGGCGAATATTCCTTGCTCTAGTGGATTTCATTACAGGGCAGTGGGTGGCCGTACTCGCGTTCGACCCATCGCGCCGCATCGGCGATGCTCTCCTCGTCGGTGACGTCGAGTCGCAGCGGCACGGCGCCGACCGCCGCTGCGGCCGCTTTCGCGGAATCGGTTGTGTGAGCGCCCAACAGAACGGTGTACCCGCGCTCGGCGAGCTGCCGGCACACCTCCCGCCCGATGCCCCGATTACCCCGGCGACCAGCGCGATCGCGTTCGCCGCTCGGGGTAGGTGCGGGGCCGGGCGAATGTATTGGCTCACTTGTCCTTCCACGCGAAGACTAGCGAGCCGCCAACCGGGTCGGCAGGGGTGCGAGGGTGAAGTTGTTCCAGATGTAGGTGTCCATCTGGTGCTGGTCGAGGCAGAGGTTGTCGACCCGATCCACCTTGCCTTCGGAGTTGAAGTGCCACACCAGAGCCCACAGCGTGTCTACTTTACCGTCGCCTTCTGTCGAGTAGCCGCGGTGAATGTCGACAACGTATTCCTCGTTGGCTTCGAGGAAGAAGGTCTCCGCCTTCATGCCCGCCCGCGCCAACTGATCAAAGAACGCCACGACCTCCTCGAGTCCGTGCTTCGTGCCCGACAGTGCATGATGACCGGGGATCGTCCATGCGATGTCATCGGCCAGCACGGCTTTCATTCCGTCCCGGTCGTACCGCGTGTAGGCGTCGAAGAAGTCGCCGATTACCCGAATCTTGGGGTCCTGCTGCGCCACTGCATGTGTCCTTTCTAGGCTTGATTGCGAGCAGCAGCGTACGATCTGCGGCTGATACGGCGCTGGCACACACTGACAGCAGGGTGAGCGCGCTACTGGCGTAAGGATGCGCTGCTCGGCCGATGAGCAACGCAGCAACCCGCCGGGCGGCAGCGGTGGTGGCGATCAGCGGAGCTCGACTTGCGGTCGATAAGTTGTCCAAACGCTTTGTCCCGGACGAGTTGTGGGCTTCGGCCGAGCCGCTGTTACCGGAGTTCACCCCACATCCGCAGGGTGCCGGTACCGCGCCGACCGACGAGCGTGCGGTGTTCACTGCAGTTGTGTTTGTGCTGACCAGCGGTTGCGCCTGGGTACAAGAAGGTGGCGAAATCAACGACATGAGACACGGTCTTAAGCGGTTCCTCACCGAGTTCATGGCCGATTTCGCTACTTTCATCGGTCGCATTCACGGAACGGTCCCGCCGCCCATCTGACCAGTCGCCGACACTCCCCGCCGGGGCAACTGCCGTCAAGGATGCTGTCGGCACCGCGTAGAACGACCTACAAGGACGCCGAAGCTGGTGCTTGACTCTTGTGAGCGGAGCGAGACGATTATGGTGCGACGGGTGGTGAACCTGGCGTGATGCCCCCGTCGGGATAGTGCCGGGCACCCCATGTTGAAACCACCATCCAGCGCAGGTTCTGTATCAAAGGCGGGCGCACATGAGCGACGTCTTCGGAATTGCAGGGAAGACAGCACTGGTCACGGGCTCGGGGCGGAATATCGGGCGGGCGATCGTGCTCGAGCTGGCTGGCTGCGGCGCGAACGTCATTGTCAATACCCGCAGCAACCAGGCGGAAGCCGACTCAGTGGCCAAGGAGGCCAGGGATCTCGGCGTCGGCTCCCTCGTGGTGTTGGGTGACGTCGCGGACAAAGCAACAGTAGAGCGCATGCGGTCCCAGGCCGAGGCGACATTCGGCGGCGTGGATATCTATGTCAGCAACGCAGCCCGCCGGCTTTACAAGGACTTCTTCGAGATCACCGATGAGGAATGGCACTACCACCTGAACCAGCAGCTCACCGCCTCCTGGTACCTGGCCAAAGCGTTCGTGCCCGGCATGCGCGAACGCGGCTGGGGCCGGGTGGTGCATGTCAACGGGGAACTGCCATCCCCATCCGACGACAGCCGACGCCTGAGGAGCTGGCATGGGCGTGCGCCTTCCTGTGCTCGACACGTTCAGCGGCTATCACTGGTGCGGTTATCCACGTCAACGGCGGCCAATGGATGTTTGGATAAGGCATCACCGCGCCGCTCATCGTCAAATACATCATCAACCTGCAATTGGTCGCACTGGTGTAACGCGGGTGTCGCGAGTCTTCGAACCTGCAATGCAGTTGCAAAATGAAGGGAACGACCACGCATGACAAACGGACGTCCACGCCGGATCGCGGTAGTCGGTGCAGGATTGATCGGGTCCGCACTGGCTGGTCACCTGATCCTGGCCGGAAACCGAGTAATCATCGGAGCGCGACGGCCAGAAGCATTCACTCCACCGGACTACCAACGAGAAGATATCGACTATCAGGTCCGTACGATCGAAGAAGCGATCGATCGAGCAGAAGTAGTGATCCTGGCGATCCCCAACGCAGCCGTCGCATCGTTCGCCGACCTCTACCGGAATCAGTTGGCAGGCACGGTCATCATCGACCCCTCGAACCCGTTCCTCTGGCACGACGGCGGCGTCATGACCATCAAGGACTTCGGTGGCAAGACTTCCGGAACCGTGACCGCCGAACTGTTTCCGAAATCCACGGTGGCACGGGCTTTCTCGCACCAACTCGCCGAGACGCTATGGCTGCGGGGCCGCCGGGAACCAGGAAAGAATGCCATCGGATACGCGGCAGACGACAACGACACCGCATCGATCACCGCAGACATCATCACCCAAACCGGGTTCGTGCCGATCCGAGTCGGCACACTGGCCCAATCCGCGCCGCTCGATCCCGGTGGAGTGCTATTCCCCGGCCTGCTAGGAATCTTCACCCCACAAGGCATGCGAACTACCCTTGACCGTGGACCGTTCATCCTCTGACGCCCTGGGCCCGACCCCGGCAGGATGGACCCAGCCTGGGGCAAAGGCTACCGCCGGATCGCGAAACTCGAGAGTGTTTCCTCTACAGGAATTGGGGTACCTGTTCGATCACGGTCCGGGTGGCCGGGGCGCATCTCCATCGACGGCTATTGTTCCTGGCCGGCGCAGTCATCGCGGACTATCAGAAAAGTATCGAGCAGTACCGCAATATCGAGACCGGAGAAGACTTCACCGGCTACTGACATGAAGATGCCCCGATGGCATCTGCCTGGACGTCGCGGGAGTAGTGGCGTAACCGGCCGGAATCCGGCGCCAACACAGTGATGCCCTGGGAGTAGCCCCAGGGCATCACGAGAGTGGTTGTGGCTGCCTACGGCGACGGTGTCGCGGACCGGATCGAGGCCGCGGCTATGGCAAATACAAAGCCGGCCATAGGATCGAAGCAGCGTCCGAACCGGATCGAGCAGGTGACGAACGGGAGCACCGCATGAACGATCATCCGGAACACACACCCCGGGTCTCGGCTTTTCCGCGCATCGACGACTACGCGTTCATCTCCGATTCCGAGGTCACCGCCCTTATCGCGCCCAGCGGCGCCATCGAGTGGATGTGCCTGCCCCGGATGGATTCGCCCAGCGTCTTCGGGGCCATCCTCGATCGTTCCGCCGGGTTGTTTCGCTTCGCTCCCGACGACATCACGACCCCGGCCGATCGCCGATATATCCCCGGGACGATGGTCATGGAGACGAGCTGGCGTAGCGGCGAAGGGTGGGCGACTGTGCGTGATGTCCTGCTGGTCGGCCCGTGGCGGCACCAGCAGCCCGGCCGCAGTGCTCACCGCCGCGCGCCCACCGACTACGACTCCGAACACATCCTGCTGCGCACCGTGCACTGCGAGACCGGACAGATCCCATTCGTCCTCGACTGCCAGCCTGCCTACGACTACGGCCGAACTCGTGCTACGTGGGAATACCTCGACAGTTACCACATCGCCCAGGCCGGCGCCGACGGCATCGATCTGCCGCTGCGGCTGACCACCGACCTGCGCCTCGGACTCGAGGGCTCGCGAGCAGTCGCCCGTACCCTGCTCAAGAGTGGTGACACCCGCTACTGTGCGCTCTCGTGGGGTAGCCGAGCGGCTCCCGAAACCGCAGAGGAGGCCGGCGAACGGCTGGTGAGGACCGTGCACCACTGGCGGCATTGGCTTGCCGGCGGCCGGTTTCCGGACCACCCGTGGAGCGCCCAGCTCACCCGCAGCGCCCTGACCCTCAAAGGCCTGACCTTCGCCCCGACCGGGGCCATCGTCGCGGCCCCCACCACCTCACTGCCGGAAACCCCTGGCGGAGAACGCAACTGGGACTACCGCTTTACCTGGATCCGGGACTCGGCCTTCGCGCTGTGGGGTCTGTACACCCTGGGCTTCAACTGGGAAGCCAACGACTACTTCTCGCACATCATCAACCTGGCCGAAAACGCCGGGGACATGCAGATCGTCTACGGCATCGGCGGCGAAACCGACCTGCGTGAACACACGCTGGACAACCTTCGCGGGTACGAGAACTCCCGCCCGGTGCGTATCGGCAACGACGCCTATCGCCAACGCCAGCACGACGTCTGGGGTGCAGCGCTGGACTCGGTCTACCTCTACGCCCGTAATCAAGACCAGATCGACGCGCGCACCTGGCCGCTGCTGCGTTGGGCGGTCAAAAGCGCGCTCGCAGTGTGGCGCGAACCCGACCACGGCATCTGGGAAGTGCGTGGAGAGCCGCAACATTTCACCTCCAGTAAAGTCATGTGCTGGGTCGCCGCCGATCGTGGCGCACGCCTTGCCCGCATCCACCAAGACTTCCAACGCGCTGCCCGCTGGCAACAGGCAGCAGACGACATCCGTGCCGACATCTGCGCCAACGCGGTCGACTCGCGGGGCGTATTCACCCAGTACTACGGCAGCACGGCACTGGACGCCTCGACCCTGCTCATCCCGCTGGTTCGTTTCCTTCCACCCGACGACGAACGGGTACGAAAAACTGTGCTCGCCATCGCCGACGAACTCACCAGCGACGGACTCGTCCTGCGCTACCGCACCGACGAAACCGACGACGGCTGTGCCGGGGATGAAGGCACCTTCACG
This sequence comes from Nocardia sp. GP40, assembly GCF_050434125.1. Lineage (NCBI taxonomy): Bacteria > Bacillati > Actinomycetota > Actinomycetes > Mycobacteriales > Nocardiaceae > Nocardia > Nocardia sp. GP40. The sequence goes on along the minus strand of NZ_JBNPVW010000006.1, from coordinate 330,488 downwards.
ATCTGCTCGTTCTGGCTGGTGTCCGCGCTATCGGAAATCGGCGAGAAATACCGTGCAAAGCAGTTGTGCGAAAGACTTCTCGGCTACGCCAGCCCATTGGGCCTCTACGCCGAGGAGATCGACCCCGTGACCGGCCGGCACTGGGGCAACTATCCCCAGGCATTCACCCACCTCGCGCTGATCAACGCCGTCATGCATGTCGTGCGGGACGAGCAGATCGAGTTGCGCACGGCGCTCGGTGGAGAATCCATCGCGCCTCGTCTCGACGACGCGACGCTCACCAGCGGATACATCCACATCTGAGGACGCCCGCTGCCGGGAGCGCTGCCAGGCGCCACGCGGCGGCGCGGCATTCCGCGGGATCGATGACCGTGCCGGCGATACCCCACGATGTCGCCCATCCCTGTTTGCGGTGCAGGTCGGCGAGTCGCTCCGGGGTGGTGGCCACCTCGAGGCCGCCCACTTGGTTGAAGCACCATTGGCCCTCGACGTCCATGCTCAGAAACTTCTCGACCGTGGTGCTTCAGTTCTGCGCCGTCGCGGTCCCGGTGCGATCATGCTCCCACCCACGCGCTGCGGCTGGTGCTTTCTGACGCGTTCGGTCCCGGCCGTGGCACCGGCGGTCCTATCCGGCACCGCGATCCTGCTGCGACGCTGGGTGCCTGATACCTACGACCAGATTGGAACTTCCTGTGAGCACTCCCGAAACCACCCACGCCGCCGCTCGGATCACCGTATACAAGTACGAGCCGGCCGCCTACGATGAACCCGCCGAGGGTCCCGTGCTGACCCGCATCCACGTCGAGGAGGGCTTCAGCGGCGACATCGACGGCGACGGGGTGGTGGAGTTTCTGCAGTCCGCCACCGCCGACGGGGGCGCCAGCTTCGTCGGCATCGAGCGGGTGACCGGCACGATCGCCGGCCGGGCGGGCACCTTCCTGCTGCAAGACCAGGGCACGGTGGCCGGGAGCATCGTCAGCGGCGACTGGTTCGTGGTGCCCGGCTCGGGCACCGGCGAGTTGGTCGGCCTGCGCGGCACCGGCGGATTCAAGGCGAATCTCGGTGAGGGCGCTGAGGTCTGGCTGGACTACTGGTTCGAGTGAATCCGCAGTGCCAATCAACCCGAGGAGCTCTCATGTCCGAGAACCCTGATCCGGCACTGACCGGAAAGGTGGCGCTGGTGACCGGCGCCGCTACCGGCATCGGCAAGGCCATCGCGCATGCGCTGGCCGCGGCGGGCGCGCGAGTGGCGATCAATCACCCGCACACCCCGGAGGTGGCCGCGGCCGCGGTCGCCGAGATCACATCGTCCGGCGGTACGGTCATCGACCTGGCCGCCGACGTGCGCGACCGGGACGAGTATGCGGCCATGGTGGACCGGCTAATCGACAGCTACGGCCGCTGGGACATCCTGGTGAACAATGCGGCGGTGGCGATCAGGGCGTGTTCAACGGCCTGCAGCTGGCCTGGGACAAGCTGGCCGACGGTGGGCGAATCATCACCATCTCCAGCTCGACCACCGCCCTGATGCTGCCGGGCTATGCCGTCTACGACGCCACCAAGGGCGCGGTCGAGCAGTTCACCCACATCCTGTCCAAAGACTTCGGCAAGCGCGGGATCAGTATCAACACCGTCAGCCCCGGCGCCACCGAGACCGAGACCTACCGCATCGGCAAGAGCCTGGAGTTCCTGGCGGGCCTGGAGGCGCTGAGCGCCTTCGGCCGGCTCGGCCGCCCGGAAGAGATCGCCGCAGTGGTCACCTTTCTGGCCTCCGACGTGGGCGGCTGGGTGACCGCGCAGAACATCCGCGTCAACGGCGGCACGGTCTAGCTCGGGTCGTGAGGGTTTCGGTGCACCGGCGGGACAGGCGATGTTTCCGCGGAGGTGCCGAAACCCTCGTCGGACGCGGGCGGGTGTAAGTCGTTGCGGGGCAGCGGGTTTCTCCCGCCGTCGTCTCGGGTCGGCGGCGAGGTCGACGACCGAGTGCCACAACCACACCGGTTTCGGTATCGCCCGGAGGGCAATCGTGCGATGTCGAGGCGCCCTTGATGGCCGGCAGCTGCCCCAGCTCGGCGACCCAGGGGTGCGTCAACCTGGGGTGCAATCGATTCCATGAACCTGCCGCGGCCGGGCCGTGGAGCGTGCTCTTCGTTTTAGCGCCGGAGCGGGTCGATGGCGGCCGCTGCGTGCGGAGCGGAGGCGATCACCGTCTTCGTCATGGCGATGCTGTCCATCTGATCTTTTGCCGGTATTACCGCACGCATTCCGTCCGCGCGGGGGACGTCCTGCCACCGTCGTCGCGCGCGGCGCAGGGCCCGGGCGTCGGAGTACCCGACTCGGCGGGCAAGTGCCGCAACGCTGGGCACGGTGGCAGCCGACTGCTCGGTGGCGGCGCAGCGCGCTCGATCGAGTTCTTGTCGCCAGCTGGTGCCTGATTCGGCCAGCCGGCGCTGCAAGGTACGGGGGCTCACCAGCAGGCAACGCGCCACCGTACCGAGCGACGCGTCACCCGTCTGCAGCGCCTCGGCCAGGCAGCGCTGCACTCGCTCTGTCCAGGGAACGCCGTCCAGGATCGGGGTGGACAGCGAATCGGCATACCGGCGCAGGATTTCCGCGAGCACCGGGTCGGCGGTACGCAGCGGCAGCGCCAGATCGCGCGTCCGGAAGGTCATGCTGTCCACCGGGGCGCCGAACTCGATCCGGGTGGTCCCCAACGCCTCGCGGTAGGCGCGCAGGCGGCGGGGCGGATTCTCGCGCAAGGTGATTCGGATCGGCGTCACAGGCTCGCCGCTGGTGTGCCGGATCCGGGCCAGGGTGCTGGCATAGGCGGCCTGCACGGTCAGGTGGGCGCCTCTGCCCTCGCCCTCGACCAGCTGGAGCACCGTGGTCCGCTCGTCACCGTCACCGCCTTCGTTCACGTCGTAGATGTGGTTGGTGGTCATGCTGCCGCCGTGTGGCCGGACCGCCGCCAGCCCCGCGGCCACCGTGGGTGCGGTGGCGAACAGATAGTCGTAGATGCCGAACCGGCCGATCCGATAGGTGTCGGCGATGCGCAGCCCGACCTCCGACGCGTCCTGGTGGTGCTCGGTGCATTCCCACAGCCGCAGATAGCCCCGGCTGGAGATCATGCCGTGCTCGCTGGTCAATACCGTCTCCGGTAGCGCGGCCTCGCGCAGCAGCACCCGGTTGTCGACGCCCTGGCCTGCCGTTTCCAGCACGCAGCGGGCGAGTATTGCACTGTAAGCGGGGTCCACCGGACCATCCTAGGAAGTTCCACCGACAGTCCGCCCACCAATACATGACATGTTCGGTTCCCCGCCCGGCGTGAACGGTCCTATGCGCGGTCGCGCCCGCACAGCGACGCTGGGGCGGTGTCGGAAACAAGGGCCGGACAGCCACCACGGCTGGTGATCGGAATCAGTGGGGCGACCGGGATCGCCTATGGGATTCGCGCGCTGGAGTTGGCGCGCAAGGCCGGGGTGCAGACCCATCTGGTGGTGACGCCGGCCGGGCAGCAGACCCGCGCCTACGAGACGGAACTGTCCGCAAGGGATCTGGCGGCGATGGCGGACGTGGTGTACCGGCCTGCCGACATCGGGGCGGGCCATCGCGTCGGGTTCGTTCCGGACGGCGGGAATGCTGGTGGCGCCGTGCTCGATTCGCACGCTGTCGGCGATCGCCTACTGCAACGGCGACAACCTGCTCACCCGGGCGGCGGACGTGACGCTCAAGGAGCGCCGCCGGCTGGTGCTGCTGGTGCGCGAAACCCCGCTCACCCTGGGGCATTTGCGGGCGATGACCGCGGTCACCGAGATGGGTGGCGTCGTGATGCCACCGGTGCCCGCGTTCTACCTGCGACCCGGCAGCATCGAGGAACTGGTCGACCACACCGTGGGTCGCGCCCTCGATCTGCTGGGCATCGACATACCGGACCTGGCCCGCTGGGGCGAGGACTCGATCGACTAAAGGAGAACAGCTGTGAAGCATCTGAAGAGCCTGCGAGATTTTCTCGCCGAACTGGAACGGATCGGCGAGTTGCAGACCATCGACCACGAGGTCGACTGGGACCTCGAGATCGGTGCGGTCATCCGGCGATCCTATGATCTGCGGGCCCCGGCACCGCTTTTCACCAACGTCACCGGATATGGCGACAGCGGATTCCGGGTGCTGGGCGCGCCCGGGGCGTTCAGCGGCCCCGAGCATCAGCTGGCCCGGATCACCATGGCCCTCGGGCTGCCCGCCGGGGCGCACGGCCAGGAGCTGATGGAGGCGCTGGTCGCCGCCCGGAGCAAGCCGGGCATCCCGCCGGTGGAGGTGCCTCGCGACACGGCGCCCTGCAAGCAGAACATCCGGCTCGGCGACGACGTGGATCTGACCGCGTTCCCGGTTCCGCGCATCCACGGTAACGACGGCGGTCGCTATATCGAGACCTGGGGCATCAACATCGCCCAGACCCCGGATGGTTCGTGGACGAACTGGTCGGTCAACCGCATGATGATCCACGACCCGAAGACGCTGGCCGCCTTGATCGCTCCGGTGCAGCACCTGGGCATCGTCCGGTCCAGGTGGGCCGAGCTCGGCAAACCGATGCCGATCGCGCTGGCGCTGGGCGTCGAACCCGGGCTGCCGTTCGTGGGCGGCATGCCGTTGCCGGAGAACGTCTCCGAATGCGATTACATCGGCGCCTATTTCGGCGAGGGCATCGAGGTGGTGCGCGCCGAAACCGTCGACCTGCTGGTGCCGGCCACCGCGGAGATCGTGATCGAGGGCTATGTGGCGCTCGAGGAGACGGTGCTGGAGGGGCCGTTCAACGAATTCCCTGGTTACAACGCGACCGTCGCCTCACCCAAGGCGCGATTCGACGTCACCGCCATCACCTATCGCGACGGCGCCATCCTGCCCGTGGTCGCCGCAGGGCCGCCGGTCGAGGAGGACCACACCTGCACGGCCACCATGCACGGCGCGGAGCTCCTCTACCAGCTGCGGGAGGCCGGGCTGCCGATCGCGTCAGCCTGGCACACCCCCGAGGCGGCGATGCACTGGCTTACTCTGTCGGTGCGCAGCGATTGGCACGAGACGCTGGGCATCTCGGCCGGTGAGCTCATCGATCGGATAGCCGAGGTCGCCTTCACCGGCAAGGCATCGGTGAACGCGCCGAAGATCCTGGTGGTCGAGGACGACGTGGACATCACCAATATCAACGAGGTGGTCTGGGCGTTCGCCACCCGCTCGCATCCCGACCGTGGCGAGTTCCACTACCGGCACCGGCTCAGCGACGATCTGCCGATCTATCTGGACGAGGAGGAAAAGCGCACCTTCATGGCGGGCAAGGTTATCTTCAATTGCCTGCTTGCCGACCTGTATCCGGAGGGCGGCCGCCCGGTGAAGGGCGACTTCGCACACGGCTGGCCCGTCGAGATCCAGCAGCGCGTGCTGTCCAACTGGCAGAAGTACGGGTACCGCTGAGGAAGCGGCAGCACGGCGTCGAGAGCCTATGGTCGGCCCGGCCGATGCGGACTGGGAAGCCGACCGCGACCGGATCGACCCACATCTGCGGAAACCGTGGGCAGGTGGGTGACCTGCCGGGGCATCACAACCACGGAACCCCTGCCCGCAGCAGGATATTCGCGTAGGGCTGGGCTTGGCCGGTGCGGACTACGAAGCGACACCGGCCGATTCGGCGTTCGAATCCTCGTGGTCGATCAATTCGGTGTTCAGGCGCTCGGCGAGCAATGCTGCGGTGCCGGGGTTTTCGGTGGTCACCTCGCGGCTGGCCCAGGCTGACATCGTCGGTGCAAGGGCTGCTCCGCCAGCAGTCCGACCTGGTACCGGCGATCGCTGATCGGCCTGCCTCGCAAATACTTTCGTCGCTCACTGCGAGGCAGGCCGTCGGTATTCCCATGTGGACTGCATAGAGAGACGAAGTAGGTCAACACCTCACGACGCATCAAGCTTCGACTCGGCCGCGTTGCAGATCGCGGCGGTCGGTCAGAGGTCCACGTCCGGCGGACAGGCTGAACGGAGGAGTTGCGGGGCCGGCGGTCGGCAGAGCGGCCCGGCAACCGCGATTACTTCGCTGCCGGAAGATCCTTCACCAGCACACTCGCCATCCGCGTGGCTTCGGCACAGATATCCCCCTTGTGATCGGCAGAGAGCTTGGCCGCGGCGCCGAAATAGATGGGGTTGTCGGGTATATCGAATCCGATCGTGCAGTAATCCGGGTCGTTGGTGCGATGGAAGAGTACGGCGGGGCGTCCGCCGACGGTCACGTTCTGCGGGTTCAGCAGGTTTTCGAGATCGAAGGACTCGGCAAACGTATGACGGGCGATGGAGTCGATCTCCAGCATGTACCAGTCGTCACTCAGCCAGGTGCAGGTGGTCTTTCCGACTTTTTTGTCCGCGCCGACGTCGGGCGTCTTCTTCTCCGGATTCAGTCCGGCTGCCCGCGCATCGGTATCGGATATGGAACACGGGTTCCAGGCGACGTTGGCAGCCGACGTCGGCGCGGCGCTCGACGTGCTCACCGCTGACTTCGACGGGCCCGAACTCGCGAATATTGTGACAGTAACTCCGATTCCAACCGCTAGCGCGATCACCAGTCCCGTGCAGACGCCTATGACGACCCGCTTGCGCGAGGCGGAACGCACTGATTGCGCGCCGGCTCCGATGGCTGGGTCCACGGGTCTGTTCGCGGCAAAATTCGGGACGGTCAGTGCGTGCCATGCGGCCGTCGCGAACTCCGTACACGACGCGAAACGTTCCTCGGGCCGTTTGGCCAGTCCTCGCGCGAGTACCGACTCGAGTGCGGGTGGCAGGTCCGGGCGGATCGCACGGATCGGTGGCGGTGGCTGCTGCAGGTGACCCGCGATGACCGCAGCGGTATTCGTCGACTGGAACGGTGTCCGGCCGGTGAGCAACCAGAACAGCGTGCAGGCCAGCGAATACTGATCCGCGCGTCCGTCGAGGGCGATACCGGACAGCTGCTCGGGCGAGGCAAAAGTGATCGTCGCGTTGACCGAACCGGTCTGCGTCAGGTGACTGGCGTCGTCGCGTAGCCGGGCGATGCCGAAATCGGTGAGGAATACCCGCTCGCCCCCGGCCGCGTTGGCCAGCAGGATGTTCGCCGGTTTGACGTCCCGGTGCAGGACACCCTTCGCGTGGGCGTAGTCGAGCGCGGCCGCGATGTGCCCGATGATCTGCACCGCACACTGCGGCGGGTAGCCGACCGGGTCGACCGACGCGGCGTCGACACCCTCGATGTACGGCATGGAAATCCACGGCTGCCCGGCCTCGACACCGCGGTCGAAGACCATGACGATGCCCGGATGATCGAGGTTGGCAACAACATCGGCTTCGCGTTCGAAGCGGGCGCGCATCTCGTCGTCGGCGAACAGTTCCCGATTCAACAGCTTGAGTGCGACCAAACGCGGCAGTCGCGGGTGCTGGGCCAGATACACCGAACCCATGCCGCCGCGGCCAAGCACACCCCGAATGGTGTAGCCCGCGAAGACATCACCCTCGTTCAACATCGAGTAATCCAATCATGCTTGCACCCTTGGCATCCGGACCCTGACGCCTGCAACCGTGGCTGCCCCCGCCCGGGAATGCCTCCCGCCCTTGCGAACGCGAACACGATACTGGAGTTACGCGATTCCCGTACCGTCCGGCCGGGCGAAGCTCGCGCGTATCGGTCTACGATGTTGTCGATCATGCGGGGGGACCGTCGGCAGGCGCCTCGGCGAGCGCAACCGGGACGGGGAAAGTCATGCGGCGGCAATCCATGCGCGGTACTGCATTTCGGCGAGCCGCACACACGGTGGGGGTATTGCTGACCATCGGTGCACTCGCGGGCTGTTCGGCGGGATCGCACTCCATTGCCGGCACCGCCACGCCGATGGAGCCGGCCAAGCCCACGAATGCCGCCGCGCTCATGACAAAGCTGCGTGCGGTCGACCCCTGCTCGGTGTTCGACCTCGACACGGCCAAACAATATGGGCCGCAGGTGAAAGCCGTATCGGTACCGGGGAACGATCTGGATCAGTGCACCCTGGAGGCCCTGACCGGCGACAAACCCAGTGCGGAATTTCACATCACGCTCGGCGGCGGTCGCAGCACGGGAATCGACGAAAACGGCATTCACCTCGATGATCCCGAGCGTACGGCCGGCAGGGACGGCATCGTATACGACCGCTGCGATTCGTACTATCCCTCCGCGATCAAGGATTTCGGCTACGAACTCCAAACCACGCTGTACACCCCGCCCGGGCAGGTACCCACCGCGAGTCCGCAGCATGCCTGTGCCGCCGCGAAAGCCATGATCCTGGCGATGCGACCCGCACTCGACCGACTCGCCCCGGTCGCACCGACACTCGGACAACCGAGCCTGTACGGCAAGAACCCCTGCCGCACGGTCGATCAGGTCGCGCGCGCACTACCCGGCGCCTGGCACGCCGGTTCGAAAAGTTGGATCGGGCCCTACTCGTGTACCAGCGGGCTCACCGACGACGCGTCCCGTACCGACGTGGTGGTGGAGTTGCGGTTCACCCGGAACAACCCGATGAGCCCGGACCCGGCACAAGCGCGAGACCAGCGCTGGGTGACGGTAGCCGGACTGTCCGGTGTGGAGGCCCGGCAGTACAACGGCGGCTGCTTGGTGAGCCTGAGCTACAGACCGGAGTCGAGTCACGGAACCGGCGACGCCCACCTCATCGACATCACCGTGAGTTTCGCCAGGAAGGGAACCGGGTCGGACCCGGTACCGGACACACTCCAGAGCCCGACCTCGCCCCCGTTCGACTCGTGCGGGCAAGCCGAGCAGGTGGCACCGATCGTCGTGGCGGCCGCACACAACTGATGCTCGGCACGTAGCGCCGCCGACGACCACGAGTCCGGGCTGTAACATCTCCGGGCACGCCGAGCGCTTCCACGTCTACGCCGTCGACATGCCCGGCTGGGGTGAGTCCGTTGCGGTGACCGTCGACGGGCTCGATCATCTCGACGCCGCGGTCCTGGACGCGGTCGGCCGGGAAGAGGCTCCGTTCGTGGGCAATTCGATGGGTGGACACACCTCGCTGCGGCTGGCGCGCCGGATCGTGCAGCACGCGATTACTCGGTGGGCCTCAGCTTTTCAGGCTGTTGCAGCGCTGGACTCGGCAACCAGATCGAGCGCGATGTCGACGATGAGGTCCTCCTGTCCGCCGACCAGTCCGCGCCGGCCGACCTCCAACAGGATTGTGCGCGCGTCCAATCCGTACCGCCGGGCCGCGGCCTCCGCGTGGCGCAGGAACGAGGAGTACACACCGGCGTAGCCGAGGGTGAGCGTTTCGCGGTCGACGCGTACGGGCCGGTCCTGCAGTGGCCGCACCAGATCGTCGGCGGCGTCCTGCAGGGCGAACAGGTCGCAGTTGTGCTTCCAGTCGTGCAGATCGGCGACGGCGACGAACGCCTCGAGGGGGCAGTTGCCCGCTCCCGCACCGTGTCCGGCGAGTGAGGCATCGACGCGGGTCACGCCTTCCTCCACGGCCACAACGGAATTGGCGACCGACAGCGAGAGGTTCTCGTGGGCGTGGATGCCGATCTCGGTCGCCGGATCGAGCGTGTCACGATACGCGCGGACGCGGTCGCGCACGCCGTTCATCGTCAGCCGGCCGCCGGAGTCCGTGACGTAAACGCAGTGCGCCCCATAGGTTTCCATCAGCTTGGCCTGCCCGGCGAGCTGCTCGGCCTCGGCCATGTGGGACATCATCAGGAACCCGGATCCATGCCGAGCTCGCGCGCGGTGGTGATGTGCTGGGCGGATACGTCGGCCTCGGTGCAGTGCGTGGGGACCCGGACCGATCGAACGCCGAGCCGGTAGGCCTGCTCGAGATGTTCGATGGTGCCGATGCCGGGCAGCAGCAGGGTCGTCAACCGGGCGTGCGTGAGATTGTCGGCCGCGGCCTCGATCCATTCCCAGTCGGTATTGCTGCCGGGACCGTAGTTCAGGCTCCCGCCGGCCAGTCCGTCGCCGTGGGCGACCTCGATGGCGTCGACTCCCGCGGCATCGAGCGCTGCGACGATCCGGCCGACGTTGTCGGGCGTGATGCGGTGGCGCACGGCGTGCATGCCGTCGCGGAGCGTGACGTCTTGAATGAACAGTCGCGTGGTCATCGCAGGGTTCCCTGTCCCGCCGGTGCGGCGATCGTGTCGACGACCGATTCGGCGTAGCGCATCGCCGCGGAGGTCATGATGTCGAGGTTTCCGGCATAGGCGGGCAGGTAGTGCGCCGCGCCCTCCACCTCCAGGAACACGCTGACCTGGTGGGTGGGTGCGGGCCCGCCGTCCGCGTGCTGCAGGGTGTGGACCGGCTGGTCCGCCGGAATGGCGGTGATCTGAATCCGCTGTTTGAGGCGGTAACCCGGAACGTACCCGGCGACCTGCGCGACCATCTGCTCGATCGAGTCGCGAATCGCCGTCTGCGTGGCGGCATCCGGCGCGGTGGCCAGGCAGAGCACGGTGTCGCGCATGATCATCGGCGGTTCGGCCGGATTCAGGATGATGATCGCCTTGCCCCGGCGGGCGCCGCCCACGGTTTCGATCGCATGCGAGGTGGTTTCGGTGAACTCGTCGATGTTCGCCCGCGTCCCCGGTCCGGCGGACTTGGACGCGATGGACGCGACGATCTCGGCGTAGGCAACGGGTGCGACCCGCGAGACCGCGGCGACGATCGGGATGGTGGCCTGTCCGCCGCAGGTGACCATGTTGACGTTGGCCGCGTGCCGGTGCTCGTCCAGGTTCACCGCCGGGACGACGAACGGTCCCAGCGCCGCCGGCGTGAGATCGACCAGGCGCTTACCGAGCGGTTCCAGGATCGCCGCGTGGGCGGCGTGGGCCTTGGCCGACGTCGCGTCGAAGATCATCGAGATCTCCTCGAAGTTCGGCAGTTCCAGCAGACCCTGGACGCCGTCGGCGGTGGTGGGGACGCCCATCCGGTGGGCGCGGGCCAGGCCGTCGGATGCCGGATCGATGCCGACCATCGCCCCCATCTCGAGGACCTTCGAGTGCCGGATCACCTTGATCATCAGATCGGTGCCGATATTGCCCGATCCGATCACCGCCACCTTGACCGGAAAACTGTTGTCGCTCATATCTTTCACTCCTCGAAGATGGCGGTCACCGAGCCGAGCCCGGAGATGTCCGCGGTGACGGTTGCGGGGGCGGTGATCGCGGCCATCGGCCCCAGCGCCCCCGAAAGGACCACCTGGCCCGCGCGCAGCGGCTCGCCGAATTCCCGGGTGGTGCGCGCCAGCCAGCCCAGGGCCAGCAGCGGGTCGCCGAGGCAGGCATCCCCGGTGCCGGTGGACACCTCGGTGTCGTCGATCGACATGGTCATGCGCGCCGTCACGGGTTCGAACTCGCCGAGAGTGCGGCGGCGCGATCCGAGGACGAACAGTCCGCTGGAACCGTTGTCGGCGACGGTGTCACCGAATGTGATGTCCCAGTTGGCAATTCGGCTGTCGACGATCTCCAGCGCGGCCACCGCGTAGTCGACCGCGGCGCGGACCTGCTCGTCGTCGAGCGGGCCGTCCGACAGGTCGCGCGCGAGCACGAACGCGATCTCGGCCTCGGCCTTCGGCTGCAGCAGGCGGTTCGCGGGAATCGGCGTGTCCTGGCCGAATTCCATGTCCTCGAACAGGACGCCGAAATCCGGCTGGTCGACGCCGAGCTGCCGCTGCACGGCCTCCGAGGTCAGGCCGATCTTCCGGCCGACGATGGTGGCGCCGTCCGCCAGCCGTTCGGCGGTCAGCTGCGCCTGCACCGCGTAGGCGGTCGCGACGTCGTCGGTCCCGATCAGTTCCCGCACGGGGGCGCAGGGGGTGCCGGTGCGGGCGGCGGTGCTCAGCAGTCGGGCGGCGGCGCTCGCCGCGTCGGTTCGGTCGTCGAGTCGTGATGGTGGCATGCAAGGTCCCGGAGTATTAGCTGAAGTGGGTGTGGCCTTCACTGTCGCCCGGGGCCGGCCGGGTGCGCCAGCATCTCGTTCCGTTGAGTGGAACGCGTGGGTACGATCGGTCGAAGGAACGCGCTGGAAGGGCGGCGATGTCATCGAGTGCCACGGAACGGCAAATCGACGGAACGACCGTGCTGGGCAAGGTCATGGCCGCGCTCGAGTCGTTCTCCATCGATGACGGCGCGCTGAGCCTGGCCGAGATCGGCAGGCGCACCGGAATACCGAAGGGCACCCTGCACCGGGTCCTGGCCGACATGGTCGCCGTGCGATTGCTCGAGCGGACCGAGGCCGGCTACCGGCTCGGCGGCTACCTGTTCGAGTTGGGGATGCGCGCCTCGGTGGAGCGGAGCCTGCTCGAGGTCGCGATCCCGTTCCTCGAGGAACTCAACGGCCGCATCCACGAGACGGTGCACCTGGGCATCCTCGACGGCACGGACGTGGTCTACCTGACCAAGATCGGTGGGCGGCGCCAGGCGAGTGCCCCGTCCCGGATCGGCGGCCGGATGCCGGTGCACTGCACGGCCATCGGCAAGATGCTGCTGGCCTACGTCGATCGCTCGCTGCGCGATCAGGTGCTGGCGGGGCCTTTGCGCAGCTACACGCCCCGCACGCTGGTGCAGCCGGGCATATTGCGCAGGCAGCTCGGCCGCATCGCGACCGAGGGGGTCGCCTACGAATTCGAGGAGTCGACACCGGGACTGGTGTGCGTGGCCGCGCCCGTCCGTGAGGCCGATCGGGTGGTCGCGGCGATCAGCGTCGCGGGCCCCTCGCACCGATTCCACCCGGAGGCACACGCCGCGGCGGTGCGCGCGGCCGCCGACGGCATCGGAGTCACCCTCACCCGGCGTGCGCGGATGGTGTCGGCCTCGGACGAATGACACGGCGGGCCCTGCGGTGCGCGGTGTTTGCCCGATGAAGCGCTAGTATGTCCCGGCCGGAGCGAGTAGTGCGACACGGTCGATGTCCGGGGGGCGATGCGTGTCGGGAACGAATGTCGCGATAGTGCAGTCGATTCGAAGATTTCGTGGAGAAGTTTCGCAGGATCGCTTGGAACCATGATCCGGGGCCGACACGAGGATGTGGATGACGACGCAGGACAATCGGACAATCGGGACGGCGGCGGTCACCCTCGCTGAGCCGCCTGCGGACCCGCCGCGGCCGCGAAAGGCCAAGCGACCGTACCTGTATCAGATCGATTTGTTCCGCATCCTGACCTTCGCCTGCGTCATCGCGGTGCACGTGATCACCGGCGCCACCCCGGGCAATGTGACCGCCAACGGCCTGGAGGCGCTGCTGCACTTCACCCGCGAGGCATTCTTCGCGCTGACCGGATTCGTCCTGGTCTATCAGTACGGGCACCGGCAGTTCTCCGCGCGCGCGTTCTGGCGGCGGCGATTCGCGCTGATCGGCATCCCGTACCTGGTCTGGTCGGTGTTCTACTGGGGATATTCGATCGTCCTGCAGCAGTATCACGAGACCGTCGGGCAGTCGATTCGGCGGCTGGGCGTCGAGATCGTCACCGGCGAGGCCTGGTACCAGATGTACTTCCTGCTGGTCACCATGCAGGCGTATCTGCTGTTTCCGCTGCTGGTGCGGCTGCTGCGGGCGACCGAAGGTCGGCACCGCTGGGTGCTCGCGGCCAGCGGCGCCCTGCAACTGGCGATCCAGTGGGCGATCGTGCATCCGCCGGCGCTGAGTGGTGGCCCGGCAACGCTGTGGACCCACGTCTACGTCATCGTGTTCGCCTACCAGTTCTATATCGTGCTCGGCGCCGTGGCGGCCTGGCACCTCGACTTCGTCGACCGGGCGGTGCGCCGGTTCGGTGCGCTGTTCGTCCTGGGTGCGGTGGTGTCCGCGGGGGTGTCGGAATGGGACTACTTCCGCTCCGTCGGGCGCGGCATGGCGCCCGAGGTCGCCAACGACGTGTTCATGCCGCACCTGATCGTGTTCTATGTGCTGACGATCGCGGCGCTATACACGATCGGACGGTGGTGGGCCACGCGACGGACGGCCGATTCCGTCTCGGTCCGGGCAGTCACGTATGCGTCGGATCGGTCGTTCGCCGTATTTCTGTTGCACCCCTTGGCATTACAGCTGATGGCTCCGTGGGTCGTGCCCATGGTCACCGCCATGGGGATGCTCTGGGGCACGACCGTGCTGTATGTCTGTGTCGTGGCGATATCGCTGGCGACGGCGGAAATCGTGCGCCGCGTGCCCGGCAGTCTGTGGATGACCGGGCGTCCGATGGTTCGCACCGACTTCTCGGGGATCGTCCGGCGGCTGCGCACCGTGTAGGCGGTCCGGCGGCGCTGATCGGGGGCGGGTGTGGGCCCGCGGGCGGGCTTACCCGACATCGGCCGCGTCTGTCGGGGCCGGACACTCGCTGCCGAGTACGGGTGAGCCGCGCGCTCTCGATGTAACAATGTCGCTAGTTTTGATGCATATTGACGCAGAGTAACGCGACTTCTATCTTTGATGCATGGGTCGGGCGGCCGCCGAGGCGACGCTCGGCCGAGATATCGGTTCGAAGGAGAGCCCATGCATTCGGATGTCCCGCTCCGTCATCCCGCCGCGCCACGCCGCGTCCCGGGGGTTGGTCTCTTCGCCCGGGTGATGGGCCTGCGCGGGCCGTCGCCGGAACAGTGGCGCGAGCTGGGGGAGGCCCTGACCGTCGGCGACGCGCCGATGGACGAACTCGTCGAATGGATGTACAGGGAGGGTATGGATCGCACCCGCCCCCTGTTCGAGCGAGCGTTGTGCGAGGGCATCGCCGCGGTGCCCGCGGCGCCGGAACCGTTGCGGGACTTCTTCGTTCGCGTCGAGACGCCGCCGCCGTGGCTGGATCGGGAGCTGCTGGCCCGCGGGGAGCGGTTCTTCCGGAGCGGCGGAGCCGACGGGCTGTACATCGCGCGCGACGTGGCCCTGATCGGCGGCTACCTGGCCTCGGGATTCAACAAGACACTGGTGCGCACCGGCGCCCTGGAGAAGGGGCCCGCCAAGCGATTTGCCGAGACCCTGCAGTGGGCGCTGGACGTCAGCTCCGAGGAGGGCATGTCGCCGCTGGGGCGCGGCTATCGCTCGACGATCCACGTCCGGCTCATCCACGCGCTGGTCCGCCGCCACGTCGCGCAGCTGCCGGACTGGCGGCCGCGGGAGTGGGGGCTGCCGATCAATCAGACCGACATGGCCGCCACGCTGGTCGGGGCGTTGATCTCGCCGGTGCTCGGCGGGCTGGTGATGGGAATGCTGGCCCCGCCCCGGGATCTGGCGGCGGCGGCGCACCTGACGCGGTACGTGGGATACCTCATCGGCGTCGAGGATCGATTCCTGCCCAACGGTTTTCGCGACGCGGTGCGCATTCTGTACCACTGCCTCGCCGCGATCACCAATCCGGACGAGACCACCCGTCAGCTCGCCGCCCCGATGGCCGAGGACCCGCTGGGCTGGCACTACCCGAATCTGCCGGGGCTGCGGGGCCGCATCGCCCGCTCTCAACACCTGTCGGTCACCAGCGTGTTCCTCGGTCCCGCGGCCATGCGCACACTCGGCCTGCCGCCGTATGTGCTGCCGTGGTATCCGTTGCTGCGCCTGCCCGTCAATCTGGTCCGGAGTGTCGCGACGCAAATTCTGCCCGGTGGCATGGATCGGGCGGCGATCGCCGGGCGGCGCAAGCAGGAAGCCTTCCTGCACAGGCTGATCGGTGAGGATGCTGCGGTGATCGGAGACTCGGCCCGTCACATCGCCAGCGCGGCCTAGCGTGTGTCGCCGTCCGTGCGGCAACTCCGGCCTGCCTGTCGATCGCTCCGGTCCTTCAGCGCGCGGTGGCCGTAATCGACTGTGCCCACGATGAGCCGGGATGACGCACTGGCCCAGAACTACGTGCCGAGTTCTGTGAGCGGGGTCCGGTAGGTCTCGCGGGCGGCCGGATGGTCAAGGGCATGGGCGCGCTGGGCTGGGCGATCACCACCGACATCGCCCCGCCGCAGGCGGCCGGCTTCGTCAGCTCCGCCATGAACGGCCTGGGCAACATCGCGGGCATCGTCACGCCCATCGTCATCGGATACCTTGTCCAGCACACGGGTTCGTTCAACCTGGCACTGGGTTTCGTCGCCGCCCACGGCATCCTGGCCCTGGCCGCGCTGGCGGGTATAGGCCCGATCCGCCGGGTCCAGTTCGACTGAGTGGCAGGTAACTCCGGGACTCGCCGTCAGTTCCGCAGTGCCGGGCCCACAGTGGCGGTGGCCAGGATTCGGCGGATCCGCCAGGGCATCGCCGCGAAGAGGGCGGTCATCGCGGCGGCGGTGCCCTTCATGTCGTCGATGCCGGAGAGATAGGCGCGCTGGCGGGCCGGCGGGAGTTCGAAGAACGCGTCGAAGAACGCGGGGATGTCGTCCGGCGGTAGTGCCAGGAGCGCCCGCAACCCAGCGGTGCGCAGCGTGTGGACAGCGCGCACGGTCGAGGTTCGCCGGAATGCTCCCGCAAGCCTTGCGGATTCGGTGCCGGAAGAGCGACCACAGGTCCGGGCGAGGAAACTGTCAACAGCGGACAGGGTCGCGGCGACGCTGTAACCCGTTGCGGGATGCAGGTATCCGCCCGCTGCGCCGAACCGCCGAGCGCCCGGACGCCCGCCCTCGAGCGCGAATCTCACGCGTTCGTCCGGTTCCGTGCCGTCGAATTCGATTCCCCGGGAACGCAGCCGGGCATGGAGGCGGTCCCGGAGCTCGGTCGTGGTGATCGCGGGACGTCCGGCGAGGCAGGTCTCCTCGAACAGCATGCGATCCGGTCCGAGCGGCACCGCGTAGAGGAACGAGCGAGGTGTGCCCGGACGGGCGCCGTTGTCGGAACGCCAGTCCATGAAAATCGTCTCGTGACGCGGATCACGGTGCAGGACAAGCCCGTACGCGGTTTGTTCCGCGCGGTCGGGGGAGCGCGGCACACCGCGGGCGTCGATCACGCGGCGCGCGGACAGGATCTCGCCACCCGCAAGCCGCACCGATTCGGGCCCTCGCCCGGGCCGCCGGCCGGTGATGCCCTCGACGCGCCCCGCGATCACCCTCGCGCCCGCAATGTCGAGCGAATCCCGCAGTGCCGCAGTGGAGAACACCACATAGCGCCGATCGATCACGTAACGTCGCGAACCCCAGGCCACCGGGCGCGGCGCCGACGCGGCGATAACCTCGGGCGCGACCCAGCCGGGCAACTCGTCGGCCCACGCCGCATAGGTCGGTGTCCACCCGCGGTCCGGATGCGGGTCGACGACGGTCACCGCGAGCCCGTGCGCGAGCGCGCGATGCGCCAGGGCGCGCCCGGCGGGGCCGAGGCCGCAGATCAGGAGGTCGGGGGTCACACCGTGATTGGATCAGACGCGCGGCCGGACCCGGTGGCGCGGCCCGGATCTCGGATGCGTCGGATCGGACATCTCGGGTATGGTCTGCGCGAAGAAGGCCCGGGGGACGACCGCGACAAGGGAGCTACGGCGCCCCGGGGGAGCGGAAGGCGGCTTGTCATGACATTTCCCCCCGGTTCGGGCCCGCACGGCGGCGATCCCGCGCAGCCGTCGGACGCACCGGTCGGGGAGTCGTCCGCGGACGAGCAGCAGGATGCCAGCTGGTGGGAGACGAGGGGAAAGCTCCCGGAGGGGGACCACACCACCGGTCCGCAGGACGCGCCGGCCTGGGGGACGGGCACATCGCCGCAACAAGGCTGGGCGCAGTCCGGCGGTGCGCCGCAGGCCGCGCCGGGATTCGCCGGAGCTCAGGCACAACCGTACGACGCGGGCTGGGGGCAGACCGCCGCGGGGGCGCAGCCCGGCTACCAGCAACCGGCGTACCAGCAGCCGGGCTATCAGTCCGGTTGGAACGCCCAACCCGGTTATCCCGGCGGATTGCCCGCGACCCCGCAGCGCCGGACGGGCCTGATCGTCGGAATCGCGGTGGGCGTGGTCGCGCTGCTGGTGATCGGCGTCGCCCTGGTCGTCACGTTCACCAGCCACGACAGCACCCCCACCGCGGCCCCGAAACCTCCGGTGGCTCCCGCGACCGGCAGCGCGACGCCCAGCAGCACCAGCTCCTCGGCCGCGCCCACGGCCCCGGCCTCGTCCGGGCACCTGAGCTACACCGAATACGCCAAGAACTGGAACTTCACACTGGATTCGGTTCAGCTGCACGCGGATTGGGTGCAGGGGCGGGACGATTCGACCTGTGTGCCGGTCGAGTCCGGCACCAAGTTCACCGACCTGGGCTGCCGCTACACCGCGGAGCTCGTGTACCGGGCCGAGGGCGGCGCGCTGATGCTGACGCAATTCGTCATGGGCATGTCCGATCCCGCCAAGGCGGCCGCGGCCGTGGGCAAGTACTCCGATTCCGACCTGAAGCTGCGCCCGGGCACCTACCTCGCCCACTTCGCCGTCGGCAAGTGGCAGGGCGGTGCCCAGGGGCAGTTCCTGGTGACCACGCTCGTGACCGCCACCTCGGCCGTCCCCGAGGCCACGGCGGCGAAATACCTGCACTACATGCAGGCTGACATGGTCAGCGCGCTGATGTGGAGATGAGCGGGTTCAGCTCCACATGCGAAGCGCTGGGTGAGCTTTCTCGAATTTTCCGACCTTCGAATCGTAATTACCGCACCTGACCTGCATGTTTTCATCGCTAACATGTATGCGATGATGTGCTGTCGGTTCTGGTCCCTGGGTCGGCTGGTGAGTGGTAGCGTGCGCCGGGCCGGATCTGGCCGTCAGCTTTGAAGACATCCCCCGACCCCAATGAAAGGCTTCTGCCGATGACGGGTATCGATGTCGTTCTCGTCACCTTCAACAGCGCTGCGCTGCTGCCCGCCGCAGTCGAGTCCGTTCGTGCTCAGACTGTGGCCGACCAGGTGCGGATCTTGGTGATCGACAACGCCTCCACCGATGACACCCTCGCGGTCGCCCGCGCGCTCGGCATTGAGCCAATTGTGAACCGCAACACTGGGTTCGGTGATGCCGTCAACAAAGCCGCCGCGCTCGGGACCGGTGACTATGTGGCGACCCTGAATCCGGATGCTGTTCTCGGCGACTCGAAGTGCCTGGAGGCCATGCGCGCAACCCTCGCTGACGAACAGGTGGGCATCGTCGGCGCTCGCATGATCACCGACGGCAAGCCATATCCCAACGGTCGCCGTTTCCCATCCACCTCGGTCGCTCTCCGGCACGCGGTTATGGGCGTGTTGCGCCCCGGCAACGCCGCCAGCCGCGAATACTTCGGCGAAGCGTTCGGTCGGCCGGACGCCGATCAGGTGGTCGACTGGGTGTCCGGCTGCTGCATCATGCTCCGTCGGCCGCTGTGGGAGCGATTGGGAGGCTTCGACCGCGCCTTCTGGATGTATCTGGAGGACGCGGACTTGTGCTACCGAGCCCAGGAATTCGGCCATTCGACACTGCTGTCCGGCCCGGCGTGGGTGGACCATTCTGGTGGCCAGTCCAGCAAGTTCCGGCGTAACAAGTCGTTGTGGCAGCACCACCGCAGCGCCCTGATCTTCTACTCCCGCACCCGTAGCGGTTGGAAACGTCTGCTGCTTCCGGCCGCGGCGACGTTCCTCGGTGTTCGCCTGGTCGTCCTGGTCACTGCGAACACGATCCGCAGGCTCATCGCCCGGCCGTAGGAGTGGCTGGTCGGGCAGATGGAGCCGCAAGGTGCGGGTCATATGCCGATGCCTCTGTTACGTCTCAATAGATTCCGGACGGACAGGTCCGACAACTGGGAGTGGAAGACGTTGTAGCGGATGCCCGGGGGCAGGGTGTCTCCTACGAGTTCACCGAGGGCATCGAGGCCGGTCCAGTAAATGGTTGGGGCCTTCGCCGTCCGCGAGTTGGACGAAGGCATAGAACGCCTGCATTTCGAGCGCGGCGGCGAACAGCCTCGAGGATCGCAGGCTCGCTGGGTCGACGGTGAATTTCGCCGGGTTGGTGGTGGTGCCCTTGACTTGCACGACGAAGCGCAGGTCATCCTCACGGACAAGGAGGTCCATGAATGGGCAGTTGCCAGTGAGCTCGTTGAGGTTGAGGACCGAGAAGCCGTCCGTGCGGAGAGCATCGGCAGTTGCGGCTTCGGATTGCCGGGCGGTTTCGAGCCGGCGGTTGCTCATAGGTGTCCTTCGATGTCGAATTGCGTTCTGCCGCTGTGACTGTGGAACGTCATTGAAGAGTGCAGTGCGGTGTGGTGTTGACCTGGGCACTGCACTGTCTCGCCGAGTCGTGCCGGGTGCAGTGTCCTGTGGACTATCCCTTGGCAGGGCACACACAGGGTCCGCGATTCTCGTCCCTCCAATGTGTTGGCCCGCAATGCAATACCAGACGGCATTACTCTCGACCTGTGGGTGGATGGCAAGCTGAGCTGCTATGGCCATCCGGTTCCAATCACCTTGTCCTTCAACGATTCCGAGGCTGCTGCTGTGTCCGCGTCCGTTTCCCGGAGAGTCCTTGCTGAGCTGGGTGGATCACGTCGGCACCGAATTCGGAACCACGCGCCCGGTGACAGCCACCGCACTAGGGCTGACCGGGCGTTCTGATGCTGTCCGGTTGATCCGCGAGGAGTTCGGACTCCCGCACGATGAGGCGGCACGGACGAGCCTGGGCACATCCCTGCTCGGTGGCCGCACCCGGATAACCTGCGGCATCGACGCAGACGAGGTCGCTCGACGACAGCGGGTCAGCCTCGGTGCTATCCCGCAGTTGGAGCTGCTCGACGTGCTGATGGGCTTATATCTCGAGCTCGAGTGGTGGCCTCAAGTCTTTCAGCCCCGAGCCGAGCGCGGCGACCTCCAGTTCCTTCACGCCGACCATCTGCTGAATGTCAGCAAGTGCCTGCAGGACTGCTAGCTGGGCCTCCAGGGGTGCGTTTCTGCGGTGCGCGAGCACGAGGATGGAGGAGGGATCGACATCCAACGCAGTACGCAAGCCGAGCTCGGCCGCCGTGGTGGCCACGTTGTCGACGCCGTCCGCGATCTGCTCGCCGGCACTTGCTGTGTCACGAGTGTCGGCCTGCCGCACGTAGTAGGTGTTGAGCAGCATCCCGCTGCTGACGGCGAACTGATCAGCGGCGTCGCCGCGCCACTTTTTGAGCAGTCTCCTCCGGGTGTTCTCGAAGTCATTCCTGACCTCCTTCAGCACCGTCGACTGGGCGCGCACATTGTCCACGAGAAGGCGGATCTCCGAGGGCACGCAGTCGAGCTTGTACAATTTCGCGATCGGATCTGAGGGCGCGCCCAATACTTCTCCCGCGGCAAACAGCCTGACCATCTCGGCCGACAGAGCAGCTTCTCTCAGAACTGTGTGTCTGAAGTCCATCTGAAATCCCTCGCCTAGTGGTTCGTGATTCTGATGGTCTTACTTCCCGTTGTTGTCGACGAGTTTGCGGATGTTGGTCTGGGTGAGCCGGACCTTGGCCAGGATCTCGTCGGAGGTGGTGGTCCAGGCGAACGGCCGTGCGTCGGTGTTCCAGTGCTCGATGTAATCGCGGATCTGTTTGACCAGCATCTTCACCGAGTTGAATGTGCCGCGGCGGATGGATTGGCGGGTGATGATCGCGAACCAGGTCTCGATCATGTTCATCCACGACGATCCGATCGGAGTGAAGTGGAACTCGACAGCGGGATGGGCAGCCAGCCACTGCTGCACCTC
This sequence comes from Nocardia sp. GP40, assembly GCF_050434125.1. NCBI lineage: Bacteria > Bacillati > Actinomycetota > Actinomycetes > Mycobacteriales > Nocardiaceae > Nocardia > Nocardia sp. GP40. Next base: position 308,847 of record NZ_JBNPVW010000006.1, on the reverse strand, counting down.
CGGGGTGCCGTGGGTCGACAAGTTGTCGAGCACGACGTGAATTTCCTTGCCGCGGTGGGCTTTCACCGCCTTGTCGAGAAACGCGACGAAGTCGGCGCCGGTGCGGGTCGGCTTGCATTCGCCGAACACGCGCCCAGTGGCCACCTCGAGAGCGGCAAACAGATTCGTGGTGCCGTGCCGGATGTAGTCGTGAGTGCGTTTCTCGGTGACCCCGAAGTCCATCGGCAGCACCGGCTGCGTCCGATCCAGGGCCTGGACCTGAGTCTTCTCGTCCACACTGAGCACGACAGCCCCGCCGGGAGGATCGAGGTAGAGACCGACGATATCGACGACCTTCTCCGCGAACGCCGGATCGCGCGACAGCTTGAACGTGCCCTGGCGGTGTGGCTGCAACCCTTCTATACGCCACAGGTTCGACACGTAGTGGTGCGACACGTACACGCCCTCGGTCCGGCGGATGAACTTCGACATCTCCCGGGAAGACCACTGCGACAAACCATCCGGCGGGCTCGACCGCGTCGCCGCGAGGATCCGGGCACGGATCCTCGCCGGCACCTGTTCCCGCCCAGCGCCCGGCGTGCGGTTGTGCAGTCCGCTCACGCCTTCGGCCGCGTACCGGGCCAGCCACCAGTCCACCGTCGGCCGCGACACCCCGGCCAGCACCGAGATCTCCTTCTTCTGCCGATTCTCCGCATGCCACAACACAATTCGGGCACGCGTCCCCACCGACGCGGGCACGTCCGGACTGTTGATCATGCCTTGCAACTCCGCCCGCTGACCCGCCGTCAACTCCACCCCGACAGTCAACACCACCGCGCAAGACCTCACGTAAGAACAGCAGACTCACGTACCACTAGTTGCGCAGTTTGCGTTCAGATAAGCCAAATTTGTTCTGCTGACTGTTCCTCGTTTCTCCGGTAGGTGTCTGCAGCCCGCTCTAGGTTCTCAGCCATGTCTTGGGTTCTGGTGCCCAGAACGTCGGCATGTTGAGCCAGCGCGGTGATAACCCGGTCCCACTTCGCCAGGATGTCACTCGCTGCCGGCGAGTTTCCGAATATATGGTCGGCGCCCGCTCGTTCAGTCAGCCCTCTTTGGAGGTCGTCGCTGGCGTGATAGTCACGGACCGCCATCGCCCGCATCCTTGTGGCGGCCCGGTCGAGTTCGTTCGGATCCACGTCCATCGCTCGCCGTTTACCTGACATCCCCGTTGCCTCCCTGCCCGGAAAGTCCCAATTGTGTCCCAGATAAAACGGCGGAGGAAGACCCTGAAACCACTGCCCCCGGCCTTGGGGAACATCGGTACAGCGACTATCGGTGAGAACGATCATGGTCCGGCTGCCCTGCGACATCACACAGGCTCGCCCGTAGATGTCCACTGCACGATCACTGACGGAACACTGCACATTGCACTGCACGAATTAGTGACTGACTGCACGTTGTGATGGCGGTTCACAGTGACCTTGACACAGAGGTCCGACATTCATTCGATCTCAGCGGCGGAGCGATGTCGGGTCGGGTAGTCCGGATTTTGGGATCGAAGTCGCCGGAGCGACGGTGTGATCGGTCAGTTCAGCTTCGAGGTGAGCGATCCGCTGGTCGAGGAACGTTGTGTCAATCCCCTCGAAGTGTGGAGGCTCCTTTATGCGGCCTCGTCTCGTGACAGGGCCGCTGCCGAGGCCGCTCGGACTGCGGCCATGTGGGTTTCGTAGTTGATCGGCGACATTCCGCCGCACAGGCGGTGGCGGCGGGTCGGGTTGTAGAAGCCGGTGATCCAGGTGACGATCCGCAGCGCGGCTTCAGCGCGGGTGCGGAAGCGGTGCCGGTGGACGAACTCGACCTTCAGGGTGGAGTTGAACGATTCGGCCGGCGAGTTGTCCAGGGCCGAGGCGACCCGACCCATCGACTGCACCACCCCCAGATGCCGGCATAGAGCATTGGTAGCCGCGGCGGTGTATTCGCTGCCGCGGTCGGAGTGGAAGATCACCCCGTCGATCGCGTCGAACCCGCCGCGGGTGGCAGCGGCCATCTTCAGTGCGGCACAGGCCAGTTCGGCATCATGGTGGACGCTGGTGGCGTAGCCGAGCAGCCGACCGGAGAACCGGTCCTCGACCGCCGCCAAATACAGTTTCCCCTCGTCGGTGACGATCTCGGTGACATCGCCGACCCACAGCACATCCTGGGCGACAGCGGTGAACTGACGGCGCACCAAGTCCGGTGCCGCTGCCCGTTTCCCCTGCCGCGTAGTCGCGGGTCTGCGTTTGACTTTCCTTGCCACCCAACCATTTTCAGCCATGATCATGGCGATGGTGTTGTCGGAGACTCGCCAGCCCTTCTCCCGTAACTCCAGCCCGATGCGGGGGCTGCCGTAGGTGGCACCGGAATCGGCGAACTCCTTGCCGATCGCGGCGGTCAGCTTCTCGCGGCGCTGCTGGCGGCCAGTGGGCTCACGGTCGTTCCACTTGTAGAACCACGACTCGCTCACGTTCAGGGCACGGCAGGAAACGGCATGTGGCACACCGTGTTCGGTCCTCTGGGAGGCGATGAACCCAGCCACGCTCACTTGGTCGCCTCCTTCACCCACAGGACCACTGATCGCTTGAGCACATCACGCTCCATCGCCAGCTCGGCGTTCTCCCGCCGCAGCCGCAGCAACTCCTCTCGTTCGGACTCGCTGACCCGGTCACCGGCAGCGCCGTCGCGCTGGGCCCGGTCCCGGGCCACCCATGTGGTCAGCGTGCCCTCGTTGACCCCGAGCTCACGGGCAACCTGCGCGACCGGTCGCCCGGTCTCGCGCACGATCCGGACTGCTCCTTCACGGAACTCCGCATCGTACTTGCGTCTCTTCTCCGCCATCTGGCCTTTCCTCTATGGTCCGGCCTCCACGATATGAGGGGAGTCGCAGTTGTTGTCGCGGGCTCCCTGGAGTCGTTCCTGTAACCGGTGATTATCGCATTGAAGTTGCTGGACCTGCGCTTTGAGGGTGCTGTTCTCGGAAAGGGTTCGCTGGACTCCATCGCTGGGCAGGTCGGTCTCGAGATCACGGATGCGGCCGAGTAGCTCGCCGATCGTGGTCCGCTGCTGTGCGATCGCGTTGTGTGCGGCGGTCAGCCCGTCCTCGGCGTGAGGGCTCGTTCGCGCCATGACACTTCGATCTGGGCTGCGGCCTCGGTCCCGGAGCGAACCCGAGCGGCTGTGCCAGCCTCGGCGCTGTCGCGAATCAGCTTGTGCGCCTCCGGGTTCTGGTAGAGGAAGGTCCGGGAGACATCGGCTCGACGGGCAACTGCGGCGACGGTGACCTTTGCCCGCTCGCGGCGCAACTGTCCGACTGCGGCCTGGACGCGGTCGAGCATCCCAGCGGTGGATGCGCGGCGGGCCTGGTGTGCGGCGGCGGTCTTGCTCGATGGGGATGTCATGCCACTGCGGGAGCTTCGTCGTCGAAGCGGTCGAGACCAGCGATTTCTACGAGCTGATCCTCGAACGCCACCGCAAAGCCTCCACCGTGATCACCAGCAACCGGGAACCGCCGGAGATCCTGACCATGATGGCCGACCCGCTACTGGCGCAGTCGGCGATGGACCGGCTGCAATCCGCGGCCTACGAACTCGTCGTCGAGGGCGAGTCCTGCCGGCAACGGCAGAAGCCGCGCCGCGGCAAACCGGCCCAGCCCGGCGAATCGAGTTGACCCCCAGCACGTCTCACCGAAAAGCGATCGTCCTCACGCATCGGGTGTCTTCGTTACGCTCTGGTCGTGGCCATGGGTGAGTTCACCGCGTTGACCGGACTCGAGATCGAACAAATCTGGGTCTGGAAATCGTTTCTGCGCCTGGTCTTCGATCTCGGCGCACCCGATCAGCCCGGTGTTTACCTCGACCTGACCGACTTTCAGTTCGACGACGCGACGAACAAGAAGTGGGAAGTCCGGGTCCAGGACGATCCGCTCACCGCCGGCCCGGTCCTGGGCTTGCTGAACCATCGAGTCGCTACCGCGCAGGTCCGGGACTGGGAACTCACCCTCACCTTCGACACCGGCGCACACATCCTCTGCCCGCCACAGGCACGCTACGAAGCCTGGGCAGCCTGCCTTCCCGACGAACGCTGGTACTGCCCGCCCGGCGGACCTGAGACCGACTGGCCACACCCTGACACCCAGCCCGAGATAGACCAACCACCCCATAGTCGGCCACCATCAACATCAGCCCCCGCGACCGGAACCAACCCGGTCCCATACTCAGGGCAAACCGGTGGTCCCTTCAGTCGGTTCTGACGCAGATAGCGTGATCTTGCCGGTCGGCGTGTCACCGCAGGATCCGGCTCGGCATAGGTGAAGGTAACAGGCGTGCGTTGATCTTTTTCGAATCTTATTGCCGCACTTGAACGATCTGCTGGTTCAGGGTGTTCGAGCCGAGGCCGATACCGTAGTTGTAGATGCAGTCGTTGCCACCTCGACGGCCCACTGCGGCGGATGCGGAACCCCTTCCGGTCGTGTGCATTCCCGGTATCGCCGCCAGCTCGCCGACGCTGCTGTGTCCGGGCGGAAGATGGTGGTGTGGTTGGTGGTGCGCCGGTTCTTCTGCATGAATACAGGCTGCCGGGCAAAGACTTTCGCCGAACAAGTTGACGGGCTCACGGTGAAACGGTCACGCCGCACCGATCAGCTGACCGCGATGCTCACCAGGATCGCGGTAGCGCTGGCGGGACGAGCCGGTGCCCGGCTGGCCGCCCAGCTGGGATTGCCGGCCAGCCGGGATACGCTGCTGCGGCTGATCCGCGCACTGCCCGATCCGCCGGTCGGCGCGATCACCGCGCTCGGAGTGGACGACTTCGCCGTCAAGCGTTCCCGCAGGTACGCCACCATCCTGCTGGACATGGCCACCCACCGACCCATCGACGTTCTCGATGGACGCGAGTCCGACCCGGTGGCGGCGTGGTTGTCGCAGCACCCGGAAATCGAGATCATCACCCGGGATCGGGCCAGCGCCTACAGCGAGGCCGCGCGCCGCGGCGCACCCCAGGCCACCCAATGCGCGGACAGGTGGCACCTGTGGCAGAACTTGTGCCAGGCCGTGGAGAAGACAGTGGTTGCCCATCGTCGATGTCTCACGGAATCATCAACCGCCAGCGCTGATCTCGGCGACACCGACCGCCACGCTCCCGAAGCGGTCACGGACGAGACCGCCGATAACACGACACCGCTGCCCGAAGGTTATCGCGGTGGTGGATACGCGGGATTGCGTGCACGCGCGGTCGAACGGTACGAGGCGGTGCAACGGCTACGTGCCGAGGGTAAGGGCTTGCGCGCCATCGCCAGAGAACTCGATATCGATCGCAAGACCGCGCGCCGGTTCGCTCTCGCCGCCGATCCGGACGACGTCATCGCCGCCGCGACGTCTCGCGCCAAGATGATCGACGAGTTCGTGCCGCATCTGCTCACCCGCTGGAACGCCGGACACACCAATGCCGCCGCCCTGATCACCGAACTGCGCGAGCTCGGCTACCGCGGCAGCCCCAACAACGTCTACCGTTTCCTGCGGCCCTACCAGGCCAGCAAGCCATCCGCGCGACCAGCGGTGATCCCACCGCCGAAAGCGAATATCAGGGCGGTGACCAGCTGGATCACCCGCCACCCAGACAACCTGCCCGATGCCGAAACACGCCAGCTCACCACGATTCTGACGTGCTGTCCCGAACTTGCCGCCGCCCGCCGTCACGTCGGCGCGTTCGCGGTCCTTATGCGCGACCGACGTGGCGATCGCCTCCCGGAATGGATCGCGAACGTCCGGGCCGATAACCTGCCCGCACTGCACTCGTTCGCCACCGGCCTCGAGCATGACTTCGCCGCTGTCACAGCAGGACTCACCCTGAACTGGAGTAACGGACCGAGGGCACTGTGAACAAGGTCAAGGCCCTCAAGAGAGGCAGTGCTATGGCAGATCGAACCTGGACCTGCTGCGGAAGCGAATACTACTCAGCCACAACGAATCCGGCTCGACAACAGAGATCCGGCGACCCGCGGACTGATCACGCTGCGACGGTTGTCTGGGGCGTGTAGCTCTGTGGCCCCGTGTTGCTACGACGGAGGCGGAGGCAAGATGGGTGCGTTTCGGGTTCGGATGCCATCGGGAGATCGGTATTGGACGGTGGTCGACGATCGGATACGCCGGGCAGACCAGTGCACCAGCGTGAGAGCGCCACCTTACGATTGCCGACCGACGGGAGCCGACATGACCGACACAGCGAAACTGAAACTGATCAAGACCGAAGTGGGCACAATCGATTAAGGGTGGTACCTGGCTCAGGGCCATCGGGACCGACTGACCAGGTGGCTGGCAGTGGTGGCGATGATCATCGTGTTCTTCGCGGCTCGATCCGGAACACCGGATGGTTATGGTCCGCTTGCAGGGCCGCGGTCGCCCATGGGTTGCGCCGGGCCTGTCGACGCACGAGCTCGAGGACCGCCTCACGTTGCTCGCCGTCATCGACTTCGACGACGCCGAACGTCTCGGAGCGCCTGCCTCGGCGTAGCCGAACTTGCTGGGATCTGCGGGCCCGCTTCGCCCATACCGTCTCCCCGAAGATCGACACGAGCCAGTCGTGTCCGTCGTAGCGGATCAGGTCCACGGGAAAGGTCGCCCGGCCTGATTCCATTAGGCGCATTGGTCCCAGCGGGATTCCGAGATCGCTCAGCCGGACCACGATGGCGGAGATAGCTCGGACGGCGCGCGGGGGCTTGGTGTGTGTGGCGTTCACGATTCTCCTCCAGGGGTCTGTCGTGGACTCGGTCGGGCCTCGGCTCGGTCTGGTCAGGCCGACTCGGTGGTGATGGTGATGGGGTAATCGGGGCCGGGGATCTTGCGCTCGCGTTCGGTCATGACTGTGTCCTGTTCCCGGCCGCACGGGCCGATTGCTGGTATTGCTGCTGCTATCACGTTGGCTGCTGTATTCGGATTTGGACGGGCGCCTGAGACCGGGTGCGGACGCGTTTACTGCGCAGGCGGCGGTGGGTGCTCCGCGCCCGGCGGGCGGGTGTTATGCGGACAGGCCGCCGTCGACGGGAATCACGGCCCCGGTGATGTAGGAGGCATGGTCCGAGCCGACGAAGACGATCGCGTCTGCGATGTCCTTCGTGCGGGCGGGCCGCCCCACCGGAACCGTGCCGACGAGCGCAGCCTTGTTCTCGTCGGTCCCGGTGAATCGTGTGAGCATGGCGGTGTCGGTGGCGCCGGGGGCGACGGCGTTGACGCGGATTCCTGTCTTGGCGAGCTCGAGCGCCACGGACTTGGTGATGCCTTCCACGGCGTGCTTGCTGCCAACGTAGATCGCGGCTCCGGCTCCACCTTCGTGCCCGTAGGTGGAGGAGATATTGACGATGCTGCCGCCGCCCCGCTGCTGCATGACGCGTACCTGGTGCTTCATGCTGAGGATCACCCCGAGGACGTTGGTGTCGAACGTCGCGGTATAGCTCTCGGCGCTCTGGTCGGTGATGGGCCCGGGGGCGCCTTCGGTGCCTGCGTTGTTGACCGCCACATCGAGGCGGCCGAAGCGTGCGATGGTCTGGTCGACCAGAGCGCGGACTTCATCCTCGTTGCGTACGTCGGAGTTGACGAATTCGGCCTCCGCGCCGCGTGCGCGCAGCTCCTCGGCGAGTTCCTTGCCTGCGGCATCACGACGGCCGGAGACGACGAGTTTCGCGCCGGTGTCGGCGAACGCGAGCGCGGCGCCGCGGCCGATGCCGGTGAGTGCTCCGGTGATCAGAACTACGGGTGTTGCCATGATGGGTGCCTCCTGTGGGTTTACTGCTGGTCGGGGTTTACTGCTCCTCGAGGAACAAGCGGACGTGCTTGACGAACAGGTCGGGGTACTGGAAGTGAGCGCCGTGGCTGTTCGTTTGGGTTGGCCTCACCTGCCATGCGGCACTTTCCTCTCATATGCAATCAGACTTCATTGTCTGCTCATATGAACAACATAGAACGATCGATCTAACAGTGTCAAGGGGTGCTCGCCGCTTTCCGCAACACTGAGATCGACCGGGCCAACATTCGCACAACACGCCGCAGAAATGGAACTTTCTGCTGCAAGGGCGCATCGTTGCCCGGTATCACCCGCCGATTCCCTACCGTTTACCCAGGTCCGGAACCATCCTGATTGAACCGAACGGTCTATCAGTACAGAGCCGAGATTGGTAGATCGTTCGGTCTAAAATTGATATGATGGCCCCATGACTGAGGAGATGAAGGCACGAGTCTCGACCCGCGAGCGGTTGCTGGCGGCTGCCGACGAGTTGTTCTACGCCGAGGGAGTCAACTCGGTGGGCGTCGACCAGGTGATCAGGAAGGCCGGTGTGGCGAGGGCATCGCTGTACAACACCTTCGGCAGCAAGAGCGAGCTGGTCCGCGCCTACCTCAAAGGCCGCCACGCCCAGACCCGCGAGCGCATGGCCCGCGAGCTCGAGGCACGCTACCGCACACCCCGTGAGAGGTTGGTCGGCATCTTCGAGGTACAGGGCGACATCTTCGCCGACCCGGACTTCCGCGGCTGCGCGTTCATGTGCGCCAGTGCCGAATCCGAGACCAGCGAGGCGGTGGAGAAGGCGACCGACGAGTACCGGTTGTGGGTGCACTCACTATTCCTCGACCTCGCCTACGCCGCAGGCGCACCTGCCTCGGAGACGCTGGCCGAGCAGTTGGTCGTGCTCTACGACGGCTCAGGAGTTTCCGCGTGGCTCGACCACAACCCCGCCGTCGCGAAGGTCTCCGCCAGCGCCGCCAAGGCACTGGTCGATGTCGCCTTCGGCTAACTTGACTCGGTCGGTGATCTTGGCGTTCGACGCTTTCGGATCGGCAGCTGTCAAGACGGGACGCCCGGGCGCCGACGTGGCGCTGTACGACAGACGGGGGCGATGCGCCACCTCAGGTTGCGGTGTTCGGAACGGTCGAGTCCCCGTATCAGGGTTTGGGCCATTTCGAGGACCGGGACGCCCCGTTCTTCCATGACCGCGACATCGCGATAGTCGAAGTCATTCGCCGCCTGCGCGACCGGTTCGATGAGCTGGGTGTGCTGGCGGTGTCCGGGATGCCAGCAGGATCGTGGCAAGGCAGTCCCCGCACCAGCCGCAACAGTGTGTCCCGGCTCGTCGAGAATCCCAGTTGTCGGGCCAGACGGGCACCAGCACGACCGGCCAGCGACAGCCCCGATCTTGGTCAGCATCGCCGTCAGACCAGAGCACGCTTGTCACCATTACCAGCACCAGACGCCGCCCGGCAAACCTCCGACCAGCGCGATCACGCTTCCTGCGCCAGAACCCTTCAGTCTGGCAGGCGACAGGTGACCCTCGATACGTGGATACTGATGGGAGTCAGATGCCGCCGGTGGCCAGCAGCCCGCCGTCGACCCGCACCACCTCGCCCGTGATCCACGCGGCCTGGTCGGAGACCAGGAATCCGATCAGCGCCGCCACGTCCTCCGGCTTGCCCAGGCGCTTCATCGGATAGGTGGCCGCCAGCGCTTCCTCGTTCGCCGAGTACAGCGCATCGGCGAACTTCGTCTTCACCACCGCCGGCGCGACCGCGTTCACCCGGATCGAGGGTCCCAGCTGCCAGGCCAGTTCCTCGGTGAGCCGGATCAGCGCCGCCTTCGACGCGCCATAGGCCGAGATCACCCCGCTCGAGCGCAGGCCCGCGACGCTGGCCACGTTCACCACCGCGCCGCCGTTGTCCTTCATCCAGGTCCGGTAGGCCTCCTGCACATACCCCAGCGCCGCGACGACGTTGACATCGAAGATCTTGCGCACCGCGTCGAGGTCGGCGTCCATCAGCGGCCCGTAGGACGGGTTGATACCGGTGTTGTTGATCAGGATGTCCAGCGACCCGAACTCGGCCACCGCGGTCGCGACCTGATGGGCCCGCGCGGTCGAATCGCCCGAATTCCCGGCCACGGCAACGACTTTCCCGCCGTGCCCGAGCGCGCGCAGCTCCGCCGCGGCCTGCTCCAGCGGCTCGGCCTTGCGTGCGCTGATCAGCACGTTCGCGCCGCGCGACAGCAGTTCGGCCGCGACCGCCAGCCCGATTCCCCGGCTGGCCCCCGTCACCAGCGCGCTCTTGCCCTTCAGATCATCAGTCATACCCGCACGCTAGCCCATCGCCGCGGCCCCCGGACAGGTGCTGCTACCGCCCGGTATTTTCCCGCGCCCGCCCGTTCCGTGCGGGTAGTGGTCTCCGGTACGGCGCAGATCCACCCGATCACCGGGTAGGCTCGCGCTTCCGGCTATCCCTTCCGCCGTAGCGAGACTCATCATCGACGGGATTCAATCATGACCACAGCGCTGATCATCGGCGATATACAACGGGGCATCACGGGAAGCTACCCGTTCGCCAAGCAGGTCGTGCCGCCCCTCACCGACCTTCTCCCGCGCGCCCGTGCGGCCGGCACGCTGATTGTGTTCGTACGCTTCGCCTTCCGGGGCAATGGGGTCGATCTGCCGCCAGGGAACGCGCTCTTCCGATCGTTCTACGAAGCTGGGGACGATTTCCACGAGGGGTCGGCCGGAACCGAGATCGATCTGCCAGTTGCCGACGGTGACGTCGTGGTACTGAAACGACGCGCCAGCGCGTTCGCGGGCACGGATCTCGACCTGGTGCTGCGCGCCCACCACGTCGACACTCTGGCGATCGCCGGCGTCGCGACCAGCGCAATGGTTGCCGCGACCTGCTACGACGCGGCGGATCGTGACTACCGGGTGACCGTGCTGCGTGATGGTTGTGCAGACGGCGACCCGGCGGTGCACGACTTCTTCATGGACACCGTCTTTCCCGGCCGGGGGTTCGAGGTCGTGGAGTGCGCTGGATGGAGCAGAGAGGAACGATGATCCGCCGTAGCGAGCGGTGGTAGTTCTGCCGAGGGTACTGCGGTCATCGGGATGTCTTGTCTGTGAACAGGTTCGGATCGAGAGCACGCTTGAGGACCTTGCCGGTCGCGCCCTTGGGCAATTGATCGGTGAAAGCGAAGCGGTGGGGGACCTTGTAGGCGGAAAGCCGCTCCTTGGCCCAGGCGCGCAGCTCCGCCGGATCGAGGTCCACCCCGGGCGCGGTGGCCACCACCGCGCCCACTTCCTCTCCGTAGTGGTCGTCGGGAATGCCGATCACCGCCACCTCGACGATGTCGGGATGCTCGTAGAGCACCTCCTCGACCTCGCGCGGGTAGACGTTGTAGCCGCCGCGAATGATGAGATCCTTGGCGCGGTCGACGATGTAGACGTACCCGTCGGCATCGACCTTGCCCAGATCCCCGGTGCGCAGCCAGCCGTCGGACAGGTCGGCCGCGGTGGCGTCGGGACGGTTCCAATAGCTCTTCATGACACTGGGCCCGCGCATGTACAGTTCACCCACGGTGTCGGCGGGCAGCACCACGCCGTTCGGATCCCTGACCTCGATGGACGTTCCGGGCAAGGCGGTCCCCGCCGACCCGATCCGCTGTTCGCGATCCAGGGGGTTGTAGGTCGCGGCCCCGCTGGATTCGGTGAGCCCATAGCCCTCGAGAATCGTGCAGCCGAATCGCTCCGAGAAGGCGCGAATGACCGCCTCGGGCAGTGACGCCCCGCCCGAGGCGGCCAGCCGCAAGCTCGCGAAGTCCTCGGGCCCATAGTCACCGGCGGTATGCAGCATGGCATTCCACATGGTCGGCACCCCGGAGACGACGGTGAGCCTGTGGTCGCGGATCATCTCGATCATCGCGGCCGGATCGAAGGGCGACACCATCGAGAACGACGCGCCCGCGTGCAGCGTGGTGATCAGACAGACCGCCTGCCCGTACACATGGAACAGCGGCAGCCCCGTGCCGAACCGCTCCTCGGGCGTGAGCCGCAGCTGATCAATGAAAATGCGGGCGGTCTCGGTCAGATTGGAGACCGTGAGCTCCACGCCCTTCGGCTTCCCGGTGGTCCCCGAGGTGTAGAGCATGATCGCGGTGTCGTCCGGATCCCGGTGCACCGGCTCGGTCACCGGCGTGGCGGGTTCGGTGGGCGCGCCGGGTTCGAGGACCAGCAGCGGGATGCCGCGCTCCACGGCGGCCTGCTCGGCTCCCGCGCGCGCCAGATGCCATGCGACGGCGTACCGAGCGCCGGAATCGTCGAGCACGTAACCGATTTCAGGAGCGGTCGCCATGGTGTTCACCGGAATGGCGACGGCACCGATCACATGTGCGCCCAGATAGGCGATGACGAATTCGGGCACCGTGGGCGCGACCAGCACCACGCGATCACCCACCGCGACACCGGATTCGGCGAGGTAGCCGCCGAAAGCCGCGCCGCGGCGGACAAGATCACCATAGGTGATTTTTTCGTCCCTGAGACGCAGCGCGATGGCGTCGGGGCGTTCGGATGCGTGCTGCCAGATGCGGTCGGCGACATTAGTCATGGAACATCCAGATATGTAGAGACCGGAGAATGGGCGGGGTCCTGTGATCCGCGTCACGACCCGTTCGCATCGTATGTGAATCTGATGTCAAGTTCAAGGCGGTTGTGGAACGAAGTCCTCACGCCGGTCGACAGGTTCCGTCACTTTGTGTCGACACGTTCGCAGAGCCGACTTCCGGTGAACCGCCGCGGCCCGCACTGGTCGATTCGTGCTTGTCCGCGCAGGTAGGCGGGTGAAGCCGAGGTTCAGCGTGGAGCGGCGGCGCGCGGTGCTCACGGTGATACGGTGGCAATCGACAACCGTCCCGGCGAGCAAGTGAGTGATCAGCGTTGGTGTCCGAACCCGTTGCGAGCGAGGCCGAGCCTCGTCGAATTCCCCCGCGCACGAAGCGCGGCGAGCGCACGCGCACCGCGTTGGTCGCCGCGGCGCGGGAAGTCTTCGAGCGCGATGGCTACCTCGACGCGAAGATCGCCGACATCTCCAAGGCGGCGGGCACCGCCGCGGGGTCCTTCTACACCTACTTCGACAGCAAGGAAGAAATCTTCACTGCCGTCGTCGAGCAGGTGCAGGAGGAGATGCTGCACCCGCACGTGCGGGCGCGTACCGGTGTCACCGACGCACGCGACCTCATCGAGGCCGCCAATCGCGAATATCTGCTGGCCTACAAGCGCAATGCGCGCTTGATGGGGGTGTTCGAACAGGTCACCCAGATCAACGAGGGCTTCCGGATGCTGCGGCTGGAGCGCAACAAGGCGTTCGTGCAGCGCAATGCCAAGACGATTCGCGAGCTACAGGAATCAGGCCTCGCCAGCGCCGATCTCGATCCGTTGATCACAGCGCAGGCACTGTCTGTGATGGTCAGCCGCATGGCCTACATCGTCTTCGTGCAGAACCAGCGCATCGCGTTCGAGAAGCTGGTCGCCACGCTGACTCAGCTGTGGGTCAACGCGCTGCAACTGAAGTCCGAATAGTGGTGCGCTCCTGACTGTCCGGGCCTGTCCTTGCCGAAACTTGAAATTGACGTAGGATTCAAGTTTCGTGCGGGGGAAGGCTCGGAAGGAGACGATACGTGAAGGTCGCGGGCAGGACTGCGGTGGTCACCGGTGGCGGCGGCGGTATCGGCGGTGCGATCGCACTGCGCCTGGTGGAGGCCGGCGCGCGCGTGGTGGTGGCCGATCTGGACCGCGCGGCCGCCGAGGCTGTCGTCGGTCTGATTCCGGAGAACAGTCCCGGCGAGGCGGTGGCCGCCGGTGCAGACGTCTCCGACGAGGGCGAGATCCGTGGAATCATCGGGCGTGCCGAGGCCGAATTCGGCCCGGTGGACCTGTATTTCGCGAACGCGGGCGTCGGTGGGCCGGTCGGCCTCGGTGACGATATGGCCTGGGCGACCACGATCGACGTCAACGTCACCGCCCATGTGCGGGCCGCCCGCCTGCTCGTGCCGGGCTGGCTGGAACGCGGCGAGGGCTACTTCATCGGCACCGCCTCGGCGGCAGGCCTGCTGACCCAGATCGGTTCGGCTGCCTACTCGGTGACCAAGCATGCCGCGGTGGGATTCGCCGAGTGGCTCTCGGTCACCTACGGCGACAAGGGAATTCGGGTCAGTTGCCTGTGCCCGATGGGTGTCGAAACGAAACTGCTGCGCGCAGGGGAGAACTCGGGAGACCGACTTGGCGAGGCGGCCACCAGGGCGGTGACCTCCGCCGGTGCCGTCCTCGCGCCGGACGTCGTAGCGGACCTCGTGTTGGAAGCGGTCGACGACGAGCGTTTCCTCATCCTGCCCCACCCCGAGGTGCTCGAGATGTACCGCCGCAAGGGCGCCGACTACGAGAAGTGGCTGAGCGGCATGCGTCGATACCAAGCCGGGCTGCTGGCCGCCGGATAACGCCGTGTGATCGGTGCGGACGCGCGAGCCCGAGAGGGAGGTAGCTATGGCCACGACGGCCGGGGACGGTGTCGCGGCGGAGGAGATTCCGCCGCTGGCCGACACCTCGATACTGAGGGAACCGCCCAGTACGCCGCGCGGGGTGCGCACCCGCACCGCTCTGGTGGTCGCGGCGCGGACGGTGTTCGAACGCGATGGCTACTTGGAGGCGCGTCTGGCCGACATAGCGTCGGAGGCCAGGCTGTCCACAGGCTCGTTCTACACCTACTTCGCCGGCAAGCAGGAGATCCTGCACGCGGTCCTGGACCAAGCGCAGAGCGAACTCCTGCATCCGGGCATGCCGCGGCTGAGCGGCGACGAGGCCTCGCCTGCGGCGGTCATCGAAGCCAGTAATCGGGCGTATTTCGAGGCGTACAAACGCAATGCGAAGCTGATGGCGATCCTCGAGCAGGTCGCCGCCATCGACCCCAAGTTCCGTGAGCTGCGCCGTCGCCGCAGCCGCGCGTTCTGCGATCGGAACGCGCGCTCGCTCGCGCAGCTCCAGGAGCGTGGCCTGGCCGACCCGCAACTGGATCCGCAGCAGGCCGCTCGGGCGCTGTCGGGCATGGTGGGCCGGATGGCGTACTACACCTATGTACTCGGTGAGGAACACTCGGTCGACGAGCTGGTGCGAACGGTCACCCGGCTCTGGATCAATGCCGCTCGGATCGAATCCACCGGCGGCTGAACCGTATTCAGGCACCACGCCGGACGGCAGGACCGATAGCGGTCGTGCCGGGTTGCATAATCTGAATCCGACTTCAATATCGCGTTGATTTGCAGGGTGTGACCACTGCTTTCGTGAAAACTGTGTGGCATATCACATGGCTGATCGTGGGTTGACGGTCTTGACCGGAACGTGCGCGTCAAGCATGGTGGCGGAGAAAAATAAGCGCTTAGTAAGTTCTTCGGATGGCCATGGTGCTCGAACGCCTGTCGTAAGCCCCTGAACAACGAAAGGACCTGTCCGTGAACAGATTCGAAGGCAAGACCGCCATTGTCACCGGCGCCAGCCGGGGCATCGGCCTCGGCATCGCGCAGCGCCTGGTGGACGAGGGCGCGCGGGTCGTCATCACCGCCCGCAAGCAGGAAGCGCTCGACGAAGCGGTCGTCGCGCTGGGCGGACCGTCCAAGGCACTGGCCGTGGCGGGGCGCGCCGACGATGCGGCGCATCAGGCCGAGACCATCAAGCGGGCCGTCGAAACCTTCGGCAGCGCCGACCTGCTGGTGAACAACACCGGCATCAACCCGGTATTCGGCCCGATGGTGGAGCTGTCGCTCGACGCCGCCCGAAAGATCGTGGAGGTCAACTGCCTTGCGGCGCTGTCGTGGGTGCAGCAGGCGTATCAGGGATGGATGAAAGAACACGGCGGCTCGGTCGTGAACGTCTCCTCGGTCGCCGGTCTCAAGCCCGCGCCCGGCATCGGCTTCTACGGTTCCAGCAAGGCTATGCTGACCCACATCACCCAGGAGCTGGCCGCCGAACTCGGCCCGGACATCCGTGTGAACGCCGTGGCCCCCGCGGTGGTGAAGACCCAGTTCGCCAGCGCCCTTTACGAAGGCCGGGAGGAGAAGCTCGCGGCAACGTACCCGCTGAAACGGTTGGGTGTGCCGGAGGACATCGGCAGCGTGGTCGCCTTCCTGCTCTCCGCGGACGCCGCCTGGATCACCGGCCAGCTGCTCGTGATCGACGGCGGCATCACCCTCACCGGCGGTGTCTGAGTTGGCGCGAATGCAGGCCTGGCGCGTCCACGAACTCGGCGAGCCGGGAAAGGTATTGCGCCTGGACACCGTCGACCGCCCGGAACCGGGCCCGCGCCAGCTGGCCGTCCAGGTCACCGGCGCGGCGGCGAACTTCCCCGATGTGCTCATGTGCCGGGGCCTCTATCAGGTGAAGCCGCCGCTCCCGTTCACGCCCGGTGTCGAGCTGTGCGGTGAGGTAGTGGCCGTGGGTACCGAGGTCACCGGATTCGCCGTCGGCGACCGCGTCCTCGGTGGCTGCTCGCTGCCCTACGGCGGATTCGCCGAGTACGCGCTGATGGAAGCGGCTCAAACCTTTCCCGCGCCGGCGGAGTTGGACGATGCGGAAGCGTCCGCGCTGTTCATCGGCTACCAGACGGGTTGGTTCGGCTTGCATCGCCGCGCTGCGCTGAGAGCGGGGGAGACCCTGCTGGTGCATGCCGCTGCCGGTGGCGTGGGCAGTGCCGCGATCCAGCTCGGCAAGGCCGCCGGGGCCCGGGTGATCGGCGTGGTCGGCGGTCCCGAAAAGGCCGAGTACGCACGAGAACTCGGTGCCGACGTGGTCGTGGACCGATGGAGCGAGGACTTCGTCGAGGTCGTCAAGCAGGTCACGGACAATCGGGGTGCGGACGTCGTCTACGACCCGGTCGGGGGCGAGACCTACGCACGCTCGACGAAATGCATCGCCTTCGAGGGCCGGATCCTGGTCGTCGGCTTCGCGGGTGGCGAGATCCAGAGCGCCGCACTGAATCACGCCCTGATCAAGAACTATTCGATCGTCGGCCTGCACTGGGGTCTCTACAACGCTCACGACCCGGCCGCGGTCGCGCAGTGCCATCGAGCACTGACCGAGCTCGCCGCCGCAGGCTCCATCCGTCCGCTGGTCACCGAACGACTGGCCTTGGCGGACATCGCCGATGGCATCCAACGCCTCGCCGACGGCAAGACCGTCGGACGCGTGGTCTACACCCCGTCGGCTTGATCCGACTCGACCCAGGAGAACACCATGAGCAACGAAACACAACGGGTAGCACTGGTCACCGGCGCGGCACGCGGCATCGGCGCCGCCGTCGCACGCCGACTCGCGGCCGACGGAATGGCCGTGGCGGTCCTGGATTTGGACGAGGCGGCCTGCAAACCCGTCGTCGATGAGATCGTGGCCGCCGGTGGCCGGGCCCTGGCGGCCGGCGCCGACGTATCCGACGAAAGCGCGGTGGACCAGGCCGTCGAGCGGGTGGTCGCCGAACTCGGCCCGCCGACCGTGCTGGTCAACAATGCCGGCATTCTGCGTGACAACCTGCTGTTCAAGATGACCGTCGCGGACTGGGACGCCGTCATGGGCGTGCACCTGCGCGGTGCCTTCCTGTGTTCGAAAGCGGTACAGCGCCACATGGTCGACGCGGGTTTCGGTCGCATCGTGAGCCTTTCGAGCACCTCGGCACTGGGCAACCGCGGCCAGGCCAACTACTCGGCGGCCAAGGCCGGGCTGCAGGGCTTCACCAAGACGCTCGCCTTCGAGCTCGGCAAGTTCGGCATCACCGCCAACGCGGTGGCGCCGGGCTTCATCGAGACCGATATGACCCAGGCCACCGCAGCACGGATGGGGGTCGACTTCGAGGACTTCAAGAAGGCCCTCATCTCCCAGATCCCGGTGGCGCGTTCGGGAAAGCCCGAGGACATCGCGCACACCGTCTCGTTCTTGGTGAGCGAGGGCGCGGGATTCGTGTCGGGCCAGGTCATCTACGTGGCCGGCGGACCGACGAACTAGGCCGACAACGCAATCGAGAGGATCGCAACCCATGCAGGTATTTCAGGGCTGGCCCGAACTGGAGAAGGCCGTCGGCACCCACCTCGGCTACGGCGAGTGGCACACCGTGACCCAGGAACAGATCAACCGGTTCGCCGACGCCACCGGTGATCACCAGTGGATCCACGTCGACCCGGAGCGCGCCGCCGCCGGGCCGTTCGGCACCACCGTGGCCCACGGCTTCCTCACCCTGTCGCTGCTGCCCATGCTCACCGCGAGCGTGTACACCGTCGAGGGGCTGTCGATGGGAGTCAACTACGGAGCCAACAAGGTCCGCTTCCCCGCCCCGGTGCCCGTCGGCTCCCGCCTCCGGGCGGGCGTGGAACTGGTGTCGCTGACACCCGTGACCATGGGATACCAGGCGGTCAGCCGGGTCACGGTCGAGATCGAGGGCGCGGCCAAACCGGCCTGCGTGGCCGAGTCCGTCGCCCTGCTGGTGCCCTGATGAGCGGCCGCTACGCCGCCGCGGAAGCGGTCGGGAGACTGCCGGGTCTGGATCTGGAGCGGCTGGCGACCTGGCTGGCTGCCACCCGGCCCGACCTGAGCGCGGGGCCGCTCACCGGCCGACTGATCGCCGGTGGCCGATCCAACCTCACCTATGCGGTGAGTGACGGTGCCTCGCAATGGATTCTGCGTCGCCCGCCGCTCGGTCATGTGCTGGCGACCGCACACGACATGGGGCGCGAATTCCGCGTGATGAGCGCACTGGCCGACACCGATGTCCCGGTCCCGCGCACCTACGCGCTGTGTACCGATGCCGACATCCTGGGCGCACCCTTCTATCTCATGGAAAATGTTGCGGGCACGCCCTATCGGACAGCATCCGAGCTCGCGGCTCTGGGACCGACACGGGTACAAGCGATTTCGACCGGCATGATCGAGGCACTCGCCGCGCTGCACTCCGTCGATCCGGCGGGGGTGGGCCTGGCGGACTTCGGGCGGCCGTACGGATTCCTGGAACGTCAGGTGCACCGCTGGAAGAAGCAGCTGGACGCGTCCTACTCGCGCGAGCTGCCGGGTGCCGAGGAGCTGTTCACCCTGCTCGCGGTGCGCCAACCCGAGCAGTCGCCGGATGGCATCGTGCACGGCGACTACCGGCTCGACAACGTCCTGATCGCCGCCGACGACCGGGTCGTGGCCGTCATCGACTGGGAGATGGCCACTGTGGGTGATCCCCTTACCGATGTCGCGCTCCTGCTGCTGTACCAGCGACTCGGCAGCGAACTGGGCATCACCGCGGTCAGCGACGTGTCCGAGGCGCCCGGGTATCTCGGTGAATCCGACATGCTCGACCGATACGCCCGCCATTCCGGCCGCGACCTGGCGCATCTCGGCTTCTATCTGGGGCTGGCGGCCTTCAAACTTGCCGCCATCCTCGAGGGCATCCACTATCGCTACCTCCACGGCCAGACCGTGGGCTCCGGCTTCGAGGCCATCGGCGATGCGGTCGAACCGCTGCTGCGGGCCGGAATCGCCGCTGTGAGGGAGAAGAACCTATGACCGACACGGTTCGCGAGGACCTCCGCGCGCGGGTGGAATCACTACTCGCAGAACATGATCCGCGCACCACCGACGCGGTGACCTTCCACCGCGCCCGCTTCGACTCCGGGCTGGCCTGGGTGTACTTCCCGCTAGGCTCGGGCGGTCTCGGAGTGGAGCGGGAACTCCAGCCCTTCGTCGACGAACTGTTCGACCAGGCGGGAGCCCCCGGAAACAACGCCGAGGTCAACGGCATCGGCCTCGGCATGGCCGCGCCCACCATCCTGGCCTTCGGCACGCCCGAACAGCGGCGACGTTTCCTGCGCCCGCTGTGGGCCGGCGAGGAGATCTGGTGCCAGCTGTTCAGCGAACCAGGCGCCGGATCGGATCTGGCCGCGGTCTCCACCCGGGCCGTGCGGGACGGCGACGACTGGATCGTCAACGGGCAGAAGGTGTGGACGTCGGTGGCGCACAAGGCGCAGTGGGCGATCCTGGTCGCCCGGACCGACCCGAGCCGCCCCAAGCATTCGGGCCTGACCTACTTCCTCTGCGATATGACCGATCCCGGCGTCGATGTCCGGCCGCTGCGCCAGATCACCGGTGAGGCGGAGTTCAATGAGGTCTTCCTCACCGATGTACGCATTCCGGACGCGCACCGCCTCGGTCAGGAGGGGGAGGGCTGGCGTGTCGCCACCACCACGCTCAACAACGAGCGTGTCTCGATCGGCGGGCGTGCGGTGCCCCGCGAGAGCGGCGTGCTCGGCGCGGTCGCCCGCACCTGGCGGAGCAACCCGGACAGGCACACCCCGGAATTGCACGACCGGATGCTGCGGCTGTGGGTCGAGGCCGAAGCCGGGCGATTGGCCGCCACCCGGATGCGGCAACGGGTCTCCGGCGGGCAGCCCGGCCCCGAAAGTTCCGCGCTCAAACTGTCTTTCGCGCGCTCCAATCAACAGCTGGCGGGGCTCGAACTGGAGATCCTCGGCGAACGGGGCCTGCGCTACGACGACTGGACCATGGTGCGCACCGAACGGGTCGACTTCGCCGGGCGCAGCCCGGGCTACCGCTACCTGCGCGCCAAGGGCAATTCCATCGAGGGCGGCACCTCGGAGATCATGCGCAATATCGTCGCCGAGCGGGTGCTGGGTCTGCCGGTCGAACCCCGCGGGGACAAGGACATCGCCTGGAAGGACCTGGCCCGATGAGCGAGGACATCCTGCTGCTCGACACCGACACCGAGACCGCCCTGCGGCGCACGGTGCGCGATCTGCTCGAAGCCAACTGCGATCCGGGAATGGTGGCCCGAGCCTACGAAGGCGACCGCGCGCTCACCGCCGGCCTGTGGAAGGCTCTGGCCCAGGACCTCGGCCTGGCCGGGCTGCTCATTCCCGAAAACCGCGGCGGCGCAGGCGGTTCCGCCCGCGACGCCGCCGTGGTCCTCGAGGAGCTCGGGCGCTTCGTCGCCCCTGTGCCCTTCCTCACCAGCAGCGTCATCGCCGCCACCGTACTGCTCGCCGGTGACTCCGGCCTGGTCGGCGCTGTCGCCGAGGGCCGGACGACGGCCGCATTGCTCGCGCCCTTCACCGCGGCCACCGCGGCCGGTGTCCCGTTGTTCTGGACGGACGACGCCGGACGGGTGTCCGGCCGTGCGACCAGCGTCGCGGGCGCCCTGGACGCCGACATGCTGCTGGCCGCGGTCGAAACCTCCTCCGGCACCGAGATTCACGCGATTCCCGCCACCGCCGCCATCATCACCCCGGTGATCTCGCTGGACATGACCCGCCCGCTCGCCGATGTCGTCATCGAATCGGGCGCGGGTCAGGTCGTCGTTCCCGCGGGCGCGGGCGTCGCGGCTCTGCAGGAGGGCCTGGAAACCGGTGCGGCACTGCTGGCTTCGGAACAGGCCGGTCTTGCCGAGTGGTGTCTGGAGACCACCGTCGACTATCTGAAGATGCGCCGCCAATTCGGCCGCGTGGTCGGCGGATTCCAGGCGCTCAAACATCGCCTCGCCGACCTGTTTGTCGAGATGGAGATGGCGGCGGCCAGCTCCCGCTATGCCGCGGGCGTGATCGCGACGGGCGACCCCGACATTCCCGTGGGTACCGCGGTGGCTGCGGCCTATTGCGCGGACGTGGCCGTCAAGGCCGCCGAGGAAGCCGTCCAGCTGCACGGCGGCATCGGAATGACCTGGGAGTATCCGGTGCACCTGTACCTCAAGCGCGCCAAGGCTGATCAGCTCGGCCTGGGCAGCCCCGGCTACCACCGCTCGGTCCTGGCTCGCCTGGTCGATATCCGCCTGGGCGAGGAATAGCGTTTTGGCAGGTCAGAGGCCAGCCTTCCGGCAAAGTTGAAGTTGAATCCAACCTCAAGTACGGTGCGAAGTAGTGCACCGGCACTGTCGGAATGGACCAGGAGTGACCATGTTCGAGATTTCCGAGCGGGCGCAGCGTTATCGAGATGAGCTGCTCGCCTTCATGGATGAGCACATCTACCCCGCCGAAGCGGTGTACGAGGCGCAGATGGCCGAGTCCGGCGACCCGCATTTCCAGCCGCCGATCGTGGAGGAGCTCAAGACCGAGGCCAAGAAGCGGGAGCTGTGGAATCTGTTCCACCCGCACGCCGAATGGGGTCCGGGTCTGACCAATCTCGAGTACGCGCCGCTGGCCGAGATCATGGGCCGCAGTGCGCATCTCGCGCCGGAGGCCACCAACTGCGCCGCGCCCGACACCGGGAACATGGAGGTGCTGACGCTGTTCGGCACGCCCGAGCACAAGGAGCAGTGGTTGCGCCCGCTGCTCGACGGTGAGATCCGCTCGGCCTTCGCCATGACCGAGCCCGCGGTCGCCAGCTCGGACGCCACCAATATCCAGCTGCGCATGGAGCGTGACGGCGAGGACTATGTGCTCAATGGCCGGAAGTGGTGGACTTCCAACGCTTTGCACAAGAACTGCAAGGTGCTCATCGTGATGGGCAAGACCGATCCGAACGCGCCGACGCATCGTCAGCAGTCCATGATGGTCGTTCCGATCGACACCCCGGGTGTGACGGTGCAGCGCGGCTTGCCGGTGTTCGGCTATCAGGACCGTGAGGGCCACGCCGAGGTGAGTTTCGAGAACGTGCGGGTGCCCGCGACCGCGCTGCTGGCGGGTGAGGGTGACGGGTTCATGATCAGTCAGGCGCGGCTGGGTCCGGGCCGCATCCACCACTGCATGCGCGCCATCGGCATGGCCGAGCGCGCCCTGGACCTGATGATCGACCGCGCGCAGTCGCGCGTGACTTTCGGTGAGCCGGTGGCGAATCGGGCCAATATCCAGGATTGGATCGCCGAGGCGCGCATCGAGATCGACATGGCGCGGCTGCTGACCTTGAAGGCCGCGTATCTGATGGACACCGTGGGCAACAAGGCTGCGCGTACCGAGATCGCCGCGATCAAGGTCGCGGCCCCGAATGTGGCGCTGAAGGTGGTCGATCGCGCCATTCAGGTGCACGGCGGCGGGGGTGTCTCCGATGACTTCCCGCTGGCCAGTATGTACGCGCACCTGCGCACCCTGCGTCTGGCCGACGGCCCGGACGAGGTGCACAAGCGCTCGATCGCGCAGTGGGAGCTGCGTCGCCGCGACCCGAACTGGGGCAAGCGCGCCTGACACGCACAGGCGGGTCCGCACGGCACTTTTCGACATCACCCACCCAAGGAGGAAACAATGGCCGATCCCTGTGTCGTCGTGGCGACCATGATCGCGAAGCCGGGTCAGGAAGACCTGGTCGAGAAGACGCTGCGCGCGGCCGCGCCCGCCGTGCACGCCGAGCCGGGCTGCCTGCGGTACGCACTGCACCGCCGGCTCGAGCAGCCCGAGCGGTTCGTCATGATCGAGAAGTGGGCCTCCAGGGATGCGCTGCGCGAGCACGGTCAGGGCGCGGCTCTGCGCGAGGTCGGCCTCGCCTTGGCCGACGCTCTGGTGACCGCGCCCGAGGTGCTGGTCTTCGAACCGCTGCCCGCCGGCGATCCCGAAAAGGGCGCGCTCTGACGACCGGGAAGTGAGTGCACGTATGACGAAAACGCAGCAGGTCCGGCTCGCGCGACGCCCGTCCGGGCTCCCCGACGCAGATACCTGGAACGTGACGGCCGAGGATCTCCCCGCGCTCGGCGACGGCGAGATCCTGGTGAAGATCGACTACATCTCCCTCGATCCGGCCATGCGCGGCTGGCTCAACGACGTACGGTCCTACGTCCCGCCGGTCGGTCTGGGCGAGGTGATGCGGTCGCTGGACATCGCCACCGTCGTCGAGTCCACCCATCCCGATTTCGCGGTCGGCGACGCCGTCAGCGGAATCTTCGGCGTCACCGAATACGCCGTCAGCGACGGCAGGGGTGTGACGAAGATCGACCTCTGCGTCGCACCCGGCCCCACCTGGCTCGGCGCGCTCGGAATGCCAGGCATGACAGCGTATTTCGGCCTCCTGGAAGTTGGCAAGCTGAAAGCCGGTGAGACCGTGGTGGTCTCGGCCGCGGCCGGAGCGGTCGGCAGCGTCGTCGGCCAGATCGCCAAGGCCGAGGGCGCGACCGTGATCGGGATCGCCGGCGGGGCTGACAAGTGCCGAATCCTCACCGAGGAGCTCGGTTTCGACGCGGCCATCGACTACCGCGGTGAGGACGTGTTGCACCGGCTGCGCGACCTCGCGCCCGAGGGCATCGACATCTACTTCGACAATGTCGGCGGCGACATCCTCGACGCCGCGCTTGCCAACCTTCGTCGTGGAGCTCGCATCGTGCTGTGCGGCGCGGTCGCGGCCTACAACGACGAGAAGCTGCGGCCGGGACCATCGCGCTACATGTCGCTGCTGGTGTTCCGCGCGTCCATGACCGGATTCGTCGTCTTCGACTACGCCGACCGCTACCCCGAAGCCGTTGCCGCCATTGGCGGTTGGATCGCCGAGGGCACGCTGAAGAACCGCGAACATGTCGTCCAGGGCGGCGTCGCACAGTTCGGCCAGACCTTGAACATGCTGTTCACCGGCGGCAACACCGGAAAACTGGTGCTCGCACTCTGATCGGCCCACCGTGCTCAACCGCTGAACGACCAAGAGACCCCGCACCACACGGTGCGGGATCTCCTTCGTTCGTCCGGCGATCTCTCTGAGTCGACGCCGACCTGGCAGATGCTCCGGCACTCGAGATAGGTCAGCAGGAGCGGCGCATCCCCAGTGCGCCCCATAGTCGCTCGGCGGTATCGGGCGCCTCGCGATGCAGCAATCCGGTGAGTCCCGCACGCTCGGCTGCCACGACGTTCTGCCGCAGATCGTCGACCATCACGGTGTCTCGCGGTTCGGAACCCAAACCGGCACAGGCAATCATGTACGCCCGCTGCGACGGTTTCCGCACTCCGATCCGGCCGGAGATGGTCACGGCATCGAACATGGCCTCGAGATCGAAACCGGCGTAGCAGTCGTCGCCGAGCGAATTCGACAGCAGTCCGACCCGGAAACCGGCTGCCCGGACCTCGGCTGCTAGCCGGATCATGTCGGTGTCGGCCCGCAGATTGGACTGCATGCGGCGGACCAGTCCGGTGGCGTCCGCATCCACGCCGTGCGATCGCAGGCACGCTGCGAAGCCGCGTTCGAACTCCGCTTCGGCGATTCGCCCCTCCTCGTGCTCGACCAGCAGCGCCCGCGCGGCGGGGTCCTCGGCGAGCAGGCGCAGCGGCAGCCGGGGATCGCAGCCGAGCGAGGCGCCGAGCTGTTCGAAGGCCTCGAAGACACTGGAGGTCAGGACACCGCCGAAATCGAACAGCACCGCGGTGGACGTGCCGTTGCCGGCGGGCGAATCGGGTGTGGGAGTGGTCATGGATTTCCCTTCCGCAAGATCCCTCGTTCCGAGCGTATGTGAACCCGAGTTCAACTTCAACACAGACTCGGGTCTGTGAGCGGGGGCTTCCCTGTATCGTTCGATAGCGGCGACCGCGCCGGCGACAGATGTCGGGCGGACGAATGCAAGACTGTCCGGGTGACCGAATCAGAGGATCGCTCGCGCGCCGACGAGACGCGGGCCCGGCTACTGGAGGCTGCCGTCATCGCCTTCGCCGAGCGTGGGTTCCACGGTTCGACGACCCGTGACATCACCTCGATCGCGGGGCTGAGCACCGCGGCCATCTATGTGCACCACCGCTCCAAGGAGGAACTGCTCTACCAGATCTCGCACACCGGGCACCTGAATACCTTGGAGCGCATTCGAGAAGCCATGGGCTTCTCGGAAGATCCGGTCGAGCAATTGGTGGCGGTCGTACGGGAATTCGTTATCCATCACGCCCGCGCGCACACCGTCGCCCGTGTCATCAACTACGAGCTCAATGCGCTCAGTCCCGAGCATCAGCGCGAGATCAAGGAGATCCGGCACATCATCGACGCCGAGATCCGGCAGCTGATCGAGCGTGGTGTCTCGGCGGGCGTCTTCGACAACCCGAATCCGCACCTGGCGGCGGTGGCGTTGCTGTCGCTGGGCATCGACCTGGCCCGCTGGTATCGCGAGGACGGTCCGGCCTCGCCGGAGGAGATCGGTGACTACTACGTGGATCTCGCGTTGCGGATCGTCGGCGCGCGCAAATAGGTTCCGCCGCTGAGGTCTTCGATCCCGGGAACTCCGCGCGAGCTCTTGAAGCTGACATCGGATTCGGGAAACATACGTGATGTGAGCACGGTTTCCCCGCACAACGCCAGAATGACCTTCCGCACCCTCGAACCGGTGCACGGCATGATCTACTTCTCCCCACACGGCCCCGAGATGTATCGGGAGCTGGGCATGACCGATCCGCGAATGATGTATTTCGCCTCCCGGTCGGCCGCTCTGGGTGTGGTCCCCGCCGAGGTCACCATCGCGACCTTCTTCAACTTCAACCCGGCCGCGGTGCACGCGGTGATGCCTGCCGCCTGGGACATCGCTCCCCCTTCCGACATCCTGCGGGCTCGTCTGGAAGCTGTCGATCGGTCGCTGCGCCAGGCCTGGGGCGCCGACGTTGCCGGACCCGAGGTGCAGGAGGCCGCGGAGCTGGCTCGGCGTGCCGCCGTGCGTGCCTGCGAGCGACCACAGGGTCGGCCGTTGTTCGCGGCCCACGCGGCGCTACCGTGGCCCGAGGAGCCGCATCTGGTGTTGTGGCATGCGCAGTCGCTGCTCCGGGAGTTTCGCGGTGACGGGCATGTCGCACTACTGCTGACCGAGGGGTTGAGCGGGATCGAAGCCCTCATCACCCACAGCGCCACAGGCGAGATCGCGCCGGAAGTCCTGCGTATCAGCCGATCCTGGAGCGAAGAGGGCTGGGCGGCGGGGGTGGCCGCGCTCCGCGAGCGCGGATGGCTGGTCGAGGACGACATCGCGCTGAGCGTGCACGGCACCGCACGCCGCGAGGCCGTCGAGAGCCGCACCGACGAACTGGCGGTATTTCCGTACGAAGCGATCGGTGAGAGCGGGTGCGAAAGACTGCGGACCCTGGGCTCTCCGTTGGCGATTCGCGTGATGGAGGCAGACTTGGGATTCCCGCCGATGCTGTCCGAACGCTACCGGCAGGCGATTCAGGCCGGCGCGCGGTAGCTTCGAGAGAACGAGGACGCCGCGGCGGACGCCTGGCGGCGGGTGTTGCCTTCTTCGGCGAGCACCTGCGCTGACCCCCGCCGAAACCGGGCCGGAACGTTATCCGGAATTCGGCGAGTCGAGGGAATGCCCGTGCAACACCTGTGGTTGGTTTCCATGTCACCTACTGGTTTCGGCGGAATCGACAAAGGAGATCGGGACAATGGACGTAGTGGTGCTGATCGGGCGGATTCTGTTCGCTCTGCTGTTTCTCGGATCGGCGTTCGGCCATTTCGCTCAGCGCGAGCAGATGGCGCAGTACGCGCAGTCCAAGGGCGTCCCGGTGGCGGGCCTGGCGGTGCTCGGTTCCGGGGTGCTGCTGCTGCTCGGCGGGCTGAGCGTGCTGCTGGGGGTGTGGGCCGACCTGGGCTCCCTGCTGCTGGTCATCTTCCTCGTGCCGACCGCGTTCCTGATGCACCCGTTCTGGAAGGAGCAGGATGCACAGGCCAAGCAGATGGAGATGGTGTCGTTCAACAAGGACATCGGCCTGGCCGGTGCGGCGTTCATGCTGTTCGCTTTCTTCGCCCACGTGAGCAATCTCGGACTGACGATTACCGGACCGCTGTTCAATTTCTGAATTCGCGGTAGATTCCCGGATTCCGCATTGTCGCGCGGCCGGGCAGGTATCCCTCGCCGACCGATCGAAGGTGCCCGCGAGGACGGACTCGACGACACGGCCGGCCGGAGCGCGGTCTCCGGCGGCCCGCCCGGTCGCGTCGGCGTCGCCTGGACGGACAGGGCGGGATCACCCGCCCGTAGTGGTCTCGGTTACGGCGGCGTGTGCGGAGGATGCGTAAAATCGGTGGTTCTTGTGTGTAGGTGCTGCCCACACTCGAACCACCCACCCGCTTCTGCTGAGGAGACTTGTTGTGATCACCGCGACCGACCTGGAGGTCCGGGCCGGAATCCGCACCCTGCTGACCGCGTCGGGTTCGGCCCTGCGCGTGCAGGCCGGAGACCGGATCGGGCTGGTCGGGCGCAACGGCGCCGGCAAGACCACGACGCTGCGCATCCTGGCGGGCGAGGGCGAGCCCTACGCGGGCACCGTCACCCGGTCCGGCGAGATCGGCTATCTGCCGCAGGATCCGCGCGAGGGCAATCTCGACGTGCTTGCGCGCGACCGGGTGCTGTCCGCGCGCGGCCTGGACACGCTGATTCGCGATATGGAGAAGCAGCAGGCGCTGATGGCCGAAGTCGTCGACGAGGCCGAGCGGGAGAAGGCGGTGCGCAAGTACGGCAATCTCGAGGACCGCTTCTCGGCGCTGGGCGGCTATGTGGCCGAGAGTGAAGCCGCCCGCATCTGCAACAGCCTCGGCCTGCCCGACCGGGTGCTCGGCACCCAGTTGCGCACGCTGTCCGGAGGTCAGCGCCGCCGCGTCGAGCTGGCGCGCATCCTGTTCTCGGCCTCGGACGGCTCCGGCGGCCGCAGTGACCGCACGCTGTTACTGGACGAGCCCACCAACCACCTCGACGCCGACTCCATCACCTGGCTGCGCGGGTTCCTGCAGAACCACGACGGCGGGCTCATCGTGATCTCCCACGACGTCGATCTGCTCGCCGACGTCGTCAACAAGGTCTGGTTCCTCGACGCGGTGCGCGGCGAGGCCGACGTCTACAACATGGGCTGGAAGAAGTATCTCGACGCCCGCGCCACCGACGAGCAGCGCCGGGTGCGCGAGCGCGCCAACGCCGAGAAGAAGGCCGGCGCCCTGCGCCAACAGGCGGCCAAGCTCGGCGCGAAGGCGACCAAAGCCGCTGCGGCACATCAGATGGTGCGCCGGGCGGACCGGCTGCTGGCCGAGCTGGACGACGTGCGCGTGGCCGACAAGGTCGCCCGGATCAAGTTCCCCGAGCCCGCCGCCTGCAGCCGCACCCCGCTGATGGTCAAGGACCTCACCAAGCTGTACGGCTCGCTGGAGATCTTCACCGGCGTCAGCTTCGCCGTCGACCGCGGCAGCCGCGTCGTCGTGCTCGGCCTCAATGGCGCCGGTAAGACGACGATGCTGAAACTGCTTGCGGGAGTGGAGACTCCGACCGCGGGCGGGGTGGAGCCGGGCCGCGGCCTGAAGGTCGGCTACTTCGCCCAGGAGCACGACACCCTGGACGACAACGCGTCGGTGTGGGACAACATCCGGCACGCCTCCCCGGACGCGGGGGAGCAGGAACTGCGCAGCCTGCTGGGCGCCTTCATGTTCTCCGGCCCTCAACTCGAACAGCCCGCCGGCACCCTGTCCGGCGGTGAGAAGACCCGCCTGGCGCTGGCCGGGCTGGTCTCCTCGGCGGCGAACGTGCTGCTGCTCGACGAGCCGACCAACAACCTGGATCCCGTCTCGCGCGAGCAGGTCCTGGACGCGCTGCGCAGCTATGCGGGCGCGGTGGTGCTGGTGACCCACGATCCGGGCGCGGCCGAGGCGCTGAACCCGGAACGGGTGATCATGCTCCCCGACGGCACCGAGGACCACTGGTCCGAGGACTACCTGGAGCTCATCCAGCTCGCCTAGGTGCTCCGGGCCGGTCGGCGCGGCTAGGCGTACCTCCACATTCGCTCCGGCCATGCGCGGTCTGCGGACGGCTTCGCCGACAGCGCCCATCAGGCCTGGGCCAGGTGCTCGCGAGCCTGCTCGTAGCCGCCCTCGCGCGCCTTGCCCGGCCCGTACACGGTGTGCACCACACCGGTCTTGAAGGTGGCCGAGCGCAGCAGCTCGAGCGGCAGCGGGGTGTCCGCCTCGTCGAACAGGCGCGTGCCCTTGCGCATCGCGATGGGGTGCACGAGCAGGTGCAGCTCGTCGATCAGGCCCGCGTTCAGCAGCTGGCGGACCACCGACACCGAGCCGGACAGGCCGATGTCCCCGCCCTCGGTCTGCTTCAACGCGGTCACCGCCTCGATCAGGTCGCCCTCGAGCTGCTCGGAGTTGCGCCAGGTGAATTCGAGCTTGCCGCGCGACACCACCATCTTGCGGATATCGCCGAAATGCTTGGCCATCTCGGAGTCCGGGCCGCCTGCGGCCTCGCGCTCGGGCCAGGCGCCCGCGAAACCCTGGTAGGTGGTGTTGCCGAAGAGCATGGTGTCGGCGGTGCCCATCTGGCCCTGCACGGCCTCGCCCATCTCGTCGTTGAAGTAGGGGAAGTGCCAGTCCTGCGGATCCTCGACGACACCGTCGAGGGAGATGAACAGGCCGGCGGTGATCTTGCGCATCGAATGCTCCTGGGATCGGTCGTGGTGGCTGTGTGCCTGCTATGAGGACGGCGGGAGGCGCCGAAATTTATCGCTGATGTTGATTCCGGACAAATATCGTGAGGTTGGTCACAGGATCCCGTTGATCACTGCATCCTGAATGTCTAGCCTGGAATGAGGCTGCAGGGCGACCGGAGGAAGCCATGAGTGACAGGCCCGCACAAGGGAAGTCCATGTTGGGTAAGGGCACGCGCGTGACGGGAAAGTCGCGGGACCGCTTACAGACCCAGCTCAAGAAGCAGTACGAGGCGGGGGCGAGTATCCGTTCGCTGGCGCGGGAAACCGGCCGCTCGTACGGGTTCATCCACAACGTGCTGGTGGAGTCGCATGTGCAGCTCCGCAGCCGTGGTGGCGCCAACCGTCGCAAGGCCACGGTGGGCACGTAATCTCACGCGGTCCCACACCGAATTCGGTGCTGCCGCAGGAGGATGCGCCGGACGGGGCCGAACGGTCCTGTGGGCGTGGACGTCCGGTTCGTCCGGGTGCCTCACTCCGGGACGACGGCCGCGTCGCCGACGACGAGATAGCTTGCCAGGCTGCGGAAGATCGGCAGTCCCGTCTTGATCTCCAGGTAGGCGAACTGCCCCTGCGGGTTGACCTCGAGGAAGTAGTATTCGCCGTCGATCCCCAGGCGGATGTCCAGCACCCCGAAAACCAGTCCCAGCGCGCCCATCACGGTGGCGATGGACTTGCTGACCGCGGCGGGCAACCGGTCCGGGATGAAGTCGACCGAGGTGTCCAGGCGCGAATCCACGCGCCCCGCACCGGATTGCGAGTCGATGCGCACGGTCCACTCCACGCCGTCGATCCACACCACCCGCAGATCGCACTCCGCCTCGATGTAGTCCTGGAACGTGGTGGGCGCCGAGCGGATCGTGTCGAGGCGATTCAGATCGGCGGGGGTGACCACGCGGGTCTCGGAGAACTCCGCGCGCCCGGTGCCGGTGCGTTTGAAGACGACCGGCCCCGGCCGCGCCCCGACGAAGCTGCGCGCCTCGTCCGGATCGTTGGTGATGAGCGTCTCGGGGATCGTGAAGCCCGAGCGCCGCGCCGTCTCCAGCTGCACGATCTTGCGGGTGGCGGTGCGGTCGGCGCCGGGATCGTTGACCCATACCGCGGGGATCGACCAGAGCAGCCCCTGCAGGAAGCCGTCGCATTCGGCCTGCCGGTAGTCGTCGTCGGCGGTGCGCATGCCCGCGGGTACCACGGCCTGGTGCGGACGGCGCCACCACACCGCGGCGACGTCGTCCAGGCCGTAGATGTGCGACAGCGAGCGCGCGGTGCCGGCGCGGTCGAGCCGGAAACTGCCGCTCTCGCGCGGGAAGTCGCGCATGTCGAGCCGAATCGGGCTGTTACCGTACTGATTTCGCAGCGTCGCAGTCATCGCGTCGGCATGCAGATCGTCGGCCTCGGTGATGATCAGCACCGACCCTGCCGCGCGGGCCATCGACCGACTCCTCAATCGAGACTGTCGCAGGCCATGGCGTCGAGGCTGCCCGCATACGAGAGGGTGTGGCTTCGGGTCATCGCGGCGCCGGTGCCGGACAGGTGCAGCGAGCGGGCCCAGCGTTCGGTCTGACGGGCGAGCTGATCGTCGCCGCGCGCGGGAGAATGCTGCTGCGCCAGCGTCATCGGGCGTTCGGTCAGGTCGATTCGCAGCCGCCGGGTGAAGTCCGCGGTGGCGCCGGCGCGCACTCGCACCCGGACCGGGCGGCCGCCCTGGCCGGTGGCCGGATCGGTGCGGGGGATGTCCGCGCCGGGAGCATCCGCTCCGAGCGGGTCGATGTCGAGCACATCGGCGCGATCGAAGGTCCAGGTGCCCTCGGATACGCGCACACTCACCGCACCCGCCGATTCGGCTATAAGATAGCCTGAAAGTAGCGGAGCGGCCTCGCACTGGTCCGGGCGAAATCCGGTGCGTGGGGGCGCAGAGGGATGGACGATCTCGGGCATAGGGCTGGTCTCCGATCTGCTCGCGGTTTGCCACGGAAGCCGAGCGTGACCTGGATCATATCCCGATCGGGACGCCGTCCGGTTGGCAACGAAAGAATTCCGGTGCGCTGGCATCCCGGCAGCAGCGCCACGGAATGCGCTATCGCCGAAAGTTTTTCGGTTGAGTGCTCAACTCGGGTTGCGATGCGGCGAATCGCCCGAACCGGTCGGCTTGTTGTCTAGAGCCCCAGCACCTCGGTGGACTCCGAGAGTTCGCGGAACCGCTCGATCGGATTCGGCACGAGCTTGCGAGCCGTCAGATCCATCAGCCCGGTGACGACGGTGAACTCCGCCGAGACGGTGCCGTCCAGCTTACGGATCTGCTGGTGCATCCAGAACGCCTTGCCGGTGCCCCATTCGAATTCACAGGTGACGGTGACCTCGTCGCCCAGATGCAGCTCCCGCAGATGCTTCACGGTGGATTCCAGGACCACCGGGCCCAGCCCGTGCTGGAAGAGCTTGTCCGGGACCAGGCCGGCCGCGCGCAGCGCCTCCCACCGCGCGTGCTCGGCGTACTGGTGGTAGACGGCCTGATTCAGGTGGCCGTTGACGTCGAGTTCGTAGCCGCGGACGGTCACGGGCACAGCGAATGTCATACCTTGGCGAACATGCGGCCAATGCCCGGTATTCCGTATCCGGGGTGGCATCCGTCACGATGGCTGGCGGGTCACCGCTCAGGCCTTGCGCCGCACCGAGGCCTCCACGAGATCCAGTACGGCAGTGAGGTTGTCGTTGGCGTGGCCCGAGGCGATGCGAGCGATGAGCCCATCCAGCACCAGGTCCAGATAGCCCAGCAGCACATCGGTCGGCACGTCGTCGCGCAACGCGCCTGCGGCCTTGCGTCGCTCCAGCCGCGCGAGGGTCGCGGCGGTGAGCTCGGCCGAACGCTGGGTCCAGCCCGCGGCGAACTCCGGGTCGGTGCGCAGCCGGCG
This sequence comes from Nocardia sp. GP40, assembly GCF_050434125.1. Taxonomy (NCBI): domain Bacteria; kingdom Bacillati; phylum Actinomycetota; class Actinomycetes; order Mycobacteriales; family Nocardiaceae; genus Nocardia; species Nocardia sp. GP40. The sequence continues at coordinate 275,713 of NZ_JBNPVW010000006.1, read as the reverse complement.
TGCGATCTCCAGCCGGGTGCCCAGCCAGTTGTACTGCTCCGGATTGGCGAGCATCTCCCGCATCACCTGCACCAGGCCCTGGTTCGCGGCGACCTCGGCCATCCGCTCGGCATCCTCCTGGGCGAGCGCCAGGAACAGCGCGTCCTTGTCCCGGAAGTGATGGAAGATCGCGCCGCGGGACAGGCCGATGGCCTCTTCCAGGCGCCGCACCGTCGCGCCCTCGTAACCGAATTCTGCGAAACAGCGCCGCGCGCCGTCCAGAATCTGGCTGCGCCGGGCGGCGAGGTGGTCATCACTGACCTTGGGCATGGGCTCCTCCAAACCGGGGTGTGGCAAACCCCCGCGCCGCCTGGGCAGCGCGGGGGTTATGACACTAGCGACGAGCGAAGTGCCAGGGCGCCGAAGGGAGTTGGATCCGTCCGGCGCCGTATCCGACGAGTCAGCCGGCGATCATGTTGCGCAGCACGTACTGCAGGATGCCGCCGTTGCGGTAGTAGTCCGCCTCTCCGGGGGTGTCGATGCGCACGACCGCGTCGAAGGTGATCTTGTCCCCGTTTTCCTTGGTGGCGGTCACCTTCAAGGTCTTCGGAGTCGCCCCCTCGTTCAGCTGGGTGATGCCCTCGACGTCGAAGGTCTCGGTGCCGTCCAGCTTCAGCGACGCGGCCGACTCGCCGGCCGGGAACTGCAGCGGGATGACGCCCATGCCGATGAGGTTCGAGCGGTGGATGCGCTCGAACGACTCGGTGATCACAGCCTTGACGCCCAGCAGGCGGGTGCCCTTGGCGGCCCAGTCGCGTGAGGAGCCCGAACCGTACTCCTTGCCGCCCAGCACGACCAGCGGGATGCCCGCGGCCTGGTAGTTCTGCGAGGCGTCGTAGATGAACGCCTGCGGGCCACCGGGCTGGGTGAAGTCGCGGGTGTAACCGCCCGAGACGTCGTCCAGCAGCTGGTTGCGCAGCCGGATGTTGGCGAAGGTGCCGCGGATCATCACCTCGTGGTTACCGCGGCGCGAGCCCAGGGAGTTGTAGTCCTTGCGCTGCACGCCGTGCGAATCCAGGTACTGCGCGGCCGGGGTGCCCGGCTTGATCGGACCCGCGGGGGAGATGTGGTCGGTGGTGACCGAATCGCCGAGCAGCGCCAGCACGCGCGCGCCCTTGATGTCCTCGACCGGGGTCGGTTGCAGCGGCATGCCGTCGAAGTACGGCGCCTTGCGCACGTAGGTCGAGCTCTCGTCCCACGCGAAGGTGTCGCCCTCGGGGGTGTCCAGGCCCTGCCAGCGCGCATCGCCGTCGAAGACGGTGGCGTAGGACTTGGTGAACATGTCCCGGCTGATCGCGGACTTGATGGTGTCGTCGATCTCCTGCGGCGAGGGCCAGATGTCCTTCAGGAAGACGTCGTTGCCGTTGCCGTCCTTGCCCAGGGCGTCGGTCTCGAAGTCGAAGTCCATCGTGCCCGCCAGGGCGTACGCGATGACCAGCGGCGGCGAGGCCAGGTAGTTCATCTTCACATCGGGCGAGATGCGGCCCTCGAAGTTACGGTTGCCCGAGAGCACCGCGGTGACCGACAGGTCGTTGTCGTTGACGGCCTTGGAGATCTGCTCCGGCAGCGGTCCGGTGTTGCCGATGCAGGTGGTGCAGCCGAAACCGCCCACGTAGAAGCCCAGCTTCTCCAGGTACGGCCAGAGGCCGGCCTTCTCGTAGTAGTCGGCGACGACCTGCGAGCCCGGGGCCATATTGGTCTTCACCCACGGCTTGGAGGCCAGGCCCTTCTCGACCGCGTTGCGGGCCAGCAGCGCCGCGCCGATCATGACCGACGGGTTCGAGGTGTTGGTGCAGGAGGTGATGCCCGCGACCACGACGGCGCCGTGGTCAAGCACGAAGTCACCGCGCTCGGGATCGGAGACATTGACCGGCTTGGACGGACGCCCGGTGTTGCCGTTGGCGGCGGTCGGCACCCGAGTGTCGTCGGTTGCGGTGCCCGAGGCGACCGGGTCGCTGGCCGGGAAAGACTCCTCGATCGCCTCGTCCAGCGCGGTGTGCGGGACGGGGTCGTTGGTGTAGTTGCGGATGTCCCGGCGGAAGGCGGACTTGCTGTCCGACAACAGGATTCGGTCCTGCGGGCGCTTCGGGCCGGCGATGGACGGCACCACGGTGCCCAGGTCCAGCTCCAGGTACTCCGAGTACGCGGGCTCGTGGTCCGCGTCGTGCCACAGGCCCTGCTCCTTGGCGTACGCCTCGACCAGCGCGAGCTGCTCGTCGGTGCGGCCGGTCAGGCGCAGGTAGTTGATGGTCTCCTCGTCGATCGGGAAGATCGCCGCGGTGGAACCGAATTCGGGGCTCATGTTGCCCAGAGTGGCGCGGTTGGCCAGCGGCACCTCGGCCACGCCCTTGCCGTAGAACTCGACGAACTTGCCGACCACACCGTGCTTGCGCAGCATGTCGGTGACGGTGAGCACCACGTCGGTGGCGGTGACGCCCGGCTCGATCTCGCCGGTGAGCTTGAAGCCGACCACGCGCGGGATCAGCATCGACACGGGCTGGCCCAGCATGGCCGCCTCGGCCTCGATGCCGCCGACGCCCCAGCCCAGCACGCCCAGGCCGTTGACCATCGTGGTGTGCGAGTCGGTGCCGACGCAGGTGTCCGGGTAGGCCTGGCCGTTGCGGACCATGACGGTGGGGGCCAGGTACTCGATGTTGACCTGGTGCACGATGCCGACGCCCGGCGGGACGACCTTGAAGTCGTCGAACGCGCCCTGGCCCCAGCGCAGGAACTGGTACCGCTCGCCGTTGCGCTGGTACTCGAGGTCGACATTGCGCTCGAGCGCATCGGCGGTGCCGAAGACGTCGAGGATGACCGAGTGGTCGATGACCATGTCGGCGGGGGAGAGCGGGTTGACCTTGCTCGGGTCGCCACCGAGGGCGGTGACGGCCTCGCGCATGGTGGCGAGGTCGACGATGCAGGGCACGCCGGTGAAGTCCTGCATGATCACGCGCGCGGGGGTGAACTGGATCTCGGTGTTCGGCTGGGCCGAGGGATCCCAGTTCGCAATGGCGCGGATGTGGTCGGCGGTGATGTTGGCGCCGTCCTCGGTGCGGAGCAGGTTCTCCGCGAGGACCTTGAGGGCGTAGGGGAGTTTCTCGGTGCCGGGCACGGCGGAGAGGCGGAAGATCTCATACGACCGATCTCCGACCTCGAGGGTGCCCTTGGCGCCGAATGTATCGATGGTCGTCATACGTTCAGCTCCACTCGTCGGTGAGGGTGCCACCGGCGGGGCTGTGCCGGTGGCTTCCATTCGAGGAGCACACTAGCTGCGCGTCCTCACGTTCCGAACTCTAACAGTACGCTTGTCCTGTGAAATGCCCGGGGGCTCTCCGGCGCGGCGTGCCGCCATCCATCATGCCCCGGTCGCGTAGTGTGCACCCAGACCTTTCGGCGTTGCCCAGCGCGTCGATGCGATGACCAGTGTTGGATGCCGGTCGCCCAGGCGGGCGGCCCGACAAGACCGGATGGAAGATGACCGTCACCCTCACAAGGGCATTCACCCCTATGGCCGCGGAGATCCCGCCCAAGGTCGATGTGGACACCGTCATGGTGGATCTGGCGGCCGATCACGTCTCGGTGCCCGAGGGTAAGTACGACCAGGCGGCTCCGCTGCAGGACATCGTCGCCGACGCACGCGCGCACGGCATTCCGCTGAGCATCGTGGTGGTCGAGGGCAATCCGGCGCGCGAATCCGATCTGCGGGACGTGGCCACCGAGGTCGGCAAGCAGGAGCACGGCACGGTCGTGGTGCTCAGCGACAGCTGGGTGGGCACCTACAGCGATCACTTCACCCGGGCCCGCCTGGAGTGGGCCGAGGACAACGCCAAATACACCAGCGGGCACTCCTCGGTCGCCGCGCGCATCGTCGTGGACCACCTCGAGACGGCTGAGCCGGTGTCCTGGACGGCCATCACCTGCGTGCTCCTCGTGGGTACCGCGGTCGCGTGCGGCGGGTTGTACGTCATCAAGGCGCGGCGGGCGGCGCGCGAACAGGGCTGAGCCCTCCGTCTGAACCGGTGCGCGGCGTAGTGCGCCACGACATGCCCTCTTGCAGGCCGTGCCATGCGATGCGCGGCCTCGCGGTTCGGGGATGCGGTATCGGGACCGCGACCCGCCCGAACGTCCGGTCTGTTTTCGCGGGCAAATCCTGTGCTCTATCTGGCTATTGATGGGCAATCGTAAAATTACGCGAATGTGATTCCGTCGTCCTTGTTCTCCTAGGGGCTCGTGTGTCGTACGGTTTTGAATGACACTCTTGGGGAAGAAGTGTCACAAGGGCTTGTAGGTACTGGTGGTGAGCAGAGATATCACTGGTTCCTATGAGGCGATGATGCTCGGCCGTCGCCCCAGGGGACAGTCCAGGTGACGCTTCGTTCCCGGGATCCGCGGTGGATTCGAGGGAGGTGGGTGCGCGTGACCGGCACACGGCGAAGGGGGGCATCCCGGATCGCTCTGGGATTGCTGATTAGCGTCGCGACGTTCGTCGTGGCGGTGCCCGTTGCGGGCGCGGTGCCACCGCCCCCGCCCAATCCCAGCGACGGCGACATCGCCGCGGCCGCGGGCCAGGTCGACGACGGAGTCAACGAGGTCGGTGCGCTGATCAACGACGTCGCCTCGGTCGGCCAGCAGATCCAGCAGCTCGACTCCGTCGTCGCGACCAAGCGCGAGGCCGTCAACAAGGCGCTGGTGGACCTGGAGACCGCGCGCGGCGCGGCCGACACCGCCGCGACCGCCGCGACCAGCGCCCAGCACGCGCTCACCGCCTGCGGAACCGCGCTTATGCAGGCGCGCAACAACTTCGACAAGTTCGCAATCCAGGCCTACGAGAGCCCCGGCTCGAATTCGATGGTCAGCTACCTGTCCGGCGGCGGGAACCCCAGCCAGGCCCTGGACCGGGCCCAATTGCTCAGTGCCGCCTCGAAATCCGCGGATGACGCACTGAACGGCATCCGGCGCGCCCAGGTTCAGCGGGCGAACGCCGACTCGGCCGCGCGCGCGGCCAAGCAGGCCGCCGACTCCGCCGCCGCGGCCGCCGAGGCGAAGAAGTCCGAGGCCGAGGATGCCGTCGCCACCGCCACGGCCGCGGTGGATGCGGAGACCGCCCAGCGGGATGCCCTGACCCAGCAGCGCGACGTGGCCCAGCAGCGCCTGGACGCCGCGCGGCAGCGGGTGTCCGGACTGCAGGGCGAGCGCGCGGCCTACGAGGCCTGGGATCAGCAGCGCCGCGACGAGGAGATCGCCGCCGCTGCCTCGGCCGCGGCCGAGGCGGTGCGCGCCGCCGCCGACGCCGCGGCCCGCGAACGCGCCCAGGAGCTCAACGACGGCCAGAGCTCCCGGACCGAGCTGGACGATTCCCCGCCGTCGCACCGGTCCATGACCCAGCCGTCCCGCCCGGCGGGCAGCGCGGCCCAGCTGATCGAGATCGTGGTGGACCGCGCGATGTCCCAGCTCGGCGTCACCTATGCCTGGGGCGGCGGCAACGCCGACGGCCCGACCAAAGGCATCCGCGACCACGGCGTCGCCGACCGGTACGGCGACTACAAGAAGGTCGGCTTCGACTGTTCGGGCCTGATGATGTACGCCTTCGCGGGTGCGGGCATCTCGCTGCCGCATTACAGCGGGTACCAGTATCAGATGGGCAAGCGGTTGCCGGTCGCCCGGCGGCAGCGCGGGGACATGCTGTTCTGGGGCCGCGGCGGCAGCGAGCACGTCGCGCTGTATCTGGGCGACGGAAAGATGATCGAGGCCCCCGAATCCGGTGACGTGGTGAAGATTTCGGCGGTGCGCGTGAAGGGCATGATGCCGAATGCGGTGCGGCTGATCACCTGAAAGGGCGCTGTCGGCGAAGCCGCCGATAGACGCTGCGCATGGCCGGAGCGAATGCGGAGGTACGCGTAGGGCAATAGAACTCGCAGCCCGGTTGCGGCATCATTTGCCGGAACCTGGAATAGTTGTGGCAGCACGCACAAAGACCAAGGCGAAAGCGGGGAGTTTGGTGACTTCGACGGATGGTGCAGGCGCAGTGGATTCGGTGACGGATACGCCCGAGCCGGCGCCGAACACCCTCGAGCGCGATGTCCAGACCCTGGAGAAGGCGATCTACGAGGTAAAGCGGGTCATCGTCGGGCAGGACCGGCTGGTCGAGCGGCTGCTCGTCGGCGTGCTCGCCCGTGGCCACGTGCTGCTCGAGGGTGTGCCGGGTATCGCCAAGACGCTCGCGGTGGAGACCTTTGCCAAAGTCGTCGGCGGCTCGTTCTCGCGCGTGCAGTTCACCCCCGACCTGGTGCCCACCGACCTCGTCGGTACCCGCATCTATCGCCAGGGCCGGGAGGAATTCGATACCGAGCTCGGCCCGGTCGTCGCGAATTTCGTGCTTGCGGACGAAATCAACCGCGCGCCCGCCAAGGTGCAGTCCGCGCTCCTCGAGGTGATGGCCGAGCGGCACGTGTCGATCGGCGGCAAGACCTATCCGATGCCGGATCCGTTCCTGGTCATGGCCACCCAGAACCCGATCGAGAGCGAGGGCGTGTACCCGCTGCCCGAGGCGCAGCGCGACCGCTTCCTGTTCAAGGTGGTCGTCGACTACCCCTCGCTCGAGGAGGAGCGGGAGATCATCTACCGGATGGGCGTCACCCCGCCGGAGCCCAAGAACGTGCTGCATCCCGAGGAGCTCATCCGCCTGCAGAAGCTGGCGGCGAACACCTTTGTGCACCACGCCCTGGTGGACTATGTGGTCCGGGTCATCGCCGCGACCCGCACGCCCGCCGAATTCGGGCTGAACGACGTCGCGGGATGGGTCGCCTACGGTGCCTCGCCGCGCGCGAGCCTGGGCATCATCGCCGCCGCGCGCGCCGTCGCGCTGATCCGCGGGCGCGATTACGTCGTGCCGCAGGATGTCGTGGAGGTCATCCCGGACGTGCTGCGGCACCGGCTGGTGCTCTCGTACGATGCGCTGGCCGACGAGGTGAGCCCCGACGACGTGATCCGCCGCGTGCTGCAGACGGTCGGACTGCCGCAGGTCGCCGCGCAGGCCAACGCCCCCGCCCCGGCCCAGGGTCCCGCGCCGGCCGTGCCGATGCCACCGGTCGCGGGCCAGCCCGGGCTCTCGCAGCCGGCCATGCCACAGCCGCCCATGCCGCCGGTGCCGAACGGCCAGAGCGTCGGCCAGTCGCAGCGATAGGGCGTGAGGCTGAAGGATTCGGTTGCGCCAGTGACTATTTCCGCAAACGTCCCCTCGCACGCGCCGCCCTCGTTCGCGGCCGGTGCTCTCACCGATCCGCGCCTGACCGCCGCGCTGCGCACCCTCGAGCTGACGGTGCGCCGCCGGCTCGACGGCGTGCTGCACGGTGATCACCTCGGCCTGATTCCCGGTCCCGGGTCCGAGCCGGGCGATGCTCGGCTCTACCAGCCGGGTGACGATGTGCGCCAGATGGATTGGTCGGTCACCGCCCGTACCACCCATCCGCACGTGCGGCAGATGATCGCCGACCGGGAGCTCGAGACTTGGCTGGTCATCGACCTGTCGGCCAGCCTCGACTTCGGCACCGGGGGGTGCCAGAAGCGCGATCTGGTGGTGGCGGCCTCGGCCGCGGTCACTCATCTGACCAGTGGCGGCGGCAATCGTATCGGCGCCATCGTGGCCACCGGCGAGCAGTTGGTGCGCATACCCGCGCGCAGCGGGCGGGTGCACGCGCAGGCGATGCTGCGCCGCATCGCCACCACCCCGCACGCCTCGGACGGCGTCCGGGGCGATCTGCGCGGCGCGATCGAGTCGCTGCGGCGCCCGCAGCGCAAACGCGGTCTGGCCGTTGTCATTTCGGACTTCCTAGGCGACATCGATTGGCAGCGTTCGCTGCGCGCGATCTCGGGCCGCCACGACCTGCTCGGGGTGGAGGTGCTCGATCCGCTGGATCTGTCGCTGCCCGATGTCGGCGATGTGGTGCTGCACGATCCCGAGACCGGCCACACCCGGGAGTTCTCCGTAACCCCCGCGCTGCGAACCGATTTCGCGCGCGCGGCCCAAGCGCACCGGGAACAGGTGGAGGAGGAGTTGCGCAGCTGCGGCGCTCCGGTGATGGCGCTGCGCACCGACCGGGACTGGATCGCCGACGTCGTCCGGTTCGTGTCCGCCCGCCGCCACACGTTCGGCGCCCCGAGCGGGCAGGTGCCCCGACAGTGAACGTAGCGAAGCGGAGTGAACCCATGAGTCAGCGTGCTCTGCTCACGTCGGAGCCGAGCGCCGGCGAGGCGCAGTGAACGTAGCGAAGCGGAGTGAACCAATGAGCCTGCGTGCGATGCGCACGTCGGAGCCGAGCGCCGGCGAGGCGCAGTGAACGTAGCGAAGCGGAGTGAACCAATGAGCCTGCGTGCGATGCGCACGACGGAGCCGAGCGCCAGCGAGGCGCAGTCGTGAGCATTTCTCATTTCACTGCGGCCGTATGGCTCGCGTTCCTCATCGTGGTGGCCGCGATCGCGATCCTGTACGCGATCGTGCAGCGCCGACGCAAGAAACAGATGCTCCGGTTCTCCAATATGGAGGTGCTGGAGCAGGTGGCGCCGAGGCGGACCAATCCGTTCCGGCACGCGCCGATCGCGCTGATGCTGGTGGGCCTGATCTGCTTCACCATCGCCGCGGCCGGGCCGACCGCCCTGCAGAAGGTGCCGCGAAACCGCGCCACCGTGATGCTCACCATCGACGTGTCGTTGTCGATGGAGGCCACCGACGTGACGCCGAGCCGCATCGCGGTCGCCAAGCAGGCGGCCAAGAAGTTCGTCGACGGGCTCACCAACGGCATCAACGTCGGGCTGGTCACCTTCGCCGGGACCGCCTCGGTGCAGGTGTCGCCGACGACGAACAAGGAAGCGGTCAAGGCCGCGATCGACAACATGAAGCTCGCCGAGCGCACCGCGACCGGCGAGGGCATCTTCGCCTCCCTGCAGGCGATCGACACGTTGGCCTCGGTGCTGGGCGGGGCGTCCTCGCCGCCGCCCGCGCAGATCGTGCTGATGTCCGACGGCAAGCAGACCGTGCCGCAGGACACCGACGTGGACAATCCGCGGCACGGCTTCGTCGCCGCGCGGCTGGCCAAGAGCAAGGGGATTCCGGTCTCCACCATCTCGTTCGGGACCACGTGGGGTTCGGTTCAGATTCCCGATACGGACGGTCAAGGCTCGCAAGAGGTCAAGGTGCCGGTCGACGACGCAGCGCTGCACAAGATCGCGGATCTGTCCGGGGGGTCGTTCTTTACGGCGTCGAGCCTGGGCGAACTCACTCACGCGTACGACAAACTTGACGAGCAGATCGGGTACGAGATGAAGTGGGGAGATGCCAGCAGACCGTGGATGATCCTCGCGGGGCTGTTGTTCGCCTGCGGTGTGGTTACGAGTCTCGTAGTGCGCCAGCGGATTCCATAGATCGCACTCGCCTCACAAAGTTGTTGGGTCCGGGGCCACCGTGGAACTTGGATTCGATGCTCGTTCGGTTGCCTGGTGTCCTGACTGCTGACCGGCTGGAGCGGGTCGATCTCTCAGAGGTGCTGCTGGGCCGTGGGCGCATCCCGGTGTCCCCGGATTCGGGACCGATCACGGGCAGGCCCGCCGCATCTGTGGCAGCGGCCGACACCACAACCCCCGGAGTAGGCGATGGGGGTGAGACCCGTTAAGTTGGGCACTATGCCTACAACTTCCAGGTCGGTACTCGTGACGGGCGGCAATCGCGGCATCGGGCTCGCGGTCGCGCAGCGGCTGGCCGCCGACGGACACAAGGTCGCCGTTACCCACCGCGGTTCGGGTGTGCCGGAGGGACTTTTCGGCGTGAAATGCGATGTGACTGATGCAGAATCAGTCGATCGGGCGTTCTCCGAGGTGGAGGCGCATCAGGGGCCCGTCGAGGTCGTCGTCGCCAATGCGGGCATCGTGGACAACGTCCTTTTCATGCGCATGAGCGAGGAGTCGTTCTCGAAGGTTATCGATGCCAACCTGACCGGCGCATGGCGAGTCGCTCAGCGAGCCAACCGCAATATGCTCAAGAACCGGTTCGGCCGCGTCATCTTCCTCGGCTCGGTGGTCGGCCAGATCGGTGCGCCGGCGCAGGTCAGCTATGCGGCGGCCAAGTCCGGTCTGGTCGGCATGGCTCGCGCGATCACACGTGAGGTCGGCAAACGCAACATCACCGCCAATGTGGTTGCGCCCGGCCTGATCGACACCGACATGACCCGCGACGAGATGACCCCGGAGATGCGCAAGACCGCGCTCGATTTCATCCCCGCGGGGCGGATCGGCCAGGCCGAGGACGTCGCGGGTGTGATCAGCTTCCTCGCCTCGGACGACGCCTCGTACATCTCCGGCGCGATCATCCCGGTCGACGGCGGCATGGGTATGGGGCACTGACCTCCCATCAACCCAGATGTGATCGGAATCCGCAGCGCGCCAAGGATTCCTGTCGAGGACGGTAGCGGTGTAAGGCACCGAGCCGTTCGCACGTATTGTCCGGAATGACATTTCGGGACCGTATTTCCGGACGGACCCGCATAATCCACGCAGACTCACCGAGGAGAACCGACAACTCATGGGCGGATTGCTCGAAGGCAAGACCGTACTGATCACCGGCATCATCACCGATTCGTCGATCGCGTTCCACGCGGCGGCGGTCGCGCAGGAACAGGGCGCGAAGGTGATCATCACGGGTATTCCGGAGCGGCTGCGGCTGATCGACCGGATCGCCAAGAGGTTGCCGCAGGAGGTCCCCCCGGCCATCGGGCTCGATGTCACCAATGAGGACGATCTGGCGAGCTTGGCCGAGCGGGTTCGCGAGCATGCGCCCGAGGGCGTGGACGGCGTGCTGCACTCGATCGCGTTTGCGCCGCGCACCCTGATGGGCCCCGAGGCGCTGCCGTTCCTGGACGGCCCGGGCTCGGATGCGGCCAAAGCCTTCGAGATCTCCGCGTGGAGCTACGCCTCGCTGGCGCGCGCGGTGCTGCCCGCCATGAACGAGGGCGGCTCCATCGTCGGCATGGACTTCGATCCGCGCACCGCGATGCCGTACTACAACTGGATGGGCGTGGCCAAGGCCGCCCTGGAATCGGTGAACCGGTACGTCGCGCGGGAGGTGGGTGAGGCCAAGCGGATCCGCTCGAACCTCATCGCCGCGGGCCCGATCAAGACCCTCGCCGCGAAGGCGATCGCCGGTACCGCCACCGACGACGCCAAGCAGCTGAACATGCTCAACACCTACTGGGACGGCGCCTCGCCGATCGGCTGGGACGTGGACGACCCGACGGTCGTGGCCCGGTCCATCGTCACGCTGCTGTCCGACTGGCTGCCCGGCACCACCGGCTCGATCATCTACGTCGATGGCGGCGCCAGCCACAACACCTGGTTCCCCGCGGACTTCGCGGGGAACTGAGCCTGGCGCGGCACACCATGGGATTCGATGCCCTGCTGTTGCTTTCGTTCGGCGGCCCCGAGCGCCCCGAGGACGTGATGCCGTTCCTGGAGAACGTCACCCGGGGCCGGGGCGTGCCGCGCGAACGTCTCGACGAGGTCGCCCAGCACTACCTCCACTTCGGCGGCGTCTCGCCGATCAACGGGCTCAACCGCGACATCATTGCCGCGCTCGAGGCCGAGTTCGCCACGCGCGGAATCGATCTGCCGGTGTATTTCGGCAATCGCAACTGGCATCCGATGGCGGAGGAGACCGTTGAGCGGATGCGGGCGGACGGCATCGGTGCGGCGCTGGTCTTCCCGACCTCGGCCTGGGGCGGATACTCGGGCTGCCGTCAATACGACGAGGACATCGTGCGGGCGCGCGTGGCGGTGCCGGACGCGCCGGAGCTGGTGAAGCTGCGCCAGTACTTCGATCATCCGCTGCTGATCGAGGCATTCGCGGACGCGATTCGCGAAGCGGTGGAGCAACTTCCGGCCGATCGCCGGGATCGGGCCCGGCTGGTGTTCACCGCGCATTCGATCCCGGTGTCCGCGGACGCCGCCGCCGGTCCGCCCGCCGACGGCGGGCAACTGTACAGTCGTCAGGTCGCCGAGGCGGCCCGCTTGTGCGCCGCGGCAACCGGATTCGCGGAGTACGACCTGGTCTGGCAGTCCCGTTCGGGCCCGCCGCAGGTGCCGTGGCTGGAGCCGGACATCGTCGACCACCTGGATACGTTGTCCGGCAAGGGGATCGACACGGTCGTGGTATGCCCGGTCGGCTTCGTCTCGGACCATCTCGAGGTCGTCTGGGACCTGGACAACGAGGCGAAGGAGCGGGCCGCGGAGCTGGGCATGGCCTTCGCCCGCGCCGCCACTCCCGGCGCCGACCCGCGCTTCGCGCGAATGATCGCCGAGTTGGTGACCGAACATCTCGCCGGCGCGCAGCCGCGTCGCTTGGGCGCGGTGCCCGGCTACGGCTGCACCGTGAACGGCGCGGCGTGCGCCGTCGGCTGCTGCGAGCCGCCTCGCCGAACCCGGTAGTCCGGCAGACCTTACGAAACCTTGTGGGGTGAGCGCACGTTGCGGCTCGGGGGAAGTCGAGCCGCAACGCCGACCTTGTTCGAACCGTCCGGTGAACCCACCTCGGGAGCGACCTAGCTGTCCCGGGATCGGTACAGCCGCACTGGCGCCCGCCGCATTGCGGCATCGTACCCGCCGACCGGCTGCTCGGGCAGCGTTGAATCCTCCAGGGGAGGAACGACATTGCCGTGCGTGCCCGGTGCAGGCACGTTCGTGAACGGCGGCCCGGCGGGAAGTCGAGCCGCACCGAGGTTTCCCTGTCGGGGATGCTTCGGTGACGTCGTTACTTTCGTCGGCGCTGCCGCGCTGAACTGTGCAACTCTGTCGGTGTGGAACCTTGTGACATTGCCTGGAACCTTGTGGCACTGCCGAACTTTCAACGTTGCTATCAGCTTATGGACGAGCGACTGCCCGCACCCGAGTAGGCAACTACTCGAATCTCGTTACCCAGTTGTGTCATCGGTACCTGAGTGGCGCACTACTCGGGCCGGGCGCGGGTCGCCGCGCTATTTCGGATTGTCTGATGTACGCGGGCCGGTGCCGCACTTGTGCAGGTTGCAGGGGAGGTAGCCGTTGTCCAGCCCGCTGGCCGGCTGGTAGGTGTCGACGTGTGCCGCGGCCGTGCCCACCCCCGTGATGGAGCCGAGCGTGATGATCGCGGCCGCGGCGGTGAGTGCCTTGCGCATGATGCCTACCTCTCGTCGAGTAGATATCGGATGCGCATTCGGAAAACCACACATAGCTGGCAATTCTCCGAGTAGCCGAGAGTAAACGGGTGCGCGCGCCCGTCCATCGGCCGGTCGTGGCCCCGGGGAGCGCCCGATATTCATGGGATGTTTGAATGAGTGCGGTTCCGTCGAGCCGCTGCCGCACCTCCCGGCGGCGGATCGGGAGTGCGGAGCGGCGGTTCGGTGGAGACGATGAGGGACGGTGGGCGCCGGTGACGGCACTGCAGGCGGGCGAGCTGCTGGGTGTCGGCTTCGCGGCGGGTGTGGTCAGCGTGCTGGTCAGCCTCGCCTCGCTCGTCTCCTATCCGGCCCTGCTGGCGCTGGGACTGCCGCCCGTCGCGGCGAACGTCACCAACACCGTGGCCCTGGTGTTCACCGGGTTGGGTTCGACGGCCGGATCCAGGTCGGAGCTGGCGGGCAAGGGCGGCGTGGTGCTGCGCCTGGGCCTGCTGGCAGCCCTCGGCGGCACGGTCGGCGCGGTGCTGCTGCTGGTCGCGCCGGCCTCGTCGTTTCAGGTCGTGGTGCCGTTCCTGATCGGCGGGGCGTCGGTGTTCCTGCTGGCGCAGCCGCGGCTGGCCCGGATGCGCGCGAGGTACGGCGGCGCGGATCGGCGGCGGTACACGATCGGGCTGCGGGTGGTGCTGTTCGCGGCGGCGATCTATGCGGGATATTTCGGCGCGGCGGGCGGCATTCTGATCCTGGCCATCCTCACCGCCATGTATCCCGGATGGACGCCGCAGCAGGTGAACGCCGTGAAGAACACGGTCGGTATGTGCGCGAACGGCGCGGCCGCGGTGGGATTCGCGCTATTCGGACCGGTGCACTGGGCGTTCGTGCTTCCGCTCGGGCTCGGATTCCTCACCGGGGGCTGGGTCGGGCCGGTGATCGCGCGCCGGTTGCCGAGCGGCGTGCTGCGCGTGGTCGCCGCGACCTGTGGTATCGCGATGGCCGTGAAATTCGCGCTGTGAGGGCGTGATTCAGAAGTCGAGCGCGGGCACGCGGGCGTAGACGCCCGGGAATCCAGCCTCCGCCGCGCCCTTGGCCCACGAGGTGATGCCCGCGAGCGCGCCGTCGATGAGAAGCGGTCCGCCGCTGTCGAATTCACCGGTGTCCGCGGTGGTCGAACCGGCGCAGAAGGCCTTGGCGGGATCGAATTCGGCGCCGTAGGCGGCCGCGCAGGCGGCGTCGGTGACCAGCGGGACGGTGACCGCGCGCAGCAGGGAGTTCGAGAGCAGGTCGTTTTCGGAGGTCGCGCCCCAGCCCACGACCGTGCCCCGGGTGCCGTGCGGTGCGGCGATCCGCACCGTCGGCCGCGCGACCGGGGTGTCCAGGGTCAGGATTGCCAGGTCGTGGTGGAAGCTCAGGTCGCCGTCGAACGTCCCGATCCGGAACTCCGGATCCACCCGGACTGCCCTGACTCCCACGGTGATTCCGTCGCCGTGCGTGAGATCGGTGCGGCCGAAGGTGACGTGCAGCGCGGCCGGGGCGAGCGCCGCGAAGGCCGCGCAGTGCACGGCGGTCAGGACCTTGTCGGGGGCGATCAGCGCGCCCACGCAGTACTGCCCACTCGGGCGCACCGGGAAGGCGGGGGAGCCGATCGCCGCGAGCCACGGATAGGCCGAGGCCTGGACGGGGTGGCCGCCGATCACCGCAGTGGCCGGGCCGGCGGTGACGGTGCCGAGGCCGATCGCCGCGACCGCGGTGACGGCGGCGATGCTCCGAGGAAAGTGCATGGGTACCCGCCCGGTCTATCGAGAACAAAGTCCCGCCCATTCTGTCCCAGCGACGGCCGCCTCGCACAGTGGGGCAGGCGGATTCGGCCGGCGAAATGTGTCGGTGGGCTGCCCTACTCTGGCCCCCATGACCACCTGGAGCGAATTCACCGAGGCAGCCCCGCGTATTTCGACGGTGTTCCAGCGGCGGCACGCGGCGGCCAAGAATCTGTGCCTGCTGGCGACCACGCGCTCGGACGGCTACCCGCGCATCAGCCCGCTCGAACCGATCATGTTCGAGGGCGAGCTGTGGCTGGTCGGCATGCAGGGCACCACGAAATTCCTGGACCTGGCGCGAGATCCGCGGTTCTGCCTGCACACCGCCACCGTCGACACCCAGGTCGGTGACGGCGATGCCAAGCTCTTCGGAGTCGTGCACGATGTCCGCGATCCGGAGCAGCAACGGCGCTGGGCCGAATCGCTGTACGAGGAATCGGGATTCGATCTGCGCGGGGAGAAATTCGATCCGTTCTATGCCGCCGACATCACCGGTGGATCGGCCGTGGAGATCGTCGACGGTCACCTGGAGATCGTGATCTGGAAGCCGGGCGAGGCCGAGCGCGTCGTGGTCAAGCACTGAGCGGGCCCGGCCCCGGAATCAGCTCGCCGCGTGGACCGCGGCCAGGCGTGCGGCGCGGATCGCGTCCCACAGCGGGCGCAGCAGTGTCTCCTGCGCGGCCATGGCGCTGGCCGAAGTCGGCGCCGAGGCCGGTTCGTGCTGCGCGACGGTGAGGATCGCGGCCACGTGGTCGGCGGTATCGAGAATGCGGCGGGCGCGCAAAGGAATCGAGTCGGGGTATTCGTGGCGGGAGTACTCGGCCAGCTCGTCCTCGATCAGCTCGCGGGGATCGCCGCCGCCGGCGTTCACGCCGGTCCGCTGCAGCTGCATGAGGGCGTCGGCGGCATCGCGCACGGCCTGGCGCATCGCGTACTCGGCCTCGCCGAGCGGCATGTCAGGCTCGGAGGTGGCCGGCAGGGGGGTGCGGTAAACCGTCCACTGTAGCGTCTCCTCGTCCACCCAGAGCGGCACCAGGCCCGCGCCGTCGGTGCCCGGCGTGCCGACCAGGATGCCCTCCTCCGCCTCGACCGCGGCGCCGGCGAATTCGGAGCCCGCCGGGAGCCCTCGTACGTCACCGGGCACGGGCAGCACCAGCCGCAGCCGGGCGCCCGGATCGTGAGATTCCTCACGAATGAGCTTGAGCAGCGGCATGATTCCGGCGCCGCTGCGATCGAGCGATTCGCCGCCGGGCCAGGGCAGCCCGGTGTGCCCGCCGGTGACCGGATCGCCCGCGGCGACGAGCTGGCGCGGCGCCCACGCGCGCAGCGCATCCAGCACGTCGTCGGGCGCGCTGCGGCCCGAAAGCCACGCACCGGCCCACACCGTCAGCGTGGCACTGGGAGAACACATAATTCGAGCATAACTGTGCCGTTGCCTGTGGCGCCGTGCGGCCGAGGAGCAAGCTGTCGGTGCCCACGGCTAGGGTTCGGCCATCCGAGCTGCGGAAGGGGAGGGTATGAACCGTACGGACCGGTTATATGCGCTCGTGGAGGAGTTGCGGGCCGTGTCGCCGCGGCGTCGCACGGCGCGGGAGCTGGCCGCGCGCCACGAGGTCAGCATCCGCACGATCGAGCGCGATATCGCGGCACTGCAGCAGTCGGGCGTCCCGATCCACGCGGATGCGGGGCGCACCGGCGGCTACGCGATCGATCGGCGAATGTCGTTGCCGCCGTTGAACTTCTCGCCAGCCGAGGCGGTGGCCGTCGGAGTGGCGTTGCGGCGCATGCACGGTACGCCGTTCGATGCGGCGGGCGCGGGGGCACTGGCCAAGATCATGTCGGCCATGTCGGACGAATCGGCGGGCGCCGCACGGGATCTCGCCGATCGAGTGCGCCTGGTGGAGTCGGCCGACGAGCCGCCTCCCGCGGCCCATGCGGCACTGGTGCAGCAGGCGGTGGTGCGGCGGCGAGTCCTCGAGCTGTCCTACATGGACCGGTTCGGTGCGGTCACCGAGCGCGCCGTCGAACCGCTGCTGCTGATGTGCGGCACCGAGGGGTGGTACCTGGTCGGCTGGTGCAGGCTGCGCCAGGGCAACCGGGTGTTCCGGCTGGACCGGATCACCGCCGCGGCGCTGGCCGAGCCCGCCCCGGCCTCGCGTTCGCTCGGGGATATCGAGGATCTGCCGCCGGAGCGGTTGCTGCGGCCGGTGCGACTGTAGAAAATTCCGGAATTCGTTCGGAAACACCGACATAGGGCTGTCGCGAGGGGCTTCGACACTGATGTGGCGCGGTCATCCCGGCCGGGCACGAAATCGAAGGAGAATTCCGATGGAACCCGCAAACGGCACGGTCACCTGGTTCCAGGTGGGTAGCGCGGATCCCGTCGCGGCCGAGCGCTTCTACGGCAGCCTGTTCGACTGGACCTTCCGGGCGGATCCGGGCAGCGGCGCGGAGTATCAGCTCGTCACCTATCCGGGGCAGCAGGTGCCCAGCGGCGGGTTCGATCGGCTCGACGCCGCGGATACCGCATACGCCGCGTTCTGTGTTCAGGTTGCCGATGTCGGGCAGACCTGCGAGCGCGCGGTGGAGCTGGGCGGCAAGGTGCTGCACCCGGCCGCCACCACGCCGGCCGGTCTGGTCTCGGCCCATCTGCTGGATGCCGACGGCAACAGATTCGTCATCTTCACCCCGGCGCCCCGGTGAGCGTGGGTGGCGGGTCGGGGCGGGCGGCCCGCCACCAGCACTTCATTGCAGGTAGCTCGCTTCCGGCAAAACGTGAAGTCGGCTTGTCAGTTCGTTATTGAAAGCCGATGGTAATCCCTTAGCGGCGGAATACACTGGCGCTCATGTCGGCTGACATCGCGGACGGTCGTACCAGGCTACTGCTGGCGGAGGACCATCCGATGGTGGTGGTGGCACTGCATTCGGCATTCGAGCTGGTCGACGACATCGAGGTCGTCGCTACCACCGGGTCGATCGCGGAGACGGTCTCCACCGCCTCCCAGATCCTTCCCGATGTCATCCTCCTGGACCGCCGGCTTCCCGACGGCAACAGCATCGACGCGATCACAGTGTTGCGCCACGTATCGCCGCAGGCCAGGGTCCTGGTCTTCACCGGGGATGCCGACCGGGACACGCTGAACCGCGTCATCGAGGCAGGTGGCGCGGGCCTGGTGCTCAAGACAGGCCTGTTCGACGACCTGCTCGGCATCATCCGCCGGGTGGCAGCGGGCGAGAACCATTTCGACGTAGATCTGTAACGACGTAGATCTGTAAATACAGACAGGCTCCACACGAAGGCGGCAAGCGATGGCCAGCGACACCCTGACCACGGAACGAGTCAGTAGCAACGATGAGCGCCTGCAGCCGCTGCTCGAGGGTCTCAAGGCGGTTCGCGACGGCGACTTTCGCCGGTACCTGCCCGAGGTGGGCGACCCGGTCCTGGACGAGATCTCCCTGGTGTTCAACGGCATGGTCGACCAGCTCGCGCTGTTCACCACGGAGGTCACGCGAGTGGCACGAGAGGTCGGCACCGAGGGCAAACTCGGTGGTCAGGCGGCGGTGCCCGGGGTCTCGGGCAGCTGGAAGGATCTGACCGATTCGGTCAATGCCATGGCCGACAACCTCACCTCGCAGGTGCGCGATATCGCCGGTGTCGCCACCGCCGTCGCGAAGGGCGACCTGTCCCAGAAGATCACCGTCGACGTCAAGGGTGAGCTGCTGGAGCTGAAGAACACGATCAATACGATGGTCGACCAGCTGTCCTCGTTCGCGGACGAGGTCACCCGCGTGGCCCGCGAGGTGGGCAGCGAGGGCCGCCTCGGCGGCCAGGCGAAGGTGCCGGAGGTGTCGGGCACCTGGCGCGATCTCACCGAATCGGTGAACATCATGGCCGGCAACCTCACCGCACAGGTTCGCGCGATCGCCGAGGTCACCACCTCGGTGGCGAAAGGCGATCTGTCGCAGAAGATTACGGTCGATGCCCGCGGCGAGATCCAGGAGTTGAAGAACACCATCAATACGATGGTCGACACGTTGTCCTCGTTCGCGGACGAGGTCACCCGCGTAGCCCGGGAGGTTGGCACCGAGGGCCGGCTCGGTGGTCAGGCCCAGGTACTGGGGGTCTCGGGCACCTGGAAGGGCCTGACCGAGTCGGTGAACTTCATGGCCGACAACCTCACCGATCAGGTGCGCTCCATCGCCCAGGTCGCCACCGCGGTCGCGAAAGGCGATCTGTCGCAGAAGATCCGGGTGGATGCGCGTGGTGAGATCCTGGAGCTGAAGGACACCATCAATACGATGGTCGACACGTTGTCATCGTTCGCGGACGAGGTCACCCGCGTGGCCCGGGAGGTCGGCACCGACGGGCGGCTGGGTGGTCAGGCCGATGTGAAGGGGGTGTCGGGTACTTGGAAGGGCCTGACGGAGTCGGTGAACGTGATGGCCGACAATCTGACCGCGCAGGTGCGCTCCATCGCCGAGGTCACCACCGCCGTCGCCCGCGGCGATCTGTCGCAGAAGATCAGGGTGGATGCGCGCGGTGAGATTCTGGAGCTGAAGGACACGATCAATACGATGGTCGACACGCTGTCCTCCTTCGCGGACGAGGTCACCCGCGTCGCGCGCGATGTCGGTACCCAGGGGCGGCTGGGTGGTCAGGCCGATGTGAAGGGGGTGTCGGGTACTTGGAAGGGCCTGACGGAGTCGGTGAACGTGATGGCCGACAATCTGACCGATCAGGTGCGCTCCATCGCCCAGGTCGCGACGGCGGTCGCCAGGGGCGATCTGTCGCAGAAGATCACCGTCGAGGCCAAGGGCGAGGTCGCCGCGCTGGCGCAGACGATCAACACCATGGTCGACACGCTCTCCGCATTCGCGGACGAGGTGACCCGCGTCGCGCGCGAGGTCGGCACGGAGGGCATCCTTGGCGGCCAGGCCCGCGTACAGAACGTGGCCGGAACCTGGAAGAGCCTGACCGACAACGTGAATTCGATGGCCGGCAATCTGACGAATCAGGTGCGGTCCATCGCTCAGGTCACCACGGCGGTGGCTCGCGGCGATCTGTCGCAGAAGATCGACGTCGACGCGCGCGGTGAGATCCTGGAGCTCAAGACCACCATCAACACCATGGTCGACACGCTCTCGGCCTTTGCCGCGGAGGTCACCCGCGTGGCCCGCGAGGTCGGCAAGGAGGGGCAGCTCGGCGGTCAGGCCGAGGTCGAGGGCGTGTCCGGCACCTGGAAGCGCCTCACCGAGAACGTGAACGAGCTCGCCGGCAATCTGACGCGGCAGGTTCGCGCCATCGCCGAGGTCACGGGCGCGGTGGCCACCGGAGACCTGACCCGGTCCATTTCGGTCGAGGCCAAGGGCGAGGTCGCCGAGTTGAAGGACAACATCAACGCGATGGTGCAGTCGCTGCGCGAAACGACCCGCACCAACGAGGAACAGGCCTGGCTCAATACCAACCTGGCCCGGATCTCCGGGCGCCTGCAGGGCCATCGCGATCTGTCCGCCGTGGCCCAGCTCATCATGAATCAGGTCACCCCGCTGGTCGGAGCCCAGTACGGCACCTTCTTCTTCATGGAGACCGAGAACGACCGCCCGGTATTGCGCCTGATCGCCGGATATGGGCGCATCGAGGACGGGACGATCTTCTACCTCGGCCAGTCGCTGGTCGGGCAGGTCGCGCAGTCGAAGAAGGCGATCATGATCGATCGGACGCCGCCGGATTACGTGCAGATCTCCTCCGGGTTGGGGTCCGGACGTCCGGCCAGCCTGATCGTGCTGCCGATCGTCTTCGAGGATCAGGTGCTCGGGGTCATGGAGGTGGCCTCGTTCACCAGGTTCACGGTCGTGCAGCGCGACTTCCTGGAGCAGCTGATGGAGACCATCGGCGTCAATGTCAATACGATCATGGCCAGCGCCCGCACCGACACCCTGCTCGGGGAGTCGCAGCGGCTGGCCGGTCAGCTGCAGCAGTCCAACGCCGATCTCGAGGAGAAGGCCGAACTGCTCGTACGCCAGAACCGCGACATCGAAATGAAGAACTTCGAGATCGAGCAGGCGCGGCAGGAGATCGAGGAGCGCGCCCAGCAGATCGCGCTGGCCTCGAAGTACAAGTCGGAATTCCTGGCGAACATGTCGCACGAACTGCGCACCCCGCTGACCAGCCTGCTCATCCTGGCGGGCGTGCTGGCGCAGAACGCCTCGCGCAACCTCACCGAGAAGCAGGTCGAATTCGCCAAGGTGATCCAGTCCGCTGGAAAGGATCTGCAGCAGCTGATCGACGACATCCTCGACCTGTCGAAGGTCGAGGCCGGCAAGATGGATATCCACACCGAGCCGGTGCCCCTGCGCCAGCTGCTGGACTACGTGCAGACCACGTTCCGCCCGCTGACCACGCAGAAGGGTCTGCAGTTCGACGTGGTGGTGGAGCCCGACGCCCCCGCGCAGCTGGAGACCGACGAACAGCGGCTGCGTCAGGTGCTGCGCAATCTGCTGTCCAATGCCGTCAAATTCACCGAGACGGGCACCGTCCGGCTCACGGTGCGCCGATTCGACGAGCACATCGCATTCTCGGTGAGCGACACGGGAATCGGCATCGCCGAGCAGAATCTGGAGACGATCTTCGCCGCCTTCCAGCAGGCCGACGGGACCACCAGCCGCCGCTACGCCGGCACCGGCCTGGGCCTGTCGATCAGCAGGCAGGTCGCGAATCTGCTCGGCGGCGAGATCAGCGCCGAGAGTCAGATCGGGGTGGGTAGTACCTTCACGCTGTACCTGCCGCTGGACACGCAGCCGGAGATCGTCGCCGAATCCCGTGCCCTCCCAGAGTCTTCCGACCGGGTCGTGCTCGTCGTCGAGGATCAGACCGAGCGGCCGCTGACGCGCCTGGTGTCCGGCGTCGTGGCACAGCTGGCCGACACCACCGGTCCGGTCCACCTGGAGTCCGTCGGGACCTCCGAGCAGGCGCTGGCGGCCGCTTCCGGAAGTCAGTGCGTGCTGGTCGATGTCGGTATGGATGGGATGTCGTCGCCGGAGTTCCTGAGCGGGATGAGGGCGGCCATGTCGTCGAAAACCGCTGCGGTGCTGGCCTATGCGGTCGCCGATGCCGACAACGAGGAGGTCCTGCTGACCGAGGCGATCGCCCGGAACAACCAGGTGGAGCTGTTCGCCTCCGCCGACGAGTTCCGCGAGCGGTTCATTCTGCAGCTGACCCATCCGCATTCCACCGAACTGGAGAAGCCGGGCCGGCCCAAACAGTATTCGGGCCTGCGCGGCCGCAGGGTGCTGCTCATCGACGACGACACCCGCAACGTGCTCGCCATCGCCGGCATGCTGGAGCTGAACGGCATGTCGGTGGACCATGCGCCCAACGGCCGCAAGGGAATCGAGGCGTTGCAGGCCTACCCGGAGGTGGACGTGATCCTGATGGACGTCATGATGCCGGAGATGGACGGCTACGCCACCACCGCCGCGATCCGCAAGATGCCCCGGTTCAATCGCCTGCCGATCATCATGGTGACGGCCAAGGCGATGGCGGGGGATCGCGACAAGAGCCTGTCCTCGGGCGCGAGCGATTACATCACCAAGCCGGTCGATCCAGACGATCTGCTGGCCTGCATCGGCCGCTGGGTGGGGGTGCCGACGGACGAGTGATCAGTGCTGCCGAAACCAGTCGAGGCAGTTGTCCCACATCTGCGGTGCCGGCGCATGGCCCAGACCGGGGTGCAGCGTGACCCGGATCCGGTCGCCGTAGCCGGGATAGGTCGTCGAGAGCAGGTCGCGGAATCGGATTGCGCCGTCGGCCGGGACATGTGCGTCGTCGGCGCCGCATTCCACGGTGATTGCGGGCCGATGCGCGTAGCGGGCGGCGTTGGTGATCGGATCGAGGTGATCGTAGAAGAATTCGGCGTACGCGTCGGGCTCGCCGGGCGGGAGCACAGTGTCCGGATCCTGGAAATCGTGCATGCCCGGTCGCAGCCAGTCCGGGGTGGCGATCACGGCGGCGACGGTGCTGATCCTGGTGTCGATGCCCGCGGCGGCGATCGCGATGTCGCCTCCCATCGAGAAGCCGCCCATCTTCACCGTGCCGCGAACTCCGAGATTCGTTGTGGCCCAGTCGATGACTCGGAGGGTGTCCAGGGCCGTCTGGCCGAGGATCGGCCACATGTTCCGGCGGAAATCGCTGAACACCCGGATCGCGAGCTGTTCCGCGGGTTCGAGCCCGCGTTCGCCGTGCTGCCAGGGATCCAGGCTTACTGCCGCGAATCCCGCCTCGGCCAGTTGCCGTAGTTGCGGAGCGACGTCGTCCTTGGTTCCGGTGAACCACGGCAGCCACAGGACGAGATCGCCGTTCGACGTTCCGTCCGCAGGCTCGGCCCACAGCACCGGGATTCCGTCTACGGTGTCGGTGTTGAGCTCCACGTGCCCGTCGGTCATGGTCATCCTTCAATCCTTCGTCGCACGGCAAGACGCCCGAGACCGGCGGCTCCCGCGGACACGATAGCCCAATCCGCCTGCGCGACCAGGAATCTGCCGGACGGGAGGATCAGAGATCGATGCCGGACTCCCGCAGCCGGGTCTCGAGCAGCTTGCGCACCAGCGCCCGCGGCAGTGGACGGTCGGGTGGGAAGTGCAGTGAGCTCTTCGTCATCGTGTATCCAGCGAGACTGTTGGGGAGGGCCGGCAATACCGAGCCGCTGTGCGGCAGATAGCTGAGGTGCTTGGTGAAGGCGGCGAATCCCGCGACGACCTGCCCCTGGACCTTGAATCCGGGCATCCCGTAGGAGATGCATTCCTGTGCCGCGGGGAGCAGCGCCCGGATATCCGAACGGAGCTGCTGCAGCGTGTGCCGTCCGGGCTCGGCCACGTCCGCGAGGTACGCGTCGACATCGCTGGCAACCATTCGGCTACCTTATCGTTCGTGGCCACGGATGACGAACTCACCGGCGGCCGAGACGATGACGGCGGCGCGGCGGGCGCGGGCGTGGAAGGATGGATCGGGATCGGCTCTGCGGGACACCGGGTACTGCGGAAGGGAGTCTCCCATGACGGGCACGGACGGCGCGTGGCTGCCGGACGCGGCGCGTGAGCGGCTGGCCCGCTTCTCGTCCTCCGGTGTGCGCACCTCCCTGCTGTCGGTGGCGGGCGCGGTCGGTGTCGAATCGGTGGGGCTGACGCCGGTCGCGGAGGTCATGGGCTGCATCGTGCAGCAGATCGGATGGACCGGCCTGAGCGGCTACGGCATGAGCGCCGCCTACGGGCTGGGCCAGGTGAACTTCCAGCCGTACGTGGAGGCGCTGTATCGCGGCTACAACACCGCGCTCGCCCGGATGACGGCCGAGGCGGCGGCGATGGGCGCCGACGGCGTGGTGGGGGTGCGGTTGACGCGCAGCCATCTCGGGCAGAGCGCCCAGGAATTCGTCGCCCTCGGTAGCGCGGTGCGGGCCCAGTCCCGGCATCGGCCCACGCAGCCCTTCACCGCCGTACTTCCCGGCCAGGATGTGGCCAAACTGATGCAGTCCGGGTGGGTCCCGGCCCGGATCGGCATCGGAATCGCGGTCGAGGCGCAGTATCTGGACTGGCGCAGCCGCAACCAGATGGGCATTCTGGCCGGCAACACGGAGGTGAGCGGCCCGACCGACCTCATCACCCGGGTTCGGCACCGGGCGCGCGACACGTTCGGCCGCCACGCCGCCGAGACCCAGGCGGACGGGGCGATCGTGTCGGACATCCAGTTGCGAACCTGGGACCAGGAGCTCAACAATGCCGTCCTGCTCTGCGCGGAGTCGAAGGTGTTCGGCACCGCGATATCGAGATTCCGGGACGGCCCACGGCCCGCGCGCAGCAGTGCGCCGACCATCATGCCGCTGCGGTGACGGCGATGATCACACGAGAAACAGAGAGGTGAGCATGACCAGTGCCGATGAGCGCCAGGGCATCCCCGAGGATGCCATGCGCCGCCTGTCCGAGATGCGGCCCGGCCAGAGCACCACATTGTTCACCTCCGATCTGAGCGTCAACGAGTTCCTGCTGGTGCGCGAGGCCGGTTTCCGCCCGCTGGGCATGGTGCTGGGCTCGAGCATCTACCACGTCGGCTTCCAGTTCGGCCGGTGGAACAAGAACCAGGAGCTCGAGACCCTCTCGAACGCGATGTACCACGCGCGGGAACTGGCGATGACCAGGATGGAGGCGGAGGCCGACGTGCTGGGCGCGGACGGGATCGTCGGCGTCCGGCTCGATATCGAGTTCAAGGAGTTCGGCAGCGACCTGGCCGAATTCATCGCGATCGGCACCGCGGTGAAGTACGACCGAGGTGGTGAGGCGGGGGTAAGCATCAACACAGCTGAGCCGGGCAGCTGGCGCAACAATCAGAACAAGCCGTTCACCTCGGACCTGTCGGGCCAGGACTTCTGGACGCTGATTCAGTCCGGCTACGCGCCGCTGGGCATGGTCATGGGCTCGTGCGTGTATCACATTGCGCACCAACGGTTCTGGCAGGCGATGGGCAACATCGGGCAGAACGTGGAGATCCCGCAGTTCACCGAGGCCCTCTACGACGCCCGCGAGCTGGCGATGTCGCGGATGCAGGCGGAGGCGGAGAGCCTGCACGCCGAGGGCATCGTCGGGGTGCAGCTGCTGTCGCTGCCGCATCGCTGGGGCGGGCACACCACCGAGTTCTTCTCCGTCGGCACCGCCATCCGCCCCCTGCGCGCCGACCACCACATCGCCAAACCGCAGCTCGTGCTGCCTCTGGTGGACAGATGAGGGGGGTAGCGGTGGTCATCACGACATCGACTGCCGGCGAGGCGAAGTCGTGACCGGCGGCGAGCTCGGCCCGATGTGGGACATGCACACGATGATCGCCACGCTGCGCGCCGAGCGCAGCGATGTGGAGTCCTACGGTCGTGTCTTGACCAACGTCCTGGGCGACGCACTGCCGGAGGAGATGGTCGAGGTCGAGTATCGGCGCACCATGTCCGACCGGATGAGCGGCAAGCCCGGCCAGGCCGTCGCGGTCCGCGTGCACGCCCCGGAGCGGGAACTGGAGCTGCGTCAAGGCAAGCGCGGCGGCATCGAGGCCGAGGTGCGCAGCGTTGTGCGCGGCGTGGTCATCAGCCGCAAGCAGGTCGGCATCGACGAGTGGCTCCACATCCTCGCCGAGGAGCTGAACACCCTCGCCACCCGCGACGCCGCCGCTCGCAACGCGCTCGCGCGGCTGTTCGACGCCTGAGCCGGTGTGCATGTGAGTGTCGATGCAGTTCAGCCGATTTCGGGCGGCCGCCGGGAGAGATGAAGCGCCTCAGTCGGTTTCGGTGACGAAGTCGATGAGGCGCTCCACCGCGCCCAGCAGCGGGGCCTCCAGGTCGCGGTAGGAATCCACGGCGTTGTAGACCCGGCGCCAGCCGTCCTGGGGTGTGCCCCAGCCCAGGCGGCGGCAGATGCCGGTCTTCCAATCCTCGCCGCGAGGCACGTCCGGCCAGGCCGCGATGCCGACCGCCGCGGGGCGCACCGCCTGCCAGACGTCGACGTACGGATGGCCCGTGACCAGCACGTGCGGCCCGAGGCCGGTGGTCAGCGAGGTCTCCTTGGATCCGTCGACCAGGTGGTCGACCAGCACGCCGACCCGATTACCCGGGCCGGGGCCGAATTCGGTGAGCCGGGCCCCCAGGTTGTCCAGGCCCTCGAGATGTTCCACCACGACGCCCTCGACCCGCAGATCGTGCCCCCACACCCGCTCCACCAGCGCCGCGTCGTGCACGCCCTCGACCCAGATGCGGCTGCCGCGCGCCACCCGGGCACGTAGTCCCTCCACGCGGGTGGAGCCCGAGGCCGAGCGGGCAGGGCGCGCGGGCGCGGCGGCCTTGGGCCGGACCAGCGTGACGGGCCGGCCGTCGATCAGGAACGCCGCCTCCCGCATCGCGAACAGCCGCACCCGCCCGTCGCGATCCTCCAGCTTGACGAACTCCCCGTCGTACGTGCGCTCGAAACCGACCACGGCGCCGCAGAATCCGCTCGCGGCATCCTCGGCCACCAGCTCGCGCTCGGCGCTCACCTGCGGTATCGCGCGCTTGTGGGTGCGGGAATGTCCGGAGTAGATGTCGCCGTAGTCCTTCACCGGTCCGAATGTACCGTGCGCGCACCCTGTTTCGGCGGCGCGGCGTGGCGGCCCGGACCCGCGTCCGTGTTTCGGTCGGAGTCGCGCAGTGCCGTGGTGGCGATGTCGAGGAAGTCGCGCAGCAGCCGGTCGGGCCGGTCCGCCACGACGGCCAGGCAGGTCTCGGCGCTCGGGGCGTCGGTGACGGGCAGGCAGACCAGATCTGGGCGGGAGTAGAACCGCGCGACGCTCACCGGGACCAGCGAGATGCCGTGCCCGGCGGCGATGCGCTCGAATTTCTCCTCAACCGAGGCCGTTCGCCGGCCCGCCGCGTCGAGCATCGCCTCGCCCTCGAGGTCGGCCAGGGTGAGCAAGCGCCGGTGCGCGAGCCGATGCCGGGCGGGCATGCACGCCACCCGGTGATCGCGGCCGATGGGGATCGTGTGCAGGCCGGAGTCGTCGAACGGCCGGCGCAGATAGCCGATGTGGGCCCGGCCGTCGCGCAGCGGCGCGTCCTGCTCCCACCAGCGGGCCGGCAGGACGTCGGTCTCGACGTCCGGGTGACGGGACCCGAACGCCCGGATCGCCTCGGACACATGGAGTCCGTGGGCGAAGGCGATGACCAGCCGCCGCACGGCCCGGTCGGCATCGTGGACCCGCCGCACCGCCGCGTCCACGGTCGCGAGCAGCCCTTGGGCCTCCTCGTAGAGCTGCTTGCCGGCGGCGGTCAGCTCCACGCTGCGGGTGGTCCGTTCGAGCAGGGGACAGTCCAGCTCCTGTTCGAAGGCCCTGATCTGGCGGCTGAGCACCGGCTGCGCGATGTAGAGCTGGGCCGCCGCCCGGCCGAAGTGCCGGTGCTGCGCCACCGCGACGAAGTACCGGAGCTTGCGCAGATCGAGATCCATGCCCTCAGGGTATCAATGTCCGGGAAGGGTATTGGACGCCGCGCGCGGCCGTCCCGAGACTCGAAGCATGATCATCATCACCACTCCCACCGGGCAGATCGGCAGCCGGCTGCTGGAGATCCTGCTCGACGAAAAGCCCACTCCCGATGCGGAACTGCGCGTCATCGTCCGCGATCCCGGGAAACTCCCCGAGCGGGTCCGCGCCCGCGTCGACGTCGTCGTCGGCTCCCACGGCGACCCCGGCGTCGTGGACCGGGCCCTGTCCGGTGCGGACGCCGTGTTCTGGCTGGTGCCGGGGGATCCCGGTGCGCCGAGCCTGGACGCGGTGTATTCCGGATTCACCCGCCCGGCCGCCAAGGCGTTCACCGCGCGGGGCGTCGGGCATGTCGTCGGCGTCTCCTCGCTCGGCCGCGGCACCCCGGTGGCCGGCCGCGCCGGGCACGTGACGGCGTCGCTGGCGATGGACGACCTCATCGGGAGCACCGGCGTGGCCTATCGGGCGCTGGCGAATCCGCCGTTCATGGACAACCTGCTGTGGCAGGTGGTTTCGATCCGCGACGACGGCGTCTTCACCGGCACCGGCATCGCGGACCTGGCCGCCCCGATCGTGGCCACCCGCGATATCGCGGCGGCGGCGGCCGATCTGCTGATCGACCGCACGTGGACCGGTGCGGACGAAGTCCCCGTCGTGGGGCCGGAGGAGCTGTCGCCGGAGGATATGGCCCGCATCATGTCCGGGGTGCTCGGCCGCCCGATCCGGTATGTCCGGCAGTCGCTCGAGGACCTGCGCGCCGGGATGTCCGCGCGCGGGGCGGGCGGGGCGATCGTGCAGGGCTACGTCGACATGGCGCGCGCGGCGAACGAAGGCCTCTACGACGGCGTGCCGCGCACGCCGGGCAGCACCGGCCCGACGACCTTCCACGAATGGTGTGAGCTCGTCCTGGCCCCGGCGGTGCGGGCATGAGCACCGCACTCGTCGTCGGCGCGTCCCGCGGCCTCGGCCTGGGCCTGGCGGCAACCTACGCGCGCCGCGGCTGGGACGTCATCGGCACCGTCCGCGGCGCCGGGCACACCGGCCTGCACGATCTGGCCGCGGCGTCCGGCGGCCGGGTCACCGTCGAATCCCTGGACATGACGGAGCAGGACCAGCTCGCCGCGCTGCGCGACCGCCTCGCCGGCCGCCGGCTCGACCTGTTGTTCGTCAATGCCGCGATCACCCTGGGCAACCTTCCGATCGGGGAGGTCCCGACGGAGATGTTTGTCGAGGTCATGGTCACCAACGCGCTGAGCCCGCTGCGCGTGGTCGAGTCCCTGCGCACGCTGGTCGCGCCCGCCGGGACGATCGGCGTGATGTCCTCGCGCCAGGGCAGCCTCGCCCTGAACGTCAACGGCGGCCACGAGCTCTACCGCGCGAGCAAGTCCGCCCTGAATCAGCTGATGCGCAGCTACGCCGTGCGCCACGCCGACGCCGGGCACACCCTGCTGCTCGTCTGCCCGGGCCATGTCCGCACCGAGCTCGGCGGCGCGGACGCGCCGCTGACGATCGAGGAGTCCATCCCGGGCGTCGTCGACACGATCGAACGTCATCGCGGCGAGCCGGGGTTGAAATTCGTCAACTATCAGGACGAGACGGTGCCCTGGTAGCGGCCGGGTCATCGACTGGCCGGGGCGAATCCTCGGACGACGGGGCTCGGGTGGCGGCCGGAGTCGCTGTGGCGTTGAGGCTTTCGGGATCGAGCGTCTCGGCCGGGCGGCAGGGTCGACACTTCGTGCGACCTTGCGTGGCGTGCAAGCCACGCGGGGTCGCCTCGGGTGTGGATCGGCGGGGAGACGGCGTCGAAACGGTTCGGAGTTGCGGAGGTGGCAGCACTGCACGGAATGCGAAAATGCAATCGCTGCAAGGAATTGCGTGCTCACGGCCGTCGCGTGGCGTGCGGACCGTGCCGGATGGAGTCCGGCCTCGCGATCGAGTCGCCGGGCTCGGCGGTGCGGTGCGCCGGGCCGCGGCGAAATGTCTATGTCGTATACCCCTGAGTGTCGGTGCGGGCGGCTACTGTTGATGACGTGGCCGCAATTGCGTTCTTGGTCGCGGGCATTCTGCTCGCCGCCGCCGAGATGCTCACCGGTGATTTCACGCTGCTCATGCTGGGTGGCGCCGCGCTGGTGACGGCCGGCGTGGGCGGGATCGCGGATACCTCGGCGATCATCGACGCGGTCGTGTTCGGGGTGAGCGCGCTGGTGCTGCTGTTCCTCGTGCGTCCGCTTCTGTTGCGCCGCTTCGCCGTTCCGCCGACCACGCCCACGAATGTGCACGCGCTTCCGGGTAAGACGGCCAAGGTGCTCGAGGCGGTCGACGAGGAGTCCGGCCGGGTGAAGATCGACGGTGAGGTCTGGAGCGCGCGGTCCTTGGACCCGACAGAGCGTTATGCCGAGGGGGAAACCGTGTACGTGATGAAGATCGACGGCGCGCACGCCGTCGTGTGGAAGGGGCCCTAATGGTTGCACTGATAGTCGCCGTAGTCCTGGTCCTGTTGGTCGCGGTGGTGTTGTTCCGTTCGATTGCGCTGGTGCCGCAGGCCGAGGCGGCGGTGATCGAGCGGCTGGGGCGGTACTCGCGCACCGTGTCCGGGCAGCTGACGCTGCTGGTGCCGTTCGCCGATCGGGTGCGGGCCCGGGTGGACCTGCGCGAGCGGGTGGTGTCCTTCCCGCCGCAGCCGGTGATCACCCAGGACAACCTCACCGTGCAGATCGACTCGGTGGTGTATTTCCAGGTCACCAGCCCGCAGGCCGCGGTGTACGAGATCAGCAACTACATCGCCGCGGTCGAGCAGCTGACCATCACCACCCTGCGCAACGTGGTCGGCGGCATGACCCTGGAGGAGACACTGACCTCCCGCGACCAGATCAACTCGCAGCTGCGCGGCGTGCTTGACGAGGCCACCGGCCGGTGGGGGTTGCGCGTGTCGCGCGTCGAGCTCAAGGCCATCGATCCGCCGCCATCGATTCAGGAATCGATGGAGAAGCAGATGAAGGCCGACCGCGAGAAGCGCGCGATCATCCTGACCGCGGAGGGTAACCGCGAGGCCCAGATCAAGACGGCCGAGGGCGCCAAGCAGGCACAGATCCTCGCCGCGGAGGGCTCCAAGCAGTCCGCCATCCTGTCCGCCGAGGGTGAGCGGCAGAGCCGTATCCTGCGTGCCCAGGGTGAACGCGCGGCCGCCTACCTGCAGGCCCAGGGCCAGGCCAAGGCGATCGAAAAGGTCTTCGCGGCAATCAAATCGGGCAAGCCCACGCCCGAACTGCTTGCCTACCAATACATGCAGACGCTGCCGCTCGTCGCGAAGGGCGATGCCAACAAGGTCTGGATGGTGCCCAGCGATTTCGGCAAGGCGCTCGAGGGTTTCGCCCGTAACTTCGGCACCCAGGGCGAGGACGGCGTGTTCCGGTACGAGCCGAGCACCGACGGCGACAGCCCGGTGGCCGAGGACGACACCGACGAGGTCGCCGACTGGTTCGACGTGTCGACCGACCCGGCCGCCGCACGGGCGGTCCGCGCGGCCGAGGCGGCCGCGGCCACCCCGGTCGAGGCGCCGGTGCCGCCGATCGGGGGGCGGAATACGCCCGGGCAGGCGAGCATTTCGCCGCAGCGCACCCCGGCGCAGTTCCAGCCGCAGTATCAGGCACCGCCGCCGCAGCGGCCGAGTCAGGAGCAGACCCGGGGGTGGCAGCCGCCGGAGCCGCCGGGACGGTAACGGACCGGCCCGGTCCGGCGATGTAGCAATCGTCGGACCGGGGGACCGGTGACGGGGTGTACTGCAAGGAAGCGGTATTCGGGGGATGGTTACGCGACGGGCCGTGCTACAGGCCGGATTGATCCTGCCGTTCGCGGGGGCATGCGCGCCGGAGATTCTGCGCGGCAGTTCGGGAGCGCTGCGAATTGCGGTGTCCTGGAGCGGATCCGAACTGGAGGCCTTTCGCGCGGTACTGGACGGGGTGCGGTCCGGTCGCAGCGCGCCGCAGTTCACCGACCCGGTGGAGGTCGTGCCGCTGGGTGACGATATCGATACCGCGCTCACTGCGGGTCGCGATGCGCCGGACATCGTGATGCTGCCTGACGCCGGCCGGATCCAGGATCTCGCGGGCACGACGTTGCGCGCGATGCACGAATCGCTGTGGGCACCGGACGGTGTGCAGCGCTATCCGGATTCGTGGTGGAACGTGCTGTGGCATACCGATCACCGCGCCCGCCAGGCCAGCCTCTTCGGCCTGCCGTTCAAGTCCGCGAACATGTCCCTGGTCTGGTACGACCGCGAGGCGTTTCCCCCGGACGACCCGCCACGGGAGTGGTGCCTGGCGGACTGGTCGCGAAAGGTCGATGAATACGCCCGCGGCGACCGCCGCCTGTTCGCCCTCGGCGCCGCGGACGGCTGGGTGCTGGCGTATCACTTCTCGAACGTGCTGCGCGCGATAGCGCGCGAGGAGTACGAGAGTCTGGCGAAGTGGCCCGCGGGCTGGGATCGGCCGGAGGTGCGAACGACGCTGCATATGCTCGGCGCCATCTGGGGGCACGCACGGGCATTTCCGGGTGGGGTCGCCGATACGCTGCGACGGCAGTTTCCCGACGCCGTGCGAGATGTGTTCCTGTACGGCCGGGCCGCGATGGTGGTGGCACCGGATTATGCGGAACCCATTGTGCGAGACTGCCTTCGGCACACGGGCCGGGGCGAGTCCAGCGTCGGCGTAATGCCGTTTCCGGCCTTTCGGAGGGCCGAGTATGCCGTCGCCCCTCGCATCGGCGGCGGCGACGTCATGGTGGTGACCTCGGCGGCGTCCGAACGCGCCGACGACCTCGTGGCCGCATTGGCCGCCCCCTCGGCTCCGGAGCCGTGGGTCACCCGCTACGGCGGTTTCGTGCAGCCGCGGCTCGATGCACCCGAACCGGCGTCCTACTACGGGGTGTTCGAGCCGGTGCACGCACAGATGAACAGCTGGGACGTCTTCGACTTCGCGGATCTGGCGGGGCCGCGCGGGCGGCGGAACGGGTTGTGGCGCATTCTGACTCGATTTCTCACCGATGTCGGCGGCCACGGGTCCGCCGCCGTGGGTGCGGCCACCGAGCGCGCGATCGGCGATCTGGAGCAGATGTGGCTGTGACGGAACCTGCGACAGGCATCGATCGGATCGAGGCCAACGGTCTGCGCCTGGAGCTGGCGCCCCGCCGCATGTCCGGTGCGCTGGTGAGCGGATGGCAGCTGCGGGGGCTG
The DNA here is from genome assembly GCF_050434125.1 of Nocardia sp. GP40. Taxonomy (NCBI): domain Bacteria; kingdom Bacillati; phylum Actinomycetota; class Actinomycetes; order Mycobacteriales; family Nocardiaceae; genus Nocardia; species Nocardia sp. GP40. The sequence continues at coordinate 242,401 of NZ_JBNPVW010000006.1, read as the reverse complement.
GCGCCGCTGGTGCTGCAACTGCCGGCGCTGGCGCTCATGCTCCTGCTGGTGGCGCCCGCGCTGACGACGGTATGGCTCGCCGCGGGGCCGCGGCCGCTGGTCGTGGTGTGCTGTGCGGCCGTGGTCTGCGCCGCGTGGACGGTGCGCCGGTTGCACGAGAATCGTTGGCTGCCGCGCGCGTGGGACCTGGTGATGTGGTCGCTGTGGCTGGCCGGCGCGGTGGTCGCGGCGATCGTGGCGGCCGTGCAGCTGCGCTGGGGGCCGCTCGCGTGCTGGACGATCGCGGCCGGGGTCGGCGCGGCGCTGCTGTGGTTGTGGCTGCGGAAATCGGTGGGCCGGTTGCGAACCGTGCTGCTGCCGGCGGTGGTGGGCGTGACGGCGGTGGGGATCCTGTACGGCACCAGCGACGGGATCGAGTCGTACACGATCACCGTGGCCTGGGTGCTGCTCACGGTGCTGATGCTCGGATTGACGATCCTGATCGCGTGGACGCTGCGGCACACCTGGTGGCCGTGGTGGCCGCTGATCGTGCCGTTCGGCGTTTCGGCGTTCGTCGCGGGCCTGGCGGGGCGGCTGATCATCGAATGGTTCGCCGATGGCGTCACGAGCGTGCCGGGGCAGAAGCTCCTCTATGCGCTGATGCTGGGCGGAGCATTCACCTGGGTCTGGTTCGGCGCGCTGTTCGTGCTGGTGCGCGTGGCGATCGCGAGCATCGAGGCCGACCCGGTCCGCAGCAGCGATCTGGCCGCGCTCACCGGCTGGCGGCGCTGGTGGCGGCTACTCGCGCTGTTGAACCCCGTGCTTGTGATCGTCGGACTGGTGGTCACCGTCGCCGCGGCCCGGGTCTTCGACGTCATTCTCGTGGGAGTTCCCGGTCCGCTGCAGTACACATTGGACAGCGTGACCCTGCACTGGTGGTATCTCCCCGCGGCTTCCGGCGGCGACCGCGCTGCCGCCGCCGCATTTTCGCTGCCCCTGGCGGTGCTGGTCGGCCTGCTCGCCTGGCTGCTGCAAATGGGCATGCCGCGCCATCACACCCGCTGGCCCACCCCACCGCGAGCCGCGCTTCCGGTACATCTGCGAATGTCGGTCGACGCGATCCGATACCGCGGCCCGGCGTCCGGCCCCGCACGACGCGGTCTGCTGACTGCGGTCGCCATCGGCGGCGCCGCCGGGGCCCTGCGCATTCTTGCCGCCACCCTGACGACGATCGCGACGGTCGTTCGGCCGAGCGGCCATGCGTCCTGCGATCCTCGGCTTGCCGGTGCTGCACTGTCCAGCGCCGCGCACACCAACGCTGGGTCATATGTCGCTGAGGAGAGCGCCGCCAGGGAAGGCGGGCACAGCGACGTTCAGCTGAGTGTCAGGGTTGGGGGTGCCGTCGGTGAGAGCGGTACCGAAAGCAGCAGTGGGGAAGCGAGTGTCGCACGAATCGGCGGCGGTGTAGTCGGCATCGCCGGCGACGGCAGCGCTGCGGCCGACACCGGGACAGGCAACGCTGGGCATAGCGGTGTTTGGTCGCGTTCCGCTGGGGACCATAGTGCCGAGATGGGTGCGGGCGGCGAGGGCGGCATCGAGAGCGGCAGTGGGGAAGCGAGTGTCGCCCGAAAGGTCAGCGACGAGGCCGGTGTCGGGAGTTTCGGAGGAGGGGTGGATGTTTCGAGTGAGGGCGGTACCGAGGATGGCCGCGCGGCGTCGAATGTCACCGGGGACGGTAGTGGCGGATCGGATGGTGTGAGGTCCGAGGCAGGCATTGCCGCGTACGTGGGTGCGGCGGCGGGCCAGGAGAGGCGTGTCGTTGCGAATGGTGCTGTGGGCGAAGGTGATTGGGCCGTGCGGGTGGCGATCGCGCGAGAAGTCGGCAGGCGTGCGACACGATTGAGTCGGCGGGCGGATGGCATTGGGGCGCAGATCGATTCGCTGAGCGGGCGGATGCGGCGGCGAGTGCTTCCCGTGGGGTGGCAGGCGGGAGGTCTGTGCCTGCGGGTAGGGCTGGTGTCGTTGGTGCTGCTGTTGCCGCTGGCGGTGCTGGTCGTGAACAGCTGGCGCGGGCTCGACGGTCCCGCCCTGGTCGGGCCGGGATCGGTGTGGCGCGACGGCGAGCTGTGGCGCGCGCTGCGGAACACGGCGCTGGTGGCGGTGGTGGCGAGCGTGCTGACCGTGACGGCGGCGCTGCCGCCGGCGTACTACGCTGCCGCGCCGGAGCCGGCATCCGGGCGGGCGGCGTCGTCGGCGCGGGCGCGCTCGCGCGCGGTGATGGGATTGCTGGTGGTGCTCGCGGTGCTGCCCGCGCAGGTGTATCTGGGCCCGATCCGGTCGTACATCACCGATCACGGCCTGGCGGGTACCTCGATGCCGTTGATTCTGGTGCATGCGGCGATCGGGCTGCCGATAGCGATCCTGATTCTGCGCGGCGCGCTGCTCGCACCCGCGGACAGTCCCCTGGCCGAGACGCAGCGGGATCCCGCCAGCGTCGGGTATCGGGTGCGCGGCGTGGCCCGGACCGCCGGACCGGCCGTGGTCGCGGTGCTGGTGCTGCAGCTGGTGCAGGTGTGGAACGACTTCTTCATCGGGCTGCAGGTGCGTGGCGCCGACGCGAGCCCGTGGTCGCTGCTGTTGTGGAGCGAGGCGCGGCAGGTTCACGAGGGCGTGGCGCACCTGGCCGCCGCCGGGCTGCTGTCCTCGGTGCCGCCGGTCCTGCTTCTGCTGCTGACGTGGCGGCGGTTCCTGGTGCCCGGCCTGACCGGAGGCGTGCTGCGATGACCTCCGGCGAGCGCATCGACGGCGCCGAGCCGGGCGCCCCGGAATCCTCGGCCGAGTCCGTCGCGAAATCGTCGGTGTGGCAGGGACTTCTGCGGATCGCGTCGGTCTTTTCCACCTCGATGCTTTTGGAACTTATCAGCAAACTCCTGGAAAAGCAGGTGGGCGAGAGCCCGGCGCTGACTTCGGTCTCCTCCTGGCTGAGCCGCATCGCGGTGCTGCTGGTGCTGGCGGCGGCCGGATATGTGTTGGTGCGCCAGGCAATTCGCACCTGGGAGCACGTGTGGGCACAGCGAGAGCTGCGGCTGACCGCCGACCTGATCTCGCCGGGAGCGCCGGTGCGGTCGTGGCCGAGCGCCATTGGTGCGGAACCGGAACCTCCCGTGCGTCAGGTGAATCGGGATCCGCAGCTGCCCGCCGGCTGCGACGATCGCGTGCTGAAGGTGCTCAGCGCGCTGCCGTTCGACAGGTACGAGACGGCGGCCCTGTACGACCTGGTGTCCGCGGTGCTCACCGCCCGCCAGCGGCTCCCGAAGGACGCGCCCGCGGACCGGAACGGTTCCGCCGCCAGGGAAATCGAGGGGCTCATCGGGGCCGGGATCCTGGCCCGCGACACTCGCGATCGGCTCCGGGTGGTGTGCGTGCTGCCCGCCGACATGGTCGACGGAATCGCGGACGGCCCCGAGTGGGGGGCCGCGCTCCAGACGCTGGTGGGTCATCACGCCGATCGTGCGACCCGATGGGCCGCGGCGCTGGACACCGGCCGGCTCGGCGCCGGCGCACGGCGCTGGTTCGAGCAGGAGGACGCGCATCTCATCGCGCTCATCCGGGACTGCCGCGAGATCGGCCGGAGCAGGCTTTCGGCGGCGGTGCCGGAACTGATCCGGCTGGCCGACGCGCTCGATCGCTGGTACGCCCGCAATGGCTGGAGTGCCGCGAAAGACGGTCTGGCACTGAGTATCGCCGAGATCACCACGCCGGCCGATGAGCCGGTGGAGCACGAATTGGCGCGGGTGCGCCTCGGTGCGCGGGACGTCGAATCGGCGGTGTCGTGGCTGCATCGCTACAAGTCCTCCCTGGTCGCCCGGCGTGACCAGGGCGAGGCGATGCAGCGGTTGCGGGAGGACTGGACCGACGAGGCCACGAGGGTCCGCGCGCTCGAGGGGGCCGCCGCGCTGCTCGAGCGCGCGTGGGGGCGGGTTCCGGCCCGGGATGTCGCGGGGGCGGTCTGCATCCTGGTCGACTTGGCGATCGTGCGCCTGCACCTCGGGAGCCTGGATGCCGCGCGCAACTGCCTGGGGGTCGCGCAGTCCCTGGCCGCGGACGACCGTGATCCCGCGGGGCTGGCCCACGTCTACGAGACGATGGGAGTGCTGCGGTGGCAGCGCGGGGAGGCACGTCGCGCCCTGCACGACTGGCAGCGGGCACTGACCCGCTACCGGGACCTGGATCATGCCCTGGGGATCGCACGCTGCCTGCAGCATCTCGGATCGGCGATGGCCCTGGTGCCCGAGTACGGCGGTCTGCTGCTGAACGGGTCGCCGGGCCGCGGCGAGGTGCTGCGGCAGGCCGGTGGGTGGCTCGCGCACGCCGGGGAGGTGCGCCCGCGGGGCGAGTACGGTGTCCCGGATGCGCCACTGACCGTTGCGGCCCAGGTCAGGGTGCGGGACCGGTTGCTGTCGGAGCCGGGCCTGTTCGATCCGGGGCTGGGCTCGCCGGGCCCGCTGCTGCTCACGGACGTGGACCGCTGGCCGCTGCCCGCGCCCGAGGACGCTCCGGCGCCCGCAGACCGGTGAACCGGGCCCCGCTCTCTCAGCGGTCCGGATCACAATTTCGGTGTGATCCCGAACACATAACGGAACTATAACTACAGGAATGTAGTCCGTCATTTTCGGCAGGTCGTGCGCGGGAACCCGCAAGATCGTCCGACGATTAATATAAATAACTGCTGTTATCTGTACGTGATCTGCGGCGAATTCTCCGTTACCGTCGGTGGCGGCCCGGAACACGGGCTGGAACTCGTATCGTCGAACGCCGGAAACCTGTCCCGTGATACGAGCTTCGAACCCGACATTTTCTGGGGACAGGGCTCGGTGGCGCGATATTGCCGGGTGGTTGGGCGCAGGCAGGGAAAACCATATGTCTCGCAACCGCAAGATCAGCACGCTCGGACTCACTGCCGTCGCCGGCGCCCTCATCGCCGTTCCGTTCGGCCTGACCGCGACCGCGTCCGCGTCCGGTGGCCACAACTGGGATGCCGTCGCGCAGTGTGAGGCCAGCGGTAACTGGGGTGCCAACACCGGTAACGGCTTCTACGGTGGCCTGCAGTTCACCCAGAGCACCTGGAACGCCTACGGTGGCAGCGGCAACCCCGCGAGCGCCAGCCGGGCCGAGCAGATCCGCGTCGCGGAGAACGTGCTCGCAGGCCAGGGCCCCGGCGCGTGGCCCGTCTGCGGCCGCAACCTGTAAGGCGCCGCTCTCAGGGGCAACAACAAGCATCAGCACGGCCCCGCCGTCCGGTTCGTCCGGGTGGCGGGGCCGTGTTCTGTTTCGGCGCGTCAGCCCGTCGGCGCCACCACCGTCGCACTCGCCGTCCGTGCGGCAGGTTGTCGCTAGAAGGTTCTGTACTCGAACTATATCGTCAAGACTTCGCTGTCGCCTCCTGGGGATGGCTGGCCGATCAGCCTCGGTAAGCGTGGGATGACCGGCGATATACGTCCGGTTCAGCGTCCGTTTCGCGATCCTATGCCAGCGGTTACGGGCACATCAATGTTCTGTTCTAGAATGAAAATGTTGCATGTGCGTGCGGGAGGTCTGTGATGTTGTTCGTCGAGTCGGCTCGTCCTGCGTTCGTGCGAGACCATCCGCGGGCGGGGTGGCTCGCGGTGGGGGCGGTGTGCCTGGGCGCGTTCATGGGCCAGCTCGACGCGAGCATCGTCACGCTCACGTTCCCGGCGGTGCAGCGCGAATTCCGGGCGCCCCTGGCTGGAGTGGAGTGGGTGTCGCTGGCCTACCTGCTGACGGTCGTCGGTCTGGTGGTGGCGGCCGGGCGGATCGCCGATTCGATCGGCCGCAAGGTCGTCTATCTGCAGGGACTCGTGGTCTTCACGGCCGCCTCGGCCGCCTGTGCGCTCGCGCCGGGGCTGGGCTGGCTGATCGGATTCCGGGTGTTGCAGGCCATCGGTGCGGCGATGCTGCAGGCCAACAGCGTCGCGCTGGTGGTCACCAGCGTGCCCGCGCGCCGCATGCGTTCGGCGCTCGGCGTGCAGGCCGGGGCACAGGCGCTGGGGCTCGCGCTGGGGCCGGCGATCGGCGGGCTCATGGTCGATTCCATCGGCTGGCGCTGGGTGTACGGGGTGAACGTCCCGGTCGGCATCATCGCGCTGATCGCGGGCCGCTACCTGCTGCCGCGCACCCGGCATCGCGCCGCTCTGACCGAATTAGATTGGCGCGGACTGCTTTTGCTGATCACCTGCACCAGTTCGGCGCTGCTGGCGGTGTCCTCGATCTCGGGCCTTCCGGTCCCCGGCTGGGCGCCCGTCGCGCTGGCGGCGCTGGCGCTGGTCAGCGGGGCGGGGCTGTGGTGGTGGTCGCGCCGGGCGACCGATCCGCTCATCGATCTGGCGATGCTGCGCCCACGTGCGGTCGGCGCCGGGCTGGTCGGGGCGTTCGCGGCATATCTGGTGCTGTTCGGCCCGCTCGCGTTGTTCCCGCAGCTGCACGGCGCGACCGCGGGCAGATCCGGGCTGATCCTGACCGCCCTGCCCGCCGGATTCGCCCTGGCCGCCGTCGGCGGCGGCAAGGTGCTGCCGCCGGACTGGGACGGCCGGCTGCGCGAGCGCCTGGGCGCGGCCGCGGCGATGATCGCGCTGGCCGCGCTGGTGGCGGACACCGCGGCGTGGTGGTCGTTCGCCTGGCTGGGCGTGCTCGGGCTCGGCCTGGGCGTCTTCATCCCGAGCAACAACACCGGCATCATGGGCGCGGTCCCGGCGGGACGCTCGGCCACGAGCGGGGCACTGGTCAATATGGGCCGCGGACTGGGCACCGCGGGCGGCGTCGCCGTGGTTACCCTGGCGCTGCACATGGAGCGCCAGTCCAGCGCACCGTCCGCGGCGCCGCGGCTGGCGCTGATCGGACTGCTGTTCTTCGCGATCCTGGCCGCCGCGTCGACGCTGACCGGGCGCCGGGCACAATCACAGGCATCCGTGCACCGTGAGGAGGCGCCCATGAGTGAACCGCCGGCCCAGCCCGTGGCGGTCCGGCCCGCCGAGGGCGCCGTCGCCGAGGTGATCGCATCCCTGCGCCGGGCGATGCGCCGCGCCGCCCGCGCCGCCGATCCGGGCAATACGCTGTCGGTCGCGCAGCTCGAACTGCTGTCCTGCGTGGCCGAGCATCCCGGGATCCGGCCCGGGCAGGTGGCCCGGCTGTTGCGCCTGGCGCCGAATTCGGTCACCACGCTGGTGAACGGATTGCAGACCCAGCGCATGATCACCCGGGCCCCGGGCGAGGACCGCCGTGCGGTGACCCTCACCCTCACCGAGGACGGTGTCGCGGCCGTGCGCGGCTGGCAGGCGACCAACACGGACATCCTGCGCACCGCCCTGGACGACCTGCACCCGGGCTGGCAGCACCTGCTCGCGGCTGCCATGCCGGCCCTCGCCGAACTCACCCGGGCCATCGATACCCTGGCGGATCCCACACCGGCGCAACGTGACCAGGAGCGCGAGCAACGTGATCCCGAACCCGTGCCGGGCACCGGGAAGGCGGGCTGAGTCCGAATCGAATCCAGGCGGCGACCGCAGATGGAATTTGTTGCTGTGCAGCATGATTCGAGCCGCAGGGTGTTGTCGACCAACGTCGGTGGACCGCCGCACCGACGCCGCGGCGACCGGAATACAGCTCAGTAGTCCGCCGGATCGATGTCACGCAGGGCGCGGGCGATCATCTTGATCGGCTCGGCGCAGGTCGAATACCGCTGATGCGGATCCTTTGCCAGGCATTTGCGCAGAATCGAGCCGACCGCGCAGGGAATCCAGGAGCGGCGGCGCGAGATATCGGGCGGCGGCTCGTGCAATTGCGCGTCGGCGAGCTTGTACCGATTCACCAGCGGGAACGGCGGCTGTCCGGTGAGCAGTTCCGCCGCGGAACAGGCGAGCGCATACTGGTCGGTCGCCGGGCGAACTGGCTCGCCGCGCAACAATTCCGGGGCAGCATATGGCAGCGAGCCGACGATGAAACCCTCCGGGGTGAGTTTGGGCCCGGCGCCGCCCAACCGGCGGGCGGTGCCGAAATCGGAGAGCTTGACCCTTGCCACGAGATCCGGATCGGGATCGTGCGAACCGGCCCGCGATATCGGATCGGCATCCGGCGGCGGCGCCGGAATGTCGCGGCTCACCAGCATATTGGCCGGTTTGACGTCCAGATGCAGCACCCGCATCGTGTGCGAATAGTCCAGGGCGCGGGCGATTCCGGTGAGTACGGCGACGACCATCGCCGGATCCGGATCGGCACGCGGCTGCGGCCCGCGCGCGGCGGCGCCATCGATATATTCGTGCGACGACCACAGCCGCCCGTCGAATTCCCCGTGCGCGAACATCTGCACGATATTCGGGTGGTGCAGTTTGACCGCGACCTCGAATTCGTGGATGAACCGCGCCCGCGCCGAATCCGACTGCCCGGCGGCGGTATTCATGATCTTCAGCGCGACCGGACCCTGCCCGTCGTCGGCCAGATAGACCTCACTGCTCCCGCCTACTCCGAGCTGCGCCGCGATGACGAACCCCGCGAAGCGGTCTCCTGACCTGAATGACACGCCGCACAGCTTAAAGCGGATCGGCCGCGATTTCCGGGGTATCGGTGGCTCGAGGTTTGCGCCACATTCCGGCCCACGCCCAGGCGGGACCGGAATGAGGCTCGACATCGAACAGCGGGACCTCGGCAAGTTCCAGGTGCCAGGCCTCCAGCGTGGATATCCCGGGCGCCACGAGATTGGTTCCGGTGAAAAGCCTTTCGGTCTCGGCCCGATCACGGGTGATCAGGGTGATACCGGACCGCTCGGCGGCACGCGCGGCCGGCTCCGCACCCCGGGGATCGAAATCGGCGGTGAAGTGGCTGATGGCCAGGGAGCTGCCGGGCGCGACCGCGTCCAGCACTCGCGCGATGATGTCGTGGATGCCGTCCGAGTCGCGGAAATACATCAGAACCGAGATCAGCATGATTCCCACCGGCCGGTCGGGATCGATGGTTTCGGTGTATCGCGAATCACGCAGGATCGTCTCCGGATCGCGCAGGTCGGCGTGGATGAAGGTGGTGCGCCCCTCGGGCGTGCTCTTCATCAGGGCCCGGGCGTGCGCGAGCACCAGCGGGTCCTTGTCCACGTAGACGATGCGTGCGGCCGGATCGACCTCCTGGGCCATCTCGTGGGTGTTGCGTGGGACTTGTCACGTCGCGTCTCAGGTATCCCACAGGCTTCGGTCAGCGCTCTCTTAAAGCTCGCCGGAAGGGTATGTGCGTCAGCCGGCGCAGAGCGTCATCCCGCAAGCAGCCCGAAGGAGACGGTGTGCATCTGTCGAAGAAGAGAGCGACCGCGGCGGTCGTCGCCGCGGCGGCCGTGGCCCTGACCCCCGTGGCGGCGGCGGTGCCCGCGGCCGCGGACACGGCCCAGGCCGCGGGCAGCTCCGCCGACGGATCGCACATCGCGTCGGTGCAGGCGCGCGGCCGCAACCTGGTGCTGCAGGTGTACTCCGCGGCGATGCACAAGAACATCGAGGTCGATGTGCAGCGCCCCGCGGACACCTCGGCGCCGGCGCCGACCCTGTACCTGCTCAATGGCGCCGGGGGCGGCCAGGATTCGGCGACCTGGTCGCGCGAGACCGATGTGAGTGGATTCCTCGCGGACAAACACCTCAACGTAGTGACGCCGATCGGCGGCGCCTGGAGCTACTACACCGATTGGCGCGCAACCGATCCCACCCTCGGGCTGAACATGTGGAAGACGTTCCTGACCACGGAGCTGCCCCCGCTGATCGATCGGGCGCTGAACACCAACGGAGTCAATGCGATCGCCGGCCTGTCCATGTCGGGAACCTCGGTCCTGCAGCTGCCGATCGCCGCGCCCGGACTGTACAAATCGGTTGCGGCGCTGAGCGGTTGCGCGCAGATCAGCGACCCGATCGGCTACGACTTCGTCAAGACGGTGGTGTCCGCGGGCGGCGGTGACACGGCGAACATGTACGGCCCCAAGGGCGATCCGATGTGGGCCGCCAACGATCCCTACGTACACGCCGACCAGTTGCGCGGGCTCAACCTGTTCCTGTCCAGCGGCTCCGGCCTGCCCGGCCGCTACGACACCCTCAGCTCACCCTTCCTGCAGGCTCCGGGCCCCGGCGGGCTGGCCAACGAGGTCGCGGTCGGCGGTGCGCTCGAGGCCGCGGTCAACTACTGCTCGCACAACATGCAGACCAAGCTGAACCAGCTGGGCATCCCCGCCACCTACGACTTCGAGTCCACCGGCACCCACTCCTGGGGTTACTGGCAGGACGAGCTCGAGAAGTCCTGGCCGGTGCTCGCGCGCGGCCTGGGCCTGCCGGCGAACTGACCGGCCGCTACGACGTCCCCTGCCTGCCCACGGCGTCGGGAACAACCACGTCGGGCCACACAGAAGCGGCGCTGCGCCGGCGGAACGCCCCCGGCGGAGCGCTGCTCGCACGGAGAACATGCAGCGCAGCGCGCGACGCGGCCGCCAATGGCTCCTGCTTGCGGCATTCGGCGCCGAGGCGCTGCGGGTTCCGGGAGCGCTACGCGTCGGCCGGTTCGGTTACCTGTTCGGTCGCTGCCTCGACCTCGGCAAATTCGCCCGCACCCCAGCGCGCGTCGACGATCAACCCGATCACACCGATGGTGATACAGATCCCGGAGAGCACCAGCAGCGCCGGATGCGTCTTCCCGGTGAGCGCATCGCCCAGGACGACGACGCCGATGGTGCCGGGCAGGATACCGACGACGGTGGCCAGCACATAGGGCAGCATTCGCACCGAGGACAGACCCGCGCAGTAGTTGATCACCGAGAACGGCACGGGCGCGATCAGCCGCAGCGATCCGACCGCGAGCCACCCGCGCTTGGCCAGGCGCCGGTCGACCGCGCGCACCGCGGGGTGGGTCAGCCGCGCGGCGACCTGTTCCCGGTCCAGCGCGCGCACGATCAGCAGCGTGAGGACGGCGCTGACCGTGGTCGCGCCCGCCGCGAGCCCGATGCCGAGCACGGGCCCGAACAGCAGCCCGGCACTCAGGGTGAATACGGTGCGCGGGAACGGAGCGATGGTGACGATCGCGTGCACGAGGAAGAAGACGACCGGGAATAGCGGCCCGACCGAGTGCGCCCAGTCGCGGATCTGCTGCGGGGACGGGTGCGGCGCCAGCAGGGCGAGCACCGCCACGACACCGCACAACACCAGCAGCGCGAGGAATCGCGGATTGCGGAATCTCCTGAGCACCGAGTCAGGCTACCCGCCGGGACCGGTCGCGGGTCGCCCGGATGAACGCGGGGCGGACGTTTGCGAGGCCTGAGCCGCCGGATGGACAACGCATTGCCGAGGGCGGAGGCGCCGGCCTTCGGCGCGCCCGCATGCTCGGGATCTTCCGCGCCGCGGCGGTGCAACAGGTTGAGCGGGACCGAAATCCCAGCAGAATGGGTCTGCGAACGAGGCACACAGCGGTGTGCGAAGGTGATGCGAAGAGTTGGTGACCCATCCCGGCGTCCGGTACAGGTAGAGGTATCGGACTCGAGTGGAAGAGGTACAGCAGCGATGCCGATAGGTTCCGATCCCGGCCCGGAAGTCGTCCCGGGCTATGCCGCATGGCGTAAGGGTGTGGCCGGGGTGCTGGCCAAGCCACGGAGGGTCGAGCCCGCTGAGCTGGGCGAGGAGCCCGAACGCCTGCTGGACACCTCGACCTATGACGGCGTGACCATCGCGCCGCTGTACACCCGCCGCGACGAACTCCCCGAGCAGCCGCTGCCGGGCGAATTCCCCTTCGTGCGCGGCGCCGACGCGACCCGCGACGTGCATCGCGGCTGGCACGTGGCCGCGCGATTCGAGGGCGCGGATGCCGCCGCGGTCAACGAGGAGATTCTGGCCGGGCTGGACAACGGCGTGAGCGCGCTCTGGCTGGGCGCGGGCGAGCGCGGCGTGCCCGTCGAACAGCTGCCGAGGGCGCTGAACGGGCTGCTGTTCGAGCTGGCTCCGCTGGCCCTGGACGCGGGCGCGGACGGGAACGCCGCCGCGTCGCAGCTGTTCTCGATCCTCGACGGTTACCAGGCTCCGCGCCGCGAGGACATCCGCATCTCGCTGGGCCTCACCCCGCTCACCAGCCGTTTCAACGGCACCTCCCACACCGATCTGGACACCGCCGTCGCACTCGCCCAGCAGGCGATCGCGCGCCCGGAATCGGTTCGCGCGCTGACCGTCTGCGGTGTGGCGGTGCACAACGCGGGCGCCTCGGACGCACAGGAGCTCGGCGCGGCCGTGGCGGCGGGCCTGGAGTACCTGCGCGCGCTGACCGGCGCCGGCGTGGACATCGCCGATGCGCTGGGGCAGTTGATGTTCCGCTTCGCCGCCACCGACGACCAGTTCGCCACCATCGCGAAATTCCGTGCCGCGCGGCGGCTCTGGGCGCGGGTGGCGCATCAGCTCGGCGCGCCGGCGTTCGGCAACGCACCGCAGTGGGCGGTCACCTCGGCGGCAATGATGACCCAGCGCGATCCGTGGGTGAACATGCTGCGCACCACCCTGGCCGCCTTCGGCGCGGGCGTCGGCGGCGCCGACTACGTGACCGTGCTGCCCTTCGACGTCGCCCTGCCGCCCGGCGAACTCGATGTGTCGCAGCCGTTCTCGCAGCGGATCGCCCGCAACACCCAGCTGCTGCTGCTGGAGGAATCGCATCTGGGTCACGTGCAGGATCCGGGCGCGGGCTCCTGGTACGTGGAGAGTCTCACCGACGCGCTGGCGGCCAAGGCGTGGGAGTTCATGCAGGAGCTCGAGGCCGCGGGCGGATTCGGTGCCGCGCTCGATTCGGGCCTGCTGGCCGAGCGAGTAGCGGCGACCCGTGCGCAGCGCGATCGCGATGTGGCGCACCGCAAGACGTCGGTGACCGGCGTCAGCGAATTCCCCAATCTTGCCGAAAGGCCGCTGTCCGAGGCCGCGCGCGTGCCGTCGCCGATCGCCCGCTACGGCGCCGCGTTCGAGCAGCTGCGCAACCGATCCGACAGCTATCTGGCCGCCCACGGTGAGCGACCCAAGGCCCTGCTGGTGCCTCTCGGCCCCGTCGCCGAGCACAACGTCCGCGTGACCTTCACCGCGAACGTCCTGGCCTCCGGCGGCATCGAGACGATCAACCCGGGCGCCCTGGAGTTCGCCGGGATCGGTTCCGCGGCATCGGAATCCGGCGCGTTGGTTGCGGTGCTGTGCGGTACCGACGCACGTTACGGCACGGAGGCCGCCGCCGCGGTGGAGCAGCTGCGGGGCGCCGGGGTGACCACGGTGCTGCTGGCCGGGCCGGAGAAGGCGGTCGCCGAACTGACCGGCGCGCACCGGCCGGACGGATTCCTCACCGCACGGATGGACGCGGTCGCCGCGCTGTCCGGCCTGCTGGAAAAGCTGGGAGCGTAGACGATGACCATCAACCATGTGATCGGCAGCTTCGCGGATGTACCGCTGAGCGACGGCCCGGACACCCCCGCGCCGGTCGATGCCGCGCAGGTGGGGGAGTACGTGCGCGCCGCGGCCGAGGCGAACAACTACACGCCCGAGCAGCTGGTGTGGTCGACGCCCGAGGGCATCGACGTGCCACCGGTTTTCACTAGGGCAGACCGCGATGCCATTGTCGCGCAGGGCTATCCGCTCGACAGCGTGCCGGGCATCGCGCCGTTCGTGCGCGGGCCGTACCCGACCATGTACGTGAATCAGCCGTGGACGATCCGTCAGTACGCTGGCTTCTCCACCGCGGCGGACTCGAACGCCTTCTACCGCCGCAATCTGCAGTCGGGCCAGAAGGGCCTGTCGGTCGCGTTCGACCTGGCCACGCACCGCGGTTACGACTCGGACCACCCGCGCGTCACCGGTGACGTCGGCATGGCGGGCGTGGCCATCGACTCCATCCTGGACATGCGCGAGCTGTTCGATTCCATTCCGCTGGACCAGGTCTCGGTGTCGATGACCATGAACGGTGCCGTGCTGCCGATCCTGGCGCTGTACGTGGTCGCCGCGGAGGAGCAGGGCGTCAAGCCCGAACAGCTGGCCGGAACGATTCAGAACGACATTCTGAAGGAGTTCATGGTCCGCAACACCTACATCTATCCGCCCGAGCCCTCGATGCGGATCATCTCCGACATCTTCGCCTACACCTCGGCGCGGATGCCGAAGTTCAACTCGATCTCCATCTCGGGCTATCACATTCAGGAGGCGGGCGCGACCGCCGACCTGGAGCTGGCGTACACCCTGGCCGACGGCGTGGAGTACATCAAGGCGGGTCTGGCCGCGGGCATGGAGGTCGACAAGTTCGCCCCGCGGCTGTCGTTCTTCTGGGCCATCGGGATGAACTTCTTCATGGAGGTGGCCAAGATGCGCGCCGGACGGCTGCTCTGGAGCGAGCTGGTCGCCGAGTTCGAACCCAAGAACGCGAAATCTCTTGCGCTGCGCACACATTCGCAGACCTCGGGCTGGTCGCTGACCGCGCAGGACGTCTTCAACAACGTCGCCCGCACCTGCGTGGAGGCCATGGCCGCCACCCAGGGTCACACTCAGTCGCTGCACACCAACGCCCTGGACGAGGCGCTGGCGCTGCCCACGGACTTCTCCGCGCGCATCGCCCGCAACACCCAGCTGCTGATCCAGCAGGAGTCCAACACGACTCGGCCCGCCGACCCGTGGGGCGGCTCCTACTACGTCGAGTGGCTGACCCATCAGCTCGCGGAGCGGGCCCGCGCCCACATCGCCGAGGTGCAGGCGCACGGCGGTATGGCACAGGCGATTTCGGAGGGCATCCCGAAGCTGCGCATCGAGGAGGCCGCCGCCCGCACCCAGGCCCGCATCGACACCGGGCAGCAGCCGGTGATCGGGGTCAACAAGTATCAGGTCACCGAGGACACCCCGATCGAGGTGCTCAAGGTCGACAACACCCGGGTGCGCGCCGAGCAGAACGAGAAGCTGCGCCGCCTGCGCGCCGAACGGGACGCGGGCGAGGTCGAGCGGGCGCTGGCCGAATTGACCAGGGCCGCCGCGTCTTCCGATGGCGGCATGGACAACAACCTGCTGGCGCTGGCCATCGACGCCGCGCGCGCCAAGGCCACCGTTGGGGAGATCTCCGACGCGCTGGAGAAGGTGTACGGGCGCCATCAGGCCGAGATCCGCACTCTTTCGGGGGTTTACCGCGAGGAGGCCGGAAAGGTGACCAATATCAGTCGCGCGATGGCGCTGGTCGAGGAGTTCGCCGCCGCCGAGGGCCGACGTCCCCGCATCCTGGTCTGCAAGATGGGCCAGGACGGGCACGATCGCGGTCAGAAGGTGATCGCGACGGCGTTCGCCGATCTGGGCATGGACGTCGACGTGGGCCCGCTGTTCCAGACCCCGGAGGAGGTGGCGCAGCAGGCGGCCGACAACGACGTGCACGTGGTCGGGGTGTCGTCGCTGGCCGCGGGCCACCTCACGCTGGTGCCCGCCCTGCGGCAGGCGCTGGCCGATGTCGGGCGTCCCGACATCATGGTCGTCGTCGGCGGGGTCATCCCGCCGGGTGACTTCGACGAACTGTACGCAGCGGGCGCGGCCGCGATCTTCGCGCCCGGCACGGTCATCGCCGACGCCGCGGTGGACCTGCTGCAGAAACTGGCGGCCGAACTCGGACACGAGATCGGCTCCGGCGCGGGCGAATGAATTCACCCGGCGGGAATGACGGTGGTCCGGGGTCCGTCGCATCGACTGCGGGCCACCGTCGTTCCGAACATGCTGACGAGCGGGAACAGGCCGCCCGGGCGTTGTCGCCCGGCGCCGCCCGCGGTGGGGACGAGGGTTCCGGGGAAAGTCGCGTGGCTGAATCCGTTGCGGGGCAGGCGGATCCCGGTGGGCAGGAGTGGGTTCAGGCGGGACATCCGAGGCTGACCTCGACCGCAGGGGTGGGGGCCGCGACGGGGCCGACGGCCGCGGGACCGGCCGGGGCGAAACGGCGCACGATCGACGTCGACCAACTGGCCGACGATGTGCGCCACGGCAAGCGCCCGGGTTTGGCGCGGGCGATCACGCTGGTCGAATCGACCCGCGCCGATCATCGCGACCTGGCGCAGCAGCTGCTGCTGAAGGTCGGCTCGGAGGGGGCCGCGAAGTCCAATCGTGTCGGCATTACCGGTGTTCCAGGCGTGGGCAAGTCGACGTTCATCGACGGCCTGGGCATGTATTTGCTCGGCCGGGGGCACCGGGTCGCGGTGCTGGCGGTGGATCCGTCCTCCACGCGCACCGGAGGGTCGATCCTGGGCGACAAGACCCGGATGGCACGGCTGTCGGTGGAGCGCGACGCGTTCATCCGGCCCTCGCCGACCGCCGGCACCCTGGGCGGTGTCGCCAAGGCCACCCGCGAGACGATCGTGCTGCTCGAGGCGGCCGGGTACGACGTGGTGCTCGTCGAGACGGTCGGGGTCGGCCAGTCCGAGGTGACGGTCGCCAACATGGTCGACGTGTTCTGCTTCCTCACCCTGGCCCGCACCGGAGATCAGTTGCAGGGCATCAAGAAGGGCGTGCTCGAGCTGGCCGACCTGGTCGCGGTCAACAAGGCCGACGGCCGCCACGAACTCGAGGCCAAGGCCGCCGCCCGCGAGCTGCAGGGCGCCATGCGCCTGATTCATCCCCGCGACTCCCTGTGGCGCCCACCGGTTCTGACCATGAGCGGGCTGAACGGTACCGGTCTGGACACGTTCTGGGATACCGTGCTCAAACATCGAGGGGTGCTCACCGAGGCGGGGGAGTTCGCCGAGAAGCGCCGACGTCAGCAGGTCGACTGGACCTGGACCATGGTTCACGACCAGTTGCTGCGCCGTCTGGCGGAGAGCCCCGGCGTGAAATCCCTTCGCGCCGAGGTGGAATCGCAGGTCCGCGACGGTTCGCTGACCCCGGCGCTGGCCGCCGAGCAGATCCTGCGCGCCTTCGACGCCTGAGACCCCCGCGAGCGAGGCTCGTTCAGAGTTCGAACAGCCGCGCGGCGTTGTCGTGGCAGACCTTGCGCAGCCAGTCGTCGCCCAGATCGAGGCGGTCCAGGGCGTACAGGGCGTGGCCGTAGGAATAGGGGATATTGGGGAAGTCGCTGCCGAACAGGATTTGGTCGCCGAGCTCGCTCAGGCGGGCGCGTTCGGCGGTGGGGAAGGGGTCCTCGGATTCGAAGAAATCGGTGAAGTTCATGGTGGTGTCGAGATGGACCTGCGGATATTGCGCGGCGATATCGAGGAATTCGGAGTACTCGGGGGCGCCCATGTGGGCGACGATCAGCCCTAGGCGCGGAAACTGCCGCAGTAGTTCGGCGATCGGCCCGGGACCGGTGAATCTGCCTGCGGTGGGGCCGGATCCGCAGTGAACGAGGACCGGAACTCCGGCCTCGGACAGCATGCCCCACACGGGTCGCAGCAGCGGGTCGGCGGGATGGAAGTCGCCGACCTGGATGTGTACCTTGAAGATCCGCGCACCGGCCTCGATCGCCGATTCCACATAGCCGGCCGCCTCCGGTTCGGGAAAGAATGTCGCGGTGTGCAGGCAGTCCGGTGTCCGGGCGGCGAAGTCGGCCGACCAATCGTTGAGCCAGGCCGCCATCTCCGGCTTGTGCGGATAGACCAGCGAGGTGAAGGCGCGAACGCCGAATCCGCGCAGCGTCTTCAACCGCACCTGTTCCGCGTCGCGGTAGGCGATCGGCCACGGCCGCGCGATGAGCGGTCCGGCCGCGTCGAAGTACGCCCAGACCTTGCGCAGCACCCGGTCGGGCATGAAATGCGTATGGACATCGATGAACCCGGCCAGGCCGAGTCGTTCCCGCAATTCCGTGATGTAGGTGTCGTCGTCGACGCCCATCGAATCTCCTTACTGCCCCGCCGGATAGACCTCGCGGGCGAAATCACCGACCCGGGCGATCAGCCGGTCGAAGAACTCCGCCGGATCGGTGCCGATGACGATGTCCGCGTTGGGTTCCCGGTGCCACATCCGCGCCCAGTCCGCGACCGTGGTGCCGCGGGTGATGGTCCCGCCCAGTTCGACGTCGATCGTCGCGGGCCGGGTCGTCGCGAGGCCGGGATCGAGGGCTACCGCGGCCGCGAACGGATCGTGCATGTGGGCCAGATAGCCCTGATCGTACTGGCGGTGGAATTCGAAGTAGAACCGCACCGCATCGGTCAGATAGCGGACAATCGGATTACTCGCCTTCGAGCGCGTGCCCGGGGTGTCGGATTCGGAAACCTCCTGGCGCGGAACGCTGTCGGCGCGCTCGGCGAGGCGGATCAGATGATGGGGATGCATCTCGATGGTCTCGGTGATGTCCAGCGCGCAGACCAGGGGCCGGCGGTCGGCCGGCGCGGCGGAGAAGGCGTCGAAGACCTCCTTCCACGCCTCCGGATCCACGTGCACGTTCCATTCGTTGGTGGGCGTGGTGTTCCCCGGATGGTTGAACGCTCCGCCCATCACCACCAGACGCCGAAGCAGCTGCGGCAGTTGCGGTTCCAGTCGTAGTGCGAGCGCGAGATTGGTCAGCGGGCCGGTGCACAGCCCGACGATATCGCCCGGATGCTCACGCACCAGATCGACCCACATGTGGGCGGCCGAGCGCGCGGAGAGCGTGCGGCGCGACGGCGGGAACTCGGCGTAGCCGACACCTTGCGGGCCGTGCGTGTCCTCCGTGGTGCGCAGGGGGATCGCCAGCGGTTGCTCCGCCCCGAGGGTGACCTCGATGTCGGGCGCCCGGCACAGGTCCAGCAGGGCCAGGTTATTGGCCGCCACCTGCGGTGCGGGCACGTTACCCGCGGTGGAGGCGATGCCGAGGATCTCGGCCTGCGGGCTCGCGAGGAGATAGAGCAGACCGAGCGAATCGTCGATGCCGGTATCGACATCCATGATGATCTTCTGCGGCACGGGGAAATCCTAATCCGTGGCGTCACCGACATGACACGTGGTGGACGCGCACCGGTCCAGCGGGACCGGTGCGCGGGGGTATCAGTACTCCGGGAGCACGTAGTCCTCGCCCTTGCTGAAGAACATCTTCATCGCCAGCGGCCGCATCGCCCGAGAAAACATGACGCGGTTCGCGGTACGCATCATGGCCTGACCGAATCGGGTATTCGGGGCCATCATCTTGATGCCGCCGCCGGGCAACTGCTTGGCCTCGTCCAGGAACGGGGTCACCCGCTCCTCGTAGCGCCGCAGCGCGTCCGCGAGATCGTTCGGGGTGGAGGCGATCTCACCGGCGAGCACATACGCGCCGACGATGGCCATCGCGGTGCCCATGCCGGTCATCGGCGAGCCGCAGTAGCCCGCGTCGCCCAGCAACGTCACGCGTCCGGCGTTGAGTGAGGGCATATCGATCCGGACGAGCTCGTCGAAGTAGAAGTCCTCGGTGGTGGCCATGGCATCGAGAATTGCCGGGGCGTGCCAGCCGTCGCCGGCGCCGGTCAGGTGCTCGGCGAAGAACCGGTGCTGGGCCTCGACATCGCCGCGCAGGCCCGGAACCGGCTTGTCGGCCCGCACGGTGAGGATGGCCTTGGACGTCGCAGGGTCGTGGTCGGGCCGCAGGCCCACGGTGGCACCGGGCACGAACTGCATCGCGAACCAGCCGGGCCGCACGTTGGGCGGGGTCGGCACGGTGAAGAAGGACATGCAGCCGCCGAGGTAGGTGGCGAAGGTGTCCTCGGGACCGAACGCCAGGCGGCGGGTGGCCGAATGCACGCCGTCCGCGCCGACGACGAGATCGAAGCGTTCGGTGCGGCCGGAGGCGAAATCCACCTCGACGCCCGCGTCGTCCTGGCGCAGCGCGGAGATCCATTCGCCGTAGCGGTAGTCGAGGTCGCCGCCCGCCCCGGCGACCTCGTCCAGTAGCACCTGGTTCAGATCACCGCGGGTGATCTCGATGTCGGCCACCGGTCCCTTGCCGTCGAAGTGCTCCATCGAGAGGTTGGAGAAGGTACGGCCCTTGGCATCGATGTAGCTCATGCCGAGCTCGTTGAGCTGGTACTTGCGGATGCCCGGCATGAGCCCCATCCGCTCGGCGACCTCACGGCTCGGGCCGCGCAGATCCACGGCCTGCCCGCCGGGCCGGGGAGCGGCCGCGCGCTCGACGATGGTGACCCGGATTCCGGCCCGGAGCAATTGCAGGGCAACGGCGTTCCCGGCGATGCCGCCGCCGGAGACGAGGACGTGGGGGGTGTTGGCGGTGCTGCTCATGATGACGGTTCCTTGTCGGTTGGCTCAAACGTCTTAGACAAATGTGCCATATGACTTGCACGTCTGTCTAGTACAAATGTCTGAGACGTTGTAACCTGGGGATATGGGTAATCGGGAAGATCTGCTGGCGGGGGCGCGGAAGGTGATCCTCGAGCGCGGTCTGGCCAAGGTCACCGCGCGCGACATCGCGGGAGCGGCCGGGGTGAGCCTGGCGGCCATCGGCTATCACTTCGGGTCCAAGGACCGCCTCATCGCCGAGGCGGTCACCGAGGGGGTGGGCGCCGAGATCGGCGACGGGATGGACGAGGCGATTCGGGACGCGGGCGAGGGGCGCACGCTGTTCGAATCGATCGAACCGACCTGGGATGCGATGCTGAATGTCGCGTTCGAGTGCCGAGACCAGCTGATGCTCAGCCTCGAGAACGCCGTGAACGTCTCCCGCACCCCCGAATCCCAGGCCTACCTGGCCTCGGCCGCGGACAGCGTCTATCCGGAACTGGCCACGCTGCTGCGCGAGGTGCATCCCGGCCTCACCGCCGCGGAGGCCCGCGCGGTCGGGAAGGTGTATTTCGCGCTGTTCCAGGGCGTCGCACTGCTGTCGCTGGTGGCGCCCAGTGGTGAGATGCTGCGCGGCGAGGATGTTGAACTTGCCGTAAAGGCATTGCACGGCAAGTGAATTCACGAGTCTGTCGACTACGCCGAGAACAGGGCCGCGCCAACGACTGCTGGTCCGGCGTGGCGGATGTGGTCGCGGCAGTTGTTGGGTCGCCAACAGTCCGCGGCGACCGGAGGCTCGATCTCTGCGCCCGGGAAGGGTGCGCGCTCAGCTGACCCTCCCGCGCCTGCCGGACGCTGGATGATCAACCCAACCCCGATGCGGCCGACGCCGCGGTGGGTATTCGCGTCGAGGGTGCCTGTGCGGCGGGTAGTCTCGCGATCGGAGCGACCGTGGACGCGGGGCCCGCGAGAGTATGTCGATCGGCGTGCGGGAGAGGAAGGTTCGTGGCGGGAAGGATCGTCGCAGGGGAGTGGCTGCGTGAGCTGCGCGCGGTGCCCGACCCCCGCGCGGTGCTGGTGTGCTGCCCGCCGGGCGGTGGTTCGGCCAGCGCCTACCGCGAGCTCGCGCGGTGCTTCGACCAGGGCACAGCGGTATTCGCGGCGCAGTATCCCGGTCGGCAGGACCGGCTCGGCGATCCGATGATTCCCGATATCGGGGCGCTCGCGGACCGGATCGCCGACGCGCTGTCCCCGGGTGCGCCGCGGCTGGCGCTGTTCGGTCACAGCATGGGCGCCACCGTGGCCTTCGAGGTGGCCCGGCGGCTGGAGGCGAAGGGGCAGAGTCCGATTCGGCTGTTCGTCTCGGGACGAGCCGCGCCGGATGTGCCGTACTCCCATAGCGTCTCCCGTGCCCCGGACGCCGCGGTAATCGCCGAATTGGAGCGCCTGGCCAACGATCCCGCGTCGGTGGCGATCCTGCGGGCCGAGCCGAGTCTGGCGGCGCTGGTGCTGCCCGCGGTCCGCGCGGACTACGAGGCGGTCGAGACGTACCGATACGAGCCGGGGGAGCCGCTGCAGTGCGGCATCTGCGCGATGGTGGGCGACGCGGATCCCGACGTGACGCCGCCGCAGGCGGGGGAATGGCGCCGCTTCACCACCGGTGACTTCGATCTGGCCACTTTTCCCGGGCGGCATTTCTATCTGGACGAAAAGGTCACCGACGTGGCCGATTTCGTCATCGAACGTCTGGGCTGAGGCTCACGCCGTCGAGACTCCAAGGTTTACGCCCACTGTGCGGCAACGACATCCACGTTCTCGGATACCCGCCGCAGCAGATCGAGTAGCTGCGCGTATTCCTCCGGCGTGATGCCCCGCGTGGTGGCGAGCCGGACGTCGTGGATGCGATCCGCGGCTCGGCCGTGCAGAGCTTGACCGGCCGAGGTCAGCAGGTAGCGCCCGGCCTGGTCGCGCAGCATCAGGCCTCGTTCGCTCAGCGCCGTCGTGTGGGACGCCGCGGCGGCCTCGTCCGCGATGAAGAACGGCTCGAGCGCGCGATTGATGCCGTCCGCATCGATGGGGCCGTGCGCGACGGTGTTGAGCACCTGCCACTCCCGCCGGTCCAGGCTGAATTCTCGCAGCTGAGCGGCCAGATTGTGCTCGAGCCGGTTGTGAATGTGCTTGACCCAGTAGCCGAGCGGCCTGGGGATGCCGGTTTCGTTTCCCGGGTGTGCGGACTGTTCCGATGTGGTCATGGCGAACTCCAAATGGTTGTCATAAGACATATAAATGTAGTTTAGCAAGTGTTTGTAAGATGGCAAGTATGAGCGATAGTGCGTTGGGGACGATCGAGCGCGCGATGGTGGCGATCCGGCGCAGCCAGACCCGCCGGACGTTGAATCGGCTGGGCGCCAAGGGCATTCGAACGGCCGTCGACCCCACCACGTTCGGCGTGCTGGATGCGGTGGAGGGGCGGGCGGATGCCGCGACGGTGGGGGATGTCGCCCAGGCGCTCGGCGTCGACCAGCCGCGCGCCAGCCGCCTGGTCGCCCGTGCGGTGGCCGACGGACTACTACGTCGTGAGGCCGATCAGGGCGATGCCCGTCGCGTGCTTCTTCGCCTGACTCCGAGCGCCCGCGCGGCGCTCGCGGGTGTACACGAGGCTCGGCAGGCCGTCTTCGCGCGCACGACGGCCGGCTGGACGGACACCGAGCGGGACGAATTCGCCCGCCTGCTAGCGAAATTCGTCGAGGACTTCGATCGCGTCGTCAGCGAGTCCGACTGAGCATCGGCGGGCAGATATCCCACGCCCAACTACTGACCAGGCCAACGCAGTATCAGCCCGAAGACCTTCGGACTTACGCGTCTAGTCTGGAAAGATGCGAGGAGTCGGAACCCGCGGTGGTTCCCGTACTCGGGCGCGGGCAGCATCGGCGGTAGCAACAGCGGGCCTGATGTCCTGGACTACGGGGGCATTCTTTTTTGTCGGCGGACTGCTCGCTGCCGCGGTGGCTGCACTGACGGGCGACGGGTTGGGCCCTCGCACCATCGTGTTCGGGATAGCGCTGCTCGCGGTTCTCACTGGCATCCTGCTGTATCTGATGGGTGAGCGGATGCCGGTGCGCGCGCACCCGATCTTGGTCTCGCTCGGGACCGTAATGATCACCGTTGCCATTCATTGGCTTCCCGGCGTCACCGCCGCCGCCACGCTGTCGTCGTTGTATGTCTTCGTCGCCTGCGACGCCGCGTTCTTCTTCAGCAGGCGCATCACCGGCCTGGAGATCGCGTTCGCCGTGGTGTGCTGCATGGTGGTGTTGGGCACTCGCGAGCAACTGCAATGGTGGATCGGGGTGATCCCGGCCGGGGTGACGGTGGTGGTCGGCATGGTGGTCACGATTCTGGCCCGGATGGCCGCAGAAGCCGATATCGATGTGCTCACCGGCCTGCTCAACCGGCGCGGCTTCGAGCGGCTGCTGAACGCCGAGATCGGCAAGGCCGGCCGGCTCGGCCAACGCCCCGCGCTGGTGTTGGCCGAGCCGGACCGCTTCCAGACGAGCAACGGGCACCTCGACCAGCCCACGGGCGATGCGGTGCTGCAGCAGGTCGCTGACACCTGGTGCAACCTGTTGGAGCCGGAACAGACACTGGCCCGGCTCGGTGGGGATCTGTTCGCGGTACTGCTCCCGGACACAACCGAACCGACCGCGGTCGCGCTCACCGACCGCATGCGCGCGGCGACAACCACCGGCTGCTGCGCGGGCGTTACGTCATGGCAACCGGGCGAACCGGCATCTATGCTGGTCAGCCGGGCCGATATGGGCCGATATCGGGCCAAGCAGGCAGGCCGCAACCTGACCAGGCTCGAATCCGGGCAGCGCATCGCCCTGGCTGAGGAGCTGCGCCGTGCCATCGCGGACGACGACCTGGAAGTCCTGTACCAGCCGATCGTCAGCCTGCCCTTCGGTGGCAAGGTGGTCGGCGTGGAGGCGCTGTTGCGCTGGTCCTCGGCCATCGAGCCTGGCCTGAGCTCGAGCGGGGTGATCCGCGCCGCGGAGGAGTACAACCTGATTGCCGACCTGGACCGGGTGGTGCTACACCGGGCCTGTGTGGACGCAGCTTGGCTGCACAGAACTGTCGGCGATCTCGACCTCACGCTGAACGTCAATGTCAGCGGTCTGGAGTTGGCCGACAGCGATTACGCCCACCGGGTACGCAGCACTCTGCGCAGCACCGGCTGGGACGCCGGGCAGCTCGTGCTCGAGGTCACCGAGACGCAGTTGGAGGCCGAGTCACAGAACGCGATCGACAACCTGAACGCTTTGCGGAACACCGGCGTGCGCATCGCCATCGACGACTTCGGCACCGGTTACTCATCGTTGAGCAGGCTGGCGGCCATTCCATCGGACATTCTCAAGGTGGACCGGTCTTTTGTTGCGGCGGTCACCACGGACGTACCCGCGCCGCCGCTGCTCGGGGCGATCAAGGCGCTCAGCAAGGCGCTCGACATGGAGGTCATCGCCGAAGGGGTGGAGAACGCGCACCAAGCGGCAGTGCTCGCCGATCTTGGCGTCTCGCTGGTGCAGGGCTACCGCTACGGCGGCCCTCAGACCGTGCGGGCGATTCTCGACGAACTCATCAAGCAGCGCGGCGCGGCCGCGCACAACGAGCATTGATCATCGACTGTCACCCGGGCCGGGCATCCTGGACCGGCGCGGCAATCCGGGCGGATAGCCGCGCCGGCCTCCGCTGCTACCGTTCGGTCAGTGTGGCGATGACGGGGTATTTGGTGTTCAGCGTCAGCGAGGAAATCGGAGTGGGGTCCGGGTTCTCGACGGTCCACTCGAATCGCCGCGCAATGGTCGCCAGCGCCAGTTGCATCTCCATCATCGCGAACGCGTTACCGATGCACATGTGACCGCCCGCGCCGAAGGGCAGCAGCAGGTTGCGTTCGCGGGCGGCAACGGCGTCGGGAGCGAACCGGTCCGGGTCGAAAGAGTCTGGCCGGCTCCAGAACTCGGGGTGGCGGTGCGCGTGGTAGTAGCTGTAGATCACCGAGGTTCCGGCCGGGATGGCGAAGCCACCGATCTCGTCGTCCTCCTCAGCGCGGCGCTGCCCCATCCACGCCGGCGGCTTGAGGCGCAACACCTCGTCCAGCACCTGCTTGGTGTAGGACAGCGCGGGCAGGTCGGTCATCACCGCGTGCCCGCCGGGTAGCGCGCCGTCGACGCTCCGGTGCAACCGGTTGCGCTGCTCCGGATGCATACTCAGCAATAGCATGGCCGACGTCAGGGCCGACGAGCTGGTCTCGTGACCAGCGAACAGCATGGTCACGACCTCGTCACGTAACTCCTTGTCGGTGAAGCGCTCGCTGGTGTCCTCGTCTTCGGTGTTGATGAGCATGGACAGCAGGCCGCCGTTGTCCTGCTTGCGCAGCTCGCGGATCACCGCGTAGACGACGGTGTCCATCTCGGCGATCGCCCGCCAGAACCGGCGGTGACTCGCCGTTGGAACCTTCAAGGGGACCAACGGCATACGCACGAACCGGCCCAGTTCCACGTTCGCGTTCTCGGCCGCCCGGGCGAAGTCGGCGATGTAGGGACCGTGCGGATCCAGGCCGAACAGCGCGCGCACCACGATCCGGAGGGTGAGGTGGCTCAGCTGCTGACCCAGGTCGACCGTTTGCCCGGTGCGGGCGTACTCGGCCCATTCCGCGCACAGGGCGTCGACCTCGGCCACCATGATCTCGCTCAGCTCGGCGATCTGCTTGTGGTGGAACGCGGGTTGGACCAGACGCCGATTGCGGCGCCAGCGATCGTGGTCGGAAATCGACGCCAGGCCACGACCTGCGAACGGCTCCATCAGGTCGTACATCTGGGTTTCCCGCGTGAAGGTCCGCATACGTTCCTGCAGGATGTACTTGATGTAGTGCGGATGGGTCACCCCGAGCATGGTCCCGTTCACCAGCTGGAAGCGAAAGACGTTGCCGTGTTCAGCCATCGAGTCGGACAGGAACGCAATCGGGTCGTCGACGAAGCGTTTGGTATTGCGAATGCGGCCCCTGACCAACGGAGGAAGCTCTTGGGTGGCAACAGAACTGGACATAACCACTGATTAAAGCCGAGATCGCCCCGGCTCACCCGCAACGGTAAATCCACCGCTCTCAGGACTTCGAGTGGTCGCGATCATCGAACTTGCCCGCAACCGGCATCCAGCACCGGCACTTCTTCCAGCTGGAGGTGGGGACACCTTGGCCGCGAAAATCCGGGCGTCGCTGAGCTACTACCGGCTGTTGCCAGGCCAGGAGCGGTGTGAGGTGCGCCTGCACGACACCACCCTGTACAACTCGCTGTTCCGGTACGACGACACCCTGCTGGTCAATCCGCACATCTGGGGCCAGCCCGCCAGCGCCAACCAGGTGTTGCAGCTCAAACGAATCGACGGAACGAGCTGGTTCGACAACTACACCGAAAGCTTCGACGCCATCTGGGCTGATGCGCAGCCCTGGACCCCTTGAGTGAAAGGTCTGAAGTCATGGGCAGGATCGAGTACTACTACGACCCGGCTGCACCCACACCGAACTCACTGGTCGTGGCCTGTAACCTGCTGGTCACCGACGACCACGGTGCGATCCTGCTGCAGCGGCGCCGTGACACCGGTCAATGGGCGCTGCCTGGTGGGGCGTTGGACTTCGGTGAGACCGCCGCCGAATGCGCCATCCGCGAATGCCGGGAGGAAACCGGCATCACCGCGGAGGTCACGGGATTCCTTGGGGTGTACAGCAATCGGAACCATATCGTCGCCTACACCGATGGCGAGGTCCGTCAGCAGTACGAGAACTGCTACATCGGAAAACCGGTCTCGGGAGAGCCGACGATCAACGACGAGGCCGACGGCGTCGCTTTCGTCATGCCGAAGGATTTGGACGAGTACGACATTCACTCGAGCATGCGTCAGCAGATCGGGGACTTCCTGTCCGGCAACTACCCCTACCTCGGGTGATCGGCAAGTCGACGGTCGATACGCGTTGCAGCGGCGAGGATTTCGGGCTCGGCACGCTGAATGAACCGCCCCACCACCGTATCCGGGCCGTACCGGCTGAGGATTTCCGCGATCCGGGCCGCGGGCGTGGTCGGCTCACCGTCAGGCGTGGTGGTCATGTCCGCGTACGTCAGCGTGTCCACCAGTAGCAGGTTGTCCAGGATCGGGAACTCGGCTTCCAGCTCGGCGCGCAGTCCGCGCTCCTGGGCCTCCAGCAGCGCGAAGGTGTGGTTGGCGACCAGTCGGACCAACCGTTCATCGGCCTGGTGCTCCTCGCGCAGGAAGCGGGCGCCGTCGAGAGGATGGAAGCCGGTCACCGCGATCGCGGGTACATAGCCTATGTCGTGCAGTAGCGCAGAGGCGACCAGGAGCTCAGCATCGTCTGCCGCCAGCGGCGCCAGCCGTGCCGCAGCGCCGGCGAACCCCTGGGTATGAGCCCAGCGCCGCGGAAGAGACTGTGCAAGAAGAGATTCAGCCAGGCGCGACTGCGGAACCTCTGGGAGCGCAGGGGACTTCACTGCTCGCAGTCCGGCTGCTCCTGCAGTTTCCGGTCGGTGCGCTCGAACAGTGCCCGGACACGGGCCTCGGCTGCGGCGATCTCGGCGGCAGTGGGTTCGGCACCGTCACCACCGCGGTGGCGGGCGGCTTCGTCTGCCTGGTAGCGGACTTCAGTCTCGGCGTCGGCCTCCAACTGCCGTACGGCCTCTGCGGCGCGGGCGGCGGCCGCCTCGTCTGGGTGCTCGCGCTCCCAGACGACCGCAGACCGCACACCCTCACCCAGCAGCCGCTGCCGACACGCCTTGGCGATCCACTCCGACAGGTTCTCCCCGGCCGCCTTCCGCACATGCGCGAACAGGACATTGTCCATCCTTGCCGTTCAGCTTCGATCTGGACCAGTTCGGGGGTGGGTGGCGCTGGGAGCGCCCTGAGATGTCGGACGTCGCCGCTATCCTCGGCCCGTTGGCCATGACATCCGATGCACGAGGGGTGTTCGGGCAGTCAGGAGGGGTGATGAGCGGCAATGACATGGTCGTGGAGTTGCTGGCTACCGCAGCGCAGCTGCACGGCTACACGGTCCAGGTGACCAGCGACGGCGAACTGTTTCTCACCGGACCGGCCGGGACCGCCGCGGTCCGGCTCGATGATCTCCTGCGCCGGGCCGCGGCCGCACCGCCACAGGACTGGCCCGCGTTGGCCGCGGACTACCTGGCCACCGACATCGCGCGCCTCGAAGCTGAACGCAAGCTCCCCCTCGAAGCACAGGACTTCGCGACCGGCAAACCGTTGATCCGAACCCGGCTGTACGGCAACGACTTCCGTGAACCACCCGGGAGCGTGTCCAGGGCACTGCCGTGCGGGCTCCTGCAGCGTGTGGTGCTCGATGGTGTGCACACCATGTCCGCGATCACCTACCAGGACTTGGACCGCTGGCCGATCGAAGAAGCCGAGCTATTCGTGCTGGCCGAGCACAACACACTCACAGATGGCCGCGCGGACCTCATCGAACCGGACTTCCCCGACGACGCGCCACCCTGGTACGTGCTCGACGGCGGGGAATACACCAGCGCACACGCGCTCTGGCTGTGCGACTACCCCGTTACGAGCCCCCGCGGCGCCGTATTCGCGATCCCGACACACCTGCGCCTGTACGCCGCACCGATCACCACAGTCACGATCCTGCGCGCAGTCCACGTGCTGGCACAGATATCGGCCCAACGCCATCGAACCGACCCCTCGCCGGTCAGCCCGCACCTCTATCACACAACGGCACCATCACACCGGCTGTCCACGTCGAACTCGACGACACCGCCCTGATCATGACACCCACCATCGAATTCCAGCAGCTACTCAACGAACTCCCCGCTTGAATGCCCCGGCTGCCCCGCTTGCCAGCCAATGACTCACGCGCAGTTGACCATTCACCCTTCTCTAATCTACGCCTCACCGCCGGCAGCCCGGGCGTGATGACAGCAGTCGCCCCTGGGGACGCGAATTCGCAACGCAGAACCGAATCTGGATGCGGATGCGACCGGTGTATCCGTGCGAACCAGGCCCGCACTGCGGTCATCGACAGAACATCTGACCGACCGTATCCGCGAAGCCCGAACCGGGGACATCGCCATGCCGCTGCTGGACGTGGTCGACCGTGTCCACGCCGAACTCGACCACATCCAAGCAGCGGTACCCGGACGATGAGGTACACCGCACTCGGCCCGCATCCGTACCTGCCGGATCTGCCGCCAGTGACCGTTCTCCGGTGCGGACCGGTACCGCGCAGGCGGAGGCCCGAGTTGCTTTGCGAGGCACTGTAATTGCGGTACCTACGATGGCGCCGACGCTGGATGTCGGTGCCGGTTACTACCCTCGCAGCATGCTTCCCGCCACGGCCCTTGTCGCCGACCTCCTCGAAGAGATTGTTCCGCTCGATGCCCTCGAGCGTGAACACATCGACCACACCCGTGCGTGGCTCACATCCACCGATTACATCTTCCGCCGGGTTATCTCAAGTCCAAGAGGGCGCTGACACTGTGACCAGGTTGGACACGTGGAAGACGCTGCCGTTAACGCAGTTCGCTAACTCGTTCAAGCGGAGGCAGTGCAGGCTCTAATCGTTACCGATTCGGGATGATTGATCGCCGCTGTCGAATCCGCCGAGAGAACATGTTCCAGCCTTTCTGTGTGGGCGATCCGGGCGACGGCAGCCGAATGCCGTTATTGCCGATGTCAGGGCGTGTGTTGCGGTGCGGTTCGGCGGTGGGTGATGAGATCGGCGACGCCGTCGAGGATCCGGTCCAGGCCGAAGCTCAGCGCGTGTGTCGGGCTGATTGCCGCGTTGTGCTCGCTGCCCGCCGCCGACCCCACCCGGGATGACACGGGGAACTTGTTGGGGTCGATGAGTCTTTGCAGGATCGGACCGACGATGTCCCACCATTGCGGGTCGGTCGGGTCGGTATTCGAGGTGCCTGCCGACAGGCGTGCGGTGCCGATCACGTGGGTTATGACCAGTGTCAGAACGGAATCCATTTCGATGTCGGTGAGGCCGATGCCCTCGAGTGGGCGCAGTTCGGTCTCGTATTTGATGGTGGTGTTCGGTCCGAGTACCGGCCGGCTACCGACGAGGTCGAGCATCCACGGATGGCGCTGGTAGAGACTCCAGTTGCGTTCGGCGATAAGTTCCATCGCGGCGCGCCACCCGCCGACGGTCCGCGCCGGCTCGTCGGGATCTCGGTAGAGGTCGGCGAGCACCGCGTCGTGCATGAGGTCGAAGAGATCGGTCTTGCCGGGCACATGGGTATAGAGCGACATCGCGCCAACGCCGAGCCTGTCGGCGACCCGGCGCATGGACACGGCGTCGAGGCCTTCGGAGTCGGCCAGGTCGATCCCGGCGGCGACGATCACCTCGACGCTGAGGCCCTTGCGTCCCGGCTTCGGATGCAGGCCCCACAGCAGCGCGAGAGTGCGCGCGGGATCCGCCGGGGCGTCTTTCTGTGATGTCACGGGGAACATTCTCCCTCCGCCTGGCGCTATCGCTGCCATACGCTAACGTACGTCGTACGGTACACTGTACGTTCTATGGCTGGGAGAGTGAATATGCCGATATCGGATGTGGCAATCGACGTCACTGATCTGCGGAAGAGTTATCGCGGGGCCGCGGATGGCACCGGACTCAACGGCATCGACCTGCGGGTTCCGGCGGGGTCGGTGTGCGGGCTGCTCGGTCCGAACGGCGCGGGCAAGACGACGACCGTCCGGATCTTGTCGACGCTCCTGCGGTTCGACTCCGGCGCGGTACGAGTGGCCGGGTACGACGTTCGGCGTGAGCCGCGGCGGGTGCGGGAGCGCATCGGGCTTGTTGGTCAGAGCGCGGCGGTCGACGAGGTGCTTTCCGGGCGGCAGAACCTGGTCATGTTCGGGCGGCTCAACGGGCTCGCTCCGGTGCTGGCCCAGCGCCGCGCGGACGAACTGCTCGAACAGTTCGACCTCGCCGCCGTCGGGCGACGGCCGGTCGGCAAGTATTCCGGTGGTATGCGGCGACGCTTGGACCTGGCGGCGGGGTTGATCGTTTCTCCGCCACTGCTTTTCGTCGATGAGCCGACCGCCGGCCTTGATCCGGCGGCGCGGATGCAGGTGTGGTCGGCCATCGAAGCGCTGGTCGCGGCGGGCACAACCGTGTTGCTCACCACGCAGTACCTGGAGGAGGCCGATCGGCTTGCCGATCGTATCGTGATGCTCTCGCACGGAAGGGTGATCGCCGAGGGCAGTCCCGCCGACCTCAAGGCCCGCGTCGGCACGGACTGGCTGGAGGTCGCGCTCGCCGATCCCGCGGATGCCGAACAGACCGCGATGCTGGCCAAAGCCGTCGCCATCGGCGAGGTGACAGTCGATCCGCAATCCCATATGGTCCGCATCCCCGTCGCGGACCGTGCCACCGCACTCGTCACGATGGCTGTCGCGCTGCGGGACGCGGGCATTGCACCGCACGACATCAACGTGCGACGACCGTCCCTCGACGAGGTCTTCATCCAACTCACCGCGACGAGCCGCGAAGCACGCGCCGAGGTCGGTCGCGAATCCGCCGAGCACGGAAAGGTTTCCGCATGACCATGGTGCAAACTCACAGGACGTCGGCCTTCGGCGACCTCCGGACCATCACCCGCCGCGACTTGACGCATTGGCTGAGCCAACCCGCGCCGATAGTGATCGGTTGGCTCTTCCCGATCATGGTGGTGCTGATGTTCGGCACAATCTTCGGCGGTGCCATCAAAACCCCCGGTGGGGGCCGCTACTACGAGTATCTGATGCCGGGCATGTTCGCGATGGCGATGCTGTTCGGACTCGAATCCACCATGACGGCCATCGCGACCGACACCGCGAAAGGGGTCACCGACCGGTTCAGATCGTTGCCGATGAACGACGCTGCCGTCGTCGGCGGGCGATGCCTCGCCGATCTCCTGAATACGGCGGTCGGGCTGACGGTCGTCGTCAGCACGGGCCTAGCGCTCGGCTGGCGCTGGCACGATGGCCTTCCCAATGCACTCCTGGCAGTAGGATTGCTACTGCTGCTGCGCTTTTCGCTGCTTTGGGTCGGGATCCTTCTCGGTCTGATGGCCAAGGGACCCGAATCGGTCGTCGTCGTTCAGGTACTGGTATGGCCGGTGCTCTTCCTGTCGAACGCGTTCGTCGACACGGCGACCATGCCCAAGTGGTTGGCGGTCATCGCGGAATGGAATCCGTTGTCGGCCACAGCTTCCGCCGTGCGGAAACTGTGTGGCAATCCCGGCTGGGCAGGCGGCGCGTGGATGACACAGCACTCGATCGTGGCGGCGTTGATCTGGCCGCTGCTGATCACCGCGATCTTCCTGCCGCTGTCGGTCCGACGCTTTCGCTCTCTGGGCGACTGAGTCCTTGAATCTGGCCTGGTGTCTCGGCTGACAACGCGCCGAGACACCAGCGTCGTTCCCCCGGGCCGGAGTTTCGTCGGGTCGGATCCAGGTGACGTTGAGTGCGTGTCCCCCAACGCCTCGAAGTGCGCCACCGGGTCCACGCCCGAGTGGAGGGCTGCATCAGAAACGCCAAGGCCACCGGCTTCGCGAAATGGCCCTCACAGTCGCAAGCCATCAACACCGCCTGGCTCGCCGCGGTCGCCCTCGCGATCGACCTGCTCGCCTGGACCCGGCTGCTGTTACTCGACGGCCCCCTCGCCGTCGCCGAACCGAAAACCCTGCGCTACCAGCTACTCCACACCGCCGCCCGCTTCGTGAAACACGCCCGCAAAACCATCATCCGCATCCCCGAAACCTGGCCTTGGGCAACACAACTCGAAACAGCATTCCACTGCGTCCGCGCCATCGTCACCTGACCCACCGGACCCACCAGAGACAGCCCCAGGAAGGAGCTGCCGAAAACCACCCCGGAAAAGTGGAAACCGGGCGCCACCGCAGCCGTCAGGCGGCGAACTCGGCTACCCCGCACCCACCACCACGGACCTCGCTACCCGGCATACGCCAACCCGCTACCCCACAAAAATCGGGGTCAGCGACTCGAAATACGATTGTAAATACCACCGGCGCCACTCGGCTATCGGTATTATCGGTTCAGTGGACTTCGAAGATCGACTCGCTCAAACGGCACAAGTCGCCTGATCCTGTGTATACCAAACGGGGCCAAACCCAAAAGAGACAGAGGAGCCCTTCGGTGTTTCAGCATGATGTCTTCGTCTTCGACAACGTTGTGCACATGTACGACTTGTCAGATGACAACTTGGTTGCTCCTACGTCGGCGGTTGACCGAGCGGGGCAGCTGTGGATCGGGGCGCAGCGTCGGGGTGAGCCGTTTCGACCACTGACCGACTATGTTGGCGCGAACGGGTATGCCCGACGCTGGACGGTTGAGGACCTGGGAAGTCTATTGTTCGACGACGGTCCGACGGACATGGCGATGGCTCAGGCCGTGGTGCTGTACGACGTCTACAAGGACGGATTCGCGCCGGTCCAGGCGCAATATGAGTTCGCCCAGGCGTTTCCTGACCGCGTGATGTTTTGCGGGGGCGTGGACCCGATGTACCCGGGCAAAGCCGGTGCGCTTGCAGAGATGACCCGCCAGGTCAAGGAGATGGGAGCCCGGTCGTTCAAGTTCTACAGCGGGCACGTCGGCGAGCAGTCGTGGCGATGTGACGACCGTGAACTCGCGTATCCGATCTGGGAACACGCTCTTGACCTTGGCATCGAGGTCGTGCAGTTCCACAAGGGCTTTCCGATCACGCGGGCGCCGTTGGACACCTTGACTCCGACCGATATCGAAAGGCCTGCACGGGATTTCCCCGATCTGACGTTCGCTATCCACCATCTGGCGCTGCCCTACTTCGAGGAGTGCGTCTATATCGCCGCGCGCTATCCCAACGTTGTCCTTGTCCTGTCGGGAACGATGCACCTGCCGTTTATCGCCCCTTGGGAATTCAAGATGTACTTGGGCCGTCTGCTGCGTGACGTCGGTTCTGACCGGTTGCTGTGGGGTTCTGAGGCGCCCCTTCTGGGTGACCCGAGGCCGGCGATCGAGTGGTTCTGGAACATGGAGATCGATGAAGAACTGCAGGAGCGCTACGGCTTTCCGCAGATAACCGAGACCGATAAGCGCCGCATCCTTGGACTCAATCAGGCGCGCCTGTTCGGGGTTGATGTTCAGGATAGGACCGCGTCCACGTCCACTGCGTCATGACTGTCGTTGACTTCCCAAGCGTCGAGGCGGTACTCGACGCGCAGGTTCGGCCGCTTCTGCGTATTCACGGCGGAGGCATCGCGGTGGTGGGCGTCTCCGCGGCCGGAGACATCGAGCTGGAATTTGAAGGTGCGTGCCGGGCGTGTGCCCTCAAGACCGTGACGTATGCGATCGCGGTGCGACAGCGGCTCCGCGAGCTTCCCGGTGTACGGGACGTGACGGTTCGCGGCGTCAATCTCTCACGTGCCGCCCTGGACCGGGTCGCCGCTGCGTACTCGGCCCATCCGCTGATGTTCGCAGGCCCGAGACAAGCTATGGAGGATCCGTTGTGATAACTGCTGTCCGCCGGGTGCGGCAGGCAATGGATTTCGGCGGTATGCGTCGTGATGGACAGTGGTGTTTGGTCCCCCATCCTGGTTCTTCGCCGGGATGCCCGCCCGGGAGCGGAGCGGGAGGGCGGGCGCACCGGGCGGCGCGCGCATGCGCGCCGCTCTTGATTCTGTAGAGAGAAATTCGGCAAGTTCTTTTTGGGGAGGTTACCGTTCTCTTTTTCTTTTTCTTTCCTTTTCGGGGGTTTCCCAATCTTCCTGTCTACTACATGACTCATCGAGACTTCCCTTCGGTCGGGCCTTCCGGTCTGGACAGCCCGACCGCAGGGGACCACCTGAGCAGTGTCCCCGGGCCGTTCTTGGATCCCACCAACGCCAGCGGATTGTGGCATTTGTACTCGGCATTGGTCGCCGGAGCGCTCGACGTCACTGCGCGATCGAAAGTACTTAAGAACGACAGATTCCCCGCCCGTTGGATCTCAATAACGTTGTGGTCAACACGAACAACCACGGACGATCAGGAGAATCCCATGCCCTACTTCGACTCACACGATGGTACCCGGCTGCACTACCAGGACTGGGGTACCGGACAGCCGGTGCTGTTCCTCGCCGGCGGCTGGCTCAGCAGCACCTCCTGGGAGCTGCAGATGCTGCCGCTGTCCCGACAGGGACTGCGCTGCCTGTCCTACGACCGGCGTGGACACGGCAAGTCCGACTGGGTCGGGCACGGTTACGACTACGACACCCTTTCCGAGGATCTGGCGGCGTTCCTGGAACACCTCGACCTGAGCGATGTCGTGGTGGTCGCGCATTCCATGGCCGGTGGCGAGATCATCCGGTACCTGACGCGGCACGGCAGCGACCGGATCAATCGGATCATGCTGGTCTCGGCGACCCTGCCGTTCCCGGCTCGGACCGCCGACAACCCGGACGGCGTCCCGAAGGCCATCGCCGATGCGGTGAATGCGGCCCGCGCCGCCGACCGTCCGCTGTGGATGGAACAGAATGCGCAGGCATTCTTCGCAACCCACTTGGGCAACCAGGTGTCTTCCGCGCGCATCGCGTGGATGGTGCAGAAATGCATGGACTGCTCATTGCTGGCGTCCGACGCGATCATGGAGACCATCTTCACCACCGACTTCCGCGCCGAGCTGCGGGAAATCGCGGTACCCACCATGATCATCCACGGTGATGCCGACGCCTCCGCGGCCATCGACATCTGTGGACGCAAGACCAAGGATCTGATCCCCGTGAACACCTACAAGGAATATCCTGCGACCGGTCACGGCATCATGATCACGCACGCGGCACAGCTCAATGCCGACATCGTGGACTTCATCAAGTCCTGACCGATCGCCGGTGTGTGTCAGTCGGAGCAGGCCGAGCCACAGGGGCGGGCCTGCACTCCGGCCACCGCTTTGGGTGCGGCGAGTCAATCACGAATAGTGTTGCGCACCAACGTTATCCGCGGAGTGGTCGGCCGTTTGAGCTTCGACCGCAAGCTCTCCACCGTCGACCGCTGTTCGACGCGGCTCTGGCCTCACCCGTCCCGCCGACACGCAGGAATACCCCGACCGCGGGCGGCCCGGCCTGGGCGGCCTCGCCACCCACATCGACGCCTTCCTCGCCGACCACCCCGCCGCGAGCGTCCGCGAGATCTGGGAACACCTGCTCGACCACCACCACGCCGCGGTCGCCTACACTGCCGTCAACGCCTACGTCGTCGATCGCCGCGGACCCAGCCGACGCCCTGCGCCCGATGCCCTCGATCCCATGATCGTCTGGCTGAACGGAACATTCGGTGCCGGAAAGACCACCACCGCAACAGAATTGACCGTCCTGCTGCCCGGGTCGCGAATCTTCGACACCGAGGAAGTCGGGCTCATGCTCCGCCACGTTCTCGCCTCCGAGATCGTCCGGGACTTCCAGGACTGGCAGCCCTGGCGAGGAGTGGTCGTGGCTGCCGCGACTCAGATCCTCGACTACGTTGCCGGAGATTCCCGTGATGATCGCGGGGTCGGGCGACCGGGTGCTCACCCTGGCCGCTCATCACGCCCGGATCGTCGGATTCACCGGCGGCAAATCAGGGAGCATCGCCCCCGATCCACTCGCGGAGCGTGTCGATTTCGTGCGCAACGCCGCGGGCGACAGATTCGGCCAACTGCAACTCAACCTGACCATCACCGCTGTCCTCGCGACGACCGCGGCATCCCCGATCTGCGGTTGACCCGCAGGGACCGCCCCCGCCTCACAACGAGGAACTGCTCGCTCTGCCAACCGTTCTCGCGGGCTCGGTACCCGCGATGGCCGACCAACTGCGCCATCACCGCGAGCTCTACGGCGTCACCTACACCAGCGTTCAGCACGACCATGCCGACCAATTCGCCAGGGTCATCTCCGAACTCCGCTGATACCGGCCGGCCGTGCGCCTGGGGGTTGATGTGTACTGGAGTGTTCGATTTCGGCCCCTCGTCGTCTGCCCGGTCCTATCATGTTGAGTGGCAAGTCCATTGGACCGCAATTACCGGAAAGCCGTTAGCAGTGCCGGTAGGCCTGGTTATCCCGATTACTTTCGTGTGACACTCTCATTTCACATATTCGATTGGTGGTCGAATCATGCCTGAAATCCCAACGGAACCGACCCCGGAGTTGAACGGGCACAACGGTGTCGGACAACTCAGCCTCAGCACCGCGGCGGCACGCAAGTTGTCGTCAACGACCAAGTCCAAGCCGCAGATGCAAAGCATCACCCCCCGCTGGCTGCTCCAGCTGCTGCCCTGGGTCGAGGCCCGGGGCGGCGCATATCGAGTCAACCGGCGACTGAACTACACGCTGGGCGACGGACGGCTGGACTTCCTCACGACCGGCGACCAGGTACAGGTCATCGCGGCCGAGCTGACCGAGCTCCCGCTGCTGCGGAACTTCGGCGACATCGACGTGCTGGAGGCGTTGGCCGACAGGTTCGTTCAGCACGAATACGACCCGGGGGCGGTCCTGGTCGAGGCCGGCGGCCCGGCTGACGAACTCGTCCTGCTCGTACACGGACGGTTCGCCAGGCTCCGTGAGGGCAAGTTCGGGCACGAGTCGACCCTCGAAATCATGGCCGACGGTGACTATTTCGGCGACGAGGAACTGATCGGTCCCGACGACACCTGGGACTACTCGGTCAGGGCTACCACGACGTGCACGGTCATGGCGCTGCCGAAGGCGGCCTTCCAGGAGGTGCTCGAGCGGTCCGAGGCGCTGCGCGGCCACCTCGACCGGCACCGGACGACCACGGGCAAGGCGCAGAACGTCCACGGCGAGGCGGACGTGGAGGTCATTTCCGGTCATCGCGGTGAGCCGCTCCTGGCCGGCACGTTCGTCGACTACGAACTGAAGCCCCGCGAATTCGAGCTGAGCATCGCGCAAACCATCCTGCGGGTGCACACGCGCGTCCAGGACCTGTTCAACGAGCCGATCGACCAACTCGAGCAACAGCTCCGGCTGACCATCGAGGCGGTGCGCGAGCGCCAGGAATACGAACTGGTCAACAACAAGGATTTCGGCCTGCTGCACAACGCGGACTTCAGCCAGCGCATCTACACCCGCAGCGGCCCACCCACCCCGCACGATATGGATCAGTTGCTCAACACGGTCTGGAAGAACCCCGGCTTCATCCTCGCGCACCCGGAGGCCATCGCCGCGTTCCGCGACGAGTGCAGCCGACAGGGCATCCTCCCGGAGACCATCCACGTCCCGGGCGGCCGGCTCTCCGCATGGCGCGGGGTGCCCATCTACCCCTGCTGGAAGATCCCGATCAGCGAACACCGCACCACCTCGATCATGGTGATGCGGACCGGCGAAACCGATCGGGGCGTCATCGGGCTGCGTAAGACCGGCCTGGTCGACGAGTACGAGCCGGGTCTGAGCGTGCGTTTCATGAGCATCGACGAACGGGCGATCGTCAACTACCTGATCACCTGCTACTACTCGTTGGCCGTGCTGGTGCCCGACGCTCTGGGCGTGCTGGAAAACGTTCAGCTCGGGAGTCCCAATGGTCGCGGCTGAGGCGGACGCCGACCCCTTCACCCGCGCCCGTCGGCTGATCACCCCCGGTCTACGGGCGGCGGCGGACCGGATGAACTGGTCTACGCGCCAGGTCATCGGCTACCACCTCGGCTGGTGGGACGAGCACGGAAACCCGCTGGACGGGGACGGCGGCAAGGCGCTGCGACCGGTGTTGGCGATGCTCGCGGCGGAGGCGGCCGGCGGCACCGCCGAGCGGGCGACCAACGCGGCCGTCGCGGTCGAGCTGGCACACAACTTCTCGCTCTTGCACGACGACATCATGGACGGCGACCGCACCCGCCGCCACCGGCCCACCGCCTGGACCGTCTTCGGGGTGCCCGCCGCGCTCCTCGCCGGTGACGCGTTGAACACGCTGGCGACCGAGGCCCTGGTGGCCGACGGCCCACCGCTTGCCACCGCGGGGGTGCCCCGGCTCAATGAGGCGATACTGCGGATCGACGACGGCCAGGCCGCGGATATGGCCTTCGAGGGCCGCGCCGAGGTGCCGCTGGACGAATGCGTGACGATGGCGCGCGACAAGACCGGCGCGTTGTTCGCCGCCGCGTGCGAGCTGGGCGCCATGTCCGCCGGTGCGTCACCCGAACGGGTCTGGCAGTTGCGCCAATTCGGTGAGCACCTCGGCCTGGTGTTCCAACTGGTCGACGATCTCCAAGGCATCTGGGGTGATCCGGCCGTGACCGGCAAGCCCGTCATGTCCGACCTGCGCGCCCGCAAGAAGTCGCTGCCGGTGGTGGCGGCGCTCAACGTCGGCAACGGCCCCGCGACCCGGCTTGCCGAGCTGTACCTCGGCGACGAGCCGTTGGACGATGCCGCCCTCCAGACCTGCGCCGACCTCATCGCGGAGGCGGGCGCACACGCCTGGGCGCACCACGAAATACAGCGTCACCTGGACCTGGCCCTGGCCTGTCTGCAGGCCGCCAACCCGGAGCCCGCGGCCGCGAGGGAACTGGCGGCTCTTGTTCGGCAACTGAGCATGGGGCCGAGCGCATCGCCCGCCGCGACGCCGGAGCCATACCGGATGCCGACGTTCGAGGGGCTCCGCCAGGCCCGGCTCAGCCCCCACCTGGACACGGCCCGCGCCCATGCCCTCGCGTGGGCCCGGGATATGGCCATGTTCGCGCCGCAGGCCGGCATCCCGCCGTGGACCGAGCAGCAGTTCCGGGTGGAGGACTACCCGCTGCTGCTGTGCCGCATGTTCCCGGATGCTCTCGGGGACAGGGTCGATACGCTCGCCGACTGGTGCACGTGGACGTTCTACGTGGACGACTTCTTCGCCAAGGCCTGCCAACGCACCGGAAATACGGCGCCGATACGGGCTCACCTGGCAAGACTGCGGCAGTTCATGCCGCTCGACCCGACGGCGGCCATGCCGGTGGCGACGAGTCCCACCGAACGCGGTCTCGCCGACCTGTGGTCACGCACCGCGCCCGTGATGTCGCCCGGCTGGCGACGCCGCGCTCGCGAACGCATCGAGGAATGTCTCGGCGGCAACCTCCGGGAACTGCACAACTTCGCCACGGGGCATGCCACCGATCCGATCGAGTACCTGGAACTGAAGCGCAGGACCAACCCCGGTCCGCTGGCCGGGTGCCTGGCCGAATACGGCCAGCCGGCCGAGCTGCCCGACACGGTCGCGGATGCCCAGCCGATGCGTTCGCTGATCGACACCCTCAACGACGCGAGTCTGCTGGTCAACGATATCTACTCCTACCCGCGAGAGGCGGCCGAGGACGCCGAGCCCGCCAATATGGTGCACGTGCTGCGCAAGTTCCTCGGTGGCGATCTCCAGCAAGCGGTGGATACGACGGCCGACCTGGTCCGATCCCGGTTGGATCAGTTCGAGCACGTCGCCGCTGTCGAGGTTCCGACGATGGTCGAGGAGTACGGCCTGAACCCCGCCGAGAGCGCCCGCGTGTTCGACTACATCGAGGTTCTGCGGGACTCGGTCCCAGGCTGGTACGAGTGGTTCACGCGAACCGCGCGCTACCCCCAGGATCTCGAGACGGCGAACCCTGCGGCGGTGACCGCCGCCGAGCCGACCACCCCCCGCCGCCTCGGCGGCCCCACCGGCCTGGGCACTTCCACCGCACGGCGGCTACTGCCCTCGTGAGCCCCGCCCCGCCGGCTCGAGACGGACGCTCGCGATCATCGAAACCAGCATCACCGTCATCAGTTCCAGCACATTCCACGCACCGGGCGGCGGCGCGGACAGCGCTTCAGAGGCAGGCGCGGATCACCGCGTCGGCCAGTAGGTCCATCGGGTCCAGCAGCTCGGAATCCGTTGTGACATACCGGGCCGCGAGTGGGAGTTCCGTGCAGGCCAGCACCGTCAGCGGGACATTCAGTGCGGACAGGGCGCGGTCCAGGTGGGCGGCCGCGCCGAGCGGGTCGGCACGCTTCACCGCGGCGATGGCTCTATCTACTTCTTGCTGCACAGGCTCGGAGGGCACGACCACGTCGACGTCGTGGAGCCGGTTCTGATAGAGGCCGGTAGCCAGGGTGCCGCGGGTGCCGAGCAGGCCGATGGGACCCGCGCGGCCGGTCAGGGCGGATGCGGTTTCGGCGACCATATCGACGAAAGTTGTTCCGGTGTCCGCGATCAGGTTCGGCAGGAAGAAATGTGCTGTGTGGCAGGGGATTGCGATCACGGCGGCGCCGAGGTCGCGGAGTATGACTGCGCCGGAAAGGATCTCTGGGTAGGGATCGGTGCTGCCGTCGAGCACGGCGGCCACCCTGTCCGGCACCGTCGGGTCCGCCCAGATGGCGACCCGCAGGTGGTCCTGGTCACGGGTGGCGGGCGTGCGCGCGATCAGCTTGGCGTAGAACTCCGCCGTGGCCGCGGGACCCATGCCGCCGAGGATGCCGACCAGCGGCCGGGATGCCGTCACTGGAAGCTGGACCGGTAACCGAACAACCCCACGGCCCCGCCGGTATGCACGAACACCACGGTGTCGGGCTCGGCGAACCGCCCCTCGGCGATGCCGCCCAGCAGACCCGCGAACCCCTTGCCCGAGTACACCGGATCCAGCAGGATCCCCTCGGTGGTGGCGAGCAGCCGCAACGCATCGACCATGGATTCGGTGGGAATGCCGTAGCCCTCGCCGACCCAGCGATCGTCCACCAGCACATCCTCGCGGCCGACCTCGGTTCCGATCAGCTCGGCGGTGCGTTGCGCGAGGTCGTGCACCGCATCGATCTGCTTCTGCTCCGGCTGCCGCACGCTGACCCCGAGCACCCGGGCAGGGCTGTGAACCGCACGAAGCCCGGCGACGAGTCCGGCCTGAGTTCCGGTGCTGCCCGTCGCGTGCACCACCCAGTCGACCGGGATCGGCGCGGCGTCCAACTCCAGTGCGCACCCCACGTAGCCGAGCGCGCCGATCGGATTCGAGCCGCCGCCGGGAATCACATACGGCCGGCGCCCCGCGGAGCGCAGGTCGTCGGCGAGAGATTCCATGGCCGCCTGCATATCGGTGCCGGACGGCAGCCTGTCCACGATCCGGGCGCCGAGCAGTTCGTCGAGGAGCACGTTGCCTGAGCGCTCGTACTCCTCGTCGCGCGCCTGACGCCGTTCCAGCAGCAGATGGCACTCCATCCCGGCGCGGGCCGCCGCCGCCGCGGTCTGCCGCGCATGGTTGGACTGGGTGGCGCCCTGCGTGATCAGCACGTCGGCGCCCTGAGCCAGCGCATCGCCGACCAGAAATTCGAGCTTGCGCGTCTTGTTGCCACCGGTGGCCAGGCCGGTGCAGTCGTCACGTTTGATCCACAGATCCGGCACGCGCGGGTGACTCTCGCGCAACCGTGCGGTCAGCCGTTCCAGCGGCTCGAGGGGGGTCGGGAAGTGCCCGAGCGGAAAGCGTGCGAAGCGCGTCATCTGTACCACGGATGCCATCGTGCTGGTCGACGGCGATCGCTGTCCAGTGCCGATCCGCGCCGAACATCTACCGGTGAGCCGATCCAGCTTCGACTATTGTGCGGTGTCTTCTGAACGGCCGCAGGACGGTTTCAACCTGCGAGCCAGCGACATCGACCGGTCCATGGCATGTACCGCGCTGGACAATGCCATGCCGACGGCGAACTCGACAATGCGGAGTATCACTCACGCCTGGAGACCGCGACGAAGGCCAAGACGCGCGGGGACCTGCACGCCGTACTCGGTGATCTGCAGGTCCCGCATCCACTCACCGACCTTCCCGCCGAACCAATCCCGGCCCCACGGAGTGGTAGTGCCGGCCGGGGACTGCATCACGTAGGACGGGAAGCATCTCGTACGGCCCCAGCCCCACAGCCGCATCGAGCACGCCTCGCCCGGACTACACATCGGACGATGCCGCACTACTACAGCATCTCCCCGCCGGATACGACCAAACGAACTGCTACCACAAGGATCCGGCCCCAACCGAGGTAGCGGAGCTGCACTGCGACCCGTACTCCGGTCGCTTGGAGGCGGCGTTCTTCCTCTACGCCGACACCACGACGCTACAACAGGTTACGACGAGGACCGCCAGTCGTCCGCGCATATCGCCTGTGCCGACGGCGCGCTCGACAACGCCTACGCCGCAGGACGATACGAATGCATGCTGTCCCACGGCGCTGGGGTGGTACCGACCATCGAATGGACCTCGAATCAGCAGAATGTTCTCGGGGTCTACTTCGCCTCCAGCCCGAACGGCGCTGCGGGCCTGCTGAATTGGTGGAAGCAGCACAATCGACTCCGCTGAGCCTGGGCGTTCCGGGAGCAGTCAGCGCGTACACCAACGCCAGGTTCGCATCGGCCGCGGCGCCGGGGTCCGGGATGCACCGGCACTCCCGACATCGGCCGGCCGGTCGACACTGCCGGACTTCGACACCTCGGTCCGGTCCCGCACAGCGATCGACCGGCTGATCTCCCGCCGCGACGTTCATGTGCGGGAGAAGACGCTGTGGTGGATGCTGTACGAAACCTGCGCCCGCGCAGAAGAATTGCTACAGGAGGTAAATGTGATGACGCGAGCCGTCGCCGAACAGTCTTCTCCGCTCCTGCACCCGGGGCACGCATTCTCCGCCTGGCTGATCGACACGCTACCCGGCCTCGGTTCTCGTGTGGTCGACGGCTCGTTGTCTGCGTGTTCGTTTACGGATCTGGCGAACCGGGCACTTGCCCTGCTTCCGCCGGCGGCCGACAACGATGTCCGTAGCGCCCGTCGACTGATCGTCGAGTTGGGAATCGTCGGCTCCTCGGTCGCCTCCTACTCTCAGCGAGAGAACCTCGACCTTGCGCGGCGTGATCCGGGATGCAGCCTGGCACGACTCCGCGTCGGCGAAGCGGGAATACCGTTCCGGGCCTATTTCAACACCCTTGTCGCACGGTCAGGTACCGGTCATCCCAACCG
Source organism: Nocardia sp. GP40 (assembly GCF_050434125.1). Classification (NCBI taxonomy): domain Bacteria; kingdom Bacillati; phylum Actinomycetota; class Actinomycetes; order Mycobacteriales; family Nocardiaceae; genus Nocardia; species Nocardia sp. GP40. Next base: position 198,175 of record NZ_JBNPVW010000006.1, on the reverse strand, counting down.
GGATGCCTATGCCTCCCTCATCCTCTGGAATGCGCCGCAGATGAGTGCATACCGGGGTAGCAGCCGAATCTGCACACTACCCAGTGTCTTCGACGACGGCCGCATCCGAACATATACCGCAGAAACCGGTGAAGCACTGATCATCGAGCTGTTCAAACGTTGCGAAACCCTCGAGGCGGCCGCAAACATTGCCGTGCAACCGATTTGGGCCGATGGCGCATTCACCATGAGTCGTGATGAGATTGCTGAGCGATTCGCGACGGCTCGCCTGATGCTCGCCGGAGTCCGGCGGCTATTCCTGAATTTCTCTCGGGGCGATGAGCGGGGGGCGTTGTCGGTGGCCCACTTCATCGATGTCTTCCGCCAGTACGCCGTGCATTGGGATCACGGTGACGTCCCGCCCAGCGGGCCGCAGGACGTCCAGTTCATCCTGCGCGACCTGATGACCGGCATCGACATGCCCGGCTATGTGGATCATGTCGAGCGGATACTCGCTGCATTGCTGGCCGACGAGCGACAAATGGTCACGGATGCGGCGGCACAACCTTCGCTGCCCGAAGTCTTGCTGAACGAGGCCGGGCTGTCTCCGCAGCAGTTGGCGGCCCTGCCCGATTCGGAGTTGGCAGCGGTCCTCCGTCGTTACCCGGTACTGGGCGAGTGCTATCTACTCCTCGAGCTCAATGCGCGACTTTCAGCGGCCCACCTGATGGTGGCGAAGAAGTACCTCTACAAGCCCAGCCACCAACGAGACCAGGCCGGAGCGGCGGTCGCGGCCCCCGTCCCGAACGACAAAGGCATCACCGAGTTGCCCGAGTCCGCTCTGGACATGCTCAACCGAGCACGCCGCCGACATCTCCTGTCCGCGATCGGCCGATGGCGCACCGCGGAGGTCGCTGCGATCTGTGGAGCGACCGTCCAGCGCGACATCTCGATAAACGACACCCTCGCCTTGTTCAGGCCCCGGCCAGACCGTCTCCACTCGTCGCCGACCACCCTCACACATCTCATTCCAAGGAAGACCCTGACGGCAAGCGTCGTCGACGGTAGCGGCGCAGCGCCATGTAGGCGTTGATGGTGGCGCAAGTCGATCGAGTTCTATGCCGACGACCTGTGGGCGGTAGTCCCCCAGGTTCTGACCGCGACCTGCAACGGTCAGAACCTGGAGATGGAGGTCGCCGGATTCTGGCGCTTCAGCGGGCAGGTCGGTTTCGCCTAGCAATATCCAGGAGGTCATGGCGTGGGCACGATCAGGCTGCGGTCGGCTACTGCTGCTGATGACGAACTCTGCTCGGATCATCACGGTCGACGGAAACGACGCCGGGGTGCTGGTTGTGAACTATCGAACCAACGAGATCTACTTGGGCCGCATCGAATTACATCCAGACCACCAAGGGGAGGGGTCGGCAGCTACCTCATCCGGCAACTTCTACACGAAGCAGCAATCCGGCACCTACCCTTGGTACTCGATGTTCTGACCGTCAATCCTCGCGCCTACCAACTCTACTGCCGTCTCGGTTTCCACGAAGTCGACCGACACGGGGACAACAACATCAAGATCCGAATGAAGGCCGAGCCGATCACTCCGTGATGCCCAGGCCGCCCAGGATGCCACTTTGTCGGTGATACGTGACACCGTTTCCTTCGATACCGAGGCACCGTAGATTTCGGCGAAGTGCGCCGAAATCTCGCCGGTCGTCAGGCCTTTCGCATACAGCGACAGCACGATCTCATCGACCCTGGTCAGTCGACGCTGGCGCTTTCTGACGATCTGCGGTTCGAACGTGCTGTCGCGGTCGGCTGGCACGTCGATCTGCACGTGCCCGGTCGTCTCCGGCAGCACTGTTTCGGACGGGTTCCGTTGCGCACGTTCGACGTTTCGCGGTCCGTCTTGGTGAACTGTTTGAGCAGCCCGTCCGGCCCGGTCAAAGACAATCCCTGCTTCTGGGCCATCCGCACCAACTTCCTCGTCACCGGATCAAGGGCTGCTGACCCCCTCTTTTCGTCGTTGGCGCCTGCGTGACCGAGGCGGCGTCGTAATCGGTGCCGGTGCTGCGGCCAGCGGGCGGCTGCAGTGCCCGCGCCGGTTCGGGGTAAACCCACAGCCGCCGAGGCCACAGTGTCATACGGTCAACGATATGTCGGCAGACATTGCCGCCAAACCTGCCAGCAGGTAATTGGCGATATGGCTTCCGATATCCTCAGGAGTGCGAGAACCGTTTGGGTCGTACCATTTGTAGACCCAGTTTGCGGCGCCGAGACATGTATTCACGTACAGTGTCGCGTCCACTGGATCTGTCATTGGATAACCGTCATCCCTCAGACGGAGTAGGACGCTTTTGAATATGTCCTCGTATTCATGGCGACTTTGCAGTAGTTTCTCCATCATCGGACGAGGTAGCTCTTCCTCCTCCTCGAAGAACACCTTGTGTATGGCCTGATTCTCGCAAGTGGCGACCACGCGCTGCTTGATGAGCGCGTGTAGTGCATCCGCTGGGTTTTCGACCTCGACTGCTATGTGTTCGGCCTGCTCGACCGACTGCTCCATGACGTCTTCGTACAAGCGGACAAGGATCTCTTCTTTGTTCTTGAAATAGTGATACAGAGTCGGTTTGCTGATGCCGGAGGCATTGGCAATCTCTACCATCGTCGTTCCGCGGTATCCGCCCCTGCTGAATACATCAGCGGCCACAGAGAGCACCTCTTGCCTCCGGGAATCGGCGTTGCTCGGTCGCCCAATTCTCGTCACGTTCCGCTCCTTCTTGCCGCGAACCCAGGCGGTTCTATAGACAGTATCGCCCAACTGGAGCGGCGCGATCGAACGCATGTGTCGGTGGCGTGGGCAAGGCTGCAGCGATCACGGTTGGTGACCTGTCCGACAGCTACGCGCTCCTCATCCCCGCCGGGCTGTGCTGCACGGCGACGGGACGACGCCGGTCGGCGGACGTCGCATATCGCGTGGGACGCTGCCGAACGGGTTGCCGTGTCAGCCTCTGGGATCGCCTCAATGCCATGAAATGGGCAGTGCCCCAGCGATATTGGGCAATCTTATTGCACGGCGGTGAGTATCCGGCTAACGTACTTTACCGACCAGGCGGTAAAGTATTGGATGTGACAATGACGACCCTTGCACCCGAGCACCATGACTTCCAGCTCATGTGCCGACGATTCACCGATAAGAAGGTTCGTCCCGCAGTAGCGCAGGCCGAGGCCGATGGCCACCAGAGCGCGGAGCTCTGGAGGGAGATGGGCGCCGCGGGGATGCTGGGGCTGATGACGCCCGAGGAATTCGGCGGAAGTGGACGCGACGAGGTAGCGGTGGCGATCGTGGCGGAGGAGCTCGCCCGCGCCGCGGGCGGTATCGCGATCGGCCCGATGGTGAGTGCCTACATGGCCGGGACCCACATCGTCGACTACGGCACCGATGCCCACCGACAGGAGTTCTCTGCCGACGTCGCCTCCGGCGAGAAAATCGTCTCGATCGCAGTCACCGAGCCCGGTGCAGGTTCGGACGTCGCTGGAATCACCACTCGGGCGGTCGAAGTCGACGGCGGGTACCGCATCACCGGACGAAAGATGTTCATCACCAACGCCGGACTGGCGGACGTTTTCGTCGTCGGCGCCAAGACCGACCCCGAGGCAGGGCATCGGGGCATCACCACTTTCCTGGTACGGGACGGCGCGGAGGGGCTGTCGGTAGGCCGCCCGCTTCCCAAGATGGGGTGGCGCTCATCCGACACTCGTGAGGTCGTTCTCGACGACGTGTTCGTCCCGAGCGAGGACATCGTCGGCGGACTCAACCGCGGCTTCTACCAGATCATGGGCAAATTCCAGCTCGAGCGAGTTGTGCTGGCCGCGATGGGGGTCGGGCACGCGACCGAAGCCTTTCAGCTGGCGGTCCGCCATGTGCGCGAGCGCTCCGCCTTCGGCGCCCCGCTGCTGGAAAAGCAGTCGGTCCGCCATCGCCTCGCGGCGATGGAGATAGAGGTCGATACCGCCCGAATGATCACGTATCTCGCTGCCGAGCAGTTGCGCGACGCCCATCCCGACGCACCTCGGACCGTCGCCAAGGCGAAGTACCACGCCGCGGTCGCAGCGGCCCGGGTGGTCGACGATGCCGTCCAGTTGCACGGTGGATCAGGCTTCGTGGAGGAGGGCGATATCGCACGCCACCACCGTGACATTCGCATCCTGCGCATCGGCGGCGGCGTCGATGAAGTCCAGCTCGACATCTTGAGCAAGGCATACGCCTGACAGGGCGCAGTCGTCGCTGTTCGAGGAGGAATACATGTCTGACAATTTGAGTGAGCTGATCTCGACACCGCTGCTCCCACTTCGGCCCGACTGGCAGTCGCCCGCCCACAAGCGGGCGGCAGAGCATGCCCGGGCACTTCACGCTGAGGACCCGGACAAGTACTGGGAGTGGGTGGGGCGCCAGCAGCGGTGGCAGCGGCCGTGGTCGACGCTACGGGAAGGAGAATTGGGCGACTTCACCTACTACGCCGGAGGCAGCATCAACGTCGCCGACAACTGCGTCGACCGTTGGGCCGAGGATCCGCGGGCCCGGGACAAGCCCGCGATCATCTGGGAGGGCGAGCCAGGTGACAGTCGAACGGTCACCTACGCCGAACTCGCCGACGAGGTCGGCCGCCTCGCCGCCGGTCTCGCGGCGGTCGGAGTGCGCCGCGGGGATGTCGTCGCGATCTACCTTCCCAACACGGTGGAGGCGTTCGTGGCCGTCCACGCGTGCAACCGGATCGGTGCGATCTACACCATTCTGTTCTCCGGATTCAGCGAGGAGGCAGTCCGATCACGTCTCGAGCAGGCGGAACCGAAGGCCGTCATCGTCGCCGACGCAAGCTACCGGCGTGGGCGCGAGGTGCCCCTGCTCGATACGCTGAGAGCTGCGCGTGCGTCTCTGCCTCAGCAGCCGGTGACGATCGTCCTGGACCGAACCGGGAATGCTCGTGCCTTGACCGCCGATGAGACCGGATATGCCGAGCTCCTCGCCGCGCAGGTCGAGCCCGCGCCCATGGCGGAGATGGATCCCAACGAGCCGGCGTTCCTGATCTTCACCAGCGGCACCTCCGCCAAGCCCAAGGGAGTGGTGCACAGCGTGGCCGGCTTCCTGGTCGGCACCTGGGCGAACGTGCGTTGGCAGGTAGGCCCGGAGGACGACGACGTGTATTGGGTCGCCGCGGACGTCGGCTGGCTCACCTTCCCCATCCAGGCCGTCGTCGGCGGACTCGCCAACGGAATGACCATCGTGTGCTATGAGGGTGCCCTGGACGCACCGACACCCGACCGCTTCTACCGAATCTGTGAGAAGTACGGCGTCACCAAACTTTTGGCGGCACCGACGGTGTTGCGCATGCTGCGGGGACTCGGAGACGCTCTGAACAGCGCTCATCCGCTTCCCCTGCTCGAGCTGGTCACCGTGCAGGGGGAGCCGTTGGACAGCGAGACGTTCACCTGGACCAACCTTCATCTGGGAGGCGGTGTCCCGGTTGTCAACGCTTACGGGCAAACCGAGACGGGTTCGACGTGGACCTATCCGATCCATGGAGTCGACTCGCTCAAGGCGGGGTCGGTAGGCACCCCCGTGCCCGGCCACACGTGTGCGGTCGTCGACGACGACGGCCGGGAGGTCCCGGCCGGAGTCAAGGGAAACCTCGTCATCACCCGGCCGCTTCCGACGCTGGCGCGGTCGGTGTGGCGCGACCCGGCTCGCTACACCGAAACGTACTTCACCCGCTTTCCCGGCTGGTACGCGACCAGCGACGAGGCGGTCGTCGATGCGGACGGTCACCTGTGGGTCCTCGGACGCTCCGACGACGTGATCAACATTGCAGCGCACCGCATCTCGACGATGGAGATCGAGGAAGTCGTCGGAAGCGTTGCCGGCGTGCTGGAGGCCGCCGTCGTCGGGATTCCGGACGCGACCCGCGGCACGGTACCGGTCGCGTTCGTGCGGTTGGCCGCCGACGCACCGGCCGACACCGTCGAGACGATTATCGAGGCGGCTCCGGTACAACTCGGAAAGTACGTCCAGCTCGCCGACGTGTTCGTCGTCGACCAACTGCCACGTACGCGAACCGGAAAGACCATGAGGCGCCTGCTTCGCGATGTTGCCGCAGAGGGGCGGACCAGCGGTGACACCAGCGCGGTGGAGGACCTCGCCGTCCTGGATCAGATCGTCGCCGTGGTCCGCGATTCGAAACGGAAGGCGGATTCGAAACGGAAGGCGGAGGAGAACAAATGAGCGTGCAGCGCCCGACAACCGGAATGTGGTTCGAGGAGCTGAAGGTCGGCACCGTTGTCCAGCATGCGGTGCGACGTACCGCCACCGAGACCGACAACGTCTTGTTCACGACCATGACGATGAACCCGGCGCCGCTGCATCTCGACGCAGCGTACGCAGCGACCACGGAGTTCGGGAAGCCGCTGGTGAACAGCATGTTCACCATGGCGCTGGTCGTCGGACTCTCGGTTCCCGAACTCACGTTGGGCACAATCGTGGCACAGCTCGGAGTATCCGAGGCGCGGTTCCCCGCACCCGTGTTCCACGGCGACACGATCCGCGTGGAGACCACGGTGGTCAGTGCCCGCGAATCCAAGTCCCGGACCGACGCCGGCCTGGTCGTCTTCGAGCACCGTGCCTACAACCAAGACGACACCCTGGTCTGCACATTGCAGCGGACCGGGTTGATGCACAAGAGGCCGACCGATGACTGACCTGAACCCCCTCGCCGACGCGATAGAGACTGCTCTCGACGGGAACGACTCCGAACGCTGGCCGGACAAGATTCCCGTTCGCGACCGGATCGCACTGTTGCTCGACCCGGGTTCGTGGGTCGAGGACGGCTTGCTGGCCAACGCCTTGACCGACGGCATGCCCGCCGACGGTGTGCTGACGGGATTGGGTACCGTCGACGGACGACCCGTCGCGGTTATTGCCCACGACTTCGCTGTGAAGGCCGGGTCGTGGGGCGAACTGACCGTCGAGAAGCAGATCCGCATCCTCGAACGGGCCGACCGAGACCTGCTTCCCGTCTTCTATCTGGTCGACTCCGCCGGAGGACGCCTCACCGATCAGTTCGGTTTCTTCCATGGCAGTCGCGGTGCCTCGCGCATCTTCCAGCTCCAGGTAGCTCTGTCGGGTCGGGTGCCCCAGATCTGTTGCCTGCACGGCCCGTCGGCCGCGGGCGGCGCGTATATGCCCGCTTTCACCGACTGGGTTGGGATGGTGAACGGGAACGCGTCGATGTATCTCGCCTCCCCGCGGGTGGCGGAGAAGGTCACCGGCGAGAAGACCACGCTCGAAGAAATGGGCGGTGCGATGATGCACGCCACGGTTTCCGGGTGCGGTGATGAGGTGTTCGACTCCGACTGGGAGGCGATCGCGGCCGCGCGACACCTGTTGTCGTATCTCCCCGATGACTGGCGCAGTGCTCCCGCGACCGCTGAACCGCGGCTGCCCAGACGCAGCGACTGGCCGGCCGAGTTGATCCCGTCCACCGGCGGCTACGACGTGCGCGATGTGATTGACAGGACGGTCGACGCCGACAGCTTCTTCGAGATCAAAGCCCGGTGGGCTACGGAGATGGTCGTCGGTTTTGCCCGCTTGGACGGTTCCGTCGTCGGAATTGTCGCCAACCAGCCATCGGTACGCAGTGGTGCGATCTTCGTCGACTCCGCCGATAAGGCAGCACGCTTCATCAGCATGTGCGACGCCTACAACATCCCGCTGCTGTTCCTGCAGGACGTTCCGGGATTCATGGTCGGTGTGGCTATCGAAAGACAGGGCATCATCCGACACGGCGCGAAGCTGGTGACAGCCATGGCCAGTGCTGAGGTGCCGAAGATCACCGTCATCCTTCGCAAGGCCTACGCAGCCGGTTACTACGCGATGTGCGCACCTGGTTTCGAACCCCGCGCGACCCTGGCCCTTCCCAGCGCTGCAATCGCGCCGATGTCGCCCGAGGCGTCGACGAACGCGATCTACGCGAAGAAGATCGACGCAATCGACGATCCTGTCGAGCGGGAGCAGTTCGTAGCAGACAAGATTGCGGAGCAAGCGGCAGATGCCGATCTGCTCAACGTTGCCAGTCGACTGATCGTGGACGCCGTCGTACAACCCGGTGACCTGCGTGAGGAGATCGTGAAGCGATTCCGTTCGGCCCGAGGATGGAGTCGCTCGGGAAACCGGCGCAATCACGTCATCAGCCCCGTCTGAGGGTCTTCCCCCGGCCCAGACCTGATGAACACGAATGCCATATCACCCGCACTGTGTTGTCTGCGGCGGCGGACAGTTGCGGCCGAAATCCCGTGGCGCCCCGCCCGAGCAGAGAGGTTAGTCCGATGAGAGTGGGTCTGATGCTGCCCCCGGCGCTGGATCCGGTGCACATCACCGATCTGGCCGTACGCGCCGAAGCGGCCGGGTTCGACTACATATGCTGCGGAGAACACGTGTTTTTCCACGGCCCGGTGCAGAACGCGTTCGTCTCATTGGCCGCCGCCGCGGGCGCCACCGACCGTATCCGCCTGCTCAGTGCCCTGACCATTCTTCCGATGTACACAGCTGCGCTTGCCGCCAAACTGGCGGTCACGTTGGATCGGGTGTCCCACGGCAGATTCGAGATGGGCATCGGGGTCGGCGGAGAATACCCTCCCGAGTTCGAGGCGATGGGAGTTCCGGTCTCCGAGCGTGGCCGCCGCACCGATGAGATCCTCGACCTCCTGCAGCGCCTGTTCGCGGGGGAGAATGTGCAGTTCCGTGGCCGGTACAACTCGATTCCGGGGCTGACGCTCGAACCCGGTCCGGTCCAGCCCGGCGGGCCCGCGATCTGGATCGGTGGCCGCAAGCAGGCTTCGGTCCGACGCACCGCACGATACGGCGACGTGTGGCTGCCCTATCTGCTCGAGCCGGCGAAAGTGGCCCACGGCGTTGCCGCCGTCCGTGAGCAGGCGGCAGCATTCGGCCGCGATCCGGCCGACATCGAGTGCGGGTACTTCGGCTGGACCGTAGTGCATGCGAGAACCGATACCGCACGTGAGATGGCGATCAGCGCGATGTCGGCCACCTACAACCAAGACTTCTCGCCCTTGGCCGACCGATTGCTCGTGGCGGGGAACCCGGAACAAGTCATCGAGCGGATTCGCCGGTATGACGACGCCGGGGCATCCACATTCGTGTTCGCACCCGCATGCGACGTCGCGGACGTCGATGCCACCATCGCTCTTTTCGCCGACGACGTCCTGCCCAGCGTGAGGCGGACAGCGAGTCCTCGGCCACCACAGGATCGGAGATCCAACCATGACCGGTGAGCCCACAATGCAGTACGGGAAGTTCGACAGTGTGCTGGTCGCCAATCGCGGGGAGATCGCTGTCCGGGTGATCCGAGCCGCCCGTGACGAGGGGATCCGCACCATAGCGGTGCACTCCGAGGCGGACTCCGATGCCCTGCACGTGAGGCTGGCGGACGAATCTCACCTGCTGCCCGGCACTCTCGCCAGGGACACCTACCTCAACATCGAACGACTGATCGATATCGCCCTGGCCACCGACGCGCAGGCAGTCCATCCGGGGTATGGATTCCTTTCCGAGAGCGCCGAATTCGCTCGCGCCGTCCTGGAGGCCGGACTCGTCTGGATCGGCCCGCCTCCGCAAGCGATCGAGACGCTCGGCGACAAGGTGAAGGCCCGTGCGGTCGCGCGCAGTGTGGGTGCGCCGCTGGTGCCCGGCACCTCGGACCCGGTCTCATCGCCGGCCGAAGTAGCGGAATTCGTTGCGGCCCATGGGCTCCCCATCGTGATCAAGGCAGCCTTCGGCGGTGGTGGCCGCGGACTGCGTGTGGTTCGAGACGTGTCCCGAATCGCAGATGAGCTCGAATCCGCGACTCGGGAGGCATCGGCAGCCTTCGGCCGAGGTGAGTGTTTCGTCGAGCGCTATCTCGAGCGGCCTAGGCATGTCGAGGCTCAGTTGCTCGTCGACTCTCATGGCAATGCCGTCGTCGTCGGCACCCGAGACTGCTCCCTGCAACGACGCCACCAGAAGCTGATCGAGGAGGCCCCTGCTCCATTCCTCTCGGAGGAGCAGACCGCCACCATCATCGAATCGTCGGTGCGGATCGGTGCCGCCGCCGGCTACGTCGGTGCTGGCACCGTCGAGTTCCTGGTCGGTGCCGACGGAATGATTTCGTTCCTGGAGGTCAATACCCGGCTCCAGGTCGAACATCCGGTCACGGAGGAGACCACAGGCGTCGACTTGGTCAGCGAACAGTTCTCGATCGCGCGCGGTGAATGGCTCCGCATCTCCAGCACCCCGGCACCGCGCGGACACAGCATCGAGTTCCGTATCAACAGCGAGGACCCCGCAGCCGGATTCCGTCCTGCCCCCGGGCGGATCACCGTATGGGACTTTCCTCGGGCACCAGGGCTGCGCCTGGATGCGGGGGTCGATGCTGGCAGCGTGGTCGCCGAGTGGTACGACTCGATGCTCGGCAAGCTGATCATCACCGGCAGGGATCGACGAACCACGCTCGCTCGTGCCCGACTGGCCCTCGACGAAATCCGCATCGAGGGAGTGCCCACCGTTTTGCCCCTCGACCGCAACATCCTCGCGCATCACGATTTCGCCGACACCTTCGCAGTCCACACCGGGTGGATCGAGGAACACCTCGAGGAGCTCGTCGACGTGGCCGGCGATGACGAGGGCGTCGATTCGACATTCGTCGAAGTCCCCATCGGGCGCGATCGTCACCGCATCCACCTCCCCGGTCTTGCTGCACTCGGAGACCGAGCCGCCGAGATCAAGAGCCGGGCCGTTCGTTCGGGCGCCGGTATCGGCCAGGGCGACGTCGCGGTGATTCCCATGCAGGGGACGGTCGTCAAAGTGGCGGTTTCGGAAGGAGATCGCGTCGAGAAGGGCGACCTCATCGCCGCAGTGGAGGCCATGAAGATGGAGAACGCCGTCCTCGCGCACCGGGCCGGTGTCATCGTCGGACTCGCTGTCGCCGTCGGCGACGTGTGCAGTCAGGGCGAGCAGATCTGTCGGATCGAGGCGGACAGCGCCGAATGAGCGGTCCACTCAGCGGGCTGCGAGTAGTCGAGCTCGCAGGTATCGGTCCCGGGCCGCACGCGGCAATGATCCTTGCCGACCTCGGTGCCGACGTGATCCGGGTCGACCGCCCCAACAGCACCGCCGTCGACGTCCTCGATGGAAATCCAGACTATGTGCTGCGAAGTCGGCGATCGGTAACTGCCGACTTGAAGGACTACGCAGATCGGGCCTTCGTGCGGAGATTGGTGGCAGCTGCCGATGTTTTGATCGAGGGCTTCAGGCCCGGTGTGGCCGAACGCCTGGGGCTTGGTCCCGAAGCATGTACCGACCTCAACCCGGGGTTGATCTACGTGCGAATAACTGGCTGGGGCCAGCAGGGAGACAAGGCCCAGCACGCTGGTCACGACATCAATTACATCGCCATGACAGGCGCGCTCGGCGCGATCGGGCGTGCAACCGGAACCCCTGTGCCGCCTCTGAACCTCGTCGGCGACTTCGGCGGCGGCTCGATGTTCGCCGTGGTAGGAGTGCTGGCCGCACTGTACGAACGCACACGCTCGGGGCGCGGGCAGGTGGTCGACGCCGCGATGGTCGACGGTGTCTCGGTTCTGTCGCAAATGATGTGGTGCATGCGAGCATTCGGCCTGTGGTCATCTGAAAGGGGGTCGAATCTGCTGGATGGAGGTGCCCCCTTTTACGACACCTACCGCTGCGCAGACGGTGCATATGTCGCAGTGGGTGCCATCGAGCCGCAGTTTTATCAGGCGCTTCTCGACGGACTGGGACTCGCGGACACCGATCTCCCCCGACAACACGATCGGTCAGGCTGGCCCACGCTGCGTGCAGAGTTCTCAGCGGCGTTCATGTCGCGTACACGGGATCATTGGTGTGCAGTGTTCGAGGGGAGCGACGCGTGCGTCACTCCTGTGCTCATGTTCGACGAGGTTGCGACAGATTCGTACCTCCGCGAGCGGGGCACCGTGATCGAAATCGACGGGGTAATGCAGGCGGCACCGGCACCACGGTTTTCCCGCACCCCCGCGAGAACCCCGCGGAGGCTCGAAGTCGTTGATCGGAAGAGTCTCCTTCGCGAGTGGTCGGACGACGGTCACCGCCACGCCGCCCACGACGGTCACTACGACGACGACTGATTATCCGCGTCGCTCCCGGTGCGATCGGCTGGATCCACTGTCCCACCGAATGCCGGTCCGATGCTGCCAGCCGATCGCTCGGGCCCGACAACACTCGCACGGGACATCAGCCACTGTGACCTGTTTACGCTAGCGGCGGGGAACTCTTGGCCGGTTTATCAATGCGGGCCAGGAGGCCACGGGGATGGCAATGCCGCAGGGACACAGTTGGGCTCCTACTTCGTCGAGCGAAACACAGTGAACACGGGAACCACCTGGTCAGACTCCCCCCGGCTACGCAGCGATCCGGTTGCGTCGGTTGGGGATAGACGCATCGACCGTTGAACGGGCCGGGTGGGGCGGAGCCGCCGTAGTAGTCCGAGGCCGGGAAAGCCGGTCACATGGCGAAGGGCGGCAGCGGTTTTCGAGAAAGGACGGATGCTGCAATGCCGAAAGAGGCGCCACCGAACGGTGACGCCGTGTCGGCCGACCCTGCGGGGCCGCGCCGGCGGGTATCGGAGATGCAGGCCGAGCTTCACCGTTGGGCGGCGGCCGATCGCGGCCCAACACCGTCTACCGCTTCCTGCGGCCCTATCAAGCCACCAAGGCATCGGCTCGGCCGGCAGCGATGCCGCCACCGAACCGAAGATCCGCGCGGTCACCGGCTGGCTCATGCGCGACCCCCAAGACCCTGCCCGACGCCGAAACACAGCAGCTCACCACGATTTTGTCGCACTGCCCCGAACTCGCAGCGACCCGTCGTCATGTCGGCGCGTTCGCGGTCATCATGCGTGACCGTCGCGGCGATCGCCTCCCGGCATGGATCGCGCGCGTCCGCGCCGACGAGTTGCCGGCGCTGCACTCGTTCGTCACCGGCCTCGAACACGACTTCGCCGCCGTCACCGCCGGGCTCACCCTGCCATGGAGCAATGGCCCTACCGAGGGCACGGTGAATAAGCTCAAGCACCAGAAACGCCAGTGCTTTGGTCGGGCCAAACTCGATCTCCTGCGCAAGCACCTGCTGCTCACCCACGCCACCGTCGACCTGCAGACCCCGGCGAAATGATCACGGTTTGTGCGCCAGAAGCCTTCAGCAGGGCAGGCGACAGTCAAGGGTGGGACAATAACACACTACAAATGGGACACAATGGCACCGTACGACGATGTCACCCGCGCAATCGTGGGGCCTTCAGCCGAGGTTTTGCTGCCGAAAGCATTGCATGATGCTGCGGAGATGTCCGGAAGGCATGACAATGGATGATGCTCTACCACACCACCTGCAGAGGGCCTAACTGCAATTGGAGAGATCGATGGACGAAGTACAAGTCGAGCAGCGGAACTATCAGATGCCACCGGTGGAGGGGTTTACGGTCGCGGTCTTTCTCACCGTGGCCGACCTCAAGCGATCCGCCGAATTCTACAAAACGGTCTTCGATGGAGACATTGTGAGCATGGGCGACGGAAACGCACCTCCGTACGTCAAAATCGCCAACACATGGCTCATTCTCAACGTTGGCGGCGGGCCCACACCGGATAAACCGACGGTGACGCTTAGCCCGCCTCCCGATCCCAATCATCTCAGTAGCTTCATGAATATCCGCGTTGCGGACATTCAGGCGTGCTACAAGCTGTGGAAGAGTCGAGGCGCAACGTTTCTCTCGGAGCCCCTAGACAAGTACGGCGAGACGCGATGCTACATCCGCGATCCAGACGGCTACATCATCGAAGTCGGCCAAAGCAAACTCGGCTTCAAGTACGGGTAGAATTGGCTAACGGCAAAGTCGTCGTAATAACGGGCGCATCGCATCGGCGCAAGTCTGGTCGCGCGTACAGCGAAGCCGGATACAACGTCGTTGTCACTGTGCTCTCGATAGAGCCAAGGTTGTGCTCTACCCACAGCCACCCGTCCCGCAATGAGCCGTGAGTGCGGGCAAGGGCAACATTATCAAAACTTGAAAGGCGACCAGGCCATGGTGAATAGCGGAACGGCACCAACGTCAATGATTTTCCTGCTCTACGGAGCCACCGGAGACCTCGCTCGTCGGCTGGTTCTGCCCGCCTTCTACCGCTTGGCCATCGCCGGCCTTCTTCCGGAGGACTGGAGGATGATTGCCGAGGGTCGCGGCGAGGTCACAGATGAGGAGTTTCAAGAAGAAGTGCGAAAGGCCTTGGAGGAGTTCGGACCAAGGCCCTCGGAGGGGCCGTGGGAGGAGGTACGCCGTCGCTTGCGCTTTGCCGGAGGTGGTTTCCGAGCGCATGACCCCGGAACCCTTCTCGGTGTACTCGCGCAAGCGAAGAAGGAGATGGGCGGTCGCCCGCTCTTGATCCATTATATGGCTGTGCCGCCGTCGGCCTTCGGACCCTTTACCGAGGCGATCGGCGCGCACGGTCTCGCTCAGGGATCCCGAGTGGTGTACGAGAAGCCATTCGGGACCTCTCTCGAGTCGTTTCGCCAACTGGACAAAATCGCCCATGAGACGTTCGACGAATCGCAGATCTACCGGATCGATCACTTTCTCGGAAAGGAGGCGACGCAGAACATTCACGTTCTCCGGTTCGCCAACGGCGTTTTTGCGGGTGCCTGGAATAGCTCCCATATCGAGAGCGTGCAGATCGATGTACCAGAGACTCTCGATGTCGCGATGCGAGCAGATTTCTACGACGCGACCGGCGCCATTCTTGACATGTTAGTAACCCATCTTTTCCAGATTGCCGGCGAGATCGCAATGGAGCCACCACACTGTCTCGAACCCGATTGCCTGGGCGAGGCACGCGAGGCTGTGATCGGCTGCTTTCGACCTTTGAATGCCTCAGACGTGGTGGTGGGGCAGTATGACGGGTACCGGGGCACGGACGATGTCCCTCTTGATTCGCGCACCGAGACCTACGTTGCGGCCCGAATGTGGATCGACAACGAACGCTGGGCGGGAGTGCCCTTCCTGCTGCGAACTGGCAAGTGCCTCGCCGAGAGCCGACAGAAAGTTAGTGTGGTTTTCAAGGACGCCGTCCCGGGCCTACCGCGTCAACCACACGACGGAAGCATTCTGGGTTTCGAGATGTCCGGAGATGGGGAGATAGATCTGAGACTCGTCATCAAGCAGCCCGGGGCCCAAATGGCCCTCGGGGTAGGTACAACGGCGCTGCCCCTGGGCTCGGCAAGCGGCGGTCCGCCGCTCCCGGCGTACTCAGTCCTCCTCAACGATGTTCTGATTGGTGACCGCTCACTCTTCACTCGACCGGATGGACTCGAGCACGTGTGGACGGTGGCCGATGGCATCCTGCGGAACAAACCGGAGCCAATTCCGTATGCACGGGGTACGTGGGGCCCACGTGAAGCTGTGGAGTTGGCGCGTCCGCACGCTTGGGTGTCTTAGTTAGCCTGAAGCCACCGACCTGGGTTTCGGGTGGGTCTGCGCGCCGAAGGCGCGCAGACCCACGGGTTGTGGGTGCAGGGTAGCTGCTCGTCTGCCTAGCTTTTCCACTTTATGCCGGTTTGGGTCCGTTGCCAGGCGGGTTGGTCGGATGGTGGCAGAGGTGAACTCCATCGCGTCGCCGGCCCGCAGCCAGCCCTCGCGGACGGTGCCGTCGGGCCAGGTGATGACGGCGTGACCCCAGGTGTGGGGGCGTGGGCGTGGGGCGGCCTTGGTCTTGATTCCGGCCATCCAGCCGATCGCGAAGGTCCGCACCGTCCGGATCCGCAGGATCGCCGAGAGCAGCGGTAGGGCCTACTTTCCCGACTGGCTACTGGAGCGCCGCAAACGCGCCGAACGGGCGCTGACCTCGGTGGTGGCGACCTGCTACCTGCTGAGTGTGTCCACCCGCCGGATGGAGAAGATCGTCGAATCCCTCGGTGTCACAAGCCTTTCCAAGTGGCAAGTGTCGATGATGGCCCGTGACCTCGACGCCCAGGTCGAAGCCTGCCGCACCCGGCCCTTGGATCAGGGCCGTACAAGTTCGTCGCTGCCGATGCGCTGGTGTTGAAGGTGCGCGAGAACGGGCGTGTGGTCAACGTGCACTGCCTGTCGTGACTTCCGGCGAGGACGGGGCCGGCTGGCTGGCGTTCTTCCGTTGGCAGCCCGGTGGGATCTGCCGAATCCTCGAGATAGCCCACACGACCGACATCAACTGGGGGATCAACTGGGGCAACAGGTTCGGTGGCTCGATGCCGTTGCGGGCACCGCGCGAGGGCATCTGGTTTCAGCGTCGGCCGGATCACCGCGCCACATTGGCTACAGCGCACTGTGCGCGGCTTGGTCGGTGGGAACGGCAGGTTGGGTGCGTCGCGGTATTCGATGTCGTGCCCGGCCGCCATCGCAGCGTTCTGGAGCGTGAGCCATACAAGGTGCGCCTGTGCCGCAGCCGGGACGGATTGTTGTGCAGGGGAGGGATTTTCGTCGACGGTCAGCGTCGGTTCGGTCGTGCTGGGGACGATCTCCAGCGCTCTGGATGGCGGGCGGGTCGGTCCGCGATCGCACAAGGTGGTGAGTATGCGCTGGCGTTCCTGCTCGGCCGACTCGGCTAATCGTGTCCGCAGGCTGGTGGGTACCTGCACACCGGCCGCGGTCAATGCGACCTCACGCAGTGGAAACCGATAGGGCCGAAGGGCATCCCCGGTACACGGGGGGAGGTGCTCGACACGGCAAGCGGTCGCGGACTCGGCTGGCGTGTGCCGGGGGTTGTGCGGTGCGCCGACCATCAGCGTGATGGCCGGTTCCCAGGGATCGAACATCCACATCTGCTGAGGGTGATCGGTGTCGTCGAGGACGACTCACGGGGTGGGGCTGTCCGGGTGCCAGAACCAGGCATCGACGACCTCGTTGCGCGCGTAGTCGTGGTGGCGGTGACGCCACTGGGCGTCGGTCACCGGCGAGCGTTGTGCTTCGAGGACGACCCGGTTGCCGTCGGCGAACACCACCTGCACATCGGATCGCTGACCTGACCCCATGATTTCGGTCCGGACCGAAATCATGGGGTCAGGTCACTCGGACTGCGGATCTGCGGCGACATCTGCAGACATCGAGGTAGGTGGGGTGGCCGCCTACGGATGGCACTAGTGTCGCGAACCAGTTTGACCGGCACCAGGACTGTTTCGCAGGCGAAGGTCTCGATTGCGGGGCCGGGAGTTCGCATGTGGTGTCGCACCGCCGCCAAGGCCTCACCTTGCGCCGGGCGTTGGCCAGCCCCTGAGATTGGGGGCTCGGGAAGCCATAACGCCATCCGTACGCAGGACGACAGACTGGCATGAGCCTGAAAGACGTTTCCTTACAACAGTTCACGTTCCGTGCGGGTGTGGTCGCGGCGGTGATGGTGGCCGCGTGGAGCGGGTTCGCCGGGACTGCCGGTGCCAACTCTACCGATCCGGTTGCCCGGTTCACCCCCACCCTCACACGGGTTCCGGGTCCCAACTGTGCCGCGATCATCAATGCCGAGACCGTGCCGCAGCCTCAGTCCGGTGTGTTCGGTGTTCGGGTGAAGATCACGCAGGCCGGGGACTCCTGCGGGGCCTATTACGTCACCGTACATTGGCGGAACGTCAACACCGGCCTGACCAGCGGACAGTCACAACGCATCGAAGGCACCACGGTGGTCGGCATGCCGGACAACGTGATCACCGGCATGGGCATGGCGCCGGGCGCCGGGAAGGTGGAGGCGTCTATCGACACGTACTCCCAGGTCTATCCGCAGAATGTGGGTCTGGAGCACATCGCGGGCCACGCGACGTTCACGCTGGGCTGAGCGCGCGGCGGTTCGACCGAGATCGTGTGCGGGACGGCAGAAGAGGTGCGGCGTGCCTGGTCGCGCTGGGGCACGGGTGGTAGGGATCCGGTCTGTTCGGGTGAACCACTCGTGTGAAGATCACCGGCCTGGATACGGCGATGCCGTCTCCGCACTCGTCTCGTGTATTACACCGGCGGCAAGATCGATTGCACCCTGCTTCCGGATGTGCCGAGTGCAAGCGCGCGCATCGGCTACTTCTCAGATGCTCACCGCGGCGAAGCGATTCAACGATCGGGTGTGGGCGGTCGAAGGGTGCAACGGTGTGGGCCGGCACCTGGCTCATCGCCTGGTCCACGATGGTGAATCGGTGGTGGATGTGCCGGCGAAGCTGTCGGCGCAGGTGCGGGTGTTCGCCATGGGCAACGGGCGCCCGCCGCGACGAACTCGGTTATGCCCGCACCGACACGGTCAACCGGCTGCATCGACTGCTGCTGGAGTTGCTGCCTGGTGGGGCGAAGAAGTTCCTGTCGGCGATGCAGGCCCGCAAGCTGATCGCCACGGTCAAACCACGCGATTCTGCAGGCAAGGTCCGTCGTCGGCTGGCGGTCGAGTTGATCGGCGACCTGGAAACCATCGACCGCGGTTGTCGTCGATCCATTTGTGAAGTGGCGCCGAACCCTCGACGTAGTCGATCGGTTCACTCAGTCGGCAGACGAACACGTCAGTGGTCCTCTCGGAATACCGAGCAGCAGTTCAACTTTGGCCAGGCATGACGCACCGATAGGTGGAGTTATGGCCTACGTCCCTGGTGGGATGCACACGAGCACACCGTTACCCGCGACGACCACACTGGCGCGAGGGTGGCGCACTGACGCTCGCGGCGTGCCGCATCCTCTGACAGGATGCTGGGGATTGCCGCACGGCGAGCGTGGGAGACGGGGATGACGGACAAGACTTTACGGGCCATCGGCGAATTCATGAGGTCGGTGCGGCCGCCGGGGTCCTTCACCGCCCGCCGTACAGCATCGGCCGCGGACCTGGCGATCGAGGTGGAAGGGATTGGTCCGCTTCGGTTTCCGGTGGCATTGACGCAGGCGCTGGAGCTGCGCCGTATCGCCCGCCCGGCCCGTTACGGTCTGGGAGAGCAGACGCTGCTGGATCCGGGCGTGCGCGATACCGGCGAGATTCCCCTCGAACTCGTCACCGTCGACCAGGACCGCTGGCGCCACCGGTTGGCGCCGATTCTGGATGCGCTGCGGTTCGATCTGGGCCTGCCGCCGGATTGCGAGCTCTCGGCCGAGTTGCATTCGATGCTGGTCTACGGACCGCGTCAATTCTTCCGGCGGCACCGGGATTCGGAGAAGTCCGACGGCATGATCGCCACTTTGGTGGTGACGCTGCCGTCGTTTTTCGAGGGCGGGGAACTGGTGGTCGAACATCGCGGGGAGCGGGTGGTCGACCACGGGTCGCCCGGCGAGATCGGCCTCGTCGCGTTCTACACCGACTGCGAGCACGAGGTGCTGCCCGTGACCCTCGGCCATCGAATCTCGCTGACCTACAACCTGATTGCCAGCCCACGCGCCGTCCTGACCGCTGATACCGGCGCGCCGGACCCGGCCGTCGCGGCGCTGGCCGACCAGCTACGCGAGCACTTCACCACACCGGCACCGGGTACGGGTTCGAGGCGACACCTATTGGGCGATCCGGATCTCGAGCTTCCGGACCGGCTCGTCTGCCTTCTGGATCATCAGTATTCCCAACGGGGATTCGGGTGGGATCAGCTCAAGGGCGCCGACGCGGCCCGCGTGCAGGTTCTCCTGGCCGCGGCCGACAGCGTCGGCTACGACACGGCCCTGGCCCTGGCGGAGGTGCAGGAGAACCACAGCAGCGAAGACCTCGCGGACGCGTGCTGGATGTGTGGCCGGCGGCGCCGCTGGGAGCGTGTCGAGGGCAGCTGGGAACTCGTCTGGGATGAGTGGGAGCCCAACGAGTTCTCGGAGGACGAGCCGCTGGAAGAGGAACGTGCCGAGGGTTCCCTGCCCATCGATCACCCCGACCGGATGACACCGGAGGAACTGGGCAGGCCGCACGTCTCGGGTATCACGTTGACGTGGTGGATCAACCGAGCGGGAGAGGTCACGGGACCGGTTACCCGAAAGGTCTTTCCCGCCGAGATATGCACCGATACAACGGAATTGGACCTGCAGCCGTTCGCTGTCGAATCCGAGGGGTTCACCGGCAATGAGGGCAACACGGTGGATCGCTGGTATCGGCGCGCGGCCATCATCGTGCGGCCCCGGAGCGGACCTGTGTAACTCCGTTGGCACGGTGCCATCTGGTTATCAGTCGCGCCTGCGGCGGCGAAACAGGGTCAAGAGAGAGGGTCTCAGAAAGCGTGGCCAAATCTCAGAATGATTGGCCTCAGCGTGGCCAGTTGGCCGTGATTTTGAGATTCTGCTTCCTCCCCGGGCCGACTGGTGGGTGATTTCGCCAGTTGTGTTCCGGGGCAGGAGGGTTCGGGTTGTCGGGTGGAGTGTTGCCGCTGGTGCCGAGATCGGTGCGGTCGGTCGCTGTCGATGCTGCGCTGGTGGCGTTCCGCTGCGCCGACCCGAACTCCTCGTCCGTCTCGATCAGCTCGCGCGGCGATTCCTCGACCAGCTCGGACTGCACGACGAACCACTGCCGTGGCATCCCCGGGTGCCAGATGAGATAGCGAAATCCGTGGCGCTGCACCTGCTGTTGCGCGCCAGGAGTGCGTGGTCGACATGAACAGGCCGTTGTCGCCCAGGTGCGTTCTAAGGACGCCGCGGTGAGTGGTGTGGCGGTGCGCGTGGGTGTGGGCGGCCGTCGGCGTGGTGGCCGCGCGGCTCAGCTCGACACCTACCTCACACTGCTCGATCAGACATGGAAAACACGTGCCGCGCCGTGTTAAGACATGATGGTGATACGTGTGCGAACAACGCTAGCAGCCGAATCCGGTCATGCCGAATTCACTGTGACAGTGCGTGATCGGGTACCCAACTTCGCGTATGCGTTCACGGTCCTGAATATGCTTCGGGACCTGGTGCTGGCAGGATCGTGGATCGAACCCACCTGCATACCGGTTCTTCATCACGTCGCCCCTCTGCGTGCCGTGCTCGTACGCCACCGTGGCCAGGTCGCGCCGGCCGTTGCGGGGTAGGGCGAACTGTCCGCTGGCGGTGGTCGGACGACCGCTCGGATCGATGGTCTCGTATGTCAAGCGATAGGTTTCGACGCCGAATCGGACTGTGCTGGTGTCGAATCTATTGCCTGCCAGTGTGGCCTCGAGGTCGTCGGACGAGTACATGTGCAGATGCTCGGCTTTGACGAGTCGTCCGCGAGTCCCGTCCGGCGGTGTTGGATGTGCCGACTCCGATGAACGATCGCACCCTGTCGTCAGCGCCGAGGTTCCGAGAACCAATGCGGCACCGACAATTCCCGCGGTCAGTCGGATTCTGCGGGCTCGAGGAGTGCGATGGGTCTGGGTAGTCACTACGCAAGCTCATCGTCGAGATACACTCCGGCTCAATCACTCCCGAGGCTGATAAAGCCGGTGGATCTCACCCGTGGGTATGGTGATCCGCAATCTGAGCGGCGATATCGGAATGTCGCCTCCGACGGGACAGCTCAGAAGCAGTAGGGGAATTTGCACGTGGACAGATCGTTGGGGCCGAAGATCGCGGCTATCAGGCCGTTGATCAATACGTCTGCGGCGCCCGAGCCGGTGCTGATTGCGATGTCCTGTGCGCCGACAACCGACGGGGCGGCGACCTTGGGCTGTGCTGCCCCGGCAGTGGCTGGGATCCTTCGTTCGAATGTCCGGTGACGCGGGTTAAGGGAGTGACCTGAGAAGGGCTGCTCCGAGACGGTTCGCTTCGGCGCAGGGTTCGCCTTCGCCGGTCTGGACCCGTGCGTTGCGCACTGTGAGCACGATGCTGCCGAAAGCGGCCGGCGTTCCGGTGTAGCAACCCAGCTTGTTGGTGTCCTGCGCCGCGCGAAACACGACCACATCTCGGCCGTAGTACTGAGTCCTGTGCACGTCGTTGTACCTACCGGAGGCGAGCTGATCGTCCAGGGTGTTCTTGGAGGCGGTGACGACCAGTTCGTAGGACTGATCGGCGGATTGCCACTTGCATATGCGCGCGGCCGGGTTCCCGGCGTCGGCCACACGGCTCTTGGAGGACGTGTTCACACCCGCCGCGCTGAGCGCGGATTCCGACAGCGAGCATGCGTCCCACACGGATTCGGTGGCGGGGGCCGTTGTGGTGGAAGGGTTTCCAACTGCGGTGGTGGGGGGTGCGGTGTTCGCGGGCATTGTGGCGACATCGTCGGCCGGAGCTGGTTGCGGTGTCGCTGATGCCTCGCCGGTATCAGCGGTCGTGGTGGCGGTAAGGGTCGCCGAGACAGGCCCACTCGGGCTCGGCGAGCTGTTCACCGCCGTGCTGCAAGCTGCGAGCAGCATCGCGGCTCCACATGCTATTGACGCGAGACGGCTCCCGGGCGCACCCCAACTCCCTTTCGAGAGTTGACGAACCGTCCACGTTTTCGGACTTATGGTCTGTTCGTCGGATGATCCTCCAACTCCGGTAGCTGAGCTAACTGCTCCCGATAGTTGGGGGTGTGTTCGGGGCAGCGAGGTGATCGCTTTCCGACCGCACGCGAACGGTGTAGGCCGGGTGGCTGAGCCTTGCCGATTCCTGTCGGTGCCTGCTGGCAAGTGTAAATCCTTTCCGTGGCAATCGTTTCCCTGGACGGGTACCGGTGTCGGCGGCGGAACGACTCGGGTGTTCGGTGGCCGATCGGAGGTGTACCCGCGTTGAAATCGTTGTCCGTCACCGTCCTGCGGCCGTTGGGATCACGGTCGCTGCGTGGGCGCACGCCGCCGGGCGGGTCGTCACCCTGGTCCGCCTGAATTTCGTTTCCGGGTCGAGCAGTGGCGTGGTCGTCCGGTGTCAAAGCGCGTCGATCCTCGAATCGGCCCGAACTTCGCGATTCTGGTATCGTGGGTGCGGTCAACGCCACGAACATCGCGTCGACCGCCATCCGCCGTACCCGCCGAAGACTAGCTGGGGTTTCCCTCCAGCCAGGTCAGTGCGGAAGCCCGTTGGGGAAGCAGACAGGACGCCAGATAGTTCCGCAGGCAAGGTTGTTCAGATCGGCCGAACCACTGGCAATTCCGCTGTTTGCGTTCACCTGCGTCTCGCTCGCCTGGGGTCTGATCGGTGTCTCGGCCTGCGCGGGAGCGACGGACATCAGAACGGCACCGGTCAATAGCGCAGCAGGGACGACGACGCGATTTACTCGAAACATTTCAGCCCATTTTCTCGCGTTGGATCCGGTCAAGGAGATGACCTTGATGACCGTATCGAAAGGACCGCCCTGTCCGGAGTTCTGGAGCCGGTTCGGTCAGCAGACTCCGGGCACTTCACCGTGCAGGAGGATTTGAATGAAGCAGTCCAGATTCGCGCTGCCGGTACTCAGACCCGGCGCGGGAGTCGCGTTTGCCTCAGCGGCATTCACCATTGCCGCGAGCATGAGAGTCGCGGCCGCCACGGAAACAACCGCCTTGCGTTTGATGCCCACACTGATCTCCTTGTCCTCGTGCCGAGTCCCGGCGTCCTATGTGACATAGCGCGATCGGTCCGCTGCGGCCGATTCGGGCACGCTCGACTCCGCGTATGCCTCATACCACATGGAAAGACTCTCACATGCAAACATCGACTATTCCTATAGTTGGGAAGTGAAGGTCGCACGCCCCTTCCAGTTGGTTCCGTTCGACAACCCGAGCTCAGGCTGTGATCTTCTGAGTCGGTGGCCGAGATTTTGCGAACTCCGACCGGCCGAGGCGGTCTACCGGTTCTCGCCGTCTCACCTCCCCACGTCCTGTTGAAGTCGACTGCGACATAGACATCAAAGCGTCTGCGACAGAATGGCGCCCTGGAAGGCGAAGCTCCCGCCGGACACCGCGACTGGGAAGAAGGGAGCGTGTGCGTGTCCCGTGAGATCGATTCCGCTGTCTTCCCGCATCTGGATGCGGACCTGCACCGTGTCCGTGATCTGCTCGGGCCCATACAGTTTCCGGGCCGCCCCGAGCTGACCGCACTCACCGACGAGGGCCCCGAGACGTCTCGTCGGATGGTACGCGGCAGCGGCGCGCACCGCCCGGTCGTCTGCCGGGGTCGTGGGACCGGTGAGCAGGTAGTACGACAGCAACGTCAACGTCGGACGTGCCAGCGGGTGGTGTATGTACCCGGTGCGACAGTGAACCTGGCGGCGACCACCTACCGCGGCGCCGGGAAAACCGATGCCCGCGATGCGTACCTGATGGCCGATCAGGCGCGGTTGCGTCGTGAGCTGACGCCGGTCCGGGTGCGGGACGAGTTGATCGCCGAGTTGCGAATGCTGGTGGCTCGCCGGGAAGACTTGGTCTCCAACCGGACCCGTGCAGTGAACCGGTTGCGCGATCAGATACTGGCGATCGGTCCGGCGCTGGAGCGGGTTCTGGATCTGGGCACGAAGGGCCCGCTGGTACTGCTGACCGGTTTTCCGACACCCGCGGTGCTGCGCGAGGCCGCGACTGCGGTGATAACCGAATGGCTGCGAGAGCAAGGCGTGTATTCCGCGGAGCGATTGGCGGACAAGGCCGGACCCTCATCGTTCCAAGATCAGAACACCTGCAACATGATGAACTATCAACCGCCCCTTCGCATCCCGAACGGGTCAATCACCAACTGCGTGCCAGATCGATTTTTCATGTGCCGCCGACATCAGCGCGTCCAAGAGCGCGTGCTCGAGCCAGCGTTTTTCCTTGTTGTCGGCTCTGTGCGGTCGCAGGCCCGCATCGATCACGCGTTGTCGACTGGATGCGCGTGAACTCGGCCGAATCGCGGCGACGCTCGGACAGTGTTGCACCAGTCTGCGATCGCTGGTCACCGTGCACGGCATGGTCGCCGCCGCGCTGGATCGCTGGGGCACCGCCGAGCAGCGCCGCGCCTGGCTGCCCGGGCTCACCGCGGGGGAGGTCGTTGCCGCGCTGGCGGCGACCGAGGCCGGGGCCGGACCGACTTGGCAGGTGTCGCAACAACTTTCGAGGCCGATGGCGCGGACCGTTTGGTGTCCGGACACAAACTGTGGGTGACGTTCGGCCAGGTTGCCGACGTGTTCCTGGTACTCGGCACGGCGGACGGCGGACTGTGCGCCGCACTCGTCGAACGCGACCGTCCCGGCGTCTCCGTGGAGCCGGTCGAGGGCCAGCTCGGCCTGCGCGGCGCCAGGGTGGCCCACAATCGGTTCGACCGCGTGCGGATACCCGCCGCGCAACTGATCGCACCGCCGGGATTCGGCCTGTCCCATGTCGTCGGCACGGCCCTGGACCACGGGCGGTTCACCGTCGCGTGGGGGTGCGTCGGGATCGCGCGAGCCTGTCTCGCCGACGCCGCCGCGCACGCCGCCACCCGCGTTCAGGGTGGTTCCGCGCCCGCCGAGCACCAGCTGATCCGTGCGACGCTCGGCCGCTGCTTGGTGGATGTCGAAGGCGCACAAGCCATCTGCGAGCGCGCGACCGAAGATCGGATCGCCGGATCTGCGCACGCCCTCGTCTCGACCATCGCCGCGAAGTACGCGGCCGCCCATGCCGCGGCCGTGGTCGGTGCGTTCCGGCCGTGTTTCACCACTCCGACGTTCACCACCTTCGTCACGCTGACGATCGGGATGATCGCCGCCCCGACCCGGCGGACTGTGTGCGGCATGCTCACCGCCGCCCGGATGGGTGGCCATCACGCTCGCACGCACCGGTTCTTCGCCACCACCACCTGGAGCCTCGACCAGGTCGGACTGACCATGCTGGGGCTGGTCATCGGCTGGCTCACCCCGACCGGTACGCCGCTGCTCATCGCGGTCGATGGCACGTTGTTCCGGCGCAGCGGCAAGAAGGTGCACGGCGCGGTGTGGGCCTACGACGGCTCCCGCCAGGTCGCCAAGGGACAGGCCAAACTTTCGCGCGGCACCACCTTCGTGGTTGCCGCGGTGGTGGTCGATCTGCCGTTCGCAGACCACCCGATCGCACTGCCGGTGCTGTTCCGGTTATGGCGTCCCGGCGGGCCAACCAAAACGATTCTCGCCCGCGAGCTGATCGGCCGGATCGCCGCCGCGCGCCCCGACCATACCGCCCATGTCGTCGCCGACGGCGCGTATGTGTGCAGCGCCCTGCGGCACCTGCCCGTGAACGTGACATTGACCGCGCCGTTGCCCCGCAACGCTGCCCTGTACGAGGTGCATCCCGACCTGGACAACCCGCCGAATATGCGGGGTCGGCGAGGTCGGCCCCGTACCCAGGGCGCCAGGATCGGCACACCGTCCGAGCTGGCAGCTACCACCGCGGGCGTGCAGATCACGGTGACTCGCTACGGCCGCACTGCCACCGTGACCGTGCACGAACGACGCTGCCTGTGGTACGGCGCGTTCCGCTCCCAGCCCGTCCGAGTGCTGATTGTGCGCGAGCCCCGCCGCCCCGGACTGGCGCTACTGACCACCGACACCACCACTGCGGCAGCCGAACTCATCGCCCGGTATTCCGCCCACTGGTCGATCGAGGTCGCATTCGTCGACGCCAAACACGTCACCGGCGCCGGCGAGGCCCGCAACCGCACCCGGTTGGCGGTGGAGCGCACCGTCCCGTTCGGGATGCTCACCCAGACTCTGGTGATCCTCTGGTACCACCTGGCCGGGCACTCACCTGCGGTCGTCGCCGAGCACCGCACCAAATCCACATTCTGACCGGCAAATTGGGGTGAACTCGCATCAAATGCGTGTTCATAGCTGCAGATTACCGTCATCGGTGCCCGTTGGCGCCAGGGGATCCCAAACGTGACTCGATACTTCCGAGGAGCTTACCCGTCTCTGGCACAGTGGGGCAGTTGGAAGGAATGAGGAAGGGGCGGAAGCGGATTCGATCGACGATCCGATAGAGACAGCACGTGCGGCCCTGGCCGGACATCGCACAACGGTTGTCTCGGCGGGTGGGCACGTCACGGTGGAAACTGGTGCCGATGGCCGGATCCACGCGATCCGGCTCACCGACCGGGCACGACGCGCCGACGCCCGACGCCGGTACACAAACGGGGAAAGGTACTGCGCCGGTTGGCCGCCACCGCAGGCACTCTCGCTCTCACAGCGGCGGTCGACAGCGGAGTTCAGGCCGCCCCATACAACGCCTTCGGATCCCCGATTCGCTGACCGCCTGAACTTGCAGGGTTGGTGAACAGAGCCACGTCGGCCGAACCGTGCGGTGGGGTCACGGGTGCGCGGTCACAAGGGCACCGCATACCACACGCAGCCGCGGCAGACCCTGTACGCGGGCCATTCCACGTACCGCTGACGTTGCCGAGGTTTCGGCGCCACAGTTCGACGGGTCCACCAAATTGGCTGAACCCTGGCTGTAGCACGGGCAGGAACGCAGAACTATGCCCGACTGGTCTCGGTTGATGTGGTGTGTTCGCTGCGCCAGACTGCGGATTGGCCCGAAAGCCTGGGGTACGCGGGCTGCGGGTGCTGCTGGAGTCGATCGAAGCGGTCCAGGTCGTGCATCGGTACGAGACCGGTCAACGTGAAGTTCCAGATTTGGCGGATGAGATTCCCTGCAGTACGCCGGGTTTCCGAGCGGGTCGCGTAGCGGCGAGCGATGGTCAGAAAGTCTTCGGGTTCGACGCCAGCGACATCACGGACGTGGGTGGTGGGGCCGCCCACCTCCCAGGTCCCCAGCGCGGCCTCGAGCGCGTAGTGGCGTAAGCCAGACTCCAAGTACAGGTCGAAACCGAGTCGTTTCGCGTTCACGCGCACGGCCTTCATGAGCATCCGTGGGGGAACATCGATGTGGCGCACCCGTCGGCCCAACGCCTCACCCACGGCGTCGGCGATCTCTGCTCCGGTGAGCAGCGTGGGCCCGGTCGGGCGGTAGGCCCGACCGTCATGACGGTGCGGATCAAGCAGCGCACCCACCGCAACACGGGCAACATCTTCGTTAGAGGGAGGCGCGTTGCGTCCGCCCCCAGTCGGCGCGGGCAGCACGCCCAGCTGGGCGGCCATACCGATGAACTGCAGGTAGTTGTCGGCGAACCAGCCGGGGTCAACCGCGACGTGGGCGGTATCGGGCAGCAGCTCGAACAGCTTGTCGATCAACCAGTGCTGGCGGGTCATCAGCGAGGGATGCTCGGGGCTGGCCAGCCACTGCCCCAGCGCCACCACGGCCTCGACACCCGAGCGCCGCGCGGCCACGGCGAAGGCGATCGCACTGTCGAGTGCATGGGGGTGGTACGGGGGGTTGAAGAACAGCCGGTCGACCCCGTCCACCGCGGCCTGTACCTGCTGAATATCGAATATGTCGGCGACGACCGTTTCGGCGCCCAGAGCCCTTAGCCGGGCGCTGCGCGCATCGTCGCGATGCACCAAAGCCCTTGTCGGCACGCCCTTCTCCAATAATTGGGCGGCGACGGCTCCGCCGATCTTTCCGGTGGCGCCGGTAACCAGCACGCGAGTGGTTGTCATCGGAGTTCCTTTCCGGGTTTGTGTCTTGGTTCGTGGACCTTCGGCTGTAACGAAGTTTCCACTGGTCACATTCCCAGTGTGCTTCGAGATGTGACCATTGTCAACATCGGGGGGGCGTGGCAGCCTGAAAGCCATGAGCAGCACCCACCAACACGTGGTCAACGCCGAGCCGCGCAGGGGCGACAGCGAGCCGCCGCGGCGGAAGTCCTACCACCACGGCGCGCTGCGCTCGGCCTTGATCGAAGCGGGCATCGCACTGGCCCGGGAGGGCGGGCCCGAGCGGGTGATCCTGCGTGAGGCCGCCCGCGCGGCCGGAGTGTCACACTCGGCGGCCTACCGCCATTTCACTGACCGGGACGCGCTGCTGGCCGAGGTATCGAGGTACGCACGAAACGAACTCGCCGCCGAGATGCGCCGACGCGTCAAGCGCGCCAGGGACCCGCGCAAGCGATTGGAAGCGGTCGGCATGGCCTACGTTGATTTCGCACTGGCCCAGCCCGGGCTGTTCCGGACCGCCTTCACCTCGCATCCCCCCACCTCTGAGGCGGAGGTGGCGGATGGCGGTGGGCGCGCTAGCGGCGGGGGCGATGACAGTGACCCATTCGAGATCCTGGGTCAGGTACTGGACCAAGCCGAAGCCGCAGGCCTCATGGACCCACACCGCAGGCCCGGAGCCGAAATTGGCGCCTGGTCAGCGGTGCACGGCCTTGCCAGCCTACTGCTCGACGGGCCGCTACCGGCCAACCCGGCAAACGTCGAATTCGCGCGGGGCCAGGTGCTCACCCTGATCGAGCGGGGGCTGTTGAACGAGGCCTAACTAAACGTATTACTCGGTTGCCCGACCACACATAGCGGTAGTCGTCCGACCCGCCGTGCCTGACCCCGCGGGTCCTGCGGATCGGGTCCGCGCAGCGGGTATCGCGTTCGATGTCTTCGGGCCTCCCCGCCATGAGTGAAACTTCAGCTCCTCCCAGTTGGTCGGTTGTGCGTCGGACATATCGAGATCGCTTCCGTTGATGAGACGTCCGGCTACCGCCGGTTGCGGAGACTTTTCGCGCCACCGCGGAGCTGTTCTTCGAGGTCGTAGATTTCTGTCTTGAGGTTTTCGAGCTTGACGCGGACCCCACTTCGGGCGCCGGCTGCTTCGTCGGTCAACGATTGCCGATCGGGCCAGTCGGCGTTGAGCCAGTCGCGCACATCCGACAGCGCCGAGGCCGCGTTGCGCGCCGCGGCCGCCGCATGGGTGAAGATCTGCTCTTGTGTCGGCAGGGCGCTCACTCGGCTGCTCCGTTGTCGGTCGTGCGGATCGGTTCGCCGATGCCGTCGAGTGCTCGGCGACGGAACTCGCCAGCGAGCATCTCGTCCTCGCGGCGCTGCATCTCGGCGAGCGCTGGGGTGGATGTGATCGTGTTGTGACTCGAACAGTTCGGGTCGGGTCCGGTCGATCATCGCGGGGAGCTCGTCGCCCGGTGCGGGGTGGAGTCTCTGGCCCAGAACGTGCGATCGGTTCGACCTGCGGTGCCGGCAATGCCCGGACCGTGTAGTACTCCGGAGCACCGGATGTGCACGCTGCCGTCCTCGCCGCCGGTGACCGCGGTGCCCTGTCACGGTGAAGGTGCCCTGCACTTGGTTTTTCGAGGGTCGAATCCAGTGGGGTCTGGAAGTCGTTGTTGGTTCCGAGATCCGGTTACGTTATTTCCCCGCCTGTTGCGGCACTGTCGGGTTGTCGTGCTTCGGTGGTGGTGCGGTGGATTGGCGCACGATCAGTTCGACGGGGTCGGTGACGGTTTCGGTGATCGGTTCGGTGGGTTCGCGTTGTGCGAGTAGTTGTAGCGCTCGGTGCCCGAGTTGTTCGAGTGGCATTCGTACTGTGGTGAGGGCGGGCACGAGGTGGCCGGCCAGGGGCATGTCGTGCACGGCGATGACAGAGATGTCCCGGGGGACGGAGAGTCCTCGTTCGTGGATGGCGTGCAGCGCGCCGACTGCGGAGGCGACGTTGGCGACGAATACCGCGGTGGGGGGTTGCGGGGCCGAGAGCAGCTCGTCCATGGCGGTGGCGCCGCCCGCGGGTGTGTAGTCGGCGTGGGAGATCAGGTCGGGGGTGGTTGCCAGCCCCGCGGTGGCCATGGCGGACAGGTATCCGGCGCGTCGTCGGTGGGCGGTGTCGGCGCCAGCCGGTCCGGCGAGGTGGGCGATGCGGGTGTGTCCGAGGGAGACGAGGTGGTCGACCGCGATGTGGCCGGCGCGTTCGTCGTCGAGGATGACGTATCGGCGTGAGCCCTGGGTGCGTCTGTTGACCAGTACCCAGGGGATGTTCGAGGCTCGGAGTTGTTCGAGTTCGTGTCCGGTTTCTTCGCCGGCGAACAGCAGTCCGTCGACGCGGCCCTGCCCGATGAGTTCGAGGTAATGGGGCAGGGCGAACCGGACACCGGCCGAGCTGGCGGTCATCAGTGCGTAGCCGAGTTCGCCGGCGGCGCGTTCGGCGCCGGTGATGATCTCGGCGTAGACGGGGTTGGCGAAGTCGGGGATGAGCAGGCCGAACATGTAGGCGCGGGCGGTGCGCAGGCTGCGTGCGGCGGCGTTGGGGCGGTAGCCGAGCCTGTCGATGGTCTGCTGGACGCGCAGGCGGGTTTCG
Organism: Nocardia sp. GP40; assembly: GCF_050434125.1. Taxonomy (NCBI): domain Bacteria; kingdom Bacillati; phylum Actinomycetota; class Actinomycetes; order Mycobacteriales; family Nocardiaceae; genus Nocardia; species Nocardia sp. GP40. The sequence goes on along the minus strand of NZ_JBNPVW010000006.1, from coordinate 167,070 downwards.
GGGCGGATGCTGAGGTTGGGGTCGTTGTTGATGATGCGGGAGACCACGGATCGGTCGACCCCGGCCAGGTGGGCGACGTCTTTGAGCGTGACTTTGGGTGGCCGTGCCGTTTTCGGCGTCTCGGGCATACCCTGCCTTTCGTCCCACTGGTCGGGTACTGCCCACCCTAGAGCAGCAATTCCGTACCGCCGGTAGTCAGGTTGCCGGGTTCGGGTCAGAACAGGCACAGGGGGTTGACCGGGCAGCCGGTGGCTCCGCGGATGCGCAGCGGCGCGACGGTCAGCAGGAATTGGGTGGTGTGCAGTTCGCCGCAGACTTCGACGAGTTCGGTGAGGCGGGGACAGTCCAGCAGCACCAATCCCATTGCCACCAAACCGATTTGGTGTAGCGGGAGAGGGACCGCGGTGCTGGGGTAGGGGATCCGTTCGACGCAGTCGCCGCTGTAGACCGCCACTTCGCGATCGTGCAGCCAGGGCAGGCAGTCGGCGTGCAGGCCGGCGCGCACGGCGGGGTTCTCGGTGCCGTGCTCGGCCTCGCGGCGTTCGAGCCCGACGTGGACGAACACCGCGTCCCCGCGGGTGACGGTGGTTCCGGTCAGTTCCTCGGCGGCGGTGAGCTCGGCGGCGGTGACCGTCTCCCCGGGGTCCAGGTAGGCGGCGCCGCGCACGGCGGTGATGTCCAGGAGCACACCGCGGGTGACGATGCCCTGGCGTTGGGCGTATATCGAGCCGGCGCGCAGCCCGTCGGGGCGCATCACATGCTCGGCGCGACGGCCGTTGTAGGCGTTGCCTTCCCAGAACACGTGGGTGACGGCGTCGAGGTGGGTGACGGCGAAGCCGTGTGTTGCCAGTTCGATGCTGTCCAGTGCCGAGGTCGGTGGGGTGGCGTCGAACAGCATCCGGTGCCGCAGGGGGTCGGTGTTGAGCTGGTCGGCGACGGTGGACATATCGCGCCCGATCGATACGCTGCGGCCGTGGGTGACCAGGGCGGCTGCGGCGGCACGGGTGTCGTCGGTGATGTAGTTCAGGGTGCCGAGTTCGTCGTGAGGGCCCCATTTTCCGGTGTTCGAGCAGCGGTCGAACAGGGCGATGAGTTCGTCGTCGGTCATGGTCGGGCTGGTCATGGCCAGGTCCTCATTTCGGTAGCCGGTGTGCGGGTGGTTGCACCATTTCGAGCACGATCTGGTCGGGATCTTCGAAGTAGCAGGTGTATCCGCCGGTGTTGACCCCAGCGGTGATGTCGTTGGGCGGGGAGTAGAAGGTGACTCCCGCTGCGGTCAGCGCCTGATAGCGGGCGTGGATGTCGTCGACTGCCACGGCCAGATGCGCGGCGCCGGGGTTGCAGATCTCGGCCTCGCCACGACTGCCGACGGGCTGCAGGTACTGCACCAGTTCCAGGTCGTGGCTGGACAGCCCGCGGGGCTGACCGGGCACGACCAGCTGGGCGATTCGCAGGTGCGCGTCGGGGTAGCCGACCAGGCGGCGGGTGTAGTCGTTGCTCTGTTCCTGGGTGAGGATCAGCTCGAATCCCAGGTGGCCGGTGTAGAAGTCGATCGAGGTGTCCAGATCGGCGACGGTGAAGCTGAAGTGCCAAACTCCGTGCAACATGGTGTCCCTCAATTCATTTCCAGGCCGCCGCAGACGTTGAGGGCCTGCCCGGTGATGGTGGATGCCGCGGGTGAGAGCAGAAACGCTGCGGCCTCGGCGATTTCGGTGGGAGATACGATGCGGCCCAGCGGGATCTGGGCTGCCTGCCGGGCGAAGGATTCCTCGGCCGTGATGTGGTTGATCTGGGCGCGGCGCTCGTGGATCGCCCGGGTCATCTCGGTGTCGACCACGCCCGGGCAGACGGCGTTGACCGTGATCTGGGACGGCGCCAGCGCCAGCGCGGCGGACCGCACGAGGCTGATGACACCGGCCTTGCTGGCCGCATAGTCCGCGGCGGTGGGTCTGCCGCTGCGGCCGGCGATCGAGGCGATCGCGACCATGGCCCCGCCGCCGTGGTGTTGTGCTCGTCGCGCGACGGTCTGGAACAGCAGGAAAGTCCCCTTGAGGTTGACCGACATCGTTGTGTCCCAGCCGGTTTCGTTCAGTTCGAGGAACGGCTGATCGCGGATTATGCCGGCCGCGGATACCGCCAGGGTGATCGGTCCGAGATCGTCCTCGGTGCGGGCCACCGTGTCGTGCACCTGCTGGCTCGAGGTCACGTCCATCGCGTAGGCGCGGGCGAGCCCGCCGGCGGCGGTGATCAGCTCCGCGGTGGCGCGGGCGGGTTCACGGGCGATGTCGGCGACCGCGACGCGGGCGCCGTGGGCGGCGAGCAGGGTCGCGCACGCGCGTCCTATTCCGCCGCCCGCGCCGGTGACGAGCACGGTCTTTCCGGTGAAACGGTCCACCGAACCTCCTTGTTCTGGGGCTGATCGAGGGTCACGGGCGGGTATGCCACAGGCCCAAGGCTGCTTCCACGGCCTGGTAGGGCTGACCGAGGTAGGAATCGGGGGTCAATTCTTCGACCGTATCGGCGATGTCGGCGGGCAGTTCGGCACGTATCGCACTGTGCAGGGCCTGCCCGGTACTGCGGCATCGGGCCGCGGCCAGATAGACGATGTCGTGTGCTTGTTCGCGGCCGATGCGTGGGGCCAGGTTCATCATGTAGGCCTCGGCCAGCACCAGCCCGCCGTCGGCGTTCAGGTTGGCGCGCATCGCGGTGGGAAATACCTGCAGGCCCGTGGCGATCGACGTGGCGGTGCGCAGCGCGGCGGCGCCCAGGCACACCAGCTGCGGCAGGACCTGCCATTCGGCCTGCCACTCCCCGGCGGCACGCTCGTGGCCCGCCTCCATGATCCGAAACAGTGCCGAACTCAGCGCGCCGGCGGTGATGGCGGCGCCGATCACCGCCTCGGACTCGATCGGATTGGCCTTCTGCGGCATCGTGGACGACGCCCCGCGGTGATGGCCCGCCGCCTCGGCCACCTCGCCGATCTCGGTGCGGGACAGGTCGACCACCTCGCGCGCGAACCGCGCACAGGTGCCCGCGAGCAGCGCGCAGACCGCACCGAATTCGGCGAGCCCGTCCCGGGCGACATGCCAGGCAACCTCGGTGGTCGAGAGCCCGAGCCGTCGTGCGACCGCGGCGCGTAACCCGGTCGCGTGCTCGCCGTAGGCGGCGGAGGTACCGGCCGCGCCGAACAGCGACACGACCGCTGCCCGCGTTCGTGCCGCGGCGAGGCGGTCCCGATGCCGGGCGAGCTCGGCCAGATAGGTGGCCAGTTTCGCCCCGAGCGTGGACGGCACGGCCTGCATCGCGTGGGTGCGCCCGGCGATTACCGTGCCCGCATGTGCCTGGGCCAGTCGTGCCAGTGCGTCACCGAACTCGCCGAGCAACACACCCAGCCGTTGTGCGGCGGCGTCCAGTTGCACCGCGAGCCCGGAGTCCATGATGTCCTGGGTGGTGGCACCGTAATGCACACGACCCCGATGAGCGTGCGGCAGCGCGGCATCGATCTGACGGACCAGCGACAGGATCGGATATCCGACGGTGCGGGTCTCGTTCCAGAGCCGATCGCGATCGATCGTGTCGAGCTTCGCGGCGGCGGCGATCGCCTGCGCGTCGGCGGGTTCGACCACGCCGAGATCGGCCTGGGCGGCGGCGAGCGCCACCTCGACCCGCAGCCACGACCGGATCGTTTCCTGCTCGGAAAATATCCGGGTCATCGGCTCGTCGCCGTACAGGCCCAGCAGCATCTCGAACCGCTGCGTATTCATCACACTCCTTCGATCACCACGTAGTCAAACGATTGACTAAACGTACGTCGTCCAAGTATGGACTGCAAGGGTTAATGGGAGTTCAAATCAGACATTGCGTTTCGCGAAGCCCTGTGTTTAGGTAGGTCAATCGTTTGACTTGCAATGTGCGGTTGCCGTCGTTCACCCAGTGGAGGTGCCTGTGACCAACAATCAACTCTCGGCCGATCTGCACGCGATGTGGCGGATCAGAGCGTTCGAGGAGAAGATCCAAGCCCTGCACAAGGCTGGTGATGTTCCCGGTTCGGTGCACCTGTGCATCGGCCAGGAAGCCGGTCCCGTCGGAGCCTGTGACGCACTCGGCGCGGCCGACGCACTGTTCGCGACCTATCGAGGCCACGGATGGGCGATCGCTCGCGGAACCCCGTTACGGCCGCTGTTCGCCGAATTGCTAGGTCGCGCGACCGGAGTGAACGGCGGCCGCGGCGGTTCGGCGTACTTCAGCGCCCCCGAATACGGGTTCTACGGGGAGAACTCCATCGTGGGAGGGGGCGCGTCGCACGCGGTCGGCGCGGCGTTGGCTGGCCGCTACGACGGTACCGGCCGCCTAGCGATGTCGGTATTCGGTGACGGTGCCATGAATCAGGGCGCGGTGTACGAGGCGATGAACTTCGCGGCCGCCTCCGGTCTGCCGGTGCTGTTCATCTGCGAAAACAACCGGTACTCGGAGCTGACGCCGATCCGGGAGATGGTCGCCAACGAGCAGTTGACCGACCGGGCGACCGCACTGGGAATCCGTGCTCGCCGCATCGATGGCAACGATCCGGCAGTGATCCGGGCCACGGTCGCCGAGTTCGCCGCTACCGCGCGTGACGGCGGCGGGCCGGGCTTCATCGAAACCGTCACCCAGCGGCTGGTCGGTCACTACATCGGGGATGTGCAGCAGTACCGCCCACCCCGAGAACTCGACGCCGACGCCCTGATCGAGCCCATCGCTGTCGTGACCGCCGAACTCGTCCGCACCGGCATCGATGCCGCCGCCATCGAGCGCGCCGCACGCGAGGAAGTCGACCTCGCCGCCGGGCAGGCACTCACAGATCCGGTCGCCGACCCTGCCACCGCGAAGGAGCACCTTTATGCCTGAGCTCACCTATGCCGGTGCGGTGAACGCCGCGTTGCGCCGCTGCCTGCAAGAGATCCCCGAAACCCTGCTCTACGGCGAGGACGTCGCCAAACCCGGCGGCGTGCACGGAGTGACCCGCAGATTGTGGAAAGACTTCGGCGACCGCGTGTTCGACACCCCGATCAGCGAATCGGCGATCCTGGGCTCGGCGGTCGGCGCCGCCATGATGGGCCGCCGGCCCATCGTGGAGATCATGTGGGCCGATTTCTTCTTCGTCGCGTTCGATCAGATGATCAACCAGGCCGCCAACGTTCGCTACATCTCCGAGGGCCGCCTGACCGCACCCCTGGTGGTGCGCACCCAGCAAGGGAATTCGCCCGGTGCGTGCGCGCAGCACTCGCAGAACATCGAGGCACTGATCACCCACATCCCGGGCCTGCGAGTCGCGATCCCATCCACACCACAGGACGCGTTCGACCTCATGATGTCGGCCGTGCACTGCGACGACCCGGTCGTCGTCATCGACAACCGCACCCTGTACCTGGGCGAGAAGCAGCAGGTCGTCACCGACGGGCCGGTGCGCCCGATCGGCGGAACCCGGCTGCATCGCACCGGTTCGGCCGCGACGATCGTGACCTGGGGCGCCATCACCCACCAGGTGCTCGCCGCCGCGGACCGGCTGGCCGCGGACGGCACCGCGGTGACTGTGCTCGAGACACCGTGGCTGAACCCGTTCGATCACGACGCGGTCCACCAGATGCTGGACGGCACCGGCGGCAGACTCGCTGTCGTCCACGAGGCGAACACGACCGGCGGATTCGGCGGTGAGGTGATCACCCGCGCCCTCGAAGCGGGCGCCCTGTCCGGCCGGGCACTGCGGATCGGCGCCGCCGACACCCGCATCCCCGCCGCCCGCCCACTCGCTGCGGCACTGATCCCCGGCGCCGACCGGATCTACACCGAGCTCGCGCATTTCACCGCCGCCTGACACCGCCGGCGGCCTTTTCCGCGGGTCCATCCCGCACGTTCTACCTGGAGTCGACGATGACGACCATCCGCTACCGCGTGTTCGCGATGAACTTCACCGCCAGCCTGATCAACTACGGGGATCGAGTCGCCTTGTCGGTGGCCGCGCCGTTCATCCTGGCCGAATTCCACTTCGCGCCCGCATTGTGGGGCGTCATCCTCAGCGCCTTCTTCTGGACTTACTCACCCTTCGCGCTGCTGGGCGGGTTCATGGTGGACCGGATCGGCCTCCGCAAGGCGTACACGATCTGCATGCTCGTATGGTCACTGACCATTCCCCTGACCGCTGCCGCATGGAACGCCTCCTCGCTGATCGTGGCCAGGTTGCTGTTCGGCGCAGGCGAAGGCCCACAGGCTCCGATCAGCACGACCCTGACCGCGAACTGGTTTCCCAAACGGCAGACCTCGACCATGCTGAATCTGGCGCAGTCCGGAACCACGATCGGACCGATCATCGCCACCCCGTTGGTCGTGTGGTCCAGCACCACCATGGGGTGGCGTCCGACCTTCGTCATCCTCGGCGGATTCGGCGTGCTGTGGAGCGTGGCCTGGTGGTTCATCGCCCGCGACCGCCCCGCCGATCACCCCCGCGTTGATACCGCCGAACGCGCCTACATCACCGCCGACCATGACGTCACAGAAGCCGCGACATCCGGTCCGGACAGCACGCCACGATTCTGGTCACTGCTGCGCCAGCCGCACGTGCTGGCGTTGTCGATCGCGTTCTTCGCCTACTCCTGGGTGCTGTTCATGTTCCTCACCTGGTATCCGACGTACCTGGTCAGCGCCCGCGGAGTACGCAAGACCGACCTCGGCGCGATCGCCACGATCCCCTGGATCGCCGCGACGGCCGGACTCATCCTCGGAGGCCTCGTCGCCGACCGGCTGGTCATCCGAACCGGCAGCCTTGTGCAACCACGCAAATGGATGATCATCGGCTGCCTCATCGCGGTCGCGGTATGTTTCGGGCCCTCACCATTCGTGCGCTCGCCGACCCTCGGCCTGGTGCTGGTCTGCGTCGCCATCTTCTTCCTGCTCGCCAGCTACCAGTACCAGGCACTGATCGTCGCCCTGACCGCCCCCGGCTACACCGGCCGCCTCGCGGGCACCATCCAAATGTGCTCCACACTGGCCGGCATCCTGGCACCGATCGTGACCGGCGCCGTGGTCCAGACCACCGGAAGCTACACACCAGCCTTCCTGATCGGCGGGGCCCTCGCGCTCGCCGGAGCCCTCGCCGTACTGATCCTGCTGCGCCGGCCACAACTGGATCCCGCGCCGCTGGCCCACACCTCGGCGATGGCATAACCCCGACCCCGCACACCCGGAAGAAGCCATGACAGTTCTGGAAATTGCCGTCATACCCGTGAACACCGACGCGGGCGAACAAGCCACACACGCGATCATCACGGGAGCCGAACTCGTCAACAGCGATCACCGCTGCCACAGTGTGACGGTCGTCCGGGGCGTCGAAGAGCCCGGCAAGATCATCCTGCTCATCGAATGGGCCAGCATCGAGGCCCATAACGCATTCCGCGCCAGCGACACCTACCGGCAATACCGGGCAGCGATACAAGACCACCTATCGGGAACCCCGGCCTTCAGCCACTACGAAACCCTCGCCCAACTGACCTGATCGACTCGGCCACGGCCCGCCGGGGCGTCGATCTGGTGCAGCGCCTGGTCGTCCCGCGGATCGCGGCGATGATGCTGGTCGCTCCGCTGCTCAACATCCTGATCGTCGTGGTCGGCATCGTGGCGGGTTTCGTCGCGGCCGTGGCGGCGCTGAATGTCACGCCGGGCAGCTATTGGGCGTCGTTCGGCGCCTTCACCACGCCGCTGGATATCTGGGTGTCGGTGATCAAGGCGCTGATCTTCGGTTTCCTGGTGGTGGTCATCGCCTGCCAGCGTGGACTGGAGGCCAAGGGCGGTCTGCGCGGGGTCGCCGACGGCGTCAACGCCGCGGTGTTCTGGTGCGGCACAGCAAGCATCCTGAAGCAGGAATCATCGAGTTTTCTCCCACCTCCTGGCTGGCGTTCCTGCACGAGGTTCGGTTGGGCGCGGGCAGCCGAAACGGCAGCGCCAGCGTGACATTCGATGGCACCGACGCACTCGTCGAAGCGCCCGCGACCGGAGTGTGCCTTCAATTCGACGAAGGTGAGTGGACCGCGTTCGTCGCCGGGATCGCGCGCGGTGAGTTCGACACCGCCCGTTTCGGGCAGTAGCGGCTCATGTAGGGTCGCAAAACTCGTGGCGGAATCTCAGAAGGTTTGGCGGTGGCGTGGCGGTTCCGCCGCGATTCTGAGATTCCGCACTCTTCGCTGGCAGATCGGCACGCTCGGTCGGGTTCCCTTCTGGCAGTTGTCATCTGCCCTATGAGTTCGCCGACCCGAAGGCGCCGTGGTTCGCTCATCGACCCGCGCCAGCTCAGCGCATGCTGGCGAACTGCAGTACTTGTTCGGCGGCGGCTACTCCGACGGTCGGCTGGATCCGGCACGGCAAACTCCGCGCACATCGACGGCCACGTAGGCTATAGCAAACAGCGGTACGAGGTGATGGGAAGTGGGTGGTGGTCGGTGAATGCGGAGTCGGAGATGGTGGCCCTGCCTCGGGTGGGTTCGTTGGCCGATCGGGCGTATGAGTCGCTGCGTGAGCAGATCGCCACGGGTGGTCTGGCGCCGGGTGAGCGGGTGACCGAGCGGGGGCTGGGGATGCGGCTGGGGGTCAGTGCGACGCCGATCCGGGAGGCGTTGCGCCGGCTCGAGCAGGAGCGTCTGCTCGAGCGGATCTCCGCCCGTGAGGTCAGGGTGGCCGAGCGGTCCGAGGAATCATTGCGTGAGCTGATGTATACCGAGGCCGTATTACGTGCTGCGGCAGCACGTTTCGCGACCATGAAGATCACCGATGACACCCTCGAGGAGATGGACCGCTTGGTCACCGAACTCGAGCACGAGCCGCGCCGCGGCGACCCTGATCATCAGCTGGAGCTGGCCCGCCGGTTCGACAGGCTGCTGATCGCCGCGGCGGGCAACGATGTCGTGGCCGGGTTCCTCGATACCGTGGCAGTGTTCGGATGGTCGGCGCGAGTACGGACGGTGCGGGCGATGCACGCCGAGGATCCGGGCATCGGCCTGGGCCGGATCCGCGATCACCGCGAGATCCTCACTGCGCTGCGGGCCCGCGACCCCGACGCGGTGGAGACCCTGGTGCGGGGTCATCTGGTCGCCGCGATCGACTACCTGCTGGCCCATGCCATGGATATGGATACAGCGCGCGTACCCCAATTTTGATAGGCACCGGCCGATCGCTGCAGACCTGTGGCGATGTGTCGGCGATGATTCAGTGGTGATGGGTTGTGTCCGGCCCGGCGAGCGAGCGGATGCTCGCGGTTCGGGCGGGATCGGAGCCTGCGCCGGTTTCGGAGAAGCCCTGTGCCCACAGGTGGCCGTGCAGGGCCAGTTCGTGGGCCATCCGCGCCATTTCCCCGGCGGTATAGGGTGTTCCGGCTTCGAGCCACCACATCATGAGGTTCAGAATCTGTCCCGTCCAACTGCGCGCCACCACCTGAAGCGGGATGCGGGCGTGGGCGTCGAGGCGTTCGACGCGAGCGGTGAAGATCCGCTCGGCGGTGTCGGCGGCCTCGTCCAGCAACGCGCGTAACGGACCGCCGTCGCCGGTTCCACGCAGGACGACCCGGCCCGAGCCGGTCCAGGGTCTCGACCGTGCCGGGGAACCCGGACATACCGGCGTGGATGGAGATGGGCAGCCCTAGTTCGCGGGCGAGTTCGAAGTCGCGTTCGGTCTCCTCGGGTGTGCTGAACGCCGGGCCCCGCAACGCCAGGCCCATGCGCAGCCGTCCGGCGGTGTGCTCGGCGAACCGTTCCCGGTGGATGCGGCGAGCGTCGGCGCTGTAGCCGGTGAAATCCTGCGGGCCGCCGTGCAGGAATATCCCGCGGATCCCGGAGTCCTGCAGGGCCTGCACGTTCGCGTCGGTGTGTACGGGACTCGGGAGGTTGTGCGACCAGTCGGCGACGGTGGTGATCCCGGCGTTCAATGCCTGCAATGCACCCCACAAGGTCCCGGCATAGACGTCGTCGGGACCATAATGCGGCGCGAGGTCCCGCAGGACCGCCGAGACATATCCGGCCAGAGTTGCATCGCACGACCGAGGGGATCACCCATCGCATGCTCGCCAGCACGCTGCGATACCTCGAGCGCGATGGGCTGGTGACCAGGACCGTGTATCCGACCGTTCCGCCGCGAGTGCAGTACGCATTGACCGGCTCCGGGCGGAGTCTGCACGACATCCTCGAGCACCTGGTGCAATGGACCCAGGACAACATGGACCTCATGCTGCAGGCCCGGGTCCAGTACGACGCGAACGCCGAATCCCAGGACCAGGTGCACCTCACGTGACAACTCGTCGGAAATGCGTTCGAGCGCGGTGTCCGGTCAGATGGTGTCGAGTGAGGCGTTGTTGGTCCGTGGTCCCAGAATCCGGACGGTAATGGTCATGACGACGAGCAGTACTGCGAAGGCGCTGTACAGCCCGCCGGGACCGATCGCCGACATGAGTGTGAGCGCGGCCAGCGGTAGTACACCGGCGATCAGCCGCGACGCCGAATAGGGGATGCCGATCGAGGTGCTGCGGTTGGCCGATTCGAACAGTTCGGCCTGGTAGATATGGGTGACGTTGGATTGGACGACCGAGCTCAGGGTGGTGGCGAATCCGGCCACGAGGACCAGAGCCGAGGTGCTGGCGAAGCCGAATGCCAGGCCGGATGCGGCGAACACCAGCGAGCTGGCGATGAGCAAGGCGCGGCGCTCGAAGCGTTCGGTGAGATACACCGATACCAGTGAGCCCAGGGGGTAGCCGATCGCGCTCAGCGCCGAGTAGGTCAGGGAGTGAGCGACGTCGTATCCCTTGGCCAGCAGTACAAGCGGTGCGATCGTGGCGAACCCGTAGAACCCGATCGGCCCGAGGGTCTGCATCACCCAGACCAGGATCGCGCGAAGTCGGTAGGTCGCCGGCGAAAGTGGGGCCGCGGCCGCCTCGGCCGCGGTCAGTACCACCTCGGGGGGCGCGGGGAGTGGCCGGTCGGCGGTGACGTGCAGCTCGATTTCGCGCAGGGTGCGCTCGGCCTCGGAGGCGCGGCCGATGGCGGCGAGCCATCGTGGTGATTCGGGGAGGTGGCGTCGTGCCTGCCAGACGGCAAGCCCTCCCAGTGCGGTCATGATCAGCAGCCAGCGCCAGCCGTCCAGGCCGGCGATCGTGCCGTGGGCGAACTTGGCCAGCACGCCGGCGATCGGCACCGCGAGCATGCCGAAGGTGTAGCTCCAGGCGATGCTGCGGCCCCGGGATCGGGCGGGCAGCAGTTCGGACAGGTAGGTGTCAACCAGGGTCAGCTGCGCGCCGAGCCCGACACCGGCCAATACCCGCAGTACCAGAAATACCGCAAGGTTCGGCGACAGCGCGGTGGCGAGTGAAAAACCGCAGTAGACAAGCAGATTGAGCTGGAACATCCGGCGACGCCCCAGCCGGTCGGCCAGCGGCGCCAGCAGGCTCGAGCCGAACATCTCACCGATGAATACCGATCCCGCGACCAGGCCCAGTTGCGTGGTCGACAGCGACCACTGGTGTTGCAGCAGAACCCCGAAGAAGCTGCCGAGCGCGACCTCGAACAAGTTGAAGAACGAGCCCAGCCCGATCAATAACACCATCCGGCGATGCCACCGGGACATCGGCAATCGATCCAGGCGTGCGCCGATATCGAGCACGAGGCTATACGGCGCTGGTGGAGGAGCGGGTTCTGTCGCATCATCGATCGACCTTTCCATGACATACATGCTATAGCAAATAGCTCCAGGGATCCTGGCGGCATCCTGAGAATCGCTCGGGCTCGGCCCGCGCATCCGTCGCCGGGTCGGCAGGAGAGACGCCCGATCGAGAGATGCTATAATCTATAGCAAATAGCGAAGGCTGCGATGGATCGAAAAGGCGGTAGGCGTGGCGGCGGAGGCGGAGATGACGGCCCTGCGGCGGATTGAGTCGTTGGCCGAGCGTGCATACCGGGCGCTGCGTGAGCAGATCGCCGTGGGCGGGCTGGCGCCGGGGGAGCGGTTGACCGAGCGAGGGCTGGGGATGCGCCTGGGGGTCAGCGCGTCTCCGATCCGGGAGGCGCTGCGCCGCTTGGAACAAGAACGCTTGGTCGAGCGCGTGTCCCCGCGTCAGGTTCGGGTCGCCGAGCACTCCGAGGAGTCGTTGCGGGAGTTGATGTATGTCGAGGCTCTCTTGCGGGCGGTGGCGGTACGGTTCGCGACCACGAAAATCGCCGCGCGCGCGCTCGAGGAGATGACTGTGCTGGTCGACGAGCTCGAACACGATCCTCGCCGCGTCGATCCGGAACGTCAGCTGGTGTTGGCGCGCAGGTTCGACGAGTTGACGAGTTACTGACCGGCGCCGCAGGTAACGACTTCGTGGCCGGCTTCATCGACACCGTCTCGGTGTTCGGCTGGGCCGCGTGGGTCGAAGCGGTGCGGGCCATGCACACCGACGACCCGGCGATCGGGTCGCGCCGGATCCGCGATCACCGCGAGATCCTCGCGGCGCTGCGGGCCGGCGACAGCGACCAAGTCGAGGCATTGATGCGCCGGCATCTGATCGGCGCGATCGATTACCTCACCGCGCACGCCCGCGTGAGCGGCGCCGCCGGCGACGGGGCGCCCTCATGACCGGTCGGCAACACCTGCCCCCGGCCCCCCTTCCTATCACTGCTGGAGCCCTGCGATGAACCCTTCACCAATCAGTTCTACCGACTCGGTCGTGCCCGGGGCCGACTCGGTCCGGGCTGGGCTGAGCAAAGTACCCGAAATCACCGCGCTGTTCTGGGTGATCAAGATCCTCACCACCGGTATGGGGGAGACCCTTTCGGACTTCCTGCTGACCCAGCTGACCAGCACGATGTCGATGCGAGCGGTTGCGATCGGAGTGTCGGCGCTGATACTCGCGGTCGCGTTGATCGTCCAATTCCGTCGCAGCAGGTACGTGATCGGGGTCTACTGGTTCGCGGTCGTGATGGTCAGCGTGTTCGGCACGATGATCGCCGATGTGGTCCATGTCGCGCTCGGTGTGCCCTACGCGATCTCGGCTCCGGTGTTCGCCGCGGTGCTGGCAGGGGTCTTCGTGTGGTGGCATGCCGCGGAGAAGACACTGTCGATCCACACCATCACCACCCGGCGCCGTGAAGGGTTCTACTGGGCCACGGTGATGGCAACCTTCGCTCTCGGTACCTCCGTCGGAGACCTGACCGCCACCACCCTGCATCTGGGCTACCTGTCATCGGGGGTGTTGTTCGCGGTCGCGATCGCCGTGCCCGCAATCGCCTACCGCTGGGCCGGGCTGGGCGCGATACCGGCGTTCTGGTCCGCCTACGTCCTGACCCGCCCCTTGGGCGCCTCGGTCGCCGACTGGATGGGTACGCCCCCGAGCCGCAGCGGCCTGGGCTGGGGAACCGGGCCGATCAGCCTGGTCTGGGCCGCAGCGATCCTCGCACTGGTGATCGTCCTGGGGCGAGCCGGCAAGCGCCGCAGCCCACAATCCTGACCGTCAGCGCCTGAGCGCGCGCGGTCTACAGGGGAGGAGGGCCGGGCAACCCGGCCCTCCTCCTCGATTGCGGGCGGAGTACTTATTTGTTCCCTACCGGTGCGAGCGCCAGGTTGGCCAGGGGCAGCGGTTGCTGCCCGGAGTGCATGTCTCGATCGGCGAAGCTTCCCTGCACCACCGGGCGCGGGAAGGACACCTTGATCACCCGCAGCGTGGGCAACCGGTAGAGGTTGATGTCCTCGGGGTCGATCTGGTAGCAGTCGGCGACCATCTCTGCGGTGAGCGCTCCGGGTGCGGCGGCCCGCTGGTAGTCGGAGTCGTTGGCGAAGAAGACATCCAGGGTCAGCCAGAACGGGCCGGCGTTCTTCGACCGCATCAGATGGGCCAGCTCGCCCAGGGTGGGGGTATCGGTATCAGGCATGGTGCACCTCGCTGTATTCGGTGCGGAACAGTTCCGCAGGTGTATCGACATCGACGGCGTGGTTGAGGACGAATTCATAGACGACACCGCGCTCGATCTCGGCGGGCGAGGTAGAGAACGCATACGTGGGCAGGTATTCCATCCCGGGTAGCGGCAGATGTAGCAGCAGCGGGTTGGCGATCTTCGCGATGCTGGTGGATGTTTCCTGATCGGCCGCGCGCACACGTAACTGGACTCCGACCTCGCGGGGAGCAGTGTGCTGCGGCTCGAGCGGCCCGAGGATGGCGTCGGCGCCGTAGCAGCGTATTTCGCTGTTGTAGGCGTCGGTATCCAGGCCGAGCGTGTCCTGAACTCGTTGGGCGAGAACCTTTTCCAGTAATGCGGTCCACGTGGACAGGTCGGCCAGGATCTTCGGGTCGCGGATGCCGACCAGGGACATCGTCTCGAACCCGGCGGGCGCGCTGCCTTCGAGTTTGATCGTGTACTGCTCGTCGCGGAATTGTGCCCCTTCCACGCGCACCCGCCGCTCGTCCAGGGCGGTGTAGGTGGCCGGCGAGGTGTCCAGCGTGCCCGAGGGCTCACGCAGCCGGAACGGGTCGAAATTCTCGTACAGCATGTGCGCGGCAACCGAGGTGGGTGTGGTCGCGGAATGCTCATCGAGCGACTCGATGGTGAACCCGTCCCGGTCGATGTCTACGAGCACTCCCACCAGTGGATTGAGGGTGCACAGTCCGCCGCACTCGGTGGTTTTGGCCGCATGCAAGGCCGGCCCCGGCGGCAGGTTTCGCAGTAGTGCCAGCGCCGTGAGCGGCGTGGTGTCGGTTGCACGCCCGGTCAGCACGACCTGCGCGCCGTCGCGGATCGCGTCGGCGATCAGCTCGCGGCCCAGCATGCCGACGACGTGCGCACACGAGCGCAGCGTGTCGGCCTGCAGCGGGCCCTGCGGAGGCAGCGGCTTGATCCGGCCGGCATCCAAAGCCGAGAGCAGCACATCGATGTTCTGATCGCTGTAGATCTTGGCCAGCCGGAACGACAGCCGCTCGGCCGCGGCGATATCGGTCACCATGTCCGCGACCCAGTCCACCCCGGCGTCGGTGCCGCCGGTCCCGCACGAGCTGATGATCAGCGGTATCCCCGCGCCCACCGCGGCGGTCAGCAGAACCTCCACATCGCGGCGCACGGCCGCAGCGCTGGTCTTGGCCACCCCCGCCCCCAGGTAGTACGGCCCGGAATCGGTGGAACCAGCGTCCACGACGATCGCGTCGGCGCCCGATTCGATGCCGCGAGTGATCGACTCGACCGGAAAGCCGCCACCGAGCATGCCGGTCGGCACGATCACCCGCAGACGGTCACTGGTACTGCTCACGATGGACCTCTTTCGTCGCGCTCTTCGCTGTCGACCCCATCCTACTATTTGCTATTTGCTATAGCGACTGGCCGTCGCCTGGGACAAGATGTCAGGCTTCGAGATTGCCAGTGGCGCTCCGGACCGCTGATGAGCCCTTGGCAACGATCACCCCGACATCCGAGCCGGATAAACCGGATCAGAGCAGGTCGCTGCTATATCCGACCGAATCGTCAGTGCTACCGGAACCCCCCGAGTGGAAGGCACCGGCGCCTACGGTGCGGGATTGGCCCGCGTGCTGCGCGAGCACCACATTCCGGTGGTAGAAGTCGATCGTCCCGACCGCAAGACTCGCCGCTTCCAGGGCAAGTCCGATCCGATCGACGCCCTCGGGGCCGCACGCACGGCCCTGGCCGAAAACCGCACCGGCACACCGAAACAACGCGACGGCCGGGTCGAAGCACTCCGCAACCTCCGCATCGCCCGCCGGTCCGCGGTTGACCAGCGCGCCGACGCCCAACGCCGCATCAAGACACTGATCGTCACCGCATCCCAGGAGTTGCGCCAGCAGTTGCGCGGACTACCGGTGAGCAAGCTGATCGCCACATGCGCAGGCTTCGACCCCGACCATGCCGACCTCGCAACCCCACGCACCGCCGCCATGATCGCGTTGCGCTGCCTGGCACGCCGCCACCAGCAGCTCTCGACCGAGATCACCGAACTACTTGCTCGGCTGGTGGCAGCCATCAACCCGAATCTGGTCGCGGCCCACGGCGTCGGCGCCGACACCGCCGGTCAGCTGCTGGTCACCGCCGGGGAGAACCACCACCGAATCCGTTCCGAGGCTGCGTTCGCGATGCTCTGCGGGGTCGCCCCGATCCCCGCGTCCTCCGGCAAGACCAACCGGCACCGACTCAACCGCGGCGGCGACCGTCACGCCAACTCCGCGCTCTACCGCGCCCGCCTGCGCTGGGATCCCCGCACCCGCGCCTACGTCGAACGACGCACCAAAGAAGGCATGTCCAAAAAAGAAATCATCCGCTGCCTCAAACGCTACATCGCCCGCGAGCTCGTCGAGCAGATCATCCACCGCGGACCACAGCAGCCGCCACTGCTCAGGCGGTGATCCGAGCAGCTGCCGCTAGATATCGGAATCGCTGGGCTCCACTCCGGCACGACACCGATGCGCATACCGCATCGGCGCCCGGACGGTCCGTCGCCGGTCCCCGCGATCACGACCGAACGTGTCACCGCGTTGCCAACCGGTCATCTCGAGAGCAGCCGTCGTCTGTCGGCTCGGCGGCCGGCCGTCGACGTCACCGAGATCGGCGATGCCAGCGCCGAACAGGCGCGAGCCCGGTCCATTCGAAGCGCGGCACCCGGCGAGCCAGTTTGCCGAAGAGACCCTGTTCGGCCAGCTCGGATGCCATTCCCAGTAAGCCAAGAGCATGCCAAGACAGGACGGAACGAGCCGGATCAGGCGGCACAGGACGGACGAAACGACGCCGGCCCGCCGTCGACCGACGATGCTTCGCGTCCTGAGTTCCGGGCCCGCGGCGGCGATCACCGACTCGGGATCACCACCGCGTCGATCCCGACGATTCAGACCCGAGGCCAGGCCGAATATTGCCTCGACCTGTGCAAACGTATCGATCCTGGTCGCCTACCGGGCCGCCAGCCCCGGCCGGCGATGCCGGGCCCGCAACTGGAACCCGAACCAGGACACCGCGATCGCGATCACCACCAAAGCCCGCACCAACTCCAGATCACTGCGCGGGTACAACACGCCGGTGATGTAGTAGTCGATGAATCCGCTCGGCGGCAGCCCGGCCTCCCCGGCCCGTAGCCGCGCCCAGTTCTCCAGATGCGTGAGCGGACAGGACAATCCGAAAACTATCGTGCTGAACCCCCACCCGAACGCCGCCAGATGCGTCCAGATCGTCCATCGCCACCTCCACGCGATGAAGCCGCCCAACACCACGTAGGCGACGAAGAGAAAATGAACCCCTGCGGTGATATCCGCCAGCAGCCGGTACATCATTCCTCCAGGGTAGGCGTCGATCTTGCCCACCCCGGCCAGGCGTGATCGTTTCGATGCGATCCGAGGCTCATGCACTCGGCCTCGGAGGCAGTGCGGCCGAGAGAGTATCGGTTTGGAAGATACCGGTATGAAAATATGCGAATTGTGGCATGTTAATCCGATGATGCCGTTGTGAGCCCGGAAAGAATGTTGCGGCTCCAGCCGACAAGACGGGGCCGCGCGGGCTACCAGTTCGAGGACTCGTAGTCCTTGAGGAAGCAGCCGTGCAGGTCCTCGCCGTTCTCGCCGCGCACGATCGGGTCGTAGACGCGCGCCGCGCCGTCGACGAGGTCGAGGGGAGCGTGGAAGCCCTCCTCGGCCAGGCGGAGTTTGGTGTAGTGGGGCCGCTCGTCGGTGATCCAGCCGGTGTCGACGGCCGTCATCAGGATGCCGTCGGCCTCGAGCATTTCCGCCGCGCTGGTGCGGGTCAGCATGTTCAGCGCGGCCTTGGCCATGTTGGTGTGGGGATGGCCGGGCCCCTTGTACCCGCGGGCGAAGACGCCCTCCATCGCCGAGACGTTCACGACGTATTTGCGGCGGGCGGGGGCGGCGGCCATGGCGGGCCGCAGACGGGAGATGAGAATGAACGGGGCCACCGAGTTGCACAGCTGCACCTCGAGCAGTTCGGTGGCGTCGACCTCGGCGACGGTCTGCACCCAGCTGTTGGTGTGCGCGAGATCGGGCACGAGGCCGCCCGCGTCGATGGCCAGCCCCTGCGAAATGCGTTCGGGCGTGGCCGATCCCGCGACGAGCGCCAGCTCGGTGACCTCGGCCGCGGAGAGCGCGGGGGCGAGGGAGGCGGTCAGTGCGGTGGGGTGCGCCTGCATTGTCTTGCCGAAGGTGACGGTGTCGGGCAGCTCGCCCACGGGCAGCGGACCGGATTCGGCCTCCACCAGCGCCCCGTAGGCGCCGGCTGAGCGGCGCACCGTCTGCGCCGCGTTGTTGATCAGGATGTCCAGCGGGCCCTGCGCCGCGACGTCCTCGGTGAGCGCGACGACCTGGGCGGGATCGCGCAGGTCGATGCCGATGATGCGGAGCCGGTGAATCCAGTCGGCGCTGTCCGGCTGTGCGGTGAAGCGCCGGATGGCGTCGTTGGGGAAGCGGGTGGTGATCGTGGTGTGCGCGCCGTCGCGCAGCAGCCGCAGGGCGATGTACATGCCGATCTTGGCGCGCCCGCCGGTGAGCAGGGCGCGGCGGCCGCGCAGGTCGGTGCGGGCGTCGCGCTTGGCGTGGCTGCGGGCGGCGCAGTCGGGGCACAGCTGGTGGTAGAAGGCGTCGACGCGGGTGTAGCGCTGCTTGCAGATGTAGCAGGGGCGGGCCTTGAGCAGGGTTCCGGCGCTGGCTCCGGAGGCGTTGGAGGACAACGGAATTCCGGCGGTCTCGTCGTCGATGCGGCTGGGCGAGCCGGTGGCGGTGGCGTGGACGACCGCGCGGTCGTTCTCGGCGACGGCCTCGCGCGCGGCGATGCGGCGGCGGCGCTTGAGCATCTTGAACATGTGGCCGACCGCCCGCTGCACGCGCACCGAGTCGGGATCCTCCTTGTCCAGCTCGCCGACCTGGTCCAGGACCTTCAGGCAGATCGCCAGATCGTCGGGATCGATGCCGGGAGCCGCGGTGCCGGGGGTGTCGACGCTGGGCGAAGCGGTGGCGGTATCGGTCGTCGTCTCGTGCTCGGCCATCGTGATGCGGGGACATTCCTTCGTGCGTGCGGATTATGGGCGTACACATTGTCGCATCAGTGCGGATGTGCCCCCGCACACGGCGGAGGCGGACCCCGCGCGCGAGGTTGTTGACATTGCGCCAATAGTGCGACACGCTGGTGCGCAGGATCGGCCCACGCCGGTCCGGCACGAGCGGAAGCGGATGCTGAGCGGCTGCTTCGCGCCGGTGGCGCGGCGGCCCGTCGGTCCCGCACGAGTCGTCCGAGGATGCGATGGCAGCGCCCCCGGGGATGCGGCTGTGGTCCGCTCGCGCCCGATGAGCACAGCACGAGAGGTGAGCCCGATGGCGCGCGCGGCATGGAGCGACGACGAAGTGGAGGCCGTGCGGGAGCTGGCGAGGGACTTCTTCGCCAAGGAGGTCGTGCCGCACGAGGAGAAGTTCGTCGCGCAGGGCCATCCCGACCGCGAGCTCTACAATCGTGCGGGTGGGCTCGGCCTGCTGTGCGCGGCCATCCCGGCCGAATACGGCGGTGGCGGAGGCACTTTCGCGCACGAGGCGGCGATCATCGAGGAGCAGGCGTTCATGGGGGACGGTGCGCTGGGCATGCCCGTGCACTCCTCGATCATCGCGCCCTACATCGCCCACTTCGGCACCGAGGAGCTCAAGCGGCGGGTGCTGCCGCGCGCGGCGAGCGGGGAGATGGTGCTGGCGATCGGCATGACCGAACCCGGCACCGGCTCGGACCTGCAGGCCATCAAGACCCGCGCGGTGCGCGACGGCGACGAATACGTCATTACCGGCTCGAAGATCTTCATCTCCAACGGCTGGCTGTGCGACGGCATCATCCTCGCGGTCAAGACGGACCCGACCAAGGGCGCCGCGGGGGTCTCGCTGATCTTCGCGGAGGTCGGCGACGACACCCCCGGGTTCACGCGGGGCCGGATCCTGTCCAAGATCGGCGGGAAGGGCCAGGACACCGCGGAACTGTTCTTCGACGGGCTGCGGGTGCCAGTGTCGAATCTGCTGGGCGAGGCCGAGGGCCAGGGCTTCTATCAGATGATGCAGCTGCTGGCCCAGGAGCGGCTGGTGACCGCGATCATGGCGGTGGCGATGATGGAGAAGGCCGTCGAGCTGACCGTGGAATACACCAAGGGCCGCGAGGCGTTCGGCAGGCCGCTGTTCGCGATGCAGAACACGAAATTCGAGCTGGCCGAGTGCACGACGATCGCGCGGGTGAGCCGCACCTTCCTGGACGATGCGATCGGCAAGCATCTGCGCGGCGAACTCGACATTCCCACCGCCGCGATGGCGAAATACTGGCTGACCGATCAGTTGAGTATTGTGGTGGACCGTTGTCTGCAACTGTTCGGTGGCTATGGATATATGACGGAGTACCCGATTTCCCAGCTCTACACGGGCGCCCGGATCCTGCGTATCCTGGCCGGTTCGAACGAGGTGATGAAGGATCTCATTGCCCGGTCACTCTGATTCCCGGCTCCTGAGCGTGGCCGAGGCCGATACCGTCGTCTCGATGGGCGGGCCCTCCGTGGTGGCGCGAGCGCCCGGCTCCGACGCCGGCGGCGCGGTGCGGCGGCGCCTGGATCCCGACGAACGCCGCGCGCAGATTCTGGCCTGCGCGATCGACATGTTCGGCGAGCGCCCGTACGCGGCGGTCTCGACGGCCGAGCTCGCGCAGCGGGCCGGCGTGGCGCGCGGCCTGATCAACCACTACTTCGGTAACAAGCGCGACCTGTATCTGGCCGTGGTGCGCCGGATGGTCACCCTGCCGCGGCCCGGAAAGATGGTGATGCCGACCGGGACGGCCCGCGAGCGCGTGGACGCGACCGTGGCCTGGCTCCTGGACGTCATCGGCGAGCACGGCAGCACCTGGGTCAAGGTGATCGGCCACGAGGGCATCGGGGACGATCCGGAGGTGCAGCGCCTGCTCGACGAGGCCGACGATGCGGCGGCCGAGCGGCTGCTGGAGATGGTGGGCCTGCGCGAGTCCCGGCATTGCGCCGAGCTGCTCGCGTTCGTGCGTTCCTACGGCGGGATGGTGAAAGTCGCTGGGCGCGAATGGATCGTCCGCGGCACCCTCACCCGGGAGCAGGTCCACGCGCTGTTGTCGGACATGCTGTACACCCTGGTCGCAACCTCGTTCCCGAAGACGGACGAGGCGGACTGACGCGTCGCGCGCAAAAGATCGTTGCAATCGGCTCTGCGCCAGTGGATCCCCGCCGACAGGATATCGGGACAGTGGGCCCGTGGATACCGGTTCGGGGGCGCCGAGGCGGCGGCCGAGCCGGACCGCCTCGGCGAGGCGGCTTACTCCTTGCGGGCCTTGCTGGGTTGTACGCGCGGCGGCTCGTCGGGCATTTTCGGGTAGACCGGGGGCCAGGGGGCGTCCATGAGGCCCTCGGCGAGGTCGCGAGCTGACATGTCCAGCAGCGGTGTGAGGTCCTGTGGGGTGCGATCGGCCCAGGGATCACCGAGCTCGGCGACGCGGGCGGGGACCGTGCTGAGCGTGAGTTCCTCCGGGACAATGGAATCGAGCTCGCTCCAGGCCAGCGGCGTGGAGACCTGGCCGCCGACCTTGGGGCGCACGCACCAGGCGCCGAATACCGTGCGGTGCGGGGCATTCTGGTTGTAGTCGACGAAGACGCGGGACCCGCGCTCCTCCTTCCACCAGGACGCGGTGATCTCCTCGGGGTGGCGGCGCTCGAGGGCGCGGGCCAGCGCCACCGCGGCCGCGCGCACCTGGTAGCCGTCCCATTTCGGCTCGAGCAGTGCGTACAGGTGCAGCCCGCGCGAGCCGGATGTCTTGACGCGCACGTCGATTCCGAGCTCGGCGCACAGCTCGCGGGTGTGCACCGCGGCGCGGCGCAGGTCGTCGAAGCCGATGCCGGGGGAGGGGTCCAGATCCACCCGCAGCTCGTCGGTCACCCCGGTGGGTGGCAGCACCGCGCCCGCGGCATCGTGCACGGGCGGGGCGGTGCTGACCTCGGCGGCGCCGGCATGGGTAGGCCAGACGTGAAAACCCAAGCAGCCCAGGTTGACCGCCCACAGGATGTGCGCCATATCGGCGGCGACCAGGGCGTCGCTGGTGGTGCCGTTGGGGGTGGACACCACGGTGGTCTGCAGCCAGTCGGGTACCGATTTCGGCACCCGCTTCTGGAACCAGGACTTGCCGCCCGCCCCCTCGGGGTAGCGCTCGAGCAGGACGGGGCGGTCGCGAGTGGTGCGCAGCAGCGGCTCTGCCACGGCGACGTAGTAGTCGACCAGGTCCTTCTTGGTCTCGCCGTGCTTGCTGAAGTAGACCTTGTCCGGATTGGAGATCGGCACCACGTGGCCGTCGATCTCGACTTCGATTGTGGCGCTCATGATTCCACCTCGCTGGCGCTCGGCTCCATCGTGCGCGCCGCGCGCTGGCTCTTCGGTGCACTCCGCTTCGCTGCGTTCACTTTTTCGCCGCCCGCGCGAAGATGCCGGCGAGTTCGGCGGGTGCGACCTCGTCGAGCTGGGCATAGGTGCACGACTGCGGCGTGCGGTCGTCCCGGAAGCGCACCAGGCGCCCGCCGTGCCGCAGTCGGCCGGCCATGACGTGCTCGTACCGGACCTCGGCCACCAGTTCGGGGCGCAGTGCCTCCCAGGACAGATCCTTGGTGCCGGTCCAGCGGCTGACCCCGCCGGGCATCTTTCCCTCGGCCTTGGCCTGGGCGGCGGCATCGGCCCACATCCTCCAGGGGTGGTCGGTGAGCGCGTCCTTGCGCAGCGGCTCGAGCTCGGTGACCAGGGAGGCGCGGCGGGCGGCGGTGAAGCTGCTGGCCACGCCGACGTGATGCAGGGTGCCCTCCTCGTCGTACAGGCCCAGCAGCAACGATCCGACGCCCTGGCCGTCCTTGTGCCAGCGGAATCCGGCGACCACGCAGTCGGCGGTGCGCTCGTGCTTGACCTTGACCATCACCCGCTTGTCCTGCAGGTACGCCAGATCGCCCGCCTTGACCATCACCCCGTCGAATCCGGCGCCCTCGAATCGGGTGAACCAATCCTGGGCCACCTCCGGGTCGGTGGTGATGGGCGTCAGATGCGCGTGTGGGATGGAATTGTCGACGATGGTCTCGAGGATCCGGCGGCGTTCGGTGAATGGTTTGCCGGTCAGATCCTCGTCACCGACGGCGAGCAGATCGAAGGCCACGAAACTGGCCGGAGTCTCCACCGCGAGTTTGTTGACCCGGGACGCGGCCGGGTGCAGCCGATTCTGCAGGGTGTCGAAATCCAGGCCGTTCTCGGTGACCACGACGACCTCGCCGTCCACGACGCACCGCTGCGGGAGTGCCTGTTTCAGCAATGTCACCAATTCCGGGAAATATCGGGTCAGTGGGCGATCGTTACGGGAGCCGAGCTCGATCTCGTCGCCATCGCGGAACACAATGCAGCGGAATCCGTCCCATTTGGGTTCGTAGAACAACTCCGGATCGTGTGGCAATGCGGAAGCAGATTTGGCCAGCATCGGTTTGACGGGTGGCATGACCGGTAAGTCCACGCGATCCTCCTCGAGTTCCGACTTCTCGATCGGTAGACGGGACGGGCGAAGTCAATTCATCGCCCGGACCCGTCGTTCGTGAAGATCGTATGTGGTGGCACCGACAGAGTCGGGCAACCAGCTAGTTCTCCAGCCACCCGTGCTGCTCGGCGAAGGCTGCCAGGCGCTCGCGGATGGTGATGATCTCCCCGGCGGTCAGCGCCGGGCTCGCATCCAGCAGCAGCTCGGTGATGAGCCGCTTGTGCTCGGCGGGGGTGAGCGCGCCGGAAGTGCGTTCGCGATTGCGGTGGCGGGGCGCGGCCGGCGGCTGACCGCCCACCAGGGTCAGATTGACCGCCTTGGGCCCGCGGTCACCCTCGGTCACCTCGAATTCGAATACCCGCCCCTGACGTAGTTCGTCCTCGTCGAGCCCGATGTCGTTCACATGAACGAACACATCGGGGCCGCCGTCTTCCGGGCGGATGAAACCGAACCCTCGCGAACTGTCGAAGGACACCAATTTCCCTATCGACACCTACACCCGCTCCTCGTTGCCGTCACTGTGCCGTCACTCTAACTGTCGTGATGCTCGTTGTCGGGGGATTCACCACTGCTGGAGAGCGCCTTCTGCAGCGAATTGAACACGGTCAGGCCCTGGCCGACCATGCCGTTGATCAACTCGCCGACGCCGTCCGGTCCGTTGAGCACCGTGAGATTGGCATTGGACAGGCCCGTCGCGGCCTGTTTCACGATTTCCGGGAGCTGCTCGATGAGCAACTGGTCCAGCGCGATGCGATTGTTGGACGCGGCGGCCTCGGCCTGAATGCGGGTGCGGTCGGCCTCGGCCTGCGCGAGCACCCGCACGCGCTCGGCCTCGGCCTGGGCGGGCTTGACGACCTCGGTCTGCAGCTGTTGTTCGCGCAGGTTGGCCTCCTTGCGGGCGCGCTCGGCCTGCGCGGTGAGCACCTCCTGCAGCGCGATCGCCTCCGCGAGCGGCCCGGCCTGCGCGGCCTCGGCCTTTGCCTTGTCGATATCGCGCTGGTATTCGGCCTGCAGCACGGAGGTCTGGCGCTGGTATTCGGCCTGCTTGCGGCGCGAGGCCTGTTCGGCCTCGGCGGCGGCCTGCGCGGCGGCGGCCTGGGCGATTTGCGCGTCGCGCTGCACCGCGGCATTGTGCGGGGCCGCCAGGGCCGCGATGTAGCCCAGGTTGCCGTCGTCGATGGACTGGATCTGCAGCGAGTCGACCCACAGGCCGATATTGCTCATCTCGACCTTGGAGGCGACCAGCACCTCGTCGGCGAGCTTCTGGCGCTCGCGGATGATCTCCTCCACGGTCATCGAGCCGATGATCGAGCGCAGGTGCCCGGAGAAGATGCGCCCGGTGAGCACCGACATCTCACGCTCCTGTTCGGACAGGAAGCGTTGCGCGGCATTGACGATGGATCCGGTGTCGTTGGCGACCTTGAACGCGATCACCGCGCGCACGTCGAGCTGGATGGCCTGCTTGCTGACGCAGCGCTCCTGGATCTCGGCCTCGTACATGGCCAGCGACAGGTAGCGGACCTTGCGGAAGAACGGCATGACCCAGGCGCCGTGCCCGGTGATCACCTTGAACGGCGCGCCGTCTCTGCCCTTCCCGCCGCTGACCAGCATCGCCTCGTCCGGATCGGGCACGTGGTACCCCAGCACTGTTCTCTCCCTTGGCTATGTGATTATTTCTCCGGGCCCGAGGTCGAGCGGAATCCACGGAACGACATCGACGATGCGGCCCGGATGCGCCTCGACGACCAGGACGGTGGCGCCCCGGTCGATGGGCTCGGTAGACCGCGCGATGTAGCTCTCTGTCCCCCCTCGGATCGCGACCAGGACCTCCCCGAGCGTGCCTGCGCCCCGGATCGGCGATGTGAGCGTACCGGTCAAACCCTGCACCGGGTCGGTCATCGCATCGAACTCCTTGGCAGGCAACGGTCTACCGGGTTCACCGGTACATTGAGCCTACCGCCGCCCGGTCTCGGCGTAGCACCGAATCGTAGCCTTGCGCGTCGGGTTTGTCGCGCCCATATGTTTCGGGTCCCGCGACTCCGGCAACCCCTCACGGTTGGGGAAAATTGCCCCTGGTGATTCCGGCGTGGCCGTGCAACGCTTAAGCGGTGAACCCCCCTCCGGATATGCGGGCCACGGAGCAGGTCCCGGCGTCCGACAAAATCGATATCGCCGTGTTGAAGGTCGCCGGCGTGGTGGTGCTCGGCGCCATCATGTCGATCCTGGACATCACCGTCGTCACCATCGCCATTCCGACGTTCCAGAGCACCTTCCACACCGCCTACACCAGCGCCGCCTGGTCGATGACGGGCTACACGCTGGCGCTGGCCACCGTGATCCCGTTGACCGGCTGGGCCGCGGACCGTTTCGGCACCAAACGCCTCTACATGATGGCGCTGAGCTTCTTCGTGATCGGCTCGGTGCTGTGCTCGACGGCATGGAACATCGAGTCGCTCATTGGATTTCGCGTAATCCAGGGCCTGGGCGGCGGCATGCTGATGCCGCTGGGCATGACGATCATGACCAAGGCGGCCGGGCCCGAGCGCATCGGCCGGGTGATGGCCGTGCTGGGCGTGCCCATGCTGCTGGGGCCGATCCTCGGGCCGATCGTGGGCGGCTGGCTGATCGGGGTGCACTGGTTCGGGATGGCCGGCTGGCACTGGATCTTCCTGATCAACCTGCCGATCGGCATCGTCGCGCTGATCCTGGCGTACGTGGTGTTCGCCGCGGACCGGCCCGAACCCACCCAGTCCTTCGACTTCGTCGGCATGCTGCTGGCCTCGCCCGGCCTGGCGCTGTTCCTGTACGGAGTGTCCTCGATTCCGCAGAAGCACACCGTCTTCGCGGCGGGGGTGCTGATTCCCGCGCTGATCGGGCTGGCGCTGCTGGCGGCGTTCGTGCCGCATGCGCTGCGTGCGGAGCATCCGCTGATCGATCTGCATCTGTTCCGCAACCGGGCGCTGACCTTCGCGGTGCTGACGATGGTGTTCTTCGCCGTGGCCTTCTTCGGGTCCGGGCTGCTGCTGCCCAGTTATCTGCAGCAGGTGCGCGGGCTGTCCGCGCTGCATTCCGGATTGATGCTCGCCCCACAGGGTTTGGGCGCGATGCTGACGATTCCGATCGCGGGCCGGCTGGTCGACAAGATCGGTCCCGGCAAGATCGTGATGACGGGCATCGTGGTCATCGCGATCGGCACCGCGTTCCTGACCCAGCTGCACGCGGACACCTCGTATGTGGCGCTGATCGCCGCGCTGTTCGTCATGGGCCTGGGCATGGGTTGCACGATGATGCCGGTGATGTCCGCGGCGATTCAGACGCTGACCCAGGCGCAGGTGGCGCGGGGCTCGACGCTGATGAACATCGTCAACCAGACCGCCGGTTCCATCGGCACCGCGACGATGTCGGTGATCCTGACGAACCTGTTGAACGGCAAGCCCTTTGCCCAGCCCGCGATCGCCTCGCACTTCAATCCGGAGATCGCGGCCAAGCTCCCGCCCGCCGCGATCCACGAGGGCCTGCGGCAGGCCGCGTGGGCGTTCTCACACACCTACATCGTGGCGGTGGTGCTCATCGTGATCACCCTGATCCCGGCGTTCTTCCTGCCACGGGTCAAGGCGCCGGCGCCCACGGAGCAGGTCGATGCCCCGATAGTCATGGGGCACTGAGTATTTCGGGGTGAACCGGGCCGGCATGTTCGCGACGAACATGCCGGCCCGGTTCGTTTCGGGGCCCATGACGGCGGCAAGGAGGCCATCACGCGCCCCGATGGGTCACTCCGGCGCTGTTGCGGCGTCGGCGGGGGCGCCGGCCGGTACGGGCTTGCGGGCGCGCAGCAGGAGCAGGCCCAGCAGCGCGGCGGCGAGGCTGAACCCGGCGCTGATCCACGCGCCGGAGTGCATCGCGGCGGCGAAGGCCGTCTTCGCCGGGCCCTCGAAGCCCAATTGGAATGCCGCGCCGATGGATTCGCGCGCGGCAGGCGGTGCGCTCGCGGGCATGTGCGAGGTGAACATGCTCGCCAGCACGCTGCCCAGCACCGCAATGCTGACCGCGTTGCCGACCTGCAGGATGGTGTCGTTCATGGCCGAGCCGACACCGGCGTGCTCGAGCGGGACCGCACTCAGGATCGAGGCGTAGGCCGCCGGGCCGGCCAGACCGCCGCCGACGCCCATGATCATCATGCTGGCCAGCACCCACGCATAGCTGTCGGCATTGGCCAGCACCACGAAGGCGCCGCCCATGACGAGCAGTCCCGCGACGATGAGCGTCTTGTTGCTCAGCTTCTTGCCCAGGGTGGCGCCCAGGCCGTTGAACACCGTGGCGGCCACCGCATAGGGCAGCAGCGCCCAGCCCGCCTTCATCGGCCCATAACCCAGCACGAACTGCACGTACTGGGTCAGCATCAGCAGCACCGCACCCATTCCGAAGACCATCAGCAGCAGCGTGAGACATGTGCCGGAGAAGTCGCGGCTGGTGAACACCTTCAGCGGCAGCATCGGGTGCGCGGAGCGATGCTCCCAGTAGGCGAACCCCGCCCCCGCCACGACGGCCAGCGCGATCACCGGAATGTTCCATTCGCGCTGAATGATCACGTACACCGTCGAGGACAGCGCGACGATCGAGAGCACGACGCCGACCAGGTCGATCGGGCGCTGCTGGCCGTACGTCTCGGGCATGAGCGTCACCGCGGCGATGATCGCGATGACGGCGACCGGGATGTTCAGCACGAACACCGAACCCCACCAGAAGTGCTGCAGCAGAAGCCCGCCCAGCGTCGGGCCCAGCACGATGCCGACCATCGAGACCGTCGACCACGCGGCCATGGCCTTGCGGCGCTCCTGCTCGTCGAAGGTGGTCATCAGGATGGACAGTGTCGAGGGCATCAGCAGTGATCCGCCGACGCCCATCGCGATCCGCGCCGCGATCAGCTGCCAGGGCGCAGTGGCGAAGACCGCCAGCAGCGAGGCCGCACCGAACAGGGCCAGGCCCGTGATCAGCATGCGGCGCCGGCCGAAGCGGTCCGAGAGGCTGCCCGCCGTCAGCAGCAGCCCGGCGAAGACCAGAACGTAGGCGTCGAGGATCCACTGCACGTCCGACGGCGTGGCGTGCAGTTCGCGGATCAGTGGCGGGATGGCGATATTCAGGACGGTGCCGTCGATCATCAGCACCAGCAGGGACAGGCAGAGTGCGACCAGCACCCACCAGCGCCGCGGGTCGCGCTGCGGCGACTCGGTCGGCTCTGTGCTTACCCACCCCGCCGACTCCGCAAGCTCCGTCGGCTCTCCATCCCCGGGAAGGACGTCATTCGATTTCACTCGCACAGCGTACGATAAACTCGAACGGTGTACCAGTGAATTAAGGTGGACCAGTGACCAAGCCTTTTGCCTCGGTATGGACCCGTGAACCGCGGCAACCGAAGAGTTCCGGCTTACGTCGCGAGCAGATCGTCGCGGCCGCGCTCGAACTGCTCGACGCCGAGGGACTGGACGCGCTGAGCATGCGCAAGCTCGGCGCGAAACTGGGGGCGGGTGCCACGAGCCTGTACTGGTACGTGGCGAACAAGGACGAACTGCTGGAACTGACCATGGACCAGATCTGGGCCCTGGTCGAGGTCCCCGATCCGGACCGGGCGTCCTGGCGCGAGGCATTCACCACCTTCGCCTACAGCTTCCGCACCACCCTGCTCGAGCATCCCTGGGCGGCGCAGCTGGTGGGCCAGCTGCCCAATGTCGGCCCGAACTCCTTCGCCCTGACCGAACGCCTGCGCCGCGCCTCGACCGAGGCCGGGTTCACCGGCATCGACATCTACCTGGCCACCAGCACGGTGATGAGTTTCATTCTGGGCCAGGTGCTTCCGGTGCTCAGCTACCAGAAGTCCAGGCACGGACAGGAATACAGCGCCGAGAGCCTGATGGCCACGGTCGTCGAACTCGCGGCCGACTACCCGCAGCTACGCGCCGATTATGCCGAGATGCCCTCGGACCCGGAGGTCGCCCGCGCCATCGCGTTCGACTTCGGCCTGCTGAGCGTCCTGGACGGGCTGGAGGCGCGCCTGACCGCGGCGAGGACCGATGCGACCGCGGTGCAGGGACACCGGACGCAGGGATAGCGTCCGCCGGCCGGTCAGCCCCGGCCGAGCTGGATCGCCTTGACCAGCAGCAGGATCGCCCCGACGATCAGATAGGCGCGTAGCGCGAGCATGCCCAGTTTCGTTCCGGCCGACCAGGTCACGGGTTCGAGCAGGGTCAGCGGCGGCATGCGCCAATGATCCTTCTCGGCCGGGTCGATGACGGGCACGGGCTTGGCGGGCGCGGGGAAGCGGCGTTGCATCCAGCGCAGCACGACCGCGGCGAGCAAAGCTAGAGCCACCAGCACGACGGCCAGATAACCCGCGGTCGCGGTCACGTTCAGATGCGGGAACAGTGTGGTGGCCATCAGGATTCCCGACAACAGCAGCAGCACCCCGACGATGAACACCGCGACGACATTGAGCCAGGCCTTGTTCACCCACGGCCCGAGCACCTGCGGGTCGTTGCACAGCAGCAGCAGGAACACGCTCGCGCTGGGCAGCAGCAGACCGGCCAGGGCCTGTACGGCGGTGGTGATCAGACCCAGTGGCGCGCCGGGGATCAGCACGATCACCGCGGCGAGCACGACCATCGCGATGTAGGAGACATAGAACTGCTTCGCGTCGCGGAATCCGCGGTGCAGCGAATGCTTGATGCCGAACACGTCGCCGAAGGCGTAGCTGGTCGCCAGGGTCACCGCGGCCGCGCCGATGATCGAGGCATCCAGCAGCACGATCGCGAAGAACGAGCCCAGCGTGGAGTCGATGCGGCCCAGCAGATGCGCGATATCGCCCGCGTCGATGAACTTGCCGACCGCGTTGTTCGTGCGCGCGGCGTAGTCGGCCGTCATCATCAGTGCCGCCGCCCCGATCACCACGACGAACGCGCCCAGCGTGGTGTCGGCGCGCTCGTAGCCGATGAACCGCGGCGTGATGCGCTTGTCGACGATATTGGACTGCTGGAAGAACAGCTGCCACGGCGCCACGGTGGTGCCGACGATCGCGATGATCAGCAGCACCCCATCCGAGCTGAATCCGCCCTGCACCCCGGGCACGACGAAATCCCGTGCGGCATGGACCCAATGGGGGTGCGACATCAGCAGCATCGGGATCTGCAGCAGGGTGATCGCGATGAAGACGAACATCGCCCGCTCCCAGCGGCGGAAGCTGCCGGAGGCCATGATGACCACCAGCGCGATCGCCGCGATCGGCACGACGATGTACTTCGACACCCCGAAATACTCCGAGGCCAGCGAGATTCCGATGAATTCGGTGACGATGGTCAGGAAGTTCAAGACGAACAGATCACCGACGGAGAACCAGCCCCAGCCGCGGCCGAACCGCTCGTTGATCAGCCGGGCGTGGCCGATGCCGGTCACCGCGCCCAGGCGCACCACCATCTCCTGGTTCACGATAAGCACCGGGATCAGCAACAGCAGCACCCACAGCAGGCTGTAGCCGTAGTTCTGCCCGGCCTGGGCGTAGGTGGCCATGCCGCCCGCGTCGTTGTCGCCGACCATGACGATCAGACCCGGGCCGACGATCGCCAGCAGGGTCAGGGCCCGGGTGCGCAGGGTGCGCGGATGCTCGGTGTCGGTGACACTGATCTTGCCGAACGCGCCCTCGATGTCGCCCAGGTGCGCGGAGTCGAGCACCGCCGAGCGGCGGGCCGCGGGCGCTATCGGCGCTTCCGCCGGATGCGGCGGTGGCGGCGTGTCCGAACGCGGCGGCGCGAGCGCGTCCGGTGCATCCGAGGCCGCCGCGGGTGCTGGCGATCCAGCGGGCGCGGTCGCCGGACCGGGCGCAGCGGTGTCGGATTCGCTTGACGTGGAACGTGTTTCGCCGGTACCGCTCATTACTGCCCCGTGCCATCGAGTGCCGCGGCGTCGGTGCCCCGGGTCGATCCGGACATTGTCTCAGCCTCTCGGACGGGGCGGGGCGCGGGTTCGCGCCGGCGCCAGTCCTCGGGAATGGTGGCCTCGAGAATGTCGTCGACGGTGACGACACCCAGCACCCGATCGCCGTCGTCGACGACCGGAATGGTGTAGAGGTTGAAATCGGCCATCAGCAGCGCGATATCGGTCATGTCGGCATCGGGCGCGACCCGCACCGGATCGGAGTCCATCAGCTCGCTCACCGGCGTGCCCGGATCGGACTGCAGCAGCCCGATGATCGAGACGACCCCGGCCAGCCGCCCGGCCTCGAGCACATGCACCTTCAGCAGTGCCTCGGATTGCAGGCCCTTCGCCGCACCCACCACCGAAAGCGCCTGCGCCGCAGTGGTATCCGGGGCACACGAGGCGAAGTCCACGTTCATCAGCCCGCCCGCGCTCTCGGGATTGAAGCCCAGCAGCGTGATCACCTTGGTGCGCTGGCCCGCGGGCATCAGGTCCAGCACCTTGCGACGGCGCGACTGGCGCAGATCGGCGACCGCGTCCGCGGCGTCGTCGGCGCGCATGCGGCCCAGCAGCGCAGCGACCTCGGTATCGGACATGTCATCGAGCAGGCGGCTGGCCTCGTCGGGATCCAGCTCCTCGAACACGTCGGCCTCGAGCTCCGGGTCGCCGTGCACCGTATCGAGGAGCTCGCCGCGTTCGCGCTTGTCCGCATCCTCGAGCAGGTCGGCGATCTGAGCCGGTTTCAGCGCTCGTACCCGGCCGCTGACCCGGCGCGTCGTCATCGACTGGCTGTGCCCGATGAGCGGTTCGAACGCCTTCCAGTCCCGCGCGGCATGCCCGTCACCCGCCTTGATGAGCCCGAAAAACCGTGCGGGACGGCGGGTGTCCAGGCGCGCGAGCACCCAGCCGTGGCCGGTATCGTCCAGCTCGACGTCGTAGGCGCGGACCAGCTCGGCCGCGGCCACATCGATCAGCCGGTGCCCGAGGATGTCCGCGCGCAGCAGCACCTCGCCCTCGCGGCGCTCGAACCCGCGCAGGTCGACCTTGTTGCGGGACAGCACGAGCCGGTCCGCCCCGAACTCGTGGATGTGGTCGGAGGAGACGAACACCTCGCGCCCGCCCATCCCGACGACCGCGCCGGTGACGGGGGGATAGGCGTCTCCGCCGGGCAGCCGCACGATCAGGTCGTCGACGCGGCCGATGTCGTCACCGGACTTGGAGATCACCGGCGACTTGAGCAGCTCCGAGAGCTGGATGGTGCGTTGCTGCGGGGATGCGGGCTCGGTCATCTGACGGTTCTCCTGATCGGTGTCCCCGGATGCCGGTGATCAACCGGGGATGGTGAGTCGGCGGAGCTTGCGGAGCCGGCGGGGTGGGTGGGCATTGTAACCATGCACTGTGGCCAGCGCTGTTGTACGACAGATTAACCAATGACGGGTGGCCGCAGTCCGAACAGCGGACTCAATCCCAGCCGTCGCGCACCGCGGCGAACTCGTCCGCGGCGCGGTCGGCGGTGATCTCGTCGTCGTCGGCGTCGTAGTCGTACAACTCCGCGTAGCGGCCCCAGTCGATGGCCAGATCGAGCTGGCGGCGCGCGTCCTCGGCGGAGAAACCGCGGCGCAGCAGATCCAGGAAGAAGCCCGCCCGCAGCTTGCCGTCCTGGCTCCCGGCCAGGCCCTTGCAGATGGTGCGCACCAGCGGCGCGCGGTGGCGGGCCTGCTCGGCGAAGATCTTCTTGCTCTCCTGGATGTCGGCGGTGGTGTAGCGGATGCCGATGTCGGTGAGGGTGATGTCGCCGGACTCCACGGTCACGAAACCGAGCATCGCCGCGGCGTCGACCAGGGGCAGTAGGTCGTCGATCTCGAAGTTCAGGGTGTCGGCGATCTCGGGCAGGTCCGCGCGGCGGCCGTTGGCGTACACCAGCTCCACCAGACCGGCCAGCCCGCCCACGGTGGCGTCGGGCAGCGGCTGCGCGGTCGGGGTCGCCTTCTCGGGCTCGGGCTGAGGCTTGGTGGTGTCGCGGCCGGTCAGCAGGCCGTAGATCTGGTCGACCAGCGCCTCGAAGCCGGCGGTGCGGCGGTCGCGCGGGCGCGGGGTCGTGACCGGGATGTCGGCGATGATCCGGCCCGGATTCGAGCCCAGCACCACCACCCGGTCCGCCAGCAGCACCGCCTCCTCGATGTTGTGGGTGACGATGCAGACCGATTTGGTGGGGAATCCGTCGGTCTCCCACAGGTTCACCAGTTCGGTGCGCAGATTCTCCGCGGTCAGCACGTCGAGGGCGGAGAACGGTTCGTCCATCAGCAGCAGATCCGGCTCGAGCACCAGGGCGCGGGCGAATCCCACGCGCTGGCGCATGCCGCCGGACAGCTCCTTGGGGTAGGCGCTCTCGAAGCCGTCCAGGCCGATCATGTCGATGGCCTCGAGCGCACGCTTGGCGCGGTCGGCGGGCTTGACCCCGCGCGCGGCCAGGCCGAGCTCGACGTTGTCCTGCACGGTCAGCCACGGCATCAGCGCGAACGACTGGAAGACCAGCGCCGCACCGGGATTCGCGCCCTGGAGTTCCTTGCCGCGGTAGCGGACGTGGCCGGTGGTCGGCGCGATGAGCCCCGCGATGGTGCGCAGCAGCGTGGACTTGCCCGAGCCCGAACGACCCAGCAGCGCAACGAATTCGCCGTCGCGCAGCGTGAGAATTATGTTGTCGAGCACCTGCAGCTTGTCCCCGGCCGCGCCCGTGAACGACTTGCCGACGCCGTCGATCTCGAGCAGCACCTCGCCCGCAGCGGTGGTTGTCATCAATGCACTCCTGTCACAACGAGTATCGGCGTTCGGCCAGCGCGTACAGCCGGCGCCAGAACAGTCGGTTGATGCCGACCACGTAGACGGCCATCACCACGACGCCGACCCAGATGCGCGGCCAGTCACCCGATCCGGTGGCCTGCGCGATGTACGAGCCCAGGCCCGCGGCAATGAGTGTGTGGCCGTGATAGGTGACGATCTCGGCGACGATGGCGGCGTTCCACGCCCCGCCCGCTGCGGTGATCGCGCCGGTCACATAGCTGGGGAAGATCGCGGGCAGGATCAGCCGGCGCCACCACAGCCCGCGCGTGAGCCGCAGATTGGCCGCGGCCTCGCGCAGATCGTTCGGCACGGCGGTCGCCCCGGCGATGACGTTGAACAGGATGTACCACTGCGAGCCCAGCGCCATCAGCAGCGTGCCCGCCCAGTTCAGGCTCGCGCCGGTGGCCACCAGCACGGCGGTCACCAACGGGAACAGGAAGTTCGCCGGGAAGCTGGCCAGTACCTGCACCACCGGCTGCGCGAACCGCGACACCCGCGGATTCAACCCGATCCACACCCCGATCGGCACCCAGATCGCGCTGCACAGGATCAGCAGCACGATCACCCGTATCAGCGTCAGCGCGCCGAGCCCGAGCGCGTGCGCGACCTCGCCGAATCCGCAACTGTGCTGGATGTAGGTGACGATCTCGTAGCAGCCCCACACCACCAGCGCCAGCATCACCGTCGAGAACACCACGTCTCCCGCGCGCCGCCGCCCGGACGTGACCAGCAGCGGATACTCGGCCAGGCCGAATACGGCCATCGCCCGGTCCAGCGGGTAAACGATCGGCCCGAAGATCCGGCCCAGCAGGTCCGAGACTTGCGAGCGTCGCAGCAGATCCAGGGTGATGCTGCGCGGCGCCTCGGCGGCCTCGGACTCCTCGAACCGGAAGCGCTCGGCGAATGCGGTCAGCGGCCGCCAAAACAGGATGTTCACGCCGATAACCAGCACGATCATCACCCCGATCGCGATCAGTACCTTGCCGGTCGCGCCCTGCTCGGTGGCCGCGGCGACGTACGAGCCGATGCCGGGCAGCGTGTAGGAGTGGTTGTTGACGCTGATCGCCTCCGAGGCGGTCAGGAAGAACCAGCCGCCGCCGAAACTCATCATCGCGTTCCACATCAGCGGCACCATCCCGCTGGGCAGGTCCACCCGCCAGAACCGCTGCCACCGCGACAGCCGCAGATTGCGGGAGGCCTCGTCCAGATCGCGGGGCTGGGAGACCAGCGAATGGTAGAAGGCGAAGGTCATGTTCCACGCCTGCGAGGTGAAGATCGCGAAGATCGAGGCGCACTCCAGGCCCAGGGACGATCCGGGGAACAGCGCGATGAACGCGGTCACTGTCACCGACAGGAAGCCCAGGATCGGCACCGACTGCAGGATGTCCAGGATCGGCAGCATCACCAGCCGGGCGCGGCGCAGCCGGGCCGCGGCGATGGCGAAGACGAAGGTGAACAGCGTGGAGAAGATCAGCGCGATGAACATCCGCAGCAGCGAACGCGCCGCGTAGTACGGCAGCTCGGACGGGTTCGTCGAGACCGGCGGGCTCTGGACGTTCTTGTCGAACGGCACATTGAGGCCCTGGGAGATGTGCACGATGATCCAGATCAGCACCGCCGCGCCCGCGAACACCGCGACGTCGGCCAGGCGGGAACGGGGCCGCTCCAGCGCGCCGCGAGACGGATAGGAACGCGCGGTGGTCATCGATACTCCTGTGCGAGCGGGTGATTCACGGCGGGCATCAGTGCTCCACCTCCGGGGTGGCAGTGTGCGGGATGCTCCAGCCGACGCTGGTGACCGAGGGCTCGAGGCTCAGCGCGCTGACCGCCGACTCCATCTGCCGGTCGTCGCGTTCGTCGCCGATCAGCTCGGCGGTCACCTCGACCTGCCCGGCGCCGGCGTTCTTGCTGGAGATCGAGACGAGCCGGAAGCCGGTGCGGCTCAACGCCTGCACCAGTAGCGCCCGCACATGCGCCTCGTTGGCGTCGTCGGTGACCGCGGCGAACTGATACTGCGCGAGCTGCTCGGTGCCCGCGGTCGGCTGGCGGTCGACCGCGCGCCCGATGTACCGCATCACGGTATTGACCGCGACCACCACGATCGTTCCGGCCAGCGCCGTGCCGTACATGCCCGAGCCCGACAGCGCGCCGACCGCGGCCGAACACCACAGGGTGGCAGCGGTATTGAGGCCGCGCACGCTCAGGCCCTCGCGCATGATGACACCGGCGCCCAGGAAGCCGATGCCCGAAACGATCTGTGCGGCAACGCGTGTGGGGTCGGCGGAGGTGCCGTGGAAGCCGTGCGCGGACAGCAGGACGAAGAGTGTGGAGCCCGCGGCGACCAGGGCGTTGGTCCGCAGACCGGCCATCCGGGCCCGGTATTGGCGCTCGATGCCGATGACCGCGCCGAGGCCGACACCGGCGCCCAGGCGGAGCAGCATTTCCACCGTCGTCATGTCGTACTCCCGATGCTTCGATGCGCGCACTTCCGTGCCGCAGGCTACCGGGTGATCAGGCGGGCGGCAGGATGTGGAAGTGGTCGCGGGGTGAATAGTTGGCAAATGAGTCCGTACTATCACCATCGGGCATGTCGACCACCTCCTCGGGCTCTCGATCTTCGCGTCCCGCTACGCTGCGGTTCGGCTCGGTCGCTCAGCTACGGTACATGGTCCGGTAGGCGGTGATCGTTTCGACCACGTGATCGGCCAACTGGTCCCGGGTCGCCCGCAGGGTGCCGTTGAGCCACGCCGACAGCATTCCGGCGTTGCCCGCCGCCATCGTCAGCGCGGCGAGCCGCCGTTGCGCGGGATCCTCGATGTGGATGAACAGGTGATCCTGGATCAGCCGGGTGAACGCGGGCATCACGGCGATCGTGGTCTGCCCGGGCCCGGTCGTGGAGTACGGCTCCACGAAGAACAGCCGCGACTTGCGGGGATCCTCGAGCACCGCGTCCACCAGCGCCTCGGCCAGGGCCCGGATGCGGACGGGGGTGTCGGCGCCGGCGAAGGCGGTCATGGGCCCGAGGAATTCGGTGGCCACCTCCCGGTAGAGCACGTCGAGCAGGTCGTCCCGGGTGGCGAAGCTCTCGTAGAAGTAGCGGTCGGTCAGGCCCGCGCGGCGGCACACCGCCCGCATGGTGACCGCCCCGGCCCCACCCTCGCCGATGAGATCCAGCGCGGCCTCGAGCAGGGCGGTGCGGCGGGACTCGCGGCGTTCGGTCAGGGTGGTGCCGCCCCAGATGCGGGGTCCGCCGACCGCCTCGCCGGGTGTGTTCGCGCCGGAGTCCTGACCTGTGTGCACGTGCCCCAGATTATCGGGCGCGCGCACCGGGCATCGCCACAGTGGACCGGTCGGGTGCCACCGATCGCCGGGTGGGGTACGGCGCGACGGGTCAGCCGAGCAGTTCGTCGACGTAGCACCAGCGCCATTTCTCGCCGGGCTCCACGCTGCGCATCACCGGATGCCCGGTCGTGGCGAAATGGCGGGTGGCGTGGTTGCCGACGGACGAGTCGCAGCACGCGACGTGCCCGCAGGACAGGCACATCCGCAGATGCACCCAGGTCAGGCCCTCCTCGAGGCATTCGCCGCACGCCTCGGGCACATCCGGCACCCGCACGTGCGGCGCGTGCCGCAGGTGCTCGCAGCCCGCGGCCTGCGGGCCGCGCAGCGGATCCTCGGGCTGATCCTGCGCCTCGGTGACCCGATCGATGGTGGATTCCTCGATATCGAGTGTGGCCATGACGTGTTCGAGGACCTCGTGATCGAGGGTGCCCGAATCGCGCACGCGCAGTACGGCTTCGCGCTCGGCCGCGAGCATCGCCAGGCGCAGGCGGCGGTATTCGCCGCTGGGCGTGATACGCACCGATTCCGCGCGGCCCAGCTGCTCCCAGGCGGCGTTGGCCCGGCGGGCCACCCGATCGCGGAGCGCGGCAACAATTTCCGGTGGGGTTTCGGGCGCGATCTGCTCCTCGAGGGCGATCAGTCCCGCGGCGGTGGCCTGCTGGAGCAGGTTGGCCTGCTGCAGCGCGTCCTCGGCCCAGCTGGGTCCGCGCAGCCGCAGCAGCCGCACCAGCGCGGGCAGCGAGATGCCCTGCACCAGCAGGGTTCCGCCGACGACCACCAGCGCGAGCAGCTTGAGCGTGGCCAATTGCGGTGTGTCCGAGGGCAATAGCAGCGCACCGGCCAGGGTGACCACGCCGCGCATCCCGGCCCAGGACACCACGGTCGGACTCGTCCACGGCGGCCGGGGCTTACCCTGAGGGCGCCCCTCGACCAGCCAGATGAGGTAGGTGAACGGATAGACCCACAGCGGCCGCGCGACCACCACGGTCACCAGCACCGCCACGCAGGTCAGCAGCAGCGTGCCGTGGTCCAGGCCGCTGGACCACGCCTGCTCGAGGATGTGCCGCACCTGCAGGCCCATCAGCAGGAAGACCGCGTTCTCCAGAATGAATTGGATGGTGCGCCAATTGGTCCGCTCGGCCACCCGCGAGGCGGCGGTCTGCCACACCGGCGCGCCCTGTCCCAGGATCAGCCCGCACACCACCGTCGCGATGACACCGGACGCGTGCGCGGCCTCGGCGGGCAGGTAGGCCGCGAACGGCGCGATCAGCGAGAGGCTGGTGTCGAACACCGGATCGGTGATGCGCCGCCGGATCAGGGCCAGCACCATCGCGGCGACCGCGCCGATCGCGGTGCCGCCGACGGTCGCCAGCAGGAACGAGCCCCCGGCCTGCCACACGCTGAACGCCCCGGCCATCGCCGCCAGCGCCGTGCGCAGCGCGACCAGCGCGGTCGCGTCGTTGAACAGCGCCTCGCCCTCGAGCAGCGTCACGATGCGCCGCGGCATCCCCACCCGGCGTGCGATCGCGGTCGCGGCTACCGAATCGGGCGGGGACACGATGGCGCCGATCGCCACCGCCACCGCGAACGGCACCCCCAGCAGCGCATGCACAACGGCCGCGACGGCGAACGCGGTGAACAGCACCAGCCCCACCGACAGGCTCACGATCGAGAGCTTCTTGGGCCGGAACTCGATGAGCGAGGTGCTGATCGACGCGGTGTACACCAGCGGCGGCAGCAGACCCAGCAGCACGATCTCCGGATTCACCGAGACCTCGGGCACGAACGGCAGATACGAGGCACCGATGCCGACGACGGTCAGCAGCAGCGGTTCGGCCATACCCATCCGCCGCGCCAGCGCCGCCATGCCGACTGTGACGGCGACCAGCGTCACCAACCCGAATGCGATATGCACACTCATATCGTGCCAGGACTGAAACGTGCGGATGTAAGAGGTTCGCGCTGAGCGGATGCGCGCGGCGCCGGAGGATCGGGGCCGGGCCGCACGCGACAGTCGTGGGGTCGCGCTGCGTGAGCGGTTGGCGGGCGCGGGATGAGGGTGTCGTCGGCACCGGGAATGCGCGGGGGCGCCGAGGAGAGTGTCGTCGGTGTCGGAACGGTGGCCGGGTACGGATGGGGGTGTCCCGTTCGATCGGGCGCGCGCCGCAGTTGCGCCGATGGCATTTCTGCGCTGTGCGCGGGTGCGTAGCGTGTCGCCGTCACGGACCGAAATCGTGGACCCGCCATACTGGTATGCGTGAGTGAGCTCGAGAGCGAAGCATCGACATCGTGCGTGGTGTGGGCGGCGGGGCCGAGCGCCGGTGAGGTGCGCCGTTGAACGGGTCCGTATGCGGTGTGGGCGACGTCGCGGGACGGCCGGCGCGGCTCGGTGAGGTGCGGCGGTGACCCCGGGGCGTGAGGCCGTGCCCTCCGGGCCGATCGTGACGGTGTCGGGGCCGATGAGCCGCCGCAATCCGCGGCGTTCGGAGCTGGTGCTGTGTCTGGCGGCGGTCGCGATCGTCGTGGTGGCGGCCGTGGCAATGGCGTCCGCGACCGGCGGCGGCCTGGGGTCGCTGCGCTGGTCGCTGGTGGTGTTCGCGGGGCTCGCGCTGCTGGCACACCTGGCGGTGCGGGTGTTCGCGCCGCAGGCCGATCCGGTGCTGCTGCCGTGCGTGGTGCTGCTCAACGGTCTGGGTTTGGTGCTCATCGACCGGCTGGACCGGGCCGCGGCCGCGCTGGCGGCCTCGCAGGGCGATCCCGTGCCGTCCTCGGACGCGGCGCGCCAATTGATCTGGACCGCAGCGGGTATCACGCTGTTCGCGCTGATCCTGGTGCTGGTGAAGAACCATGCCCAGCCCGCCAAGTACGCCTACACCTGCGGCCTGGTCGGCCTGGTGGCGCTGCTGATGCCCGCGGTGCTGCCGTCCTCGATCAGCGAGGTCAACGGCGGCAAGAGCTGGATCAGGTTCCACGGCTTCTCGATTCAGCCCGGTGAGTTCGCCAAGGTGCTGCTGCTGATCTTCACCGCCGGATTCCTGGTCGCGAACCGGGATCTGTTCAGCACCGCGGGCAAGAAGATGCTGTGGTTCACCGTGCCGCGGCTGCGGGATCTGGGGCCGCTGCTGCTGGTGACGTTCGTGTCGGTGATCGTACTGGTCTACGAGAAGAACCTGGGCTTCTCGCTGCTGGTGTTCGGGACCGTGCTGGCCATGGTGTACATCGCCACCCAGCGCGCGTCGTGGCTGGTGATCGGCATCGGGATGTTCGCCGTCGGCGCGGTCATCGCCTACAACCTGTTCGCCCACGTCCGGGTGCGGGTGCAGGTGTGGGAGGATCCGTTCGCCAGCTACTACACCAACGGATTCCAGATCGCGCAAGGCCTGTTCGGGCTGGGTACCGGCGGGCTGTGGGGGGCGGGCCTGGGCGGGGGGCGTCCGCAGGAGGTGCCGTTCGCGAACACCGACTTCATCATCTCGACCATCGGCGAGGAGCTGGGCCTGTTCGGCCTGACCGCGGTCATCGTGCTGTTCACCATCATCACGCTGCGTGGCTTCAGCGCGGCGATGACCACCCGCGATTCGTTCGGCAAGCTGCTGGGCGGCGGGCTGGCGTTCTCGATCGGCTGGCAGCTGTTCGTCGTGGTCGGCGGCGTCACCAAGCTCATCCCGCTGACGGGTCTGACCACGCCGTTCATGTCGTACGGCGGATCCTCGCTGCTGGCCAACTACGTCATCATCGCGCTGCTCATCCGGATCTCCCACGACGCGCGCAGCGCACCCGCGCCCGCGCCGCCCCCGGTGGCGCCGATCGCCGAGGCGATGACCGAGCACATAGCCCGTCCGCCGAGCTGACGGGAGTTGCGGCCTTATGGGCGCTGTCGGCGAAGCCGTCCGAAGACCGCGCACGGCCGGAGCGAATGCGGAGGTACGCCTGATGGGCGCTGTCGGCGAAGCCGTCCGAAGACCGCGCACGGCCGGAGCGAATGCGGAGGTACGCCTACTCCGCCCGCGGCGCGCCCTCCAGTGCCTTGCCCGCATCCCGCCAAGCGACGATGCCGCCGTCCAGGCTGCTCGCGTCGTATCCGGCGCGGCGGGCGACGGCCGCGAACCGCCGCGACACCTCGCCGACCGGGCAGACGAAGACCAGTGGCCGTGACGGGGAGAACGGAATGCCCTGGGCCAGCATGTCGTCGAGCTGGTCGTCCCGGATGTTCAGCGCGCCCGGCACGTGCCCGATCCGGTAGGCCATCGCGCCCCGGGTATCGACGATGATCGGATGCGTTGCGGCGGTGAGGCGTTCGAGCTCGTCGGGGGAGACCGACGGCACGGCGGCGAGCTCCTGCGCGTCCGGCGCGGGTGGACGGGTGTCGTTGCGGCCGAACAGGTCCGGCCGGCGCTTGCGAATGTACGACACGTAGGGCTCGAGCCGGTCGCAGACGATGATCACCGCCACCACCGGGCGGTCGGTCGTGATCGTCGAATAGTCCAGCGCCCCCAGCAATTCCAGCGCCGCGGCATAGGTTGCCCCGCTGGTGGGACCGGCCAGAACGCCGTAGCCGGTGGCCAGCTCCAGGCATCCCTCGATCGCCGCGGCGGAGGTCACGGTCATGACGCGGTCGTAGAAGTCGGGCTGGAACAGTCCCACCTCCCACATCTCGGTCTCGAACCGGATGCCGGGAATGAAGTCGCTGCGCTCGGACACCACCGCGATGGTGCTCAGCTCCGGATGGTGCTTGCGCAGATAGCTCGCCGTGCCGCGGGTGGACCCGGTGGTGCCCAGACCGCCGATGAGGTAGTCGATTCCGGAGCCGTCGGTGCCGGCGAGGTCCTCGTGGATCTCGCGGCCGGTGCCGTGATAGTGGGCCTCGATATTCTTCTCGTTGGTGTACTGCGACGGGTAGAAGTAGGTCCCCGGATGCCGGGCCATCGTCGATTCGATTTCGGAGTACACATTGTTGGGCGTGGTGGGGTCGGGGCATTCGGACAGCCCTGGCAGCTCCTCGATCTCGGTGCCGAACATTTCCAGCAGCTCGCGCACGTCGTTGATCTTGATGCGGTTGGTGACCGCGCGCAGCCCGACGCCGCGCATGGCGCCGAGAATGCGCAGCGCCTTGGCGGTATTG
The DNA here is from genome assembly GCF_050434125.1 of Nocardia sp. GP40. Taxonomy (NCBI): domain Bacteria; kingdom Bacillati; phylum Actinomycetota; class Actinomycetes; order Mycobacteriales; family Nocardiaceae; genus Nocardia; species Nocardia sp. GP40. Next base: position 124,236 of record NZ_JBNPVW010000006.1, on the reverse strand, counting down.
CCGCTGGAGGCTTCGATGAGAGTCTGCCCGCGCGCGGCGATGTCGTCGTAGTCGTCGCGGATCATCCCCCATGCCACCCGGTCCTTGACCGAGCCGAACGGGTTGGCGGACTCCAGCTTTGCGTAGAGCTCGACATCGGCCAGCCCGTGCACGGCAGGGTCCAGGCGCAGCAGCGGGGTGTTGCCGATGAGTTCGGTGATGTGGTCGTAGCGCATCAGGCGTTCCCGTCGATGGTGTCAATGGGGTCGGGCTCGTAGTCGAGGTCCCGGCAGATCTGGAAGGCGCCGGACCGATACGCGACAGCGAGTTTGGGCGCGGGCGGGTGCATCGAGGCCGTCGCCGCCGACAGATCCATGTGGTAGGCGGCCGTATTGGGGAACACGACCAGATCGCCGGGCCGCGGGCGGGCATCGAGCCAGACCTTGTGGTTGGTGATCAGATCGCGTTCGAGGCAGAGTCTTCCGGCGAAATACACACCGACGGGACTCTCCTGGTCGGCAACCGGCCGCAGGGTGGGCAGGGCGTCGCCGCTCGCGCGCCTGCCGCCGCTGTGTGCCGCGGTGTACAGGGGCTGGGCGGACTCGCGATGCGCGTCGCTGGGCAGCACCAGCGGATCCACCATCACCTCCTGATCGGCGGGGGTGACGGTGTCGCGGGCCAGATCGAGATTGACCAGGACGCTGCCGTCGGCGGCCTCCTTGACGAATTCCACCCGGGCCACGGTGATTCCGGCGTGGTCGACCAGCGCCTTGCCGGGCTCGAGCCAGATCTCCAGCAGATTCTCCGTGGCGAGCTGGACCAGGTTGCGCCCATCGTGCGCGTCCAGCGGCGCGGTCAGCAGCTCGGCGAGCATGCGGGTGGCGGGCTCGGTATTGGCGTACTTGTGGAAGATCGGGATGCCGTGCACCCCGGTGTCGTCCACGTGGTAGCCGAAGGTGTTGCGGCCCCAGACCATCTTCTCGCCCCGGTCCAGCAGCGATTCGCGCAGCGCGGCCACGTAGCCGTCGAACCGCTCGACGTCGGCGGTGAACACCTGCCGCAAGCCGCCGCCGATGTCGAGCACCGTGGGGGTCAGGCCGTACGAGTAGGCGAGTTCGATCAATTCCAGGCAGGCCTGCACCGCGCGCAACCGCTCCGGGATCTCGCCCGAGTCGAGGTGGAATGCGATGCCGCGCAGGGTGAGCCGGCCGCGATGCGCCGAAAGTACCTGCAGCGCCTCGTCAGCCTCGCGCAGTGGGATGCCGAACCGGCTCACCGCGCTGCCCGCAAACCCCGACACCCGCAGCAGCACGGGCACCTTCGCGCGGTCGCCCGCCAGCTCGGCGATGCGCCGCAATTCCCAGAGGTTGTCGACATTGACGGTGACACCGGAATCGATGAGTTCGCGCAGGAACGACTCGCCCTTCGGGCCGGTTACCTCGATCCGCATCGGGCCGAATCCGGCGTCGACGGCGGCGGCCAGTTCCTGTGCCGAGGCAACGTCGATGGCGATTCCCGCGTGTTCGGCGGTGCGCAGCAGCGCGCGCGACCGGTTGACCTTGTGCGCATAGCAGATTCGGTACCGCGGCGGATGCCGGTCCAGCACCGCGCGCAGACGGCTCAGATTCTCCGCGTACACCTGCGGAAACAGCAGATGGGCCGGGGAACCGAAGCGGATCAGCGCATCCTCGGCCGCACCCGGGGTGTCCAGGAACGCGCGCACCAGGGGATGGAGCTTCGCGGGTAGGGCGGGGGCGCTCACGGGGCCGTCCCGCGGAGCTGCTCGGGTGCGGCATCACCCACGGCGCCGTTCGGCCCCGGCGCGGCCCGCGTCGGGTTGTAACCGCTGTCGCGCAGGGCCTCGAAGGCGCGGTGGAGGTTGCGGGGGCTGCGGAAATCGGCCCGCACCCGCTTGCTGATCAGGTCGATGTCCTCGACCTCGATGCGCATCGATTCCAGCACCCCGGTGATGGTGCGCACGCAGTGTTTGCAGTTCATGTCCGGGACGTAGAACACCTGGTTCTCGGCCTCGGAATCGTCGTCGTCCGATTCTGCCCGGCGCACCTCGGTGAGGGTGATCCGGGCGACCGCGGCGGTGAACTCCTCGACGAAGCGGTCCACCACGACCGGCAGCACGCTGTAGTGCTCGCTCTCGAGCTGATGCGGCATCGCGGCCAGGCAGGCCGGGCGGGTGCCCGGGGGCAGCAGGGCGTACTGGCGCGAGATGAGATCCAGTTCGTCGTGGTATTTCTCGATCGCCGCCGGGACGGACATGCCCTCCAGCGTGGTGGCGCGGCGCATGACAGCGTGCGCGTCGGCGATCGTCGCGTCCTTCATCGCCCGCAGCGTGGCCACGGTCTCGGCGGTGTAGCGCACGGTGCCGTCGTGCTGGGTCACGAACATCACCGGGACCATCCCGCGCCGATAGGTCGAGGCCTGCAGCTCCCAGTACCAGCGGGTGGCCACGGCGCCGAAGATGCCCGATTCGCGCATGCCGTGGGCGAATTCGGCCGGCGTGCGGTACGGCGTGAAGCGCGCCAGCAGCGCGTGCTGCGCCAGCGCTCTGCCGGTCGCCTCGATGCCCACGCGGAAGATATCGATCGGATCGTGGTCGGTGGTGGTGCCCTCGAGCGCGGCGCGGTCGCGCGGTGAGAGCGCCGAAATATGGTCGGCCAGAGCGGAATCGGCCTCGATCGCATGCCACAGCACCAGCACCGCCTCGCGCATCGCGATCGGGACGATCGGGCCCAGCCCCCGGGCCTGGTAGTGCCCGGTGTTGGGAATGCCGTCGCTGTCGGTCCAGGCGACGCGATGGGTGGCCGTGCCGACCTGGTCGGGGCGGCACGGCCGCATGAACCGCTCCAGATACATACGCTGGGACAGCGTCAGGTGGCTATTGGGTTCGGAACGCATTGCCGCGCAGGTGTAGTCGATCCGCAGCGGAGCCGAGGGGGAGCGCGCGCCGCCGAACAGCCCCGGGCGGGCCAGGTCCGCCAGCACGCGCGAGGCGGCACGCCGGTCGTACCGGGGTTGCGGCAGGCTGCTGGTCATGTTCCGACCTCCATCGCGATGGTGCCGACACACCGGACGAATCGGTCGATCTCGTCCTGGGTGTTGTAAATGTGGGTGCTGACTCGCACCGAATCCTCCTCGGCGGCATGGGTTCCGCTGGCTGGCACGCAGTGCGCGCCGGTGCGCACCAGAAATCCGTCCTGGGCCAGCACGAATCCCAGGTCCGTGGAGCCGATGCCATCGAGGGTGAACGATACTGTGCCGTAACCGATCTCGCCGGGAGCATGGGCCGGGCCGGGGGTGAACTCGAGCCCTGGCAGCGGGCGCAGGCCGTCGATGAGCCGGCGGGTCAGTAGGCGGTTGTGTGCGGCGATGGCATCGAGCCCGATCTCGTCGAGCACGTCCAGGGCCGCGCCGAGGGCCAGGATGCCGGGGATGTTGTGCGTGCCACCCTCGAGCCGCTCGGGCATCGCGCGCGGGGCGAGCGCAGAGTCGCCCGGCGCCACACCGGAATTGCCGCCGGGCAGGAACGGGGTGAGCCGATCGTGCACGCGGCGAGCGCAATACAGCACGCCGGTGCCCGGGGCGCCGAACATCTTGTGTGCGGACAGGACCGCGAAATCGGCGCGCAGCGCGGCCACATCGAGGGGGAGATGCCCGCCGCTCTGGCTGCAGTCGAAGCACAGCAGCACCCGCGGATCGAGGCGTCCGCGCAGCTGCTCGAGGGTGTTGCGAGCACCGAAGACGTGGTGCAGGTGGCTTACCGTGACGAGCCGGGTGCGTGGCGACACCTTGGCGGCGATGTCGTCGGTGTCAGCCTCGCCCAGTTCGGTGGTGCGGTAAGGGATCAGGCGCAGCGTCCGCCCGAACCGGGCCAGGGTGTCGCGCAGGTGCAGCCAGGGATACACGTTGGAGGCGTGATCGCGTGGGCTGTAGAGGATTTCGTCGCCGTCCTCGAGATTTGCCAGGCCCCACGACAGCGCTACGGCGTTCAGTCCCGCGGTGGCGCCGGGGGTGAAGACGATTTCGTCGGGGGCCGCGCCCACCAGCGCGGCGGCCTGCGCGCGCACCCGCTCGATCGCGCGGGTCAGGCCGGTGGCCCACGGATGGGTGCCGCGCCCGGCGTTCGCCGTGTGCGTTCCCAGATAGTTTGTGACGGCCGCGATCACGGATGCGGGTTTCTGCGTGGTCGAGGCGCTGTCCAGGTATACCTCGGGCGCCGCGGCGAGGGACGGAAACATCGAGCGCACGGTCTCCGGGGAGATCGGACGGGTGCGTGGCACCGACGTGGCGTGTGGGGCAGCGGTGGCCTCGGACGGGCGCGGCGCGGGTTGCGTACCTCCGGCTGGGCGTGCCACCGGCGCGGGCTCGTGCCGGTCCGCAGGGGCTACCCGAACCTCAGGCGGAGCGGGGGAAGACCTCGACGCAGGTGACCACAAACGTGACGCTCCCTTCGGCTCGTACGCTCCGACCCAATCCACGATACGCACATTCGGCCGGGTGTTCGAAGGTTCTCGCCGACAACGTTTTTCGCCGGGGCTCGGGACCGCTGCACCGACTCTGCAAGAAGGTGAGGGATTTTCGGGCTATTTGCCGGGAAGATCCGGACCGCCCGGGTTACACAGCGCCTTCACGGTTGCGTCGTATCCCACTGCGGGGCGCCAGGGTTCCAGATTCCAGTCCGGCTTGTCCGGGGCGACCAGCCGGGCCCACTGCCAATGGCACTTGAACTGGTCGTACATGCCGGGAGTGTTCGCGTCGGGGGCATCGGTGAGCACCTCGCCCCAGGCCCGGTCCAGCGCGGGCGGATACGAGTCCTTGCGGCCCGCCGGGGTCGGATAGACATGGAGCCGGCGCCCGTCCGAATCGGTGGTCCACCGAGTGTGGTCGATCAGCTTCGACGAGGCATAGGCGTCGGTGGTCGGGATGGCCGGGCCCGACGTCGTGGCGGCGGCCTGCGGGGCGGACGGCGGTGCGACGGTGGAGCCGACGTGGCCGATCGCCACGGGCGCGGACTCGTCGGGCGCCCCGCAACCACCGACCACGAACACGGCGGCAAGGAGTGCGGCCGCGACGGGCGTCGCCGCGCCCGCTCGTCCGATTCCGTACCTCATGCTCGATCCCCGATCCGTGATGCCTCGCGTTTGCCACCGTACCCGGGCGTCCGTCGCGTGCCCGCCGGGGCTGCCCCGGTGTGCCCGTCCTGCCCGGAATGTCGGTGCGTTGCACGTAGAGTGGATGCGTGGCCGCGCAGCTGACCAAGGGACAAATCGACCAGCTGACCGTCGACGACCTCACCGTGTCGGTCCGGCACGCGGAGGCGATCGATGTCTCGGCGCTGTTACTGAATGGAGCCGGGAGGGTACGCGGGGAGAACGATCTGGTCTTCTACAACCAGCCCGCCGGCCCCGGCGTGCGGCTGGCGTCCGGGCAGCCGGGGATGTCGATCGCCCTGCGCGCGCTGCCGCCGGACATCGATCATGTCCGGGTGGTGCTGACCCTCGAGGATCCGCAGGCCCATTTCGGCGACTATCCGGCGCCCTGGGTCCGGATCGAGGGCGCCGGCGGGCGGATGGTGTACGAGTACGAGATCGACGAGCTGGACCAGGAGTCCACGGTGATCGCGTTCGACCTGGACCGGGTCGGCGCGAGCTGGCAGCTGCGGGTGCTCGGGCACGGCTATCCCGCCGGGTTCGCTGCCCTGGTGATGGGGCACGGCGTGCACATCGGCCCGGCCGGCGGCCAGGACGACGGCGCCTATCGCGGTCCAGCGGTGCTGGAGGCCGGCCAGGAGGTGGCCCTGCACGAGATCCGCAAGGGCGAGCTCGCCATGGTGAAGATGGCGCTGGGCTGGGATCCGGTGCGGGTGCACGGCGCGCGCGGCATGCGCAAGGTCGAGATCGATCTGGACGCCTCCGCGCTGCTGTTCGTCGGGCACAACCTCGTCGACGCCGCGTTCTTTCAACAGCTTTCGGCGCGCAACGGCACCGTGCGGCACTCCGGTGACAATCTCACCGGCGAGGGGGAGGGCGACAACGAGGTCATCACCGTGGATCTGGCGCGGTTGCCGCAGCAGGTGACCGCGGTGGTGTTCGTGGTGACCTCCTACGCCGGGCACACGTTCGAGCGGGTCCGTAATGCCTTCTGGCGCATGATCGACGGCACCTCCGGCGCCGAGCTGGCCCGCGGCAGTCTGCGCTCGGGCGGCCAGCACACGGGCATGGTGGTGGCGAAGGTCTACCGCGACGACGGCATCTGGCGCCTGGGCGCTATCGGCGCACCCATCGAGGCGGGCCACCCGGTCGAGGCCGTCCCGCAGGTCACGCCCTACCTGTAAAGGCATTCGATGCGCACCTGCATGGCATGCGCGAACGCACGCCATGCAAAGTTGCATCGACTGCCGAAAATGGCCGCTTTTTCGAGCGGCACTCAGGCGCTGTCGCGGTTGGCGATCTCCACTATGGGCAGGACCAGGGCGGCGGGGGCCGAGGCCGGGACGACCGGTGTGTTCGGTGCGACGGGGGAAATCCGCTCGTAGGCCGCGCCCTGGGCGGGCCGGGTGTCCTGCTCGCCCTTGTTCGGCCACATCGCCGCGGCGCGCTCGGCCTGGGCGGTGATGGTGAGCGAGGGGTTCACACCGAGGTTGGCCGAGACCGCCGCGCCGTCGACCACGCTCAGGGTCGGGTAGCCGTAGACCCGGTGATACGGGTCGATCACGCCGTGCTCCGGATCGGCGCCGATCGGCGCGCCGCCGAGGAAGTGCGCGGTGAGCGGGATGTTGAACACCTCGCCCCAGCTCCCGCCCGCGACGCCCCCGATCTTCTCCGCCACGCGCCGGGTCACGTCGTTGCCCGCCGGGATCCAGGTCGGATTCGGTTGGCCGTGGCCCTGTTTCGAGGTCATCCTGCGCCCGCCGAGCAGCCCGCGCTTGGTGTAGGTGGTGATGGAGTTGTCGAGATTCTGCATGACCAGCGAGATGATGGTGCGCTCGCTCCAGTGCCGGACGTTGGCCATGGTGAGCAACTGCGCCGGATTGCACAGCACCACCCAGAGGAAGCGTAGCCAGCGCGGGATGCGCCCGCCGCCGTCGACCATCAGCGTCTGCAACAGGCCCATCGCATTGGAGCCCCGGCCGTAGCGCACCGGCTCGATGTGGGTGTCGGGGGTGGGGTGGATCGAGGAGGTGATCGCCACGCCCCGGGTGAAATCGACGTCCGGATCGACCGTGCGGGTGGCCGCGCCGACGATCGATTCGGAGTTGGTGCGGGTCAGCTCGCCCAGCCGCGGCGAGAGACCGGACAGAATTCCCCTGTCCCGCATGGCGAACAGCAGCTGCTGCGTGCCCCGGGTGCCCGCGGCGAGCACAACGTGCGAGGCGGTGAACGACCTGGGAGACTTGCGGATCCAGGCGCCGGTGCGCTCGGTGTCGATCCGCCACGTGCCCGCGGCGGACGGGTGCACCGCGGTGACCGTGGTGAGCGGGAAGACCTGTGCCCCGGCCTTTTCCGCGAGATACAGGTAGTTCTTGACCAGGGTGTTCTTGGCACCGTGGCGGCAGCCGGTCATGCATTCGCCGCATTCGATGCAGCCGGTGCGTTCCGGGCCCGCGCCGCCGAAATACGGGTCCGGGACGGTCTTCCCGGCCTCGCCGAAGTACACCCCGACCGGTGTCTGCACGAAGGTGCCCCCGACGCCCATGTCGTCGGCGACCTGTTTGAAGACCTCGTCGGCGGGGGTCATGTGCGGATTGCGCACCACACCGAGCATCTTGGTGGCCTGCTCGTAGTAGGGCGCGAGTTCGGCATGCCAGTCGGTGATGTCGCGCCACTGCGGATCGGCGAAGAACGGCGCCGGCGGAACGTAGAGGGTGTTGGCGTAGTTGAGCGAGCCGCCGCCCACGCCCGCGCCGCCCAGGATCAGCACGTCGCGCAGCAGATGGATGCGCTGGATGCCGAAGCAGCCGAGCTTGGGGGCCCAGATGAACTTGCGGAGATCCCAGCTGGTCTCGGGCAGCTCGTCGTCGGCGAACCGGCGCCCGGCCTCGAGGATGCCGACCCGATACCCCTTCTCGACAAGTCGCAGCGCGGTGACGCTGCCGCCGAATCCGGAGCCGACGACTAGCACGTCGAAATCGGTATCCCGCTGGGTCATGTTCTCGCTCCTCGAGGGTCTGTCGGCGATGACCGGGGTAACGCTACTATCAAGTAGCTTTCGCTTGTTGCAGTAGGTTTGCAATAAACCGAACGGAAGGAAGCACTGATAATATTTGCGTGCACCGCTCTCTGTATGGCACAGTGGAGAGCATGACCGCCACTACGCCCCGTGCGCGGGCTCGCGCACGCACCATGGAGGACATTGTCCGGATCGGCCGCGAACACCTCGCGATCCACGGCGCCGCGGCGCTGTCGTTACGGGCGGTCGCCCGCGACCTGGGGGTGGTGTCGTCGGCGGTGTACCGGTACGTGCGCAGCCGGGACGAACTGCTGACCCTGCTGGTCGTCGACGGCTACTCCGAACTCGCCGACGCGGTCGACGCCGCGCTGGCCGCCGCACCGGACGATCCGCTACGGCGCTTCCGGGCCGTGGCCCGCGCGCTGCGCGAGTGGGCGGTCGCCGAACCGGCCCGCTACGGATTGCTGTACGGCACACCGGTTCCCGGATACGAGGCGCCCGCCGAGCAGACCGTCGCGCCGGGCGTGCGCGTGATGGCCACCATGCTGCAGATCGCCGAGGCGGCCTACCGCACGGGCGCCCTGACCGCACCGGATCCGGAGCCGCCGGTGGCGGAGGCGCTGTCCGGCGACCTCGGCCGTATTCGCGACGAGATGGGCATTGCGACGCCGGACTGGGTGCTGACCCGGGCGATCTCGGTGTGGAGCGGGCTGATCGGCGCGGTGAGCGCGGAGGTCTTCGAGATGTTCGGCGGCGACAGCTTCACCGACCCGGCGGACGTTTTTGAGCATCAGATCGGCAACCTGGCCGCCATGCTGGGATTTTCCGCACCTTTTGACTGATTTTCCGCGCGGCTGGCAATCCTGCAGCAGCCGGAGTGTGAGATCGTAGGACGCGATGAAAGACGACACCCAGCCGAACCCGGCCGTCGACTCTCCGTCCGAAGACCGCGACGGGGCCGAGGCGTCACGGGACGAGGCGCCCGCGGAGCGGTCGTACGTGGCGCCGACACCCGCCGAGCGCGCCCGTCGGTGGGCGCCGCCGCCCGTCGAGCCCACGGACGGCCCCGGCCCGGCCGAGGGCGCCCCCGCCGAAAGTGCCGCGCGCACGGAGAGTTCCGTGCCCGCCGGTAGCCCGGTGCTCGCCGACATCGCGGGCGACACCGGAAACGCTCCCATCTCGGCCCCCGCCGTGGTGCGCTCGGGCCGCCGCGCCGGTCGCCGAACCTCCCGTCCGCGTCGTACTTCCGCGCCCCGTGCCGCGAAACGGTGGGGGGCCTTGAAGATCGCGGGCCGGTCCCTGGCCGCGCTCAGCGCCGTCGCGGTCATGGCGGGCACCGGCGCCCTGTATTACGCCGAGCGCAGCGTGAATCAGGGCTTCACCCGTTCCTTCGCGATCAGCAAGCAGGACGCCGCGGCCCTCGACGGCGACCTGAACATCCTGCTCATCGGCCTGGACACCCGCAAGGACCAGAACGGCCGGGACCTGCCGAAGAACGTGCTGGACCAGCTGCACGCCGGAGACGGCCAGGAGGGCGGCTACAACGCCAATTCGCTGATCCTGGTGCACATTCCGAAGGATCTGAAGTCGATCACCGCCTTCTCCATCCCGCGCGACGACTACGTGCCCGTGTCCGGAATACCCGGCTACAACCACGCCAAGATCAAGGAGGCGTACGGGCTGAAGAAGGCCGCGGTGGAGGACAAGCTGATCGATCAGGGCGTGAAGGATCCGGTCGAACTGGAACAGAAGGGCCGCGAGGCCGGACGCGAATCGATCGTCGCGAATGTCAAGGCGCTGACCGGCGTTCCGATCAATCGATTCGCCGAGATCTCGCTCGTGGGCTTCTACGATCTGGCCAACATCCTGGGCGGGGTCGACGTCTGCCTGAACCACGCGGTCGACGACACGTACTATTCCGGGTCGGTGTTCCCGGCCGGTCGCCAGCATCTGGACGCGGCGAACGCGCTGTCGTTCGTGCGTCAGCGGCACGGCCTGGACAACGGCGACCTCGATCGCACCCACCGCCAGCAGGCGTTCCTGACCTCGGTGGCCAAGCAGCTGAAGGATTCCGGGACGCTCACCGATCTCGGCAAGCTGCAGGCCCTGGTCGACGCCGCGCAGAACGATATCGTGCTCTCGCAGGGCTGGAATCTGCTGGATTTCGCGCAGACCATGGGCAAGACGGGTTCGATGCCGATTCAGTTCCGCACGCTCCCGATCAAGGGCTACGACGTCATCGACGATCAGGACGTCAATATCGTGGACATCCCATCGATCCGCAAGACCGTGCGCGCGGCGTTCGGGGTGCGGGCCCCGCAGTCGACGACGCCGAAGGCGATGCCCACCGGCATCGTTGACGTCCTCAACGCCGGCGCGGGCACCGGGGTGGCCGGGAAGGTGTCGGCCGCGTTGGCGGCCAAGGGATTTCACACAGGCCACGTCGGCAACGCGAACTACTCCGACGGCTCGACCTCGGTGGTCTACTTCGGCTCGGGCGCGGACACCGCCGCCGAGCAGGCCGCGGACATGCTGGGCGGCCTGCCCACCGCGGCCTCCTCCGGCGTCCCGGACGGGCACGTGCGGATCGTGATCGGCAGCGACTTCACGATGCCGGACGAGCTGACGGCCACGGATTCCGCCACCGGCACCGACTTCGCATCGAGCACCGATTCCGCCGCGAGCACCGATTCTTCGTCGAGCGCCGCCGACAGCGAAACATCGTCGTCGAGCTCGACCTCGGTCAGCACCTCCGCCAACCCGAATGCCGACTCCGGCAAGCCGGTGACCACCACGATCGGATCCGACATTCCCTGCGTGAATTGAGCAGCCGGGCGCTTCCCTCGCAGTGACGGCGTTTAGGATTCCGGCGTGACCGGATACGACGACGATGCCTTCGAGCACCTCGACACCTCGACGTTGCCGCCGCGGCAGCAGCGGATTCTGGTGGCCATCCGGGATTCGGTGGTGCGGCACGGGTATCCGCCCAGCACGCGGGAGATCGGGCAGGCAGTGGGGCTGCGGTCGGCCTCGACCGTGTCGCGGCATCTGAAGGCGCTGGAGGACAAGGGTTTTCTGCGCCGCAGCGACAGTGTCACCCGGCCCATCGACGTGCGATTGTTTCTGCGGGGTACGGCCGCGCCGGAGCGGGACCGCGACTCGGTGGACGTGCCGGTGGTCGGCGATATCGCGGCCGGTACGCCGATCCTCGCGCAGGAGCACGCCGAGGACGTCATGACGCTGTCCCGTCAGCTGGTGGGGCGCGGCACGGTCTTCGGGCTGCGCGTGCGCGGCGATTCGATGATCGACGCGGCGATCTGCGACGGCGATATCGTCGTGGTGCGCCGCCAGCAGGAGGCCCAGTCGGGGGAGATCGTGGCCGCGATGATCGACGGCGAGGCGACGGTGAAGGTATTCCGCCGCCGCAACGGGCACGTATATCTCGAGCCCCGAAATCCCGCGTACCAGGTCATCGACGGTGATTCCGCGGTGGTGCTGGGAAAGGTCGTTTCGGTGATGCGCCGAATGTGAGATATGGGCGAATTCACTCGGGGCCGCGAATCGCATTGTTGTGTGAAACATGGCCGGTTCGCTGAACGATTATCGGTGAACTAGAGTTCCGGTCGAGAGTTCGGCTGGTAAAGGCAGGGTCGGGACAACGGAGGTTTACGTGGGACGTCGGATTCGGATCGCAACGGCTGCTGTCGCAGCCCTGTTCGCGGGGTTATCGACGGTGGTGGCGGCGGGACCGGCGGCGGCCGCGACCGATCCGCTGATCGCCTCGGGCCACCCGGCGGCCAGCCCGGTCGCGCCGGATGGCTCCAAACTCTTCGACTTCGCCGTGGTCGACGGCCAGCATCTGAAGCTGAGCGTGTTCTCCGCCGCGATGAACAAGCCCGTCAGCGTCGAGGTGCAGCGCCCCAAGGACGCGTCGGTGCCGCGCCCGACGCTGTATCTGCTCAACGGCGCCGGCGGCGGCGTCGACAACGCCAGCTGGGACGCGCAGGCCCCCGAGGCGCTGAAGTTCATGTTGGACAAGAACGTGAACGTGGTGCAGCCCATCGGCGGCGCCTGGAGCTACTACGCGGACTGGCGCGCGAGCGACCCCAACCTCGGGGTGAACAAGTGGCAGACGTTCTTCACTCAGGAGCTGCCGCCGATCGTCAACGGCGTGCTGAACACCAACGGCGTCAACGCGATCGCGGGCCTGTCCACCTCGGGCACCTCGGTGCTGGAGCTGGCCATCGCCAAGCCGGGCCTGTACAAGTCGGTCGCCGCGTACAGCGGATGCGCGCAGATCAGCGACCCGATCGGCTACCGGTTCGTGAACCTGGCCGTGAACGTCTGGGGCGGCGGCAACACCGTCAACATGTACGGCCCCGAGCACGACCCGATGTGGGCCGCGCACGACCCGTATGTGCACGCCGACCAGCTGCGCGGCCTGAACCTGTTCGTCTCGAGCGGCTCCGGCCTGCCGGGCAAGTGGGACACCCTCAACGGCCGGTACGCGCTGCCGGGCGTCGGCGGCCTGGCCAACCAGCTCATCATCGGCGGCGTGATCGAGGCCGCGGTCAACGGCTGCAGCCACAACCTGCAGGCCAAGCTGAACCAGCTGGGCATCCCGGCGACGTACGATTTCACCCCGACCGGCACCCACTCGTGGGGTTACTGGCACGACGACCTGATCAAGTCGTGGCCGGTGCTGGCGAAGGGCCTGGGCCTGCCCGCGTAAGGGCTGCGTCCCACCCCTGAAGTACTGCACAGCGATGCCCGGCGCCGACTGATCGGCGCCGGGCATCGTGCTGTGCGGGCCGCTACGCCGCAGGATGAACGCCCCAGGTGGACAGCGGAACCGGATGGTCGCAGCTGCTCGGCGGGTCCACCTTCGAGCAGGCGACCGGTGCCCTGGTCGGGCGGTATCCGGCGGGTACGCCGCCGCTGCGGGTGAGTGCCGCGTATGCCTCGACCGCGTCGGTCGGCGTGCGGGTCAGGCCCGGATCGGAGGTGACGTTCACGGTGTACAGGCCGAAACGCGGTGTGTAGCTGCCCCATTCGTAGTTGTCGGTGAGGCTCCAGTAGTTGTAGCCGATCAGGTTCATGCCGTCGGCCTTGGCGCGCTGCAGCCAATAGACGGTGTCGCGCAGATGGTCCGCGCGGGTGTAGCCGTCCGGGCGGGGCTTGCCGTTCTCGGTCGGCATGCCGTTCTCGACCACATACAGCGGCTTGTTCGGATATAGCTTGGCGTAGTGGTTCAGCGCGTAGTAGATGCCCTCGGTCTGCAGCGGCAGCTGCCACATGCCGGGCGCGCCGGCCGAGCTGCCCGCGGCGGTGGTCCCGGGATCCGGGCCGAAATAATAGTCCACGCCCAGGAAGTCGAGTTTGGCGGCGACCCTGTCCACAAACGGCTGGTTCACCTGGGCCTCGGCGCCGGGTACGAATCCGAGATTGCTGGTCACCATGGCGCCGGGCTGGTTCTGGTGGATGAAGTCGTAGATCTCGTTGTGCGCCTGCGCGAGCCGGTCCCGCATCGCGGGAGCGTCGTCCTGCTTCAGGGCGCCGATGCGCAGCTCGGTCCCGATGTAGGCCGACGGCTCGTTGATCGTGACCCAGATCGGATTGCGGGATGCGTAGCGGCCCACTACCTTCCGGGCATTGGCCAGCCAGTCCTGCGCCATGCCCGGATTGCGCCAGCCGCCGCGGTCCGCGGCCCAGCCCGGATAGACCCAGTGGTCCAGGGTGAGCATCGGGCGCATGCCGGCGCTCGCGATGGCATCGACGATGCGGTCGTAACCAGCGAACGCGGACTCGTCCCAGGCGCCCGGATGTGGTTGCACGCGTGCCCATTCGATGCTTATGCGGTACACCTTCACGCCCAGCTGCGCGGCATGCGCGACGTCGTCGGCGTAGTAGTCCAGGAACCGCACCGCGTCCAGATAGGGATCGGCCTTGCCGGCGGCGATGTATCGAGTCCAATTGCTTTCGGGCGCATGGCCTTCGGTCTGAAAGCCGGACGAGGCCACGCCCCAGAGGAATTCGTCGCCGAGCGCGGGCAGTTCCCCGGGTCGCGCGGGCGGCGCGGCGGACGAGCGGACGGACGCCAGGAGCGTCGCGGCCGCGGCCGTGCCCGCGGCCAAGAACTGCCGACGGTTCGACTGTCGCATACAGCAAGCGTAGCTGCGTAATTGCTGAAATTCCGTCGACGGACCGCGTGTCGCGTGCGGGGCGGATCGGGACCGCGCGCACCTGCACGGTGTGTCGGCCCGGGCGAGCCGCGGGCCCGGCGGTGGGGCAGCGCTGCCGACTGGCACGGCAGCGCTGCCGGTGCGACCGTCGCATGGCGGTGAGCGTGCCGATCCGGCGGCAGACCGGCCGGGATCGACGCAGCTCAGTCGTGGTAGCGCAGCGCGACGAACGTGTCGGCGTGCGCCGGGCTCTGCGTGGAGCCGGCGACGACGATGGCGCCGTCGTGCTGGATAACCACCGCATTGCCGTGGTCGGCCTTGGTGCCCAGGTCGGTGGAGACCCTGCCGCCCTGGCCGAAGCCGGCGTCGATCTTGCCCTCGGTGGTGTAGCGGGCCAGGGCGATGTTGTCGCCGGTGGAGGTGCCATGGCTGGTGCCCACCGCCACGATGTCACCGCTGGGCTCGATCCCGACCGCGGTCGCGTCGTCGGCCTTGCCGCCGAAGTCGGTGGTCACCGTGCCGCCCGTACCGAAGGCGGTGTCCTGCTTGCCGTTGGCCAGGTAGCGCACGAGCGCGAAGTTCTCGCCCTGTGCGGGGTCGGGATTCACGGTGGATCCGGCGACCACGATCTTGCCGTCCGATTGCAGCGCAACGGCATTGGCGTGGTCGGCCTTGGTGCCCAGGTCGGTGGAGACCTCACCGCCCTGTCCGAAGCGGGTGTCGAGCTTGCCGTCGGTGGTGTAGCGGGCCAGGGCGATGTTGTCGCCGGTAGCGGTGCCGTGGCTGGTGCCGACCACGATGATCTTGCCGTCGGGTTCGATGGCCAGTGCCTGCGCGTCGTCGGCCTTGCCGCCGAAGTCGGTGGAGACCTTGCCGCCCTGTCCGAAGCTCGGATCGAGCTTGCCGTCGGCGGTGTACCGGACAAGCACGAAGTTCTCGCCCTGCGCGGGGTCGGGATTCACGGTGGATCCGGCGACCACGATCTTGCCGTCCGATTGCAGCGCAACGGCATTGGCGTGGTCGGCCTTGGTGCCCAGGTCGGTGGAGACCTTGCCGCCCTGTCCGAAGCCGGTGTCCGGCTTGCCCGCCGGGGTGTAGCGCGCGACGGCGATGTTGTCGCCGGTGGCGGTGCCGTGGCTGGTGCCCGCCGCGACGATGTCGCCATTGGGTTGCACGGCGACGGCATTCGCGTCGTCGGCCTTACCGCCGAAATCGGTGGATATCCTGCCGCCGTCGCCGAAGCCGGTGTCCGGTTTGCCGTCCGCGGAATAGCGGATCAATCCGAAGTTGTCGCCCTGTGCCGGGTCGTGGACGACGCCGGCCAGCACGATCTTGCCGTCGGACTGCACCGCCGCGGCGTGGGCCTGCGCGGCCTCGGAGCCGAAGTCGGCCACCGCCTTGCCGTCGGAGCCGAAGCCGTAGTCGAGTGTCCCCGTGGCCGGGGTGGAGCCGCTGGAGCTCGAACACGACGCCACCGACAGGGCGAGCATCGCGCCGAAGCACAAGCGGCTCAAGTCCTTTCGGGTGGAGTGTTCTAGTACTGCACGCAACATCTGAGCTACCTCGTTTCAGTGATGAATGGGGGTAGGGCGTCGTGCGGTAGAACCTCGAAAGCCCGGACAGTATGGCTGCCGCCCGGGTGTCTGTGGTGCGGTATGAACACGTTGCAGGGGGTGACGGCGGCGGAAGTGTGCTGGCTCCCAGCCCGACACGGCATGTCGGGGCGCGTGTCGGAAATTCGGCGGGCTAGCTTGCCGCGACCGAAATACGCGCGATGACCTGATCGATGTAACCGCGGAACAGTCCGGGCATGTCGACGCCGGTGGGATCGAGCAGCCACTGCAATTGCAGCCCGTCCATCATCGCGAACACCTGCCGCGCGATGGCCGCGGCATCGATCCCGGGGGCGAGGGTGCGGTCGGCGACACCGGCCTCGAGCGCGCTCACCAGGTACCCCTCGAGGGCGCGGTAGCGCCGCACGGCCCAGTCGTGCGCGGGATGCCCCTCGGTGACGGCCTCGCCGGTCACGACGGTGAACAGCCGGACCAGCCCAGGCAACTGCGCGTTGTACTCCACCAGCGTGGCCAGGCGTTCCAGGGCCGCCGCGCCGCGCAGTTCCTCGCCGAAACCCAGGCGTTCGGCATCGAGCCGGTCGCGGTGGTCGAGCACGGCGGCCAGCAGCGCGGCCTTGGTGGGGAAGTGATGCAGCAGACCGGGCTGGGACAGTCCGCACCGCTCGGCGATCTCGGCGATGGAGGCCCCGCGAAATCCGTTCTCGGCGAACGTCTTCAGGGCGACGTCGAGAATGCGCTCCTTACGCGCGTCGCCGTGCGGGCGGCCGGATGTGGACATGGCTGAACCCTAGCACGACCCGCCGATGTAACCGACCGGTCACTCTGTTAGCGGGTCGGCGCGGGGGCGCACACCGCGGTGCAAGTACACCTGCGAGAACGAATGAGCCAGGGCTGCAAGAGATTCGGGACTATTCGCTCGCGTTCTGGCAGGATGTGGAGGCGTGAGTTGGCAGCGTCGCTGCCGAGGGTGTCCGTGCGCTCGTGGCTCGCGCGCGGAGGCGTGGAACGAGTGGGCCGGGCCGGCGTGCGATAGGGCGGAAGTGTCGCGCTGCGGTGCTCGTGCCCGAAGGAGAACGCATGAGTACTGTTGTCGAAACCGTCGCCGGCACGGTTCGGGGGGTCGCGGAACCGGTGGGCGCGTACGCCTTTCGAGGGATCCCGTACGCGGCATCCCCGGTCGGTGAGCGCAGGTTCGCGCCGCCGCAACCGCATCCGGGCTGGGCGGGTATTCGCGATGCGGCCGCCGCGGGCCCCGCGGTGCCACAGTGGCCGTCCCGGCTCGAGCAGGTGATGGGCCCCCGGATCCAGGACTGGGACGAGCAGGGCTGCCTCACGGTGAACGTCTGGGTGCCGCAGGAGGTTTCGCCGACCCCGCGCCCGGTGCTGCTGTGGTTCCACGGCGGGGGATTCACCAGCGGCAGCGGCGGCTGGGACTGGTACGACGGGGCCCGGCTGGCCGCGCTGGGCGGCATCGTCGTGGTGACGGCGAACTACCGGCTCGGCCCCCTGGGTTTTCTCCGGCTGCCGGAGGTGGACAATCTCGGCTGCCGCGATCAGATCGAGGCGCTGCGCTGGGTGGCCGCCAATATCGCGGCGTTCGGTGGAGATCCGGACCTGATCACCGTCGGCGGGCAGTCCGCGGGCGCGTTCTCGGCGCTGGCGCTGGCCCTGGACCCCGCGACGCAGAGGCTGGTGCGCCGGGTCATCGGGCAATCGGGCCCATTGGGGTTGCCGCCGCAGGATCCGGACGAGGCGGCGGAGACGACCGAGAGATACCTGGCCCTGCTGGGTATTCCGGCGGGCGGTGATCCGCTGCCGCGACTGCGCGAGGCTCCGGTGCTGGAGCTGCTGTACGCGTATGCGCGGCTGATGCTGGAGACCGGGGCGCCGGGCCGGATCGCGCCGCCGCTGTACCCGGTGCTCGGCGGGGCGGGGCAGCCCGGAGACTGGCGCGAGCTGGTGCCCGACGGGGGCCTGGCGGGCAAGGACGTGCTGCTGGGCACGACCGCCGACGAGACGACGGCGTTTTTCGCGCTGAACCCGATGATCCAGACGCTCACCGCCGAGGCGGCGCGGGAGCTGCTGGGCGCGCTGGACCCGGAGTCCGGCGCGGCCCGGTACCGCCGCTTCGCCGCCGAACATCCCGGTGCCCGTCCGGCGCAGGTGCTGACCGCCGCGGTGGGGGAGGTGACCTTCGGTGACGACCTGCTGACCCTCGGGGTCGAGCTTGCCGCACAGGGCAATCCGGCCTACATCTACCGGTTCACCCGCCGCCCCGAGCCCGATCGCTTCGGCCTCGGCGCGGCGCACTGCGCGGATCTGCCGTTCCTGTTCGGCAATTTCGAGAGATTTCCGAATTCGCCGATGCTGGGCGCGGTATCGGACCGGGACCGCGCCCTGGCGGCCCGATTCGGCGGTGCGCTGGCGGCCTTCGTGGCCACGGGATCGCCGACCGGTCCCGGGCTCGAGCCGTGGAAGCCGTGGCTGCCCGGAGCCGCACCCGAAATCCGGGTGTTCTGAGCAGCATTCGCCCGAGACGGCAACGGGCCGGAACCGCCCCGCGGGCAACTCCGGCCTGTTGCGTACCGGCTCAGTGTGACGGCGCCATCAGGTTGTAGGCGACCAGCCCGTCCATCTTCTGACCGGTGTAGTGCTGCGAGACCCAGTTGTAGATGTCGACGTTCCCCACCGGATGCCAGACCCCGGCGCCCGGATCCTGCTGCGGCGCCTGCTGTTTCGTCGCGGTGGGGGTCTGTGTGTCCTTGCCGTCCGGCTTCTTCTTCCACGAATCGGGCAGCTTGACCTCGGGCGCAAGGTAATACGTGACCTGGTGGGTGCGGACCATGTCCTGGAACTGGGCCAGCGTGGGCACCGGATCCTCGGAGGTGAACCCGCCCATCGCGATCACCGAGGTGCGCGTGGACAATTCCAGGCCCGAGGCCGGCCCGGAGCGGTCGATAGCGGCGGACCACCTGGTGTGGGTGTGCTCGAGCATCGAGAGCAGCTGCGGTGGGTAGTCGCCGCCGCCCATGAACATGCCGAACACGTGCCGCATCTGGGAGAACGCGGCGGGCATGTCGTCCTTCTGGGCCGGGCCGACCGAGGGGCCGCCGCCGGTGTGCGACTGCGGCAGCGTGACCGCGGCGTAGGCGGTGGATCCGGCCAGCGCCGCGACCGTTCCGACCGCGACCAGCACCGCCGTGGCCCGTCCCCGCGCCCGGCGCGAGAGCGCGGGAATCGCGGTGAGGATCAGCCCGGCCGCCGCGATCACGGTGACCGCGAGGACCATCCAGCGCAGCCACGGCTGCCAGCCCGAATTGCGGTGCAGCAGGACGAATCCCCACACGCCACCGGCGAGAATCAGTGCGGCCGAACCCAACCGGCCCAGCATGCCGTCGCGGCGCCGCCACATCTCGTGCATGCCCAGCGCGAGGGTGCCCGCGATCGCGGGCGCGATCGCCAGGGTGTAGTAGGCGTGCATGCCGCCCTTCATGCCCGCGAACGCGGCGCCGTCGATGAGCAGCCACAGCCCGAAGGTCAGCGCAGCGCCACGCACCATGTCCGTGCGCGGGGCCCGGCTCCGCGAGATCAGCACCAGTACCAGGGCGAGGATCGCGGCGGGCAGCAGCCAGGAGATCTCGAATCCGATCTCGCCCGTGAAGAGGCGGGCGGGGCCGCCGGCCCCGCCCCACGGCCCACCGTGCCCGCCGCCGAAGCGCGGGAATTCGTAGCCCGGCGGCATCGTCGCGAACATCTTGCCCGCGCCCATGTGGTTCTGACCGAGGTAGCGGGCGAAACCGTTGTAGCCCAGGACCAGATCCATGAACGTGTTGTTCGTCGACCCGGCCAGATACGGGCGCGAGTCCGCCGGCCACAGGATGGTCAGCAGCACATACCATCCGGAGGAGATGACCAGCGCCGCCGCCGCGGCCAGCAGGTGCGCCAGGCGCTTGCCCAGCGAGGTCGGCGCGACGATCAGATAGGCCAGCGCGAGCGCGGGCATCACCATCAGCCCCTCGAGCATCTTGGCCAGGAACGCGAAACCCAGTGCGATACCGGCGAATACGATCCAGCGCAGGCTCGCCGCGCGCAGCGACCGGATCGTGCAGTACGCACCCGCGGTCATCAGCAGGACCATTACCGCGTCGGGATTGTTGAACCGGAACATCATCGCCACCACGGGCGTGACCGCCAGTACCGCGCCCGCGAGCAGACCCGCGCCGCGGCTGTCGGTCGCCCGGGTGACCGCGCCGTACATGAGCGCGACGGCGGCGACCGCCATCAGGGCCTCGGGGATCAGCATGCTGGCGCTCGAGAAGCCGAACAGCTGGCCCGAGATCCCCATCACCCACTGCGAGACGGGCGGCTTGTCGACGGTGATGAAGTTGCCCGGATCCAGCGATCCGAACAGCACGGCCTTCCAGTTCTCCGAACCCGCCCAGGCCGACGCGGCGTAGAAGCCGTTGCCCATCGCGTTGACGGTGATGTTCCACAGGTAGGCCGCGGCCGTGCCGAGCAGTAGCGCGGCGAGCCCGATGCGCTCCCACAGGAGGGCGGGGCCGAGTACTCGTTCGGGAACGTCAGCGAGGGGAGGGGAGGTCGATTCGGGCATGGCCGTATCGGCAGTGGTCGCTGTCACCGAGCCAGCTTGTCCGGCCGATCGGTGAGAATTCTGGCCTGGGCCTGTGAGAACGCTGTGAATCTCAGCGGAAGATATCGTTGATGATGTCGTCGCCGATGCCGAATCCGGCGCCCATCGCCATCGCGCTGCCGAACGAGCTGCCCAGGAACCGGTGCAGCATGCCGCCACCCTGCTGCGGGTATTGCTGCGGGTAGCCGGGCTGGGGCTGCGCGTAGCCGGGCTGCGGCTGGTATTGGGGCTGCGCCGGATACTGCTGCTGCGGATACTGCTGCTGCGGGTAACCGGCCGGTGCGATCTGCGCGATCTGGTTGACGTGGTTGTCGACCAGCGCGTGCACCGACTGCATCACCTGCGCGGCCTGCGTCTCCTCCTGGTGCACCGACAGCGCGGCCTCCTTGAGGTCCAGCAGCCATTCACGGGCGTTCTGATCCCCGGCGGCCGCGGCTGCCTGAAGTTTGCCCGCCAGGGTCTGGAACATCTGCGCGGTCTGCTGCGCCTGCTGCTGCAGGGCGTTCCAGTCCCGATCAACAGTGTCGGCATCCATACCGGCGATGCTACGCCGCAGGTTGCTGAATCGAGGCCGCAAAATAGCAGACCCGTGCCCGCGGTGTCGGAAGCACACCCGGCCGGGGACATCGAGGGAGACCCCGATGCGAAATGGTGGCACGAATCGGCATCCGGTCGCGGGACGCGCGCGGCGGCGCTTATATTGGCCCGGGGACAACCCGTTGGGGGATTGCCGAATTCACCGCTCACCGAAGGAGACCCGTTGCGCCGCATCCTGTTCACCGTGCCCGCGATCGTCGCACTCGCCGCCGTACCCGGCCTGGCCGCCGCGAATGGGCTCGGCGCCTCGGGCGTCCGGGTGCAGGCACTGGAAATGGGCCAGAACTTTCCGGTGACCGGCCTGGGTGCCTCGGTGACCCCGTGCTCCGGCGGCCGGGCCGCCGCGACGGTCACCACGGGCGCGGACGGCGCGGCGACCGCATCGGTCCCACTCGGCTGCTACCGGGTCGTGGTCACCACGGTTCCCGCGGGCTGCTCGCTGGACGGTCCGAATACCGTCCAGGTCGGCACCTTCCCGGGGGTCACCCCGTCGGCCGTCTTCCACGTCCGCTGCGCGTAGCGCATACGAGCGAGGGAGCCCGGACACCGGATCCGGACTCCCTCAGCGGTGCCGGAACACCCTCGGACGCAACACTTCGTGCGCGCAGTGCCAGGCCCTACTGCCGGGCGATGTCCGAGAGCCAGCCGTGCAGCCAGGTGGTGGTGGCGCCGGAGTTGTCGACCACGTACGACGGATAGGCCTGGTGCACCGAGGATTCCAGGATTCCGGCGCACGCGCTCGCAGATCTTGATTGCCGGATGTCAGCCAAAACCTGCGGCGTTGCACGGGCGACGGGCCGACACCTCGCGACGGCCGGATGTCCGACGCGGCGTCGCGCCGGGGGACGCCGGGGGTTCGGCCGAAGAAGGTTCGGCCGAACCCGATCGTCGGCGACCGTTGTCGAGGATTCAGATAGAAAAATGGACAGTTTGAGAATTAAATTCACTGTTCTAGCGCTCAGCCTGCAGATTCTTCATACTCGCTGTCGAAAGGTGGCATCCATCACCACCACCGCTCGATGACGAGGAGAACCCATGAAGATCGGCATCCCCCGCGAGGTGAAGAACCACGAGTACCGCGTGGCGTGCACCCCGGCCGGGGTTCGCGAGCTGACCGCGCGCGGGCACGAGGTGTATCTCGAGGCCGGGGCGGGCGTCGGGTCGGCCTTCGAGGACGACGCGTACAAGGTCGCCGGTGCGCGCGTGCTCGATACGGCCGACGCGGTCTGGGACACCGCCGATCTGGTGTTGAAGGTGAAAGAGCCGGTGGCACAGGAGTATTCCCGGATGCGCGCGGGGCAGGTGCTGTTCACCTACCTGCACCTGGCCGCGTCGGTAGAGTGCACCGACGCGCTGCTGAAGTCGGGCATCACGTCCATTGCGTACGAAACCGTCACCGGCCGTGACGGATCGCTGCCGCTGCTGGCCCCGATGAGCGAGGTGGCCGGTCGGCTGGCCCCGCAGGCGGGCGCCTACCACCTGATGCGCAGCGGCGGCGGGCGCGGCGTGCTGATGGGCGGCGTGCCCGGCACCCGGCCCGCGAACGTCGTGGTGATCGGCGCGGGCGTGGCGGGGCGCAATGCCGCGGCCATCGCGGTCGGCATGCACGCCGAGGTGACCGTGCTGGATCTGAACATCGCGCCGCTGCGCGAGCTGGACGCGCAGTACCGGGGACAGGTGCGCACGATCATCTCCAACGCCCACGAGGTGGAAAGCGCGGTGCGCGAGGCGGATCTGGTCGTCGGTGCGGTGCTGGTGCCCGGCGCGAAGGCCCCCAAGCTGGTCTCGAACGAGCTCGTCTCGCAGATGAAGCCGGGCTCGGTGCTGGTGGACATCGCGATCGACCAGGGCGGCTGCTTCGCCGATTCGCGCCCGACCACCCACGACGACCCCACCTATCGGGTGCACAACTCGGTGTTCTACTGCGTGGCCAACATGCCCGGCGCGGTGCCCTACACCTCGACCGTCGCGCTCACCAATGCCACACTGCCGTACGTGGTTTCGCTGGCCGACCGCGGCTGGCGCGCGGCCACGGCGGCCGATCCGGGCCTGGCCGCGGGCCTGAGCACGCACGCCGGTGAGCTGCTGTCCGAGTCGGTCGCGGCCGCGCACGGCTACGACTTCCGCACGGAGGCGGTCGCCTAAGCGCCGCAACGGATTTCGTCCGCCCGCGTCATCGCGGTCGCAGCTGCCGGGCCCTGGGGGCCTCAGCGCTGGGGCCACAGGCGCGGGCGGACGTGCTCGAAGATCAGGATCGTCTCGGTGCGCTCCACGGCCGGATGCGCACTGAGGTGTTCCAGCACGAACAGGCGCAGCCCCTCGGAGTCGGCGGTGGCGACGTGCACGAGATAGTCGTCCGCGCCGGCGATGAAGTACACGTTCAGGACCTCGTTCAGCGCGCTGAGCTGTTCGCCGAACTCGGCCAGGTGCGGGCGCGCGTTGGGCTGGACCCGCACCGCGATCATCGCCTGCAGGCTGCGCCCGACCGCGACCGGATCGATATCCGCGTGAAAGCCCCGGATCACCCCGCGCTCGACGAGCGCCCGCACCCGGCCGAGGCAGGTGGACGGCGCGATCCCGGCCGCGGCGGCCAGCGCGTTGTTGGTCATCCGCCCGTCCCGCGACAGCTCGTCGAGCAGGATGTGATCGATCTCGTCGAGGGGGACGGGCGTCCGCGGGACCGCGGGCCGGTCGGATGTGCGCATACTCGACACGATACCGAAGATCATTCGGCGTAGCTTTCGGGACGATGAAGATTGTTCGCGAACCGAACTGCACAGGCGAACTGGACAGTTCAGACTGAATAAAGTATGGTCCAGGCATGGACCAGAATCCCGGCGACGTCTCCGAGTCCGCCGCCCGCGCCTCGCGCGAGCTCCGGACCCTCGTCGGCCGCCTGCGTCGTCGTCTCATCGAGCTCTCCGACAATCGCGAACTCACCCCGACGCAGACCGCCGTGCTCTCGCGGCTCGGCAAGCACGGAGACGCGTCGGCCAGCGAGCTGGCCGCGGCCGAGCGCGTGCGCCCACAGTCGATGGCCGCCACCCTCGCGGTGCTCGAGCAGCGGGATCTGATCCGGCGCCGTCCCGATCCGGAGGACGGCCGCAAGCAGCTGGTATCGCTGAGTCCGGCGGGCCGCGAATTCTTCGACGATCGTGCGCGAAGCGGGCGGGAGTGGCTGACCGGGCAACTGGAGTCCCGCTTCACCGAGCCCGAGCGGCAGACCGTACTGGAGGCGCTGGCCCTGCTGGAACGGTTGATTCAGCCCGACCAGTAAAGGGGTGGGCCCTTGCCTCCCGTCATGGACCGCGTCGTCGCGCCGCTGCGCCGTTTGCGCGGCGGCGAGGACGGATTCGATCGCCGACTGATCGCCCCGATGATCCTGGGGTCGATCCTGAATCCGGTCAACTCCTCGATCATCGCGGTATCCCTGATCCCGATCGGCCGCGCATTCGGCGCGCCGCCCGCCCAGACGGCCTGGCTGATCTCCGCGCTGTACCTCGCGACCGCCGTCGGCCAGCCGGTCGTCGGCCGTCTGGTCGATCTCTACGGGCCGCGCAAACTATTCCTGATCGGCACCACGCTGACGGGCATGGCCGGACTGCTGGGTACCCTGTCGCCGAACCTGGGCGTACTGATCGCGGCCCGGGTGATCCTCGGATTCGGTACCTGCGCGGGCTATCCCGCCTCGATGTACCTGCTGCGCACCGAGTCCGAGCGGACCGGACGCAACAGCCCGGCCGGCATTCTGACCGTGCTGGCCGTAGCGAATCAGACCATCGCGGTGATCGGCCCATCGCTGGGCGGGCTGCTGATCGGCCTCGGCGGGTGGCGTGCCACCTTCGCGGTGAACATCCCGCTGGCGATCGCGGCGTTCGTCACCGCGCGGCTGCGGTTCCCGGATGTGGTTGCCCCGCAGCGAGGGTCGCGTTCGGGGATGCGGATCGACCTGCCCGGAATCGTGGCCTTCGCGGCGATGCTGGTCTCGATGCTGCTGTTCCTCATGACACCGCGGCTGTCGAATCTGTATCTGCTCGCGATCGCCGCGGCGGCCGCGCTCGCGCTGGTGGTGCGGGAGTTGCGCACCGTGGAGCCGTTCATCGACCTGCGGGTGCTCGGCGGTAATCCGGCGCTGGTGGCCACCTACCTGCGCACGGTGCTGGCGGCCACGGTGTCGTACTGCTTCCTCTACGGATTCACCCAGTGGCTCGAGGACGGCCGCGGCCTGAGCGCCTCGGCCGCGGGCCTGGTGCTGCTGGCCACGTTTGTCACCGCGATCCTGGTGTCCACCACGACCGGTCGGCGGCCTCAGATCCGCGGCAAGCTGATCGTCGGTGCGGTGGTCCAGGTCGCGGGGTGCGCGCTGATGCTGACCCTGCACGCCCACAGCGCGCTCTGGATGCTGATCGGGCTGGCGTTGGTCGTGGGCGTGCCGCAGGGCCTGCTGAGCCTGGCCAACCAGAACGCGGTCTACCATCAGGCGGATTCGGCTCGGATGGGTTCCTCGGCCGGGCTGCTGCGGACGTTCATGTATCTCGGCGCGCTGGCCGCATCCAGCGCCGACGGCATGGTCTTCGGGCACTCGGCCGATACCGCCGGACTACACCGCCTGGCCATGTTCACGCTGGTGGTCTCGGGTCTGCTGCTGGTGCTCACGGTGGCGGACCGATCGCTGGGGCGGGTGGGCGCGGCCGAGAAGGGCTGAAAATGCCACGAGATTAGCTGAATGCTCGCTAAGCTCGGTGTGTCTCGATGATCGAGACGGCTCCATGGGGCGGGCCGCGATTGCCCCCGCGGCCCGCTTCGCCATGTGTACGGACATTCTGCGGGAGGAAAATGCAGGCGCCGGCCGATCCGAGATCAGCTGCTGTGCGGCTACTTTGGCAGATCCGGGCGGCGGGGTACACCGTCGAGGAATTCATCGCGCTGCTGCGGGTCGATCCGTTCTTCGATACCGCCCCCCTCGCGCCGGTCCAGGACTTTTGGACCATTCCTCCGTCGCACAGCGAGTGTGCTGATCGATTGCCGAATCGCGGTTAGGTGCCTGGACGCCGATGAGACAGGATCGATCCATGACCGATGCGCCGCCGATCCTCGCCGGAATTCCGGGCACGTTCCCGCACAGCGTCTTCCACGAGCGCCATCCGCTGCTGATCGAGCAGGTGATCGCGGGGCGGCCCTATGCGCCCGCGCAGCGCGCGGCGCTGCACCGCCTGCTCGGCGAGAGCACCACGGGCGTGATCGAACACATCGACACCGCCGCGCCGGACCTGTCGCACTGGCTGGCGTGGGGTCGGGAGATGTGGGGCCGCCCGTGGTCCGAGGCATCGTTCCTGTGGGCGGAGAGCTACTTCTACCGCCGCCTGCTCGAGGCCGTCGGCTACTTCGACGACGGGGTGTGGCGCGGCGTGGATCCGTTCGCGCCCAAGAAGTACGCGGAACTGCGCACACCGGAGACGGCCGCGGAGGTGTCCGCGCTGGCCCGGGTGTCGGGCGCCCCCGACCACGCGGCGCGTCAGGCGCTGCTGGCCGCGGCGCTGTGGGGCAATCGGGCCGATCTGGGTTTTCTGCTCACCGCGGCGCGGGACGGCGCGGAGGTCACCGAGCGGGCGCCATCGGAGCGGGGCCTGCTCGCCGACGACAGCGCGGTGCTGTGGGCGGCCCTGGAGGCGGCGAGCGACCCGGCGGTTGCGCTGATCGCCGACAACGCGGGCCGCGAACTGCTGCCCGATCTGGTGCTCGCCGATCACCTCCTGGACACGGGCCTGGCCGCCCAGGTGGTGGTGTACCTCAAGCCGCAGCCCTACTACGTCTCCGACGCCACCATGGGGGATCTACTGGCCGTGCTGCGGCTGCTTCGCGCGGCCGCCGACCCGCAGGCGCGGTTGATCGGCGAGCGGCTGTGGGCGGCGCTGAGCGACGATCGGCTGGTGCCGCGCACCCACGAATTCTTCTGCGCCCCACTGACCTACCATGAGCTGCCCGGGGATCTTTTCGTCGAGCTGTCCGGTGCGGAGATGACGATCCTCAAGGGGGACCTGAACTACCGCCGCCTCGTCGGCGACCGCTACTGGCCGCCCACAACGCCTTTCGGCGAGCTGGTGGGTTACTTCCCGTCCCCGGTGACGGCGTTGCGCACACTGAAATGTGATGTTGCGGTCGGGTTAGCGGAGGGCAGGGCGGAAGAACTCGATGCGGTGGACCCCAATTGGCGTACCAGCGGCGACTACGCCGTGATCCACTGTGCGTGATCCCGGACAACGCGGCCTCGTTCCGGTGTGTTCGCGGCGGTCCGGCGCGCTCTCGGCCGGGATCGACTGTGTGCTGCGATGGATTCCGGCCGAATCCGTGCCGGACCGCCGCGAACGCTCTGCGACTCAGCCGATTTCGCGGACCAGCTCGATACCGCGCCCGAGTGCCGCGAGCTTGTCGTCGAGGGTCTCCCCGGCGGGGTACATGCGCACGGTGTCCACGCCCGCATCACGCCAGACCCGAAGGCGTTCGCGCACCATCGGTTCGGTGCCGATCAGAGTGGTGGCCAGCACCATCTCGTCGGTGACGAGGGCGGCGGCGCCCTCGCGATCCCCGGCCTGCCAGCGGTCCCGGATCTCGCCGGTGACCCCGGACCAACCCTGGCGGCCGTAGGCGGCGTTGTAGAAATTCGTTCCGGCGCTGCCCATCCCGCCGATACTGAACGCCAGTTCCATCGTGCGGCCCCGGATGTGCTGGCGCATCCGGTCCTCATCGTCGAACAGCGCGATCTCGGCGCCCTGGCAGATGTCCAGATCGGCGCGGGTGCGCGCGGAGGCGGTCAGCCCGGCATCGAGATGGTCGAAGTAGGCGTGTGCCCCCTCGGGCACGAAACTGGTGCCCAGCCAGCCGTCCGCGATCTCGCCGGTCAGTTCCAGCATGCGGGGGGAGAGGGTAGCGAGGTAGATCGGGATGTCCGGGTTGGCGGCCTTGGACAGCCGCATCGGGCGGGCCTCGCCGGGCAGCGGGATCTGGAATTGCTTGCCGGAGAACGAGATCTTCTCGCCCGCGAACACCTGGCGCACGATCTGCACGGTCTCGCGCATGCGGGTCAGCGGACGCTCGAAGCGCACTCCGTGCAGCCCCTCGATGACCTGTGGCCCCGAGGCGCCCAGGCCCAGCAGGAAGCGCCCCCCCGACAGGTCCGCGAGTGTGAGCGCGGCCTGCCCGATCGCCACCGGGGTGCGCGTGCCGAGCTGAATGATGCCCGATCCCAGCAGGATCCGTTCGGTTCGGGCGGCCAGATAACCCAGGACCGACGGGGCGTCCGAACCCCACGCCTCGGCGACCCAGCAGACGTCCAGGCCCATCGCCTCGGCCTCGACCACGAAATTCAGTGTGTCCCGGGTATTGTCGGAGACCTCGACGGTCGTCGCGGTCCTCACCGTGCCTCCGTGCGGGCCTTGATCGCGGCGAGCGTGCCGGTCATAGCGGTCTCGAACTCCCGCATCCGGACGAAAACGATTTTCTCCTCCTTGTCCGGCATCGCGTCGATTGCCCGCGAGAGGCCCGAGCGGGCCGGGCCCATGCGCACCCACTGCCGCAGCACGGTCCCGCCGTCGCGCGGGTCAAGGGTGAAACGCCATGTCGCGGTGGGATTCTCGGGATCGCTGACCGCCCAGGCGAAGGTGTGGAGGGGATCGCATTCGATCACATGGGAAGTCGTCGACCATTCGCCCAGCGACGGGTGGGCACTGCTGCCGAGGAAGGTGTTGCCGATCGCGGGGCCGGTAGCCCCGCCCAGCCAGTGCGCGGACCGCAGCTCATCGCTGAACTCCGGCATGAGCGTGATGTCCGAGACGATCTCCCACACCCGCTGCGGTGGGGCGTCGATCCAGGTCTCGACCTCGACGGTCGGACCGTCGGCGTACTTCGCGCCGGTCCACTCCATGCTGATCACCTCTCTCGCGGCATGCGCTCCCGAGATAGTCTCGTAATTAGACTTAGCATGTCAACCCCTGTTTAGACGCCTAGTCGGCGGCGAAACGCCGCACGATATCCGGTCGCGTGGCCAGCTGCTGCGGATATCCCGGACCGATCCGCATCCGGGATTCCGTGGCCGGGAGTTCCTCCCCGCAGTGCTCGCACACCACCTGCGCCCGGGTGTCGTGCCCGCAGCGCGTGTGGTGAACCACGACGGGCGGCCCGTCGTCGCTCGCCAGCCAACGGTCTCCCCACCGGGTCATGGCCAGCAGCACGCTCCAGAAATCCGCGCCCATCTCGGTGAGCACGTATTCGTACCGCACCGGTTCGTTCTGGTACGCGCGCTTTTCCAGCAGCCCCTCGGCGACCAGGCGCCGCAGGCGCTCGGCGAGGGTGGTGCGCGGAATGCCCAGCTGCTCCTGGAACTCGTCGAAGCGGCGGATGCCGTAGAAGCATTCGCGGAGCACCAGCGGCGTCCACCAGTCCCCGAGCAGATCCATGGTGCGCGCGACCGAACAGGGCCAGCGGGCGAAGGAGGTCCGTCTCATCATTCGAGAATACCGGGTCCAGGAATCAAACTTCGCTGGTTGACGGCGTTGATTCAGCGGTCCGGCAGCGAGCGAGGCAGTCCGAACCAGGGCAGCGCGGTGTTGTCGAAACGGACCATGCCGCTGATCCGATCGCCGGTGAGGGTCAGGACGTAGGCCTGCCTCCCATTCCTGTTTCGAGTATGGACACGGCCGGCCGGGCGAAGTGGGCGGCCCGAGGTGCGCCCAGTTCCGCGACGGGCCGGTGTCTATCCCCGTGACAGTTCGCACTACGCAGAGGAGCACCGTCATGGGAACGATCGCCGTCTTCGAGAACGTCTCGCTCGACGCCGTCACACAGGATCCGACCGGGGATGAGGGACTCAACAGCGCGGACTGGCGGTCCGTGCTCACTGCGGCCGACCGCGACGCCTGGAACCGGCTCATCCTCGAGGATGCGCTGCGCGCACAGGCCCTGCTGCTGGGGCGCCGCAGCTACGAATTCTTCGCCGCCCGCTACCCCCGGCGCAGCGGCCCGCTGGCCGAACGCATGAACGGCATGCCCAAATACGTCGTCTCGGGCTCCCTCACCGATCCGGCCTGGAACAATTCGACCTTACTGAAAGGGGAAGCGCTGGAGGAGATCTCGGCGCTGCGCCGGGCGTTCGACGGGGAGATCCGCGTCTACGCCAGCTCGGCGCTGCTGCCCATGCTGATCGAGCACGAGCTGGTGGACGAACTGCGGCTGGTGGTCTTCCCGGTATTGATGGGCGTCGGCGCTCGGATATTCGACCGAACGGGCGAACCCGCGCCGTTGTCGCCGAAACCCTTGCGCCTCGTCGATATTCATCGCGTCGGCGATGCGCTGGCCGTACACACCTACGCGCCCATGCGGGAGGGCGGGGCCGATTAGCCTCAGGCGCGGGATCGGTCGTCGAAATGCAGGTCCAGGGTCGGTGCGCCGAATCCGTTGAGCGAGACCGTCGCTGACACCGGTGGATACCCGTTCAGCGCAGCGGCACGGACCAGTACACGCGGGTGCCGGCCGATGGTGCGGTGCTTGCCCGCACGTCGAATCGCCCACCCGATTGCTCGGCCCGGCGGCGCAGACCGTCCAGCCCACCCGGCTCGGGCCCGCCGCCGTCGTCGGTGACGATCACCGTCAGATCGTCCGCCACGCCGATCTCGACGTCGATCCCCGTCGCCCCGGACTGCCGCGCGGCATTGCGGACCGCCTCGCGCACAACGGCTTCCACATGCTCGGCCAGCTCGTCGCCGACCACCGACAGCGGCCCGTTGACCCGCAGCGCGGTCCGGAGTTCGCCGTAGGCGCCCTCGCGCCGAATCGTCATCTCGAGGCGTTCGCGCAGCTGGGTGCTTTGCTGGTCGCCGCCGTGCAGTTCGAAGATGGAAGTGCGGATCTCCTGCACCACGTCCTGCAGACCGTTGGCAATGCCGGTGAGCAGGTCCCGCACCTCGGTCGACTGGGTGCGCGGAATGGTCGCCTGCAGGCTGAGGCCGATAGCGAACAATTGCTGGATCACATGGTCGTGCAGATCGTGGGCGATGCGGTCGCGGTCGGTGAGGATGTCGACCACGCGCATGCGTTGCTGCGCCTGGGCCAGCCGCATCGCCAGCGCCACCTGATCGGTGAATGTCGTTGCCAGCTCCACGATTTCGGCGGTATAAGGCGCCGCACCAGCCTCGCGAAGCACCGCCAGCACGCCGAGGGTGGAACCGGAGGTGAGGAGCGGGACGATCAGCGCGGGACCGGCATCGGGCAGCAGGTCGGCCAGATCGGCGGGGGCGGCGTCCAGGGCCGCGGCGGTGCGCCCGAGAAAGGCCGCGCCGATGGTCGTCCCCTCGGTGCTCAGCGGACTGTCCGGCCGCAATCCGGGGCCGGGCCCGGACCACTCGGAAACCACCAGTTCGGTGATGTCCTCGAGGGCGCTGTCCGGATCCGGTGCCACCGCGAGAAATGCGCGCAGGGAATGGGTGAGGGTGCGGGCGGTGTCGGTGAGATGCGCCAGCACTTCACCGCTGGGCGTGCCGGCCAGCAACTCGGTGGTGATGTCGCGGGTGGCGGCGATCCACGCCTGGCGGGTGCGTGCGGACTCGAACAGGCGGGCGTTGTCGATCGCGATGCCCGCCGCCGCGGCCAGCGCCTCGGCGATCACCTTGTCGTCCTCGCCGAACGGGAGCTGATCGGATCTGTCCACCAGATAGAGGATTCCGAAGGTCTCGTCGCGAATGCGTACCGGCACGGTGAGAAACGATCGGCTCGGCGCGAATCCGGCGGGGCGTTCGTCGGGGCCGACGCGCCGCACTGGATCCGGGAAAACCCCTAGCGCGCCGAGTCGTTCGGGGGGCGTGCCGTTGTGCTCCCGGGCGACCCCATCGCTGTCCTGGCAGATGAACCGGTGCAATCGCCGGTCATGGCCGTAGACCGCGAGCGCACCGTATTCGGCATCAACCAGGGCGGTGGATGCCCGTACGACGGTGCGGAGCGTGTCGTCCAGATCCAGGATCGAATTGATCGCGAGCATGGCCTCGACGAGCGCGTCGATCCGGTCGCGCATGTCGATGACCTGGTCGACGCGATCGCGGACCTCGGCGAGCAGTTCGCGCAACCGCAGCTGGGACAGCGTCTGGCGGACCGAGTACGAGCCGATGCTGGAGGGTTGCCCGGGTCGCGTCGTCACCTCGGACGGTACGACTTCGGGGGGCTGTTCTGCCGGCTCGGGCAGTTCGGCCATCTGGGCAATCCTGACGATCGGCGGGACCACGCTGGCGCGTCGAATCATACGCCCGGCGTGTCATTTTCGATCTTCATTGCGCAGATGTCCGGCGTCCGAGCTGAAGGGGACCTTGTTCTCTGTCGGCGCCGGCCCCGCCGATGATCGGATAGGGATCAAGGGGTTCCGGGCGTATCGGCGCCCGACAGATTGGAGGCGGTCGCGACGTGGTGTGGATCGAGTGGAACTCCAACGGCGAGATCGCGGAATCGCTCGCCGGCTATCGCGGCGGCCCGGAGAGCAGTGTCGTGATCGACCTCGACCGCGCCGAGTCGATGCAGTTGATCGCCGAGACGCCCTACGGGCGGGTGGTGTTCACCCGCGACGCGCTCCCCGCCATCCGGCCGGTGTTCCATCTGGTCGAGGAGGGCCAGATCATCGTGCGCACCCGCATCACCTCCCGGCTCACCGGCACGGTGCGGCCGGAGACCACCGTGGTGGTCGCCTACGAGGCCGACCAGATCGACCCCGCGACGCACACCGGCTGGGCCGTCGTGGTGACGGGCCTGGCGCATCCGATCACCGACCCGGCCCGGGTCGCCCGGTACGAAAAGGTCCTGCGGCCGTGGATGGACCGGAATATGGATTCGGTGATCGCGATCGAGCCGACCATGGTCAACGGCATCCGGCTGCTCGGGCCGTGCGGTCAGGACGAATGACGTTGCCCACCATGAAGTTTGGACGCGTAGACCGCCGCCTGAGTGCGGCGCTCCAGGCCCAGTTTGGTGAGCAGGCGCGAGACATAGTTCTTGACGGTCTTCTCCGCCAGGAACATCCGCTCGGCGATCTGACGGTTGGTCAGGCCCTCGCCGAGCAGGTCCAGCAGTTTGCGCTCCTGGTCGGTGAGCGAGGCCAGGGGGCCGTCGGTCTCGGTGCTGCTGCGCAGCCGCGCCATCAGCGCCGCGGCGGCGCGATTGTCCAGCAGCGAGCGGCCCGAGCCGACCTCCTTGACCGCGCGCGCGAGTTCCATTCCCTTGATGTCCTTGACGACGTAGCCGCTGGCACCGGCGAGGATGGCGTCCATCATGGCCTGTTCGTCGGTGAAGGAGGTGAGGATCAGGCAGCGCAGGCCCTCGAGCTTGGACAGCAGCTCGCGGCACAGTTCGATGCCGTTGCCGTCGGGCAGGCGCACATCCAGGACGGCGACGTCCGGTCGCAGCGCGGGTACGCGCGCCATGGCGGTGGCCACGTCGCCGGCCTCTCCGACGACGTTCAGCTCCGGGTCCTCCTCGAGCAGGTCTACCAGGCCGCGACGCACGATCTCGTGGTCGTCGACGAGGAACACCTTGATCATCGGTGGTGTCCAATCTCCGTGCGGTAGTTACCGCAACCATAGTCCGTCCACAGCGCCCGCACACCCCACTTACTGATCTTGGTTGGTCGGCGGTCACGGGTCGTGGCGGCACGGGGTGTGGAGTGTCCGGTTCACACGAGCCTCGGCCGCCGGGGTGGCGCACCCGGCAGGGTCCTGTGTCCGTCCGTTGTGGGACCAAAGTCCCGGTGCCGAAGTTCCGGATATCCGACTTGTGATGTCGCCCAGCGCTATTCGCTGCCGGCGGTGGGATGGGGTTCGCAGTGGCGGGCGAGCTCGAGCATCTTGGCGCGATATTCGCCCGGGGTGATCCGTCCGGACAGCCGCGCCGCCAGCAACGTGTTCTCGGCGGTCAGCGCGGGCCAGACCTGGGTGGGGGAGGCCCACTCGATGGTGAGCTGGGCGTCCACCTCCGGGGCCGGATCGCGCGGTGTCGGCGGTGTGGGCCGGGCTGGGGGTTTGTGCAGGTGGATGCGGTGAATCCGCCCGGTGATGCGCAACGCGATCATGCACCAGGAGACCAACACGGCCATCGCGCACCCGGCGAAGATAACGATGTCCATCCCTCATCACCTCGTGCCTCAAGGTTACTTCGAAAAGATGTGCCCGCGAACGGTTTCCATCCAAAGATCAGAATCCGTTGGCGGATCGTTGCGACCGGGGCGTCATCGACGGTCACGGGCCGAGTCTCGGCCCGCATCTCGGTGCTTCGCAGGCGGTTGCGATAGATCCAATGCCCATATCTATACAGGAATATGCGCATTGGAATATGCGATTTGGATCGATCGTGTTTCGTCGGCCGGGGGAGCGCCTAGCACCTCCAGTGCAGGTTAGGCCTGGAGAGCTCGACGACGAGCGCGGTGGGGTAGGGGCGAGGTGACCCGACTCGGGCGAGGACGGGGGCTTGTCGTAATCGCGGCCGGCGACTCCGAGGCTGGAAGGCCGCAGGTCGCCGTCCGATTGTGGAGACTGTCGAATAGGTAGATAACAAACTGCGGTACCGACCTATGCGCATTTATACATGAAACTCAACCTCTTCAATCAACAATGCAAAACCCTGCACCGACAGGGAAGTGGCCGTCGAGGAACTAGACGTAACCGCAGATAACATGTAATCTGCGGGTGTGCCCGGTCAAGGTCGTCCGGGCAGGTCTTCCACGGAAACGGATACCTCAATGGCGCGGCATGTCGACGTACTGATCATCGGCGCGGGTCTGTCGGGAATCGGCATGGCCTGCCATCTGACCCGGGAGACGTCCGGGCGCACCTACACGATCCTGGAGCGCCGGGAGGCCATCGGCGGTACCTGGGATCTGTTCCGGTATCCCGGTATTCGGTCAGATTCGGACATGTACACCTTCGGGTACGGGTTTCGCCCGTGGACCGGCACCAAGGTGCTCGCCGACGGGCCGCACATCCGGCAGTACGTCGCCGATACGGCGGCGGAATACGGTGTAACGGACCATATCCGCTTCGGCCGGCGGGTCGTGCGGGCGAGCTGGTCGAGCCGGGAGCAGATCTGGACCGTCACCGCGGTCGACGAGCGCAGCGGCGAAACCGAGGAGTACACGAGCAATTTCCTGGCCGGCTGCACCGGTTACTACGACTACGACAACGGTTATCGCCCGCATTTTCCGGGTGAGGAGATCTTCCGGGGGCCGATCGTCCATCCGCAGCACTGGCCGGAGGATCTGGACTACCGCGGCAAGCGCGTGGTCGTGATCGGCAGCGCGGCCACGGCGATCACACTGATCCCTGCCATGTGCGACGAGACCGCGCACATCACGATGCTGCAGCGTTCGCCCACCTACATCACCGCGTTGCCGGCCGATGATCCGGTCGCCGTCGGATTGGAGGCGGCGAAGGTTCCCACCGCCATTGCGTACCGGACCGGGCGCGCACGCAATATCGCGCTGCAACGGGCGAGTTTTCAGCTTTCCCGGACGAATCCGGGGCTCGCGCGCCGGCTGCTGCTGGCCGCGGTGCGCGCGCAGGTGGGCTCGGGAATCGACATGCGGCACTTCAGCCCCTGCTACAACCCGTGGGATCAGCGGTTGTGCGTGGTGCCGGGCGGCGATCTGTTCCGGGTGCTGCGCTCGGGGCGCGCCTCGATCGAGACCGACCGGATCGAGACGTTCACCGAATCGGGTATCCGGCTCGCGTCGGGCCGAGAGCTCGATGCCGATATCGTCATCAGCGCAACGGGTTTGACGGTGCAGATGCTCGGCGGTGCGGAGCTGGTCGTAGATGGTGAGCCGCTCGCGACGCGGGATCTGGTGTCATACAAGGGGACGCTGCTGGGTGGGGTGCCCAATGCGATGATCGTGCTGGGCTACACGAACGCGTCGTGGACCCTGAAGGCGGACTTGGCCGCGGAATACTTCTGCCGCCTGCTCGAACACATGAAGTCGCGGGGATATTCGACCGTCGTCGCAGTGCCGCAGGAGGGGGACAGGTCCGAGCAGTCGGTGATGGGCGGGGCCCTGACATCGGGCTATATTCAGCGCGGGGATGCGGTGATGCCGCGGCAGGGGACGCGCGGGCCGTGGCGTGTGGTGAACAACTACTTCCGGGATCGGAAGTTGTTGCGCAAGGGCGCGATCGAGGACGGGGTTCTCGAATTCGGGCGGCGTGGAGCGGATGTGCGTCAGGCGCCGGAATCGCAATCGGCCTGATCGGCGGTGGCCGGTCGGATCTCGGCTGGACATCTGCTGCGGCGCAAGATATATGTTGTGCCCAATAATATTGCTCACTAGGGTATCGGTCGTATCGACCCGTGCTCTAAGGAGAATCTGAATGAACGTGGTGTACACCGCGGAGGCGCTGGCCACCGGTGACGGGCGCAACGGCCACGCCAGGACCGCCGACGGCACGCTGGATCTGGATCTGGCCCGGCCCAAGGAGATGGGCGGCAGCGGCGAGGGCGCGAATCCGGAGCAGCTGTTCGCGGCGGGCTACGCGGCGTGCTTCCACCAGGCGGTCAAGGCCGTGGGCGGCAAGGGGAATTTCGATACCGGCGATTCGGCGGTCGGCGCGAAGGTGGGTATCGGGCCGAACGAGTCGGGTGGGTTCCAGCTGCGGGTGACCCTCGAGGTGTCGCTGCCGAATCTGTCGCGCGAGCAGGCCCGTGAGGTCGCCGACAAGGCGCATCAGATGTGCCCGTACTCCAATGCCACGCGGGGCAACATCGAGGTGGACGTGCTGATCGCCGAGGACTGAGTCGCGTTGTCCGACATCGGGTCCCGGGCATGCGGGAATCCGGTGTTGTTCCGGCCGGGGGCGCAATCGCGTTCCCGGCCGAAACGGTTCGGGAAACTCAGCCGGGGATCGTGACGGGGTCCGCACAGCTGTCCGGCGCATCGACCAGCGAGCAGGCGACCGGCCTG
Source organism: Nocardia sp. GP40 (assembly GCF_050434125.1). NCBI lineage: Bacteria > Bacillati > Actinomycetota > Actinomycetes > Mycobacteriales > Nocardiaceae > Nocardia > Nocardia sp. GP40. Next base: position 87,096 of record NZ_JBNPVW010000006.1, on the reverse strand, counting down.
CGGGTCGGCCGGTATCGGGCGGGCACGCCTGCCGCGCGGGTGATTTCGGCGTAGGCGGCGACCGCGTCGGTGGGGCGGCGGGTGAGCGTGGGATCGGTGAGCACGTCCACCGTGTAGAGGCCGAATCGCGGTGTGTAGCTGCCCCATTCGTAGTTGTCGGTGATGCTCCAGTAGTTGTAGCCGATGACGGGCATGCCGTCGGCCTTGGCGCGCTGGATCCAGTAGATGGTGTCGCGCAGGTCGTTGCCGCGGGTGTAGCCGTCGGCGCGGGGCTGTCCGTTCTGGGTGGGAATGCCGTTCTCGACGATGTAGAGCGGTTTGCCGGGGAAGCGGCGGGTGTAGTACTCGAGTGCGTAATAGATGCCCTCGGGCTGGAGTGGCATTTTCCAGAGGGCGTCGAAGTCGACGTTGCCGCTCAGGAGCGATTGCGGGCTGTAGCCGTAGTAGTAATCGATGCCGACGTAGTCGAGTTTGGCTGCGATCGCATCGAGCATGGGCCCGTTGGCGACCGGTTCGATGGTTCCGGCGACATAGGCGATATTGCTGGTGACCTGCGCTCCGTGCTGGCGCTGGTGAATGTAGTCATAGATGCTGTTGTGCGCCTGGGACAGTCGCTGCTGCATCGCGGGGATCTGCAGCGGGGACAGCTCTCCGTTCTGGGTTTCGTTGACGATGTAGAAGGCGGGCTCGTTGAAGGTGATCCAGAGCGGATTGCGGGATGCGTAGCGGTCCACCACTTTTCGGGCGTTGGTGAGCCAGAGCTCGACCATTCCGGGGTTGCCCCAGCCGCCGCGGTCGGCGGCCCAGCCGGGGTAGACCCAGTGGTCGAGGGTGAGCATGGGGCGCAGGCCATGGGCGGCCATGCTGTCCAGGACGCGGTCGTAGAAGGCGAAGCCGTTCTCGTCCCAGGTGCCGGGGCGGGGCTGGATTCGTGCCCATTCGATGCTGATGCGGTAGACGCCGACGCCGAGCTGCCGGGCGAGGCTGATATCCGAGGCGTAGCGGGTGTAGAAGTCGGCCGCGTCGTGGTAGCGATCGTAGCTGGCGTTCTTGGCGACATAGCGGGTCCAGTTGCTGTCGGGGGCGTGGCCCTCGCATTGGAATCCGGCGCTGGCCACGCCCCAGAGGAAGTCGCTGCCCAGCGGCGGCACGGTCGCGGGGGGTGCGGGCCGGGCGGCGGCGATGGCGGCCGGGCCTGCGAGCGCGGCCGCGGTTCCGGCGGCGAGGGCAGCCAGGGCGTGGCGTCGGCTGAGCGGGCGCATCGAACTCCTCTGCGTGGGGTGTGCGGGTGGTCGTGCTGAGACGCTAGCTGTCACGTCGGCGGCTAACCGAGTGATCGCTCGGTGTGCTGCCATTCTGTGCTCGAAGTGGTCGCTTGTCCAGTGTCGCCACGGCGGAGGCGGCGTTCCTCGCTACGGTGGTGTCATGATCACGCATCTGACGCACTGGGGAGTGTTCGAGGCCGTCAGCGATGGCCACCGGCTCACGGAGGTGCGGCCCTGGGCGGGAGATCCGGAGCCCACGCCGCTGATCGAGAATGTGGCTTCGGCGCAACATCATTCGACTCGGATCTCGCAGCCGTACGTGCGCCGGGGCTGGCTCGAGCAGGGGCCGGGAGCTCCGGGCCGGGGGACGGATCCCTATGTGCCGGTCTCGTGGGAGCGGGCGAGCGAGCTGCTGGCGGGGGAACTGCGGCGGGTGTACTCCGAACATGGGGCCGAGGCGGTGTACGGCGGGTCCTACGGGTGGGCCAGCGCGGGGCGGTTCCATCACGCGCAGAGCCAGGTGCACCGGTTCCTGAACTGCCTGGGCGGCTATGTGCGGCACGTGAACAGCTACAGCGTGGGAACCTCGACGGTACTGCTGCCGCACATCCTCGGGGATCTGTGGTGGCTGCTCGAGCACGGCACGTCCAAGGAGGTGCTGGCGCGGCATGCCGAGTTCGTGGTCGCCTTCGGCGGGCTCTCGCCCAAGAATTCCGCGGTGACGCCCGGCGGGGTCTCGGGCCATCACGCCCGTGGCTGGGTGGCCGCGGCGCGGGCGCGCGGGTGCCGGTTCGTCTCGGTCAGCCCGTTGCGCGACGACACCCCGGGCGAGGCGGATGCGGAGTGGGTCGCGCCGCGCCCGGGCACCGATGCTGCGCTGATGCTGGCGCTGGCACACGTGCTGGATGCCGAAGGCTTGGCCGACCGGGATTTTCTCGATCGATACACGGTGGGCTTCGAGCGCTTCGCCCGCTATCTGCGCGGCGAGCCGGACGGTGTGGTGAAGGATCCGCGATGGGCCGCGGCGATCACCGGCGTGCCCGCGGAGCGCATCGCGGCCCTGGCCCGGGAGATGGCCGCCGCGCGCACCTTCGTCACCGTGAGCTGGTCGCTGCAGCGTGCCCGGCACGGCGAGCAGCCGGTGTGGCTGGGCGTGGTGCTCGCGGCGATGCTGGGCCAGATCGGGCTGCCCGGGGGCGGCTTCGGGCACGGCTACGGGTCCTCGGCGATGGTGGGGGAGCCGAAACGGCGGCTCTCGCCCCCGGGTCTGCCGCAGGGCAAGAATCCCGTTCAGGCATTTATTCCGGTCGCCCGCATCGCCGATATGCTGCTCAATCCCGGTGCGGGTTACGACTACAACGGCCAGCACCTGGTGTATCCGGATATCCGGCTGGTGTATTGGTGCGGGGGCAATCCGTTCCACCACCATCAGGATCTGGCGCGGCTGATCGAGGCGTTCGACCGGCCCGAGACGATCGTGGTGCACGATCCGTTCTGGACGGCCACCGCGCGCCGCGCCGATATCGTGCTGCCCTCGACGATGACGATCGAGCGCGACGATTTCGGCGCGGGTAGCAACGATCGCATGTTCTTCCCGATGCCCGCGCTGACCGGTCCGCACGGCCAGGCCCGCGATGATTACACGATTCTGTCCGAGGTCGCCGAAAGGCTCGGTGTCGGTAAGGAATTCACGCAGGGTCGCACCGCGCGCGAGTGGCTGCGCGAGCTGTACGAGCAGTGGCGCGCGGGCCTGCGGGTCCCGGAGATTCCGGATTTCGACGAGTTCTGGGCCGGTCCGGGGCTGGATCTGGGCGCGGCCGAGGCCGAACAGGTGGTTTTCGCCGATTTCCGCGCCGATCCGGATGCGCATCCGCTGCGCACCCCCAGCGGGCGGATCGAGATCTTCTCCGAGACCATCGACGGTTTCGGCTATGCGGACTGTCCCGGGCATCCGGTGTGGCTCGAACCCGAGGAGTGGCTCGGAAGCCCTGCGGCGCAGCACTTTCCGCTGCAGCTGATCGCCAATCAGCCGCGCACCAAGCTGCATAGCCAGCTGGATGTCGGCGCGCACAGCCAATCGGCCAAGGTGTCCGGCCGCGAGCCGGTTCGCTTGCACCCGAGCGATGCCGCCGCCCGCGGCCTGCGCGACGGCGACATCGTGCGCATCCGCAGCGCCCGCGGCAGTTGCCTGGCTGGCCTGGTGATCTCCGAGGCGGTGGGCCGCGGCATCGCCCAGCTGTCCACCGGCGCCTGGTACGACCCCGACCCGGCCGATCCGAGCTTCTGCCGCCACGGCAATCCGAACGTCCTGACCGCCGACCACCCCTCCTCGACACTGAGCCAGGGATGTACCGGCCAGCTGAGCCTGGTGCAGATCGAGCCGTATCGCGAACCGGCGCCGGACGTCACCGTCACGCGCCCGCCCGTCACGGCGTGATCAGCGCGCGGCTGGGTGTCCTGTCGCTCGTTCTCCGAAAGAGCGTGCAGCGCAACGAGTCGCGACACCTGTTCTGATCTGCGGTCAGGTAGCCCGCTGCCGGAGCGTCGAGCCCGATCTTGCCCCCGGCCACCAGCTGCGGGACCAGGGGCGCGGTAGAGATCTTGCCGTTGCTGGCAATCCGGACGCGCCCGTCGAGCGGCGGCTTCGCGGTCCCGCCGAGCTAGGCCAGCCCGGCACTGCCGGCCCACTCGCCCCGCTCATCGTTCACGCGCAGTTTTCGTGACGGTGGAGGACCCGGCGGACACGGCGTTCCCGAATTTGGCGTTGGGGCTGGGTACAGTGACCGATTGTGGCGCGAGAGACCTTGACCAGGGAGCAGATCGTCACCGCGGCGGTCGAGGTGCTCGATGCCGAGGGTGTCGACGGACTGAACGTGCGCCGTCTCGGTACTCAGCTGGGCGTGGCGTCCACGGCCATGTACTACCACGTCAAGAACAAGGAAGAGCTGGTCACGCTGGCCGCCGACCTGGTGTGGCAGGAGATCGCACTTCCCGATCCCGGGCGCGGCGAGTGGCGTTCGGCCGCTGCGGCATTGGCGCGCGAGGTGTACGGGATGATCGGCCGGCACTTCTGGTTGTTGCCGGCCATGAGCACACACCTGGTCTACGGTCCGGGCAAGGCGCGGTTCGACGAATGCTGCCTCGGCGTCTTCGAGGGCGCGGGCTTCTCCGGAGACGATGCGGATCATGCCTCGGCGACCGTGCTGATGTACGTGATCGGTGCGGCCCACGGCTCGGCCGCGGAGCAGGCCTGGCGGGCGCGATTGCGGCGCGACGGCGCCGAGGAAGCGCCCCGGATACGTGAGACGTTGACCTACGTCACCGACATCGCCCGGCAGTTTCCCCGGCTCCGCGCCCGCCTGGCCGCGTCGGAGTCGAACGACGTCGAAACACTTTCCAGCGACACCAGTTTCGAGTTCGGTCTGCAGACCGTGCTCGATGGCCTGCAGACCCGGCTCGAGGCCGGTCAGGAGAAGTAGCGGTCGCTCGCGGGCAGCGCCAGCAGGACGATCACCGCCACCGAACCCGCGGTGGCGAGCAGCCACCGCGCCACTGTGGCCGGTCGGTACCAGGACGGCAGCCGCCCGAGCTCGTTGCCGCTCAGGGTGAGAACGCCCAGCACCACCAGGGCGGCCGCGATGGCATAACCGACGAAGAATGCCGACCGCCCCTCGGTCAACCGGACCCCGTGCTCCGCGAGCACCTCCGGAGCCACTTTCTGCCGTGCCGCCGCCGCATCCACCGCCCGCTGCGCGCGGGGCCCGGCAGTTCGGTAGGCGAGAAGCATCACCACGAACATCGCCGCCAACAGCAACTGCAGCACGTACAAGCTAGCCATGATTTTATCTTTGTTCAAGAGTTGAGCTGGGCCCCCGGCTCGTCGCGTTCGGGCCCGCGATCGTTCAGGGCATTGCGGCGATGATCTCGCGCAGGCTGGTCGCGGCTTCCGGAGTGGAGAACTCCTCGATGCTGGCACGCAGTGCGCTGTCATAGATTCCGGCGGCGGCTTCGAGGGTCTCGAGGCCCTTGTCGGTGATACCGGTGTAGACCCCGCGCCTGTCGATCTCGCAGGTGCGGCGCTCGGTCAAGCCGGTGTTCTGCAGTCGTGAGACCAGGCGCGATACCGAACTCTGATTGAGGCCGGTGGCCTCGGCGAGCTCCTGGATGCGCAGCTCGCCGAGCTCGTTGTCCGAGAGTGCGCGCAGCGCAACGAATTCGGAGAAGGTGATGTGGACCGCGTGCTGCAGTTCTCGCTCGATGCGTCCCTGGACGGCGGTGTGCAGCAGCGACAACGCCATCCAGCGCTGTCCGTCGGGGGACAGGGCGTCGGTATGCGTCGACGATGGTGGCACCGACCGGGTAGCGCTCATGCGACTGTTCCTTTGCTCGCCCCGAAACCAGTATGCGCATACATCCATTTCTCGGGCAAACCCGCGTTCGGGACGGAACGGTGCCCGGGGGCTCGCATTGAAACGGGTTGCCCAGACGCGGAGTGAACCGCTACATTTCCATGTATGTACATGTATCTATTTGCTGCGGCGGAGAATCCGCAGCTCAACCGGAAGGATCGATCGTGAACTGGCTCTACCTCGCGATTGCGGTGGCCTTCGAGATCGTGGTCGCCATCGCCGCCGGCAAGGCCGAGGGCTTCAGAAACCTTCGGTGGACGATCGCCACGCTGGTCAGTGGTGGCGCGGGTACCTACTTCCTGAGCCTGGCGCTGCTCACCTTCGACGTCGGTGTCGGCTACGCGATGTGGACCTCAGTGGCGGGGATCGGGATCGTCGTGCTCGGGGCCCTGCTGTTCGATCAGCGCCTCACCTGGCGCAAGGCGCTCGGCATCGCGATCATTCTCGGGGGAGTCGCCGGGCTGCAGCTCACCGGCGCCGCGTAGCGCGACCGAATCCGCACGCATCCACCTCACCGCATCGAAAGGACTCAACGATGTCCACCGGCATCGCTCATGACAGCAATCTCGGCGCCTGGCTGGTACTACTCCTGGCCGGAGGATTCGAGATCGGCTACGCCCTGTCCGTGGGCGGAAGTCACGGCTTCACCGTGCTGTCCTGGTCGCTCGTCGCGATCGTGTTCTTCCTGCTCACCCTCTTCGCCCTCAGTGTCGCCCTCAGGCACATCGACGTGGGTATCGGTTACGCGGTCTGGGCCGGAATCGGTGCGGTCGGGGCCGCGCTGCTCGGGCCCGTCCTGTTCCGCGAAACCCTGAGCCCTGGCAAGGCATTCTGGCTGGCGGTCATCATCGCGGGCGTGGTGTGGCTGAAGCTCGCCGACCGGCCCGGTAAGGCGCCCGACCCGTCGTCGGCCCACGCCGAGGCACCGCTGCCGGACCCGCACGGTACCTGACACCCGGCCGGCGACGCTGCCGGTGCGGTCGCACCGGCAGCGTCGCCGTTGCGGCGGCGACCGGCACGGTCCCGTGTTTGAATGATCGTGCCGAATGGAAAGGATCGCGATGACCTACCGTGCTGAACCCACCCGCTACGACGGCTCGATGCAGTACCGCCGCACCGGCCGGTCCGGGCTGGATCTGCCGATGCTGTCGCTGGGCTTCTGGCACAACTTCGGGGATGATCGCCCGTTCGCGGTGCAGCGCGAGATCGCCTTGCGCGCATTCGATCTCGGCATCACGCATTTCGATCTGGCTAACAACTACGGCCCGCCGTACGGTGCGGCCGAGATCAATGCGGGGCGGCTGCTGCGGGAGGATCTGCGGGCATATCGCGACGAGCTGATCGTCTCGACCAAGGCCGGGTGGGACATGTGGCCCGGGCCCTACGGGCAGGGCGGTGGCTCCCGCAAATACGTGCTGGCCTCGCTGGATCAGTCGCTGTCGCGACTGGGACTGGATTACGTCGACATCTTCTACTCGCACCGCTTCGACCCCACGACTCCTCTCGAGGAGACCGCCGCGGCGCTGGATACCGCGGTGCGCCGGGGCAAGGCGCTGTATGTCGGCATCTCCTCCTACGACAGCGAGCATTCGGCGCGGATGGCCGCGATCCTGCGCGAGCTGGGCACCCCGCTGCTGATTCACCAGCCGTCGTATTCGATGCTGAACCGCTGGGTGGAGACCGAGGGCCTGCTCGACACCGCCGCGGCCGAGGGATTCGGGATCATCGGCTTCACCGCGCTGGCCCAGGGCCTGCTGACATCCAAATACCTGGACGGGGTCCCGGCGGGATCGCGTGCGACGCAACACAAGTCGTTCCAGAACGACCTGCTGACCGACGCCATGATCGATCGCCTGCGCAAACTCGACGCCCTCGCGCAGCGTCGCGGCCAGACCCTGGCCCAGCTGGCGCTGGTGTGGGCGCTGCGCGATCCGCGGGTGACCTCCCTGGTGATCGGCGCGTCCTCGGTCGGCCAGCTCGACCAGAATGTCGCGGCCCTGGGCAACGCGACGCTGAGCCCGGAGGAGCTGAACGAGATCGATGCGCTGCTGGACGACGACGGCGCGGTCGACCTGTGGCGTTCCGCGCGGCAGGGGACGCTCTAGCGGAAAAGCGCGCGGGGGTAGTGGCTAGGACCCCTTCAGGAATCTGAGGTAGAACGCGCCGAATATCAGGACGATGCCCACGTTCACCATCAGGCGTGCCCAGAAGTGCTGGCGGAAGAACAGAACGTCGAGCCCGACCACGACGACCACCATTGCGAGCACATAGAGCACGATGGTTGCCTTTGTTCCCATGTGGGGGAGGGTACCCGCGTTCGCCGCACCATTCCGGGGCCGCGAAAAGAAGTTATGCGGCGTACATGTGGTCGTCTTCGCGGCGTTGAACGGCGGTGTAGGCGATTCATTCGCGCGATCGGCTCACGCGCTCCGGTTCAGCCCGGGTAATGAGTGCTGCGAGTGCATTCGTGCACGAGGTGAATTGCGCTGGGCCGGGGGACCTTGGGATCTGTTCCGCCGGTGGGTACGGCGGTACGCTGCCCGCACCGCATGGTCTGGCGAGCGTCTACGGCGATCGGCTCACACGCGCCTGAACGATTCGGCTCGGCGTTATTCTGCGGTGAAGGCCGAGCGGGCAGCCGTATGCGCGAGACGTGCGTCGTTGCATCACATCGCCCGGCAGTGCGGGCTTACAGCCCGAGGCGAGTGACGGCGTTGTCCTCCAACGGATTCGCGGTCCGGATATAGCCGTGCACCGTGCGCGGATTGGCCCAGCGCCCCTGGCGCATGATTTCGCGGTCGCTGGCGCCGCCGAGCGCGGCCTGGGTGGCGAAACCGGCGCGCAGCGAGTGCCCGGAGAACAGCTCCGGATCCAGGCCCGCCTTGGCCGCATAGCGTTTGACGAGTTCGGCGACCGCGCGACCGGACATCGCGGTGGCGGCGATCGTCCCGTGCCGCGAAATCGACGGAAACAGCGGCAGTTCCGGGTCGGTCAGGGTGGTGCCGGTGAATCCGTGGCAGCGGTGGATGGCCGGGTCGGTGGCGGGCAGATGCTCGAGCCAGGCGCGCAGGCCGGCGGGGCCGTGCTCGATGTGTGCCTCGCGCAGTCGAATCCAGTCCGCGCAGGCGCAGACCGGGCAGGTGCGCGGGCGCTGGCCGCGGGGCAGGGCCACGCGCTGTGCGGCGACGCCGGTGGGGTCGGTCTTGGTCGCGGGCAGCTGGATCAGCAGGATCGGTTCGCCGCTGGCGTGGTCGGTGTCCACGCGGATGTCGGCCAGGCGCAGGCCCGCGATCTCGCTGCGGCGCAGCGCACCCGCGAAACCCACCAGCAGCACTAGTGCATCGCGGCGGCGGGCCGGTTCGGTCGGCCAGCCGGGCTCGGGCAGCCCGTCCAGGAGTTGCCCGAGGGTGTGCAGCAGCACCGGGCGCTTGCGATGCGGCTGGGTGCGGCGGGTGCGGCGGATGCCGCGCAGGGTCAGCCGCACCACATCCGAACGGGTCGGGGAGGCCAGGCCGTTGGCCGCGTGCACGGCGGCGATGGCGGCGCTCTTGCGTTCCAGGGTGGCCGCGCCGAAGGCCCAGCCGCCCGCGGGTTTGCGGGCATCGGCGGCCGCGGCCAGATACACCGCGACGTCCAGGGGATCGGCGGGCAGCGCCACGCGGCCCTCGCCGGCGCACCATGCCGACCAGGCGATCCAATCGGATCGATAGGCGCGCACCGTATTCGGCGACTGCGAGGCCTCGAGATAGCGGCGCAGCGCGGCGGCCTGCTCGTCATCGAACCGCTCGCGCACCCGTTGCAGCGCAACCGCATCCACCAGCACGCTGCGCACCCCGCGCCGCAGCTGCGACCGCACCGGCTCGGGCACCGCCATCTGTCCGCTCTCACCCGCTGTGCTCATCGCCGCCCACCGTACCGCGCCGGCGCCGGTCGAACGGATCTCCCGGGCCCGGTTTCGATGATGGCAACCGGAATTCGTGACGGCTCGTATCGGCGCGAGATGAGGAAGTCGAGGCTGGCGTGGGAGATCCGGTCGGCGTCGAGGTGGGCGCCCTCGCGAATGACGGTGGACGGTGCGGGGAATCGGCCGGTGGCGAAGGTCCGCTCTAGATGGGGTGGTCGTTGCCCCGCCGGGCGCGGAGGCAGCGCCCGTGGCCGCGCGTCATCGTGCCGCGGTCGATCAGCTGACCTTCCGCTCTACAGCTTGCGGATCCTGACCGCGGTGCCGTACGCACAGATCTCCTGGCCGTCGCCGCCGAAGTCGTTGGCGTCGAAGCGCATTGCCAGCACGGCGTGCGCGCCTCGCTCCCGGGCATGCTCGATCAGTCGCTGCTGAGCCTCGATTCGGCTGTCGTACAGCATCTTCGTCATGCCCTTGAGCTCGCCGCCGAACATCGACTTGATCCCCGCCCCGAGCTGCGAGCCCAGGTTCCGGCTGCGCACGGTCAGCCCGAAAACCTCACCCAGCACCTCGACCACCTCGTATCCCGGCAGATCGTTCATCGTGCTGAGCAGCATCGCGTCCGCATCGGTCTGCGCGCCTGCGTCGATCTCGTTGACACTCATGTCCCGTCCCTCCTGAAGTCGATCTTTCCCCTCGATCCTGGGCAATCCGCGCCGATCCCGCATCGCCCCCAGGTCTCGATCGGGGTCATCCTTTGGTCGCTGCCCTGGTATGACTCACCGCTGTCCTGGGGTTGCACGAAGCGAGCAGCTGGTTGCAAAGAATCTTTGCAAAGACTCTTTGCCTGAATTAGGCTGGCTGTCGTGGCCGATCAGCCCTTCCCTCAGACGATTACCGACGTGGCGGTGCTGCGACTGCTCGCGCATCCGGTGCGCCGCCGCATCGAGGAGCAATTGCGCCGGGGGCCGGTCACGGCCACCACTCTCGCGCAGGCGTTGGGCGAGAGCACCGGGCTTACCAGCTATCACCTGCGGCAGCTCGCCAAATACGGGTTGGTCGAGGAGGTTCCGGAGCTGGCCACCGGCAAGGAACGCTGGTGGCGCGCGGTCCCCGGCGACCGCCGGTTCCCGCCGTACAGCGCGCAGACCGCCGACATGCGCGCGGCGACTGCGGAAATGAGCCGCAACAATCTCGCCGAACTCGTCGAGCTCTACGAAGTATTCGAAAGGCAGGCGCCCGACCTCGGCGAGTGGGCCGATGCATTCCTGTTCTCCCGCGCCACTATTCGCGTCGATCTGCCGCGGCTGCGGGAGTTCTTCGAGGAATACATCCAGCTCGTCCAGCGCTACGGCCTCGCTGCCGACGACGCCGGAGAAGAGCGAAAACCCGTGCTGGTAAGGCTCTTCGGGTTTCCCGAGACCTGAGCCGGCTTCGAAAGGCAACAAACATGCGTTCTCCGCGATCCCGCGTCCTGGCCCTGCTGGTGATGTCGTTCATCGTGCTGTTGACCCCGGCCGCCGGTGCCGATCCCGAATCCGGCACTGTCTCGTCGCCCCCGGGGCGGGACGTCACCTTCACCGGCGGTGGCGGGCTGCGGCTACACGGCACGGTAATCGCATCGGCTGCACCGCATTCCACCGCACCCGGCATCGTCCTTGTCGGCGGTTCCGGCCCCGGGCCCCGCGCGGAATACCTCGCCGAGGCCCGCGCCTTCGCCGCGGCCGGAATCACCACGCTGATCTACGACAAACGAACCACCGGCTACTCGCGCACCCACCGCGACCTGAATCTGCTCGCCGACGACGCCCAGGCCGCGCTCGAAACGCTGCGCCACATACCGGGAGTGCGGCCCGACCGGGTCGGGCTGTGGGGATTCAGCGAGGGCGGCTGGGTCGTACCACTGGTCGCTGCGAGATCCGCCGACGTCGGATTCCTGGTCACACTCGGAGCCCCCGGGTTCACGCCGTTGCGCACCCAGACCTGGAGTCTGGCCGAAACCCTGCGCCACCACGGCGATACCGGTCCGCTCGCGGCCACCGTCGAGGGGCCCGCCGCCCGACTGGTCGGCGAGACCGGGGCGTTCCCCGCGGCCGAATTCGATCCCCTCCCGGCACTGCGCGGCGTGCACGTCCCGGTACTCGCACTGTGGGGCGATCACGACGTGCAGGCCGTACCCGCGGAAAGCGCTGCGGTGCTACGGAATACGCTCACCGGATCCGATTCGGTCACCATTCGCTTCGTAGCCGGCGCCGGCCACAACGGGCGCTCGACCACCGACGGCTTCGACCGCGTCGGAGCCCCGGCGGGTCCGGGTGCGCCGAAGGGCGCCTTCGCTCCCGGCTACCTCGATGCCATGACCACGTGGGTCGACCAGGTCGCGAACGGCACCCCACCGGTCTCCTCGGCGCAACCGTACCCGGCTCAGTTCCTGTCGAGCGTCGACCCCGGCCACGGCTGGTGGACCTCGGCGTGGGTGCAGTCGATCGTGCTGGCCATGGTGCTGGTGGTCTTCCTCGGATACCTGCCGGTGTCGTGGATGAACCACCGTCCCCATCCCGCCCGCCGATCCGCCCGCCGATCCGCCCGGCTGCTGGCAGTGTGCGGGCTGGGCTCGATGGTCGCGACCGTGGTGTACGTGGAGTCGATCGTTGCCGACGATGCTCGGACCGTCGGCCCGGTGGTTGCCGGCCGACCGCTCGAATGGCTGATACTGCAGGGCCTCGCGGTACTGACCGCCGTGCTGCTGGTCGTCACCGCGAGCACTGCGGTGCGCGGCCGGAACGAGGTAGCCACCACGTCACGCGCCGGGCTCGGCGTCTTGCTGGTCACCGGGTGCGCCTGGCTGGCCTGGGCGATCACCTGGGGGTTGTTCTCGATCCGATGATCGCGGACGGGGGGGGGGGGGGCGTCCGAAGCTGCTTCGAACCTCGTGGGCTGCGATAGTGCGCGGGCGCGTCAGCTGTACAAGCGGCTCACGAAACCGTCGGGGCGGACCAGCACCGTCCCATACGGCCAGCCGTCCACGAGGTGCACCGGAACGTCGGCCTCTATGCCGGGATCAGCCGTGAATACGCACCACCGCGATCCGATGAGATCCAGCGTGGACACCCCGTCGGCCACCCACATATGCGGTAGGCGCGATCCTGGGGACCCGTCGAGGTTGAGGGCGACGTCCTCGGTGGAGGGAAGTTCCGCGCCGCCGTACCGGTAGCCCAGGTGCACCACCGGCGCGTTGATCGCCCCTGCCGCCTTGCGCGCCGCTGCCATGTCCTTCCCCCAGTGCAGGGACGGATCGTTGAACCGCAGGCGCGCCTGCTCCATCGTCATCAGGGCCACCGGATGGCGTTCGGTGTGATAAGTCTCCAGCAGCTCGGGCCCGGCCTCACCGCGCAGCACATGCGCGAGCTTCCACGCCAGATTGTGCGCGTCGGCGATGCCGGCGTTCAGCCCGAACGCGCCCAGTGGCGGAATCGCATGCGCCGCGTCGCCCACCAGGAAGACCCGCCCGACGGACAGGCGATCGGCCACCTGGCCGCGCCCCCGGAACCTCAGCACACTGCGAATCTCCACCTCGATCGACGGGGCGCCGAGCGCGGTGCGGATGAGCTCGGGAGTCGGTTCGGTAGCGAGCCCGGTGAGGAACACCCATTCGCGTTGGCCGTCGACGGTCACCAGTAGGCCGGGCGCGTCCGGATGCTCGATATTGCACATGGCGAACGGTTCGCGCGGATGCAGATCAGCGCGGAACAGGACGCTCGTCGTCTCCCTGCCCATCACACCGGGACCGGTGAGGCCGACGCCGAGGACCGTCCGGACCCGGCTGCGCACCCCGTCGGCCGCCACCAGGTAGCGCGCTCGCACGACACGCCCGTCGGACAGGCTCGCGGTGACGCCGTCGGAGTCCTGCTCGAACGAGTCGAGCGCAACGCCGAACTCCACGTCGCCGGCGTTGGTGATCAGCACACGGTCGAGCAGGTTCTGTCCGCATGTGCCGCGGATACGGGCCGGTGTGTAGGTGAGTTCGGCCGCGGTTTTCGCCTTCCACTCCACGCCTTCGGCGAAGTCGGCCTCGGCGAGCGTGCGCCCCCGGATCTTCCCTGCCCGCAGGTCGACCGCTACCTCGTTGACCGCCTGATCCAGGCCCACCTCGCGCAGGATCTCCACGGACCGCGACCCGATGCCGGTGGCCCTGGGGTGGGGCGAGAGCTCCGGCTTCTCGTCGACGACCAGGGGCTTGACGCCGTGGTGGCACAACAGCACCGCCAGCATCAGTCCGACGGATCCGCCGCCCGCGATCAAAACATCAGTGGGTACAGTGTGCCCGTTCATGGGCACACTGTACCCGCTTCTGTAGACTCATGTCCATGTCGCTGATCTGGGAGCGTGACCCGTACCGGTCGAAAAGGCAGGCCCTGAGCGTGGAGCGCATCGTGGCCGTGTCCGTCGCCATCGCCGACACCGAGGGGGTCGACGCGCTGTCGATGCGCCGCGTCGCCGCCGAACTGTCGACCGGCACGACCACGCTCTATCGCTATGTGGACAGCCGCGACGACCTGCTCGACCTCATGGCCGATGCGGTACATGACGACCATGCGCCGCTGACGGGAGATTGGCGCGCCGACCTCGAGGCGTACGCCCACCACGAACGCGAGCTGTGGCTGCGGCACGCCTGGCTCGCCCCGCTGCTGGCCACCCGGCCATCGCTCGGCCCCAACTGGTTGCGCGGCCTGGAACACGCACTCACCGCAGCAACGCCGCTGACCTCCGACATCGCCGCCGCAGCCTCGGCCGTCGGGCTGATCAGGGACTACGTGCGCGGCGCGGTCATTCGCGAACTCGCCGAGAAACAGACCCAGCAGCGCACCGGTCAGACCGAGGACCAATGGCGCGCCGCCGTCGCCCCCTACATGCGCAAGGTCATCGACAGCGGCGCATATCCCTCGGTTTCGGGCATGATCAAATCCGCCGACCTGAGCCCGGCCGAACAGTTTTCGTACGGGTTGCGCCGGATCCTCAGCGGGATCGCGGACTCGCAGCAGAGGGCGCAGTGATCACGAGCGTGTCGAGGCCGAAGAGGGCGCAGTGATCACGAGCGTATCGAGGCCGACCCGGTGTGATACACCCGCTCCGAAGGCGATTCACTCGGGATCCGGCTCCGGCATATGGTGAACTGATTCCCATGACTCGCACCGTGCTCTACGACGACGGCCTGGTCGAGCTCGACCAGGAGGGCATCACCCTGCGCCGCTACTACTTTCCGTGGGCCGGGAGCAAACGCATCCGGTACTCCGACATCCACGGCGTGCAGCAGCATGAGATGGGCACCTGGACCGGTAAGTGGCGGCTGTGGGGCAGCGGCGATCTGCGGCACTGGCTGCCGCTGGATGTGAATAGGCCCCGCAAGGACATCGCGATCGAGCTGGACCTGGGCGGATACGCGCGGCCGACGTTCTCGCCCGAGGATCCCGCGCGGGTGACAGCGCTGCTGAGCGAGCACGTCGGGGGCTGACTTCGCCCGGGGCGCATGGCTACTGGCGATAGGTCGCCAGGAATCGGCCGATGCGTTCGATGATGGCCTCCAGGTCGTCGGCGTGGGGGAGGGTCAGGATCCGGAAGTGGTCCGGGCGCGGCCAGTTGAACCCGGTGCCCTGCACGATGTGCAGCTTTTCCTGGAGCAGCAGATCCAGCACGAACTGCTCGTCGTCGTGGATCGGGTACATGTCCAGATCGATGCGCGGGAAGGCGTAGAGCGCCCCCTTCGGGGTGACGCACGAGACGCCGGGGATCGCGTTCAGGGCCTCCACGGCGCGGTCGCGCTGCTCGCGCAACCGCCCACCGGGCAGCGTCAGGTCGAAAATGCTCTGATGCCCGCCCAGGGCAGCCTGAATCGCCTGCTGCGCAGGAACATTCGCGCACAGGCGCAGGCCCGCGAGCATCGTCAGGCCCTCGAGGTAGCTCTGCGCGTGCTGGGTGGGGCCCGAGACGACCAGCCAGCCCGAGCGGAATCCGGCGCACCGGTAGCTCTTGGACAGCCCGGAGAAGGTCAGGCACACCAGATCCGGCGCCAGCGAGGCGGTGGCGGTGTGGGTGAGGTCGTCGTAGAGGATCTTGTCGTAGATCTCGTCGGAGAACACCACCAGGCTGTGGCGTCGGGCGATCTCGAGGATCTGGCGCAGCACCTCGGGCGGATACACCGCGCCGGTGGGATTGTTCGGATTGACGATGACGATCGCGCGGGTGCGGTCGGTGATCTTGGCCTCGATGTCGGCCAGATCCGGGTACCAGTCGGAGGATTCGTCGCACAGGTAGTGCACCGCGCGCCCGCCGTTGAGGGTGGTCGCGGCGGTCCACAGCGGGAAATCCGGCGCGGGGATCAATACCTCGTCGCCTGTCTCCAGCAGGGCGGTCAGCGCCATCATGATCAACTCGGAGACCCCGTTGCCCAGGAACACCTCCTCCACGTCGACCCCCTGCACACCCAGGGTCTGGTAGTACTGCACCACCGCGCGCCGCGCGGGCAGCAGTCCCTTGGAGGTGCAGTAGCCGCTCGAGGCGGGCAGGGCACGCACGATGTCCTGCAGGATCTCCGCGGGCGCCTCGAAGCCGAACTGCAGCGGGCTGCCGGTGTTGAGTTTCACCACGTGGTGGCCCTCGGCCTCGAGGCGCGCGGCGTGTTCGGCCACCGGACCGCGGATCTCGTACGACACACCGGCGAGCTTGCTCGACTGCTTGAGCTGCATGAACGTCCCTCCTTGAAGTTGCTGACGCACACTCTACTTGGAAATTCCAAGTTTGCACTTGGAATTTCCAAGCGTTCGGCTACAGTGAGGATCGTGCCCCGCCGCAACTATGACCACTACTGCTCGGTGAGCCGCGCCCTCGAGGTCGTCGGCGACCGCTGGAGCCTGCTGGTGGTCCGCGAATTATGTTCGGGCCCCAGGCGATACAGCGATCTGTTCGCGGACCTGCCCGGCATCAGCACCGACATACTCGCGGCCCGCCTGAAGGATCTCGAGCACGACGGCATCCTGACCCGCCGCCGTGTCGGCCCGCGCGCGGCCACCGCGGTCTACGAGCTGACCCCCTCCGGAGCCGCGCTGCGCCCGGTGCTCGCCGCGCTCTCGGACTGGGGCACCGCACGCCTGGGTCCGCGCCGCACAACCGATGCGATGCGGGCGCACTGGTTGGCACTGCCGCTGGGCCGCGCGGTCGCGAACGAGGTGCCCGACGGCACCGTCACCGTGCGCATCGGCGAGGCGGCGTTCCACTACGTCATCACCGAGACCGGCATCACCCATCACGACGGCCCCGCCACCACCCCGGACCGCGAATACCGGCTCACCCTGGACGACGCCATCGATATCGCACAGGGCACGCACCCCCTGCCCGAAGCGGTGGCAAGCAGCGAATAGCCTTACACCCGAGGGTGATCGGTGCGGACGATCGATGCCTGCGATGCGCGGGCGTCAGAGGGTAGCGATCAGCAGTTCCTCCGAACCGGCCGGGCGCAAGCCGTCGGTGCGGTCGTGGAGGTAACGGTTCGTCAGATCGGCGGCCGCGGCGGTCCGCGCTTCACCGAATCCCGCTTCCCCGGCCAGATCCCGGAATTGCGCGGGGGAGTAGAAGCTGATGAACGGTGTGCCGGAGGCCTGCGCGCCGCGCTGGGCGTACTCCCGCAACGTGCGCTCGGCCGGATCTATCAGATCCATCGGGAGCATATAGGTCATCGCCAGCGTGGATCCCGGTGCGAGCGTGGCGATCTGGCGCAAGGTGGCGAGATTCGTCTCGTGGGTGAGATACATCGACACACCGGTGGAGGCCACGACCGCGGGGCGTGCCGGGTCGAAACCGGCCGCCAGCAGTCGCTCCCACCAGGAATCGACCTCGAAATCGCAGGGGACCAGCCGCAAACCCGGGGGAACGCCGAATCCGAGCTCCTCGAGCCGCTGCCGCTTCCAGGCCTGCGGCTCGGGCTGATCGATCTCGAAAACCGTGACGGCCGAGGCGATCTCGGGGCGGCGCTGGGCGAAGGTGTCCAGCCCCGCCCCGAGCAGGACGTACTGCTCCACCCCGCGCCCGGCCTGCTCGGTGATCAGATCCTCGATGAACCGCGCCCGCGCCACGACCCAGGCGCGCATCGGTGCGGTGGATGCGGGATCCATGTCCCCGCGCTCACGCCAGCCGTCCGCGGGATCGACCAGGCGCAGCCCGATGTCGTCCTCCAGCACGTGCGGGGCTGGGTCGACCAGGGTGTGCAGGGCGCGCCACAGCGCGACCCGGACCGCGGTGTCCTCCGGTGCGAGTACCCGATCCTCAGGCATGGTCGCGCTCGATTCCGGGTGCGGCCTGCAGCGTCCACAGCCGGCCGTCGGGATCGCGGACGGTCATCTCCTTCGTCCCGAAGTGGGTCTCCTCGAAATCGGTGACGACCTCGGCGTCGCCGTCGAAGCGGACCGCCGCGGGATCGGGAACCCGCAGCACCAGCTGTGTGGTGGGCTCCTCGTGCGGGACCTCGGCCACGAAGATGTAGGGCCCGTCGCCGTTGCGGAACAACCCGGAGTTGTGATCGGTGGTGAAATCGGGTTCGTAGCCGACGGCCTGCATGAACCGTGCGGCCTTACCCCAGTTGCGGGTGGTCAGGTAGACCGCCTCGATGCCCTCTGTCGTCATGCTCGTTCCTTTCCGGACGGTGCGTCGTCTGCGGGGGCGGCGTCGTCGAGATAGGCGCGCAGCGCCTCGGCCACCAGCGCCGACAGCGACTGCCCGGACTCGATGGCCCGGAATTTGACCTGCTTGATCAGCTCGACCGGCAGATACACGTTGAACTGCTTCACCTCGTCGCCCACACCCCGACCCTAGCATGCTAGCAAGCTAGCGTGCAACGGGATGTGGGGCTCCGAATCGTGTTCTCGGGCGACGGCCTCACACCGTCTCGACCCGGAACACCGCGATCCGCTCGGCGCTCGCGGCGACGTCGTCGGGCGACGGGCTCGGAGACAGGCCATTGTCGGCGTAGCGCTTGCCGACGCTGGCCGGGCTTTCGGTCACCAGTTGACGCAGCACCGGACGGCGCGCCTCGACCGGCAATTCGACCAGCCGGGCCAACCGCGAGCGGCGGCCACGGGTCAGGGTGACCTGGTCGGCGGCCCGGGCGTTGGCCACCCAGGCGGCCTTCGGGAAGGCCTGCACGATGTAGTGCTGACCCGCCACCGGCACCACCGCGATCGCGAACGTCCGTAGTTTGCCGGTGCGTCGGCCGGCGAGGGTCAGCAACTGCATCGGGCCGAACGCTATGCCGACTCGCTGCAGCCCGATCATCATGAAGTTCGCGGCGTTGACCAGGCGTCGCTTGCTTTGCTGGCTCGACATGAGCTGCACCTCCGGTGGGTAGTGAGTGTTTACTAACCGAGTGTGGGTGAGTACTTGCTAACCTGTCAAGAGATGATCGGACATGCCGACGCCGCAAGGAGGACAGGATGAGTGCAGACGCGCAGGCGGCATCGCCACGGGCACGGTCGACCCGGATCCGGATCCTCGATGCCGCCTCCACGGTGATGACCGAGCGCGGTCTGGCCAATGCCACCACCAAGGAGATCGCGCGCACCGCAGGCTTTTCCGAGGCCACGCTGTACAAGCACTTCCAGGACAAGGAGGAGCTGTTCCTGACCGTCATGCGCGAACGGCTGCCCGCCGAATTCGTGGGCTATCTCGCCGCGCTGCCCGGCCGGGCCGGTGACGGTTCGGTCAGCGGTCGGCTGCGGGAGGTTGCCGCCCGGGCGGTGCCGTTCTATCGGGAGCTCGCGCCGATGCTGGGCGCGGCGTTCGCCCAACCGGACCTGCTGGCCCGGCATCAGGAAGCGTTGCGCGCCACCGGATTGGGCCCGCACCTGGCCCTCTCGGCGCTCGCGGACTACCTGCGCGCAGAGCAGCGCCTGGGCAGGCTCACCGGGAAGGCTCAACCCGACATGCTCGCCGCGCTGCTGCTCGGCGCCTGCTTCCAGCGCGCCTTCCTGATCGCGTTCGAAGGCGAGCATCTCGCCGATCGGCCCGCCGACGAGTTCGCCCGCAGCCTGGTCGACAGCCTGTTATCGGAGTAGCGGGGTGTCTCCCGGGAAGTGCTCGGGCCGTGGCGAAGATTCCGTTGACCGTACGGGTGAGCCCGGAATACCGGGGGACCGCGCAGCGGATTGGGGCAGGCATGAGGAGTCACGAGATCTTCGAATTGGGTGATTTCGCGATCGGCGGCACAACGCTGCCCGATGCGCGGCCGGCCTTCCGGACCTACGGCGAGCTGAACGCGGACAACTCCAACGCGATCCTCTTCCCGACGTGGTTCGCCGGCACGCACGAGGCCAACGAGTGGTTGATCGGCGAGGGCAAGGCGCTGGATACGGCGCGGTATTTCGTGATTGCCAGCGCCGCTACAGCGACACCGACATCACCCGCGTCGCGCTCATCCAGATCTGGCAGAACACCGGACAGATGAGCCTCGACGACATCGCCGCCGTATTCGCCGGCAGCCAGACCTCGACCGATTGGCGCACCCCGGTCCGCAACCGCGTGTCCGCGATCGAACAGGCCGTCGAACAACTCCACATCGCCAAGCACTACCTGGAACACATGCTCGGCTGCCCCCGCGACAACCCCGTCGACGACTGCCCCAAACTGCGCGCCGAGATACGCGAGCACGGCGAAATCGGCCTACGATCGCGGGGGCTGCGCCAGTAGCGGCGATCAGGTGGTGGCGCGGAGGTGGGGCAGCAGGTGTACGGCCACCTCGGCAGGCCGTTCGGCCTGCAGGAAATGCCCGCACCCGGGTAGCTGGGCGTGGGTGGCGCCCGCCTGCTTCGACATGATGGCCTGCAGGGTAGGGGACATGCACCCGTCGTGGGCGCCCGCGAGCGCCAGGGTCGGCACCGCCGCGGGGGGCGCGCCCAGGATTCCGTGGAATGCGCGGGTGGCGGGGCGCTGCACCGTGAACAGCGAACGGTAGTAGCGCGTCGCGGCCCAACCCAGCTCGCGGTCGGTGAAAACCGCTGCGGTGTGCGCGAATTCGGCGTCGGTGAACTCCCAGTCCGGCGACCAGCGTCGCCACAGCCGGCGCACGAAGGCGGCATCGTTGCGGGCCAGCAGCCGCGGGGCCGCGCCGGACTGCATGAGCGGGATGTAGGAGGACAGGACCGTCTGGCGGGGGAGCAGGCGCAGGATGTCCGGTGCGAAACCGTCCCCGATCGGCGGTATCGCCAGCAGTGTGAGTGAAAGCCACTGCTGCGGTTGCTTTTTGGCGAGAATCATCGCCGCGAACGCGCCCCAGTCGTGGCCGATCAGATGCGCCGGCGGCGCGCCCAGGTGTTCGTGCCAGGCCTCGATGTCAGCGGCCACCGCCATCAGGTCGTAGCGGGCGTGCCGATCCGCCGAACCGCGGGTGTATCCGCGCAGCCACGGCGCGAGCACCTGATACCCCGCCTCCAGCAGCAGCGGAATCAGCCCGTCCCAGGTGTGTGGGGTATCCGGAAACCCGTGCAACAGTATCACCAGCGGTGCCTCGGGCGACCCGGCATGCCACGCCGACAACTTGAGCCCGTCACGGCCCAGGGTCACTGTCGTAGCGCCGGACGGCATGCGAGTACCTCTTCTCCACCGGTTCGGACGATACCCGTCACGCTAGAACATGTTCTCGTTTTTGGCCAGAAGTCTCCCGTCGACTGCGCCGAGCGGTCGATATCTCGTGTGGCGTCGCGATGAGTTTTGCCCTCCGGTGCAGTCTGACCTCCATGGGCACACTCATCTATGGCTTCAACGTGTCGGTGGACGGGTACATCGCCGACGCGCAAGGCCGCATCGACTGGTCCGAGCCGAGCGAAGAACTGCATCAGTACTGGAACGACTTCGAGCGGGAGACCGCCCTGTCGTTCTACGGGCGGCGGATCTACGAACTGATGTCCGCGTACTGGCCGACCGCCGACCAGGCTCCGGACGCCACCCCCGTGATCGTCGACTTCGCCCGCATCTGGCGCGACATGCCCAAGGTCGTGTTCTCACGCACCCTGGAGTCCGTCGACTGGAACTCCCGCCTGGAACGCGGCGACCTGGTCGAGGTGGTGAGGAAACTGAAAGCCGAAACCGACGGCAGACTGGAGGTGGCCGGCGCGACGCTGGCCACGCCGATCGTGCAGGCCGGACTGGTGGACGAGTACCGGATCGTGGTCACGCCCACCGCCGTGGGTGGCGGCACCCCGTTCTTCCCGACACTGCCGTCATGGATATCGCTGCGACTGTTGGAGAACCGCACCTTCCCGGGCGGCACGGTCCTGCTGCGCTACGAGGCGAAACACGACTGATCGGACATACATTGCCAGGGGACGAGTTGCAGGCCGCGGCGATTCGGCGACGGAAAGTCCGTGCCTCCGGGCTGCTACCCGGTGATCAGCCCGCCGAACTCGGCGTCGATCGGAATGGGACTGTCCATCGTCGACCGCCGGGTGTGCAGGGAGGCGAGATGGTACCGGCCTTCGGAGAGCCGGTACTCCTCGATCAGCTCGACTCCGTCCTTCGCCTCGTTGAGGAAGACGATCAGGTAGGTCGGTATCCCAGCGGCCGCATAGGTGGCCTTTTTGTCGACGGTGTCGGTTCGAAACGAACTATCCGGTGACACCACCTCGACGACCAGGGGGGTTCCGGTAGTAACCGGGCGGAAAACAATGACAATGGCGTGACCAGCGGTGATGGCGTGTATTCGGTGTCGGGGTCGCCGAAGGCGTCGGAATTCAGGCTCGTGGTGGGGTGCCGCTGATGATGCGGTGGATAGTGGAGCGGCCGACGCTATATTCGTCGGCGAGGTCGGCCAGGCTCGCGTCGTTGTCGGGGTCATGGTAGCGGCGGTGGATCGTTTTGCGTGCTGCGAGAGGCAGTTTCGGCTGTTTGCCCTTGAGGCGGACTTTGGCGCGGGCCTTGGCCATGCCTTCGCGGGTGCGCAGGTGGGCCAGGTTGGCCTCGAATTCGGCGACCATGGCCAGGGTTTGCATGGTGGTCAGTACGACCTGTCGCCCGGTGACGGCCACTGCGGCCGAGGTGACCGCGGCGAGCGCGTTGTCCAGTCCGGTGCGGTTGCGGCGGGTGGATCATCCTGCACGGCAAGGGCATTGGGCACCGCATGCCTGTCGGCTGCGCTATCAGATGCCTGCTCCGAAGCTGTACCTGACCCGAGCGGCCCCAACCTGTAAAGGGTCTTGCTATGAGCTAGATCACGGTTGCAGTTGACCTTAGGTCAGGGTGGACGCTCCTCTCATCGGCACGAAGCCGACCGGGACACAGCCGATCCAGAGGAGCAAACCACCATGTCGATCGCCCTTTCTTCCCAGGACAAGAGCACCTTGCGGACCGCCGCGTACGGTGCGGTGTCGCTGATGGCCGCCGCTACCGGTTCGCCCCGCAGAACCGCCGCGAACGCGACTATCGCCCTGACGTCAGCGACCGGTCTGATCGGCCACGTGCTGGCCGCGAACGCCAAGGACATCGAACTGAAGGGCAAGACCGTCGCCGAACTCGCCGACCGGGTACTGCCTGCGCTGACCGCGGCGATGAATCTGCTCGGCGAGCAGGATCCGACGGAAGCCGACAATTTCCGCGGCACCATCCAGCGCGTTCTCGATGCCGCCCAGGGTGATTCCGAAAAGCCCAGCGCCACAATGGCCGAGATGGCTCGCAAGGTCGCCGCCGCCCTCGATGCCGCCGATCTGGCGGCCGGGGCAGCGGTGCCGAATGCCGTTGCTGGACAGGATCGCCCGGAGCTGCAGCGGGTGATCGAGGAGATCGTCGAGTCCGGGTTTGTGGGGGTGTCGCTGCGGGTGAACGACGAGCGGGGCGAGTGGGTCGGCAGCGCCGGGCTGGCCGAGCTCGGCGGGACCGCGAAGCCGCCGATCGACGGGCATGTCCGAATCGCCAGCAACACCAAGACCTTCACCGCTACCCTGGTGCTGCAACTGGTGGCAGAGGGCAAGATCGGACTCGACACCCCGGCGGTGGACTACCTGCCCGAGTTCGCGCTGGACGAGGCGATCACCGTGCGAATGCTGTTGCAGCACACCAGCGGGATCTTCAACTTCACCGGCGACATGTACGGCGATGGGACGGTGGTACTGGGGATCCCCGCCCCCGGTACCCCACTGGGTGAGAAATGGGTGGATCACCGGTTCAAGACCTACCGGCCGCAGGAACTGGTGGAGCTGGCACTGTCCAAGCCCACGCGTTTCGCGCCCGGCACGGGCTGGAGCTACTCCAACACCAACTACGTGCTGGCACGACTGCTCATCGAGAAGGTCACCGGCCGGTCCTTCGCCGAGGAGATGCGCGGACGAATCCTGGGCCCGCTCGGGCTGTCGGACACCGTGGCGCCGGAGACTTCGCCCGAACTGCCCGAGCCGCATGCCCACGCCTACTACCGGTACGAGCAGGACGGCACCGAGAAGATCGTCGACGTCACCCGCCACAACCCTTCTTGGAATCCCTGTGGTGGTGACATGATCTCGACCACGCGAGACCTGCACACATTCATCTCCGCGCTGCTGCGCGGTGAACTGTTGCCGGCCGAGCTGCTGGCTCAGATGTGCACGCCGCATCCGACGGGCATCCCGACCATGGACTACGGCCTCGGGGTGTTCGTGCGGGACCTGGGTGCCGACGGCGGCATCGTCATCACCCACAACGGCGGCCACGCGGGCTACGCGACGCTGATGTACAGCACCCCAGACGGCGGCAAGACCATGGCCGCCGCCCTGACCTGTGTCGACGACTCGGCCATGTCGATCGGCATGCCGTTCCAGAACGCACAGCAGCGGCTGCTTGCCGAGGTGTTCGGCGGCGGGCAGACCGATCTCGCTGACTAGCAAGCGATTCCGGGCCGCACCGCACCGAACCGACTCGGTTCGGTGCGGCCGGGCCGACCCACGTCCAAACACGAACTGCTCAAGGAACTTTCGTCATGCACACCCTGGAAAACACTCAACCGACCGGACTGGTCGACCGGCTGCTCGGCGACCGCCACTCTCTGCCGCTGTCGGTCATGCTGCATCTTGTCCCCGGCGTCCTGATTGTCGCCGTCTACCTGCTGGTCGCGCAACCGTTCGTCGACGCCGTCGGCTATCCGGTCTTCCTCGGCTGGGCGATCGCCTTGTGCCTGGTGCTGATACCGGTCCTGGCGGGGTTGGCGTGGCTGGGCCTTTGCCGCAACGGCCGCTTCTCGCTGCACGGTGTGCTGCATTACATCGACAGGCCGGTCCCGCGCGCGAGGCTGCCAGCGATGGTCGCCGGGCTCATCGCGTGGATGATGGTGCTCGGGTTCGTGCTGGCACCGCTGAACAACTTCTGCAAGCGCTTCTTCGCCTGGCTGCCGTACGGGAACACCGGCGGCAGCGGCAACAACACCTACCTCGACCTGCACGGCTACTCGCATTCGATGCTGCTCACCACCATGGTGATCTGTCTGCCACTGACCGGAATCCCCTGCCGCTCATCGAGGAGCTGTACTTCCGCGGTTTCCTACTGCCGCGCATCCCCCCGCTAGGTCGAGGGGCACCGGTATTCAACACGGTCCTATTCGCGCTCTACCACCTCTGGTCACCTTGGGTCTTCCTATCGCGGGTGATCTTCACATTCCCCGGGTACTGGTTGGCATGGCGGTACAAGGACATCCGGCTCTCGATCGGGATGCACGTCGGCGTCACCTCGATCGTGGCGACCCTCAGCACCCTCGCGTTCGCGCTGAGCTGGATCTGATGAGGAAAACTGGTCGAATGAGAAACGGAGTCACGATCGGGCAGGCGGCGGCATTCGTCGGCGTCACCGTGAAAACCGTGCGGCACTACCACAAGCTCGGCCTCGTCGCCGAGCCCGAACGCGACACCTCCGGCTTCCGGCGTTACGGATCAACCGAATTACTGCGGCTGGTACAGGTCCGCACCCTGGCCGCCGCCGGAGTTCCCCTCGCCGAGATCGGGCCCATGCTCGACGCCGACCCCACTTCATTCGCCACTGCACTCGCCGACACCGAGCGCCAACTCACCACACGCATCGACGAGCTGATCGCACGACGAGACACCCTCCACCGACTTGCCGACGGCGACCGCGCGCTCCTAGGGGACCGCGCGGTAACGCTACTGGAACGAATGCCGGCCCTCGGTTTCCCCGCTGACGAGGTAGCCGCCACCCGAGAGGGATGGGTACTGGCCAAAGCCCTTGTCCCAGAAGGCTTCGACGACTATCTGACCCACCTCGAGCAAGCCCTCGACGACCCCCACTACGTCGCTCTGATCCAACGCGCCGCCCAAGCCGCAACCTGGAAATCCGACGACCCGCGCATCGAAGAACTCGCCACCGCCATGGCCGACCACTACCTGGCCAACCCTGCCCACCTGAAAATCGTGACCGGCCTGCAAGCCCGCACCGAGGCCGCAACCCGATATCAGTTGATCGCCCAGCACGGACAACAGCAAGACTCGGCCCCCGACCGAGCAGTCGCACTGGTCGAAACCAAGCTCCGCTCCGCCGGCATCCGCATCCCCAGACCAAACACCCACTGACCTCAGATCAGAACAGCGTGTCACGGACCCGCAAAGGGCAGTAGCCAGTCGGACCGAGCTGGGCGAGTTCGGCGTCGATGTCGACCTCGATCGCGCCGAAGAAGTTGATGTTCTCGCTGTGCGCGGGTGAGATGTGGGCCGGCACATCGGCGTCTATCCGGCGGCCCTGACGGCGCATCCGCTCGACCGCGAGCCCGTAATACTCTGTCGTCCAGGCGATTACCGCATCCGTGGCCAAGGTCAGGCACCAGGCTTGTTCGGTCTGGGCTTCCAGATGATGGGCACGGAAGGCACCTTCGTGAGCATAGATGAGGCCACGTTTGAGGGCATGGATGGATGAGCGTTCTGCCGACCCGCCGCCGACAGCTTGCCGACCAGCAAGGCCACCGATTGGGTGAGCGGCGAGTGACGTTATGGTGCGCCTGGCTGGCCCGGTCACGGTTCCGAGTGGCGATCCCGGTGCTGGACAAGACCATTCCCAGTCGCCATCGGTGGTCACTACGGAACCATCATCCGCACCTGTCTGCCCGTCGACCCGGCCTCCGGACGCGGAGCCGAGAACACCGTGAAGATCGCCAAATGCGACCTGATGACCACCGAGATAAACCTGCGCGAGCACTACGCCTCGTTCGCCGAGATCGAAGCCGCTGCGATGCGTTCATGGCCGAGTTCAATGCCCGACCCCACCTGGAAACCCGCAGTGCCCCGCCACGTTCACGACAAAGACTCCACCATCCGCGTCGACCAGGTCCGTTACTCGGTGCCGCACCACCACGGCCAGGAAGTAATCGTCCGCTGGCACGGCGACGATCTCGTGGTAACCGCTCTGGTCGACGGCGTCGCCACCGAGATCGTCCGCCACCGTCGCTCCATCCTGGGCAACCCGGTGGTCCTCGACGAGCTCTATCCGTCCGCGCCCTGGGCGCCGCAGCTGTGGCGGGACGGTTGGCCGACGCCGATCTCCGATCGCCATGATCAAATCCGTTCACGGCACGGCACAGCACGGTCGTGGGTGTGACCCGGAAGTTTTCCTGACCCCGTCCAGGGTGTTCTGCTTTATCGGAAATCGATGAACGCGCCTATGAGAGTATGGAATACCGGCTATGTGAAATAGTCGTTTGTCGCATAGCGGCGCTGTCCGTAGTTTCGCCGATATGAGCACTACTGAGAACAAGGCACTGATCTGCAGCATTTTCGACGAACTGGCCCAGGGCAACGGCCGCGCGCTTACCGAAGCCATGTCCGAGGACTGCACGTGGACATTTCCGGGCCAGTGGTCCTGGTCGCGTAGCTGGGGCCCGAAATCCGTTGTGGTAGAGGGGCTTCTGCGGCCGCTGATGGCGCAGTTCAAGGGCGATTTTCGTATGGTCGCAGATCTGATCCTGGCCGATGACGATCGAGTGGTGGTGCAAGCACACGGTCGGGGCACCACCCTCGACGGCGCGACCTACCCGCAAATCTACTGCTTCATCTTCCGGATCGTCGATGGCCGCATAGCAGAGATCGTCGAGCATTGCGACACCGCTCTGGTCGAGCGGGTGCTGAAACCCCTGACCCCGGCCTGAGTTCGAACATCCCCGGGCGACGGCCCGGCGCCAGGGCGCCTGACTCGCAGAGGCACGCTGACGAGACGCGCCGGGCACGGTGCCCTTAGGTAGGCTTCCATCTACCTGCGAATGCAAACTGCACCGGCATCTTCGGGAGACAATGAACGAAATCCTCACCGAGGCCGACAGACTCGAAGACCCGGAGGCGGTGGCGGGCGCTGTTGTTGCAGATGGCCGGTCGGTGATCGGGGCGGTGTTGGTGCCGCAGCATGTGACGGGGATGGATGCCGCGGCGGTGCTGCCGAGCGACTTCATCGAAGGCGGCGACAGCAAAGGTCGCGGCATGCGAGAGCGGGACCATCCCTCGGCGATTGGCCGTTGTGACAAATGCGAGGTCCGATCTCCGCCGGTGCCGGACGTGGAAGGGAGGCAGGCTGTGTTGTGTGAGTGAGGTTTTCGACGGGATCATCGACCGGTTCGTGCTGGCGAGTGCCGAATTCGAGCGACGATTGCAGACGGTTCGGCCCGATCAATGGGATTGGCCGACACCTTGCACCGAGTGGAATGTGCGACAACTGGTCAACCACATGGTTCGAGGAAACCTCAACTACCTGCTGCTACTCGAGGGTGGCAGCCGCGATGAATTCCTGCGCCTGCGAGACGTCGATGCGATGGGCGACGATCCGATACTCGCCTACACCGAGTCCGTGCGGGACTGCCGTGCCGCGTTCGCTGTGCCTGGAGTCCTGCATCGGGTTTTCGACTACCCCATGGGGCAGGTTCTCGGGCAACAGGCTCTCGCTGTACGCACCACCGACACCGTCATTCACACCTGGGATCTGGCTCGGGCCATGGGTATTGAGGATGAACTCGACACCGACCTGATCGCCTGGATCGACAACCATCTCCACGAGATCTACGACGGGCTGGACGAAATGCCTACGTCCGTGGATACAACCCACCGGTTCTTCGCCGCACCCGGCAGTGTGAATACTGCCGCCGGGACGCGACAGGACCGGCTGCTACGGCTGATGGGCAGAAGCCCCGACATCCGCTGAGCGTCAATGTTATTCAGGGTTGCCTGCCGATGTCGGGGCAAGCCACAGTGGGCTGGCTTCGGAGCGGTTGCGGCGGAGCATCATCGCGTGAGCACCAGATCCCGTTCAGTTACACCACTACTGCCGTGTGCGACACGGGCGCGCCGGCCAGGGACTGCTCCAAGGCGAGCGAACCTGCGATGGCCTGGTGAGGCTGCGGGCAGTTGTGTATGCCGGATCGGATTGCCGGTGGAATCTCAGACGGTGGTGAGGGTTCGGTCGAGGAGTGGGAGCAGGCGGTCCCAATGGCGTTGTAGGGCTTCGGGGTTGAAGGCGTCGGTGTCGGACATGGTGTAGCCGTGGACGGTGTCGGGGTAGATCTCGGTGGTGTGGTCGATGCCTGCAGAATCGAAGGCCTGGTTGAGTTTGT
Source organism: Nocardia sp. GP40 (assembly GCF_050434125.1). NCBI lineage: Bacteria > Bacillati > Actinomycetota > Actinomycetes > Mycobacteriales > Nocardiaceae > Nocardia > Nocardia sp. GP40. The sequence continues at coordinate 57,927 of NZ_JBNPVW010000006.1, read as the reverse complement.
CGATCGTCTCGGCGCGCATGTCGCCGACGGCGAGGCCGAGGTGGACTTGGGCGGTGAGGCGGGAGAGTTCCTGATGGGGGCTGTCGGGGGCGTCGGTGACGAGGAATCCGGGGTGGAATCCGGCCAGGGCGGCGACGCGGTCGGGGTGGGCTGTCGCGGTGCGCATTGCCAGGGCGGCGCCGAGGCAGTAGCCGATGACGCCGACGGATCCGGTGGCGGCTTCGGGCTGGGCGGTGAGGAATTCGAGGTAGGCGTCGGCGTCGCGCAGGACGCGTTCGGTGGTGTGTGCCTGGATCAGCGGCCACAGTTCAGCGATGATCGTGGGCCGGATCTCTTCGCTGATGTGGCCGGGGAGGGTGATCACCGGTGCGGGTGCGTGCCGGTAGTAGAGGTTGGGGACGAGCACGTAGTATCCGTGCGCGGCCAATTCGCGGGCCCTGTCCTTCAATTCGGGTCGCAGGCCGAAGGCGTCGGTGTACAAGCACTCCCGAAAGCCGGTCACCGTGGTCGGGGTAGGCGGCGAAGGCGTCGGCGTGGCCGTCTGCGGTGGGGATGTGCAGGGTCTTGGTGGGCATGGATTCTCCTGTGGTGGTATATGTTTCGAGCTGATGTCAGTGCGCGGCGGCCGGGGCGGGGTGTCGGTGCGCTGCAGCCTCGGGGCGGGGCAGGGCGTAGCTGATCGCGAAGGCGGCAGCGAGCAGCCCGACGCTGATCCAGAGTGTCTGTTCGAAGGCGTGGCTGTAGGCGGCCGGGCGATCTGTGCCAATGTTGTGGTGGAGTCCGCCGAAGAAGAGGGTGCCGATCGCGGCGACGCCGATGCAGGCGCCGAGTTGGCTGACGGTGTTGAAAAGGCCCGAGCCCGTGCCGATTCGATCGGGCGCGAGGTCGGCGAGGGTGAGCTGGGCGATGGGGGCGACGACCAGTCCCATGCCGGCCGCGCCGACCAGGATGCCGGGCAGTAGATCGAGTGTTCCCGTGTGGCTGTGCGCATGTGCGGCGACGGTGGCCAGTAGCGCCAGGCCGATGGCGGTGATGACGAGTCCGAGTTGGACTGTGCGCCTGCCGATCCGGGGCAGGAGCACAGTGGCGGCCAGTCCGGCGAACACGGTGACGGTGATCGACCAGGCCAGCATGGTCGATCCGGCGTGCAGCGGGCTCATGGCGAGTCCGCGCTGCAGGAACTGCATGACGGTGAGGAAGAACCCCATGATCGGCACCAGGAACAACAACTGGACCGCGAGCCCGCCCGCCAGGGAGCGCTTCGCCAGGACGGTTAGGTCGATGAGCGGCCGCCCGCCGCGCGCTGCGATGCGCCGCTGCCGGACATAGAGGAGAGCAAGCGCTGCCAGCCCGGCTGCGATGACCAGGTAGGCCCAGGACGGCCAGCCGGTGCCCGCCGATGCGGTGATGAGCGGGTAGATCACCAGTGCCAGACCGGAACCGGCGAGCAGGACCGACATCGGATCCAACTGCTGATCGTTGTCACGATGCCCATCGGGCAGCAGCCGGGCCGCGGCGATCGCGGCGAAGACGCCGACCGGGACGTTCACCCAGAAGACCAGTCGCCAGCCCTGCCCGGCGAGGTTCCAATCGAGCAGCACCGGTCCGAGGATCGGGCCGAGGGTCGCGGCGATTCCGGACAGGGCCGAGAACGCGGCCATGGCCGGCCCGCGTTCCTCTGTGCGATACAGCAATTGGATCTGCGAAAGCACCTGCGGAATCATGGCCGCGGCGAAGAGTCCTTGCCCGACTCGCGCCGCGATGAGCATGCCGGGGTCGATCGAGACCGAGCACAGCGCCGATGCGGCGGTGAATCCGGCGATACCGATGATGAACACGCGTTTGTGTCCCCATCGATCGCCCAGGCGGGCGCCGGCGATCAGGCCGGCGGCCAGCGCGAGGGTGTAGCCGGACAGCATCCATTCCAGCGCCGCCGGACCGGCGCGCAGATCGGCTTCGATCGTCGGCAGCATCACGTTCAGGATCGTCACGTCCATCAGGTCCATGAAGGCCGCGAGCAGCACGACCGTGAGCGCGATCGTGCGGGTGGTTCCGGTGATTCGTTGTGGCATCAACATCCTTCTCTAAATTGCGCCACACACTAAGTGCGTGGCGCAATGAGTGTGTCACGAATCTGGTGTGTTGCACAATAGTTGCATGACACACTTATTTAAGGTAGGTTCGCGGGCGTACCCGAACCACAGGGAGGCCAAGGGTGAGTCACAGTTCACGGCGGGAAACCGAAGATCGAGTGCTGGCCGCATTACCCGGATGGGTCAATGCGCTCGCGCAACTCAATCGGCTGATCGCCGACCGGATGGGTGTGGCCCCCAGCGATCTGGACTGCCTGCATGTGCTGAACCAGCACGGTCCCGCCACCGCCGCCGAACTCGCGCGTCGCGTCGGTCTCACCCCGGGATCGGTGTCGCGTATGATCGATCGGCTCGACGCGGCCGGCTGCATCACGCGAGTCAACGATCCCGGGGATCGGCGTCGCGTATTGATCGAAACGACCGCCGAGAGCCTGACGCGCATCGCGGCCTACTTCGAAGGGCTGGCCGCTCGCACCCACGAGGACCTCGAGGTCTTCGGTACCGAGGAGCTCGGCTCACTGCTGCGATTCATCGAACGATCCGAACGCAGCACCCTCGACGAGGTTACCCACCTACGGGACAACCCGACCAAGCAAAACCCCGAGGAAACCACATGACAGTACGCATTGACCCGACCAAGAGTCAGCGGACAGGACACGCAGGACTCGCTTGGCACGCCCCGAATCTCGCCGGTGCCGAGACACTGGCGCTGAGCAGCCCGGATTTCGAACATGAACACGCAATCGCGACCGTGCACGCCGCGACACGGGTCGGCGGTGAGAATCTCTCACCCGCCCTGACGTGGTCGCCGGTCCCAGCGGACACGGCGCAGTTACTGCTGGTTGTCGAGGATCCCGACGCCCCCACACGCATGCCCTTCGTTCACTGCCTCGCGTTGCTCGACGCCTCGACTACCAGCCTGGCCGCCGGTGGCCTCGACGTCGCTGGCCCCGCCGAGGGCGTACGGGTCCTGCGGTCGGGTATCGGCAGCGGCTACTTCGGCATGGCGCCGCCGAAAAGCCATGGCCCACATCGATATGTATTCCAGCTCTTCGCGCTCGGCACTCCCCTCGCCGAGCGAGCGCGCGGCGCCACACTCGACTCCGGCAAGCCGCGCGACGTCCTCACCACTACCGGTCACGTCCTCGCCCGTGGTCGCCTCGACGGCTTCTACGGACGCAACTGACATGTGCCGGCGAACCAAGAACACGGTGAACGTGAACCGCGCCAAGTCGAGGAGGCCGCGCAATGACCGACCTGCACACACATCGATTCATGACGAGGGTCGGGTCCGCGGCGTAGCGCTGCTGATGATGCGGTCGATGTCGGCTATGTTCCGCGCGAATCGGTCGAATTTCGTCGTGGTGAGCACGACCTCCTGGCCTGCTGTTGGCCCTCAACGCCAGTGCAGGTCTCCGATCAACGCCGTCTCCGCACCCCCGTCGGCAAAGATGACCTGACCGGTCACGAATCGGTTGTCCGCGCCGGCGAGCCAGCAGATGAGCTCGCCGACCCATTCCGGGCGCCCGGGAAAGCCACCGAACGGTTGCGGCGCCGCGGTTTCCATGGCGGTGCGGGTGTCTTCGTTCGCGAGGATCCAAGCGGCCGCGGGTGTGTCGACGACGCCGGGCGCGACAGCATTGAGGGCGATGCCGGCTCCCGCCCACAGGGGTGTCGGGGCAACCCTGCGTACCCAACGATTCAGCGCACGTTTGGCGATGCCGTAAGCACCTGTGGTGCCGCCGATGGATGGGTCCGCGTCGACGTAGGCGACGGCGGCGGCTTCGTCGCCGTCGAGGCATGCTTGCACCACGCGCTCATCCGCGGGCGCCAGCGACGAGGTCGAGGACACGACCACGGCTCGGGGCGCCGCACTCTTCGCCAGCAGTGGCCGTAACCCTTCCAGCGTCGAGACAGCGCCGAAGTAGTTCGTCTCGAGGAGACCGGTCTTGCCGCCCCCGGCCACGGCGAGCACTGCGTCGATGGGCCCGCACTCGGCCACCTGGTCGATCAGCGCTTGCCGGCCCTGCGGGGTGGACAAGTCGGCCTCGATATCGGCGTCGCCGAGGTCGCAGCCGATGACCTTGGCGCCACGCTCGCGCAGCATCGTCGCGGTCGCCGCACCGATGCCCGAGGCGGAGCCGGTCACGACATACGTACGCCCGGCAACCTCTGTGTACGTCATTGCTGTTCCTTCCGTGTGCACGCCGATTACGCCTTCGCGTCAGGGCCGTTCACTCGTCGCGCGGTCGAAGAGTTCGACCAGTTCGGTTCCACAGAGGCCGGGGTCGAGACCAGCGGAAAGGAGCGGGACCACACTGTCGATGGAGGCTCGTAGCGCCGCTGCCATGACCTGCGGATCGAAAGGGCGGAAGCCTCCGGTGCGCTGGCCCTGCGCGAACAGACGGGCCAGCCGGTTCACCGATTCGGTGTGGTGACGCTCCCAGACGCCGTGACCGCCGTTGAGAAGGATCTGCTGGAGCGCCCGCACCTGCGGCAGGTTATCGGCGATGAACGCCACGTTCGCCCGGATGACGGCGGCGAGCAGTTCACGGGCGCCGGTCGCGGCCTCCAGGGTGGTCCGCGTGTGGGCGTCGGCGTCGGCGACGATCTGATCGGCGATGGCCGCGAACAACTCGTCCTTGCTGGAGAAGTGATAGGTGATCAGCCGCTTGCTGCTGAGCCCAGCCCTGTTGCAGATGGCCTCGAAGGTGGTGGCCTGATAGCCCAGCTCGCCCAGCAGAGCGACCGCGGCACCGGTGATCTGTTGTTTGCGGGCCGCGGTCGCCGCCCGATGGATGGTCATGACCGCTGCGCCTCCGTGCCGACCTCGGCGCAGCTGGCGGGCCGATCGCCCGGTGGCTCAACGAGGCGGGAAACTTCGTTATCCATAGAGATAACATTATCCGCACGGATAATATCGCACAACAGGGCCCGGCCGCCGACGCCGAGGAATTCGAGATTGGTACCTGCGTACCAGCGACCCTAGTATCCAACGAGATTCGTTGTAGATACGTTGCGTTATGTGACACCAAACGTAAACGTATTTCGAAGGCGGTCAATGGGGGGAGTTTCCGATCCTGACCGCCGATAACGTTCACTTATCGGGGGTCAGCACGGAACGAATCGAATTGAGTCCCACCAAGATTCGTTTCGTGTTAATTCGTTCGATATGACGAAACCAACGCTACGATTTCCCGGTGACGACGATGTGCAACTACCCGGGCTGCTCCCGGACGGTCACCCGCGGCGGCGGGCCCGGGCGGCCCTCGGAATACTGCGACCACCCCGAGCACACCCGCTGGCGGGCCTGGCGGGAGCGCCAGCGCCTGCAACAGGAGGAAGCCCAGACCCCGGCCGCGAACGTCACTGTGACGCAACAGGGTCCGGTCACCGTCGCGCGGCTGCGCGCCGATCAACTGCTCACCCAGTTCCGCACACTGGCCGAACAGCTCGGCGGCACGCTTACCACCGCGGTCGCCGAACTCTCCGCGCTCGCCGATCCGGCCGTCGCCGAGGCGCAGGTCCAGGCCGTGCAGGCCGAGGCAGCACGGCGCATCGCCGAGGCCGACATCGCCGCGGTCGCCGCCGAACAGGCCCGGCGCGAGGCGAACGAGGCGCGGGCGGCGGCCGAATCCGCCGCGGAGGATGCGGCCGCGGCCGCCGACGCCGCCGAGGCTCGCATCGCCGAGGCCCTGGCCGCCCGAGACGATGCCCTCACCGAGGTCCAGCGCATCACCACCCGCGCCGCCGACGACGTCTTCGCCGCGCGCACCGAGGCCGAAGCTCAAGTGCGCACCGCCCGCCGCGAGGCCGCGGAGGATGTCGAACGCGCCCGCGAACAGGCCGCCGAGGAGATCGCGCTGGCCCGCCAGAAGGCCGGCGCCGAGGCCGAGCGCGCCAAACGCGAAGCCGCCCAGCAGGTCACCGCCGCCGCGGCCGAACGCGACCTCGCCGTGCAGCGCGCCGCCGACGCCGAACGCGCCATCGACCGTGCCGAGGCCGCGGTCGCCGAACGCAACGAGGCCCTCACACAGGCCCGCGACGACCTCACCGGCACCCGCGCCGAACTGACCCGAGCGCGGGCCGAGATCGCCACCGCCCGAGCCGAGCTCGCCGACGTCCGCAGCGCCGCAGCCGCCGAGGTCACGGCCCTGCGCGCCGAACACGCCACCGCCGCTGCGGCCGCGCAGCGCGAGGCCGCCGAACGCCTGGCAGCCCTGGACGACGCCCGTGCACAGATCCTCGCCCGCGCCGAACGCGCCGAGCGCCTCGCCGACGATCTGCTCGCCCAGGCCGAGATCGGGCGTAAGTAGTTGGGAATGGCGGGTTTTCGTGAGCCGGATCGGACCATTCGACGATCGATTGCGCAATGCGATGGAACAACCGATGCGGCACCGGCATTGCTCCACACCAGTGCACACATCTGCCGGTCGTGCTCACGCTGCTCGGTAGTACGACGGAATCGATCCGCCGCCACGCGATATGGTCGGTGGGCAATGCGGGGCCGGGCACGGCGAATCTACTACGGGCGATGGGGGAGTCGGAGCCGTTGCGACGCCGGATGACACTGGAGATGCTTGCCGAATACGGTTGGGACCAGATCGGCGCGAAGGATTTGCTGGCGCTGGAGCGGTTGATCCGGATGAAACAGCGCGTCGAGACACCCGAACCATTGCGTCGGCAACAGTTGAACGGTGCCTGGTACGCGCTGCCGACCACCGATCAGGCGGCGGTCCTGGACGCACTCGACCTCATCGATCCGGTGCCTGCGACGATGCGTATGGCGGACGCGTATGCGGCCATGCTGGAGGAGCGCTGCGGGGACGACCGCCTGCCCGAGATCGAGGAACCGGAGGACGTCTCGGGCGCGGACCCCGGGCAGGATCTGCTGTTCGGAGCATGGATGGTGAGCCGTCGACTGTCGATAGACCTGAGCGGCCTCGGCCCGCACACCACGGGCGAGGGCACCGGGGTGATGGTGCTGCCGCGTGCACGCCAACACCCGCGTCACGGCCTCCTGCCGATCTGAGACCCCGCGAATTGCGGTCGGCCCCGACAAAAGACTGGCCACGCGGAACGGTCGGACCGTAGGGTGCCGCACATGGCAAGTCGCATTTCCGAATTGATCATCCCGTGCTTGGATGCCCCGCGGCTGGCGGAGTTCTGGTGCGAGGTACTGGATTTCGTCGTGCTCGACACCACTGACGGCGCGGTGGAGATCGGGCCGCGAGAAGGGTTCGGCGGACTGCAGCCCACCCTGATCTTCAGCCCCACCACCGAGCCCAAGGCCGGCCGACTGCGAATCCACTTCGATGTCAACGCCACCGACCGCGATCAGGACGCCGAACTCGAACGCCTCCTGGCGCTCGGGGCGCGCCCGGCCGACATCGGCCAGACCGGTGCGGAGCAGTGGCACGTCCTAGCCGACCCCGAGGGCAACGAATTCTGCCTCCTTCGGGCCCGCCTGAGCTGATCGGGATCACGCGCGGTCGAGTTCGAGACTGATTGCGCCGGTGAGCAGTTCGCGAGCGCGCTCGAGGTCGATGGAGCCACTGTGCCAGCGTTCACTGAGTCCCTCGACGAGGGCGGTGAGGCGTTCGGCGGCAGCGACGGGGTCGATGTCGGGGCCGATCGTGCCCGCGCCCTGCGCTTGGCCGATGAGCTCCGCGATGTCGGCGTTCCACGCGTCGGTGGTGGTGTGCAGGGCCTCGCGCAGGTCGTGGTGGAAGACGGCGCTGGCGCGCAGTTCACCCCAGGCGATGCTGGTTTCGCGGACCTCGTCGGTGTCCTGTAGTTCGAGCAGCAGCATGGTGACGATCCGGGTGCGGGGATCGTTCTGCGCGAGTGCGGGGTCGGTGTAGCGCACGGCGCGGTGATTGATGTGCTCGAGCGCCGCATGCAGCACCCCACCACGATCCTGGAAGTGGTAGTAGATGAGCGCGGTGGACACACCCGCCGCGGCGGCGAGCTTTTCCACGCGCAGCCCACGTACTCCATCGCGAGCGATGACGCGTACGGCTGCCTCCAGGATCTGGGTTCGACGATCGGACATGATTCCTCACAGTAGGGCGCAGGTGCGGCTACGCCGCGGGCTCCTGCTGGGTGGTGCAGTGGATTCCGCCGCCACCGGCCGCGATGGTGTCGATGTCGATCTGCACGACCTGACGGCCCGGGAACAGCCGCCCCAGGGTGGCCGCGGTGGCCGCATCGGTGTCGGAGTCACCGAATTCGGGCGCGATGACCGCGCCGTTGCACACGTAGAAGTTCACATAGCCGGCCGCGAAGTCGTCCCCGGCGCCCTTCACCCGGATGGTCGAGGGCCCCTCCAACGTCTCCACCCGCAGTCTGCGACCGCGGGCGTCCGTGGCCGAACGCAGGATGTCGAGGTGACGACGGGTGACGTCGTAGTCGAATGACGTCTCGTCGTTGTCCAGGCCCGCGACCACGACGCCGGGCCCGGCGAAGCGGGCGTAGAAATCGGTGTGGCCGTCGGTGATGTCGTGCCCCGCGATGCCGGGCAACCAGATCACCTTCTCGATGCCCAACAGGTAGGCGAGCTCCTCCTCGACGTCGTTCTTCTTCCAGCCCGGGTTGCGGTTGCTGTTGAGCACGCAGCTCTCGGTGATGATCGCGGTGCCCTCGCCGTCCACCTCGAGGGCACCGCCCTCCAGCACCAGATCGGTGCGTACCCCCTCGACCCCCGCGCGTGCGGTGACGAACTGCGCGACTCGGGCATCGCGGCTGTGTCGCTGCTTGCCGCCCCAGCCGTTGAAGTTGAAATCGACCCCGGCCCGCGCGCCGTCGCCGGTCACGAACACCGGGCCGGTGTCGCGCATCCACAGATCATCGATCTCCGCGGCGATCAGCTCGACGGTCGCACTCCCGATCAGGCCCCGGGCCACATCCATGTCCGCGGTCCGCACCAGCATCGACACCGGCTCGAACCGGGCGATGGTGGTGGCGACAGTGGCGAGGTCGCGTCGCACCTGCGGTAGCAGGTCGGGGCCCCAGATCCGTTCGCTGGCGCCGAAGGCCATCCATGTCCGCGCGTGCGGACGCCCCTCCTCGGGCATCATCCACTTTCTCCCCTCGTGCCTGTTGCTGGTAGGCCCGCTCTGGTCGCCGCAAGCTGCCAGCAGCAGGCCGCCGACTGTGGCCATCGACTGCTGAACGAATGTGCGTCGCCGCATCTCGGGGGTCTCCTCGCGTGTGGACTGTGGACACGACCCTAAATCCTGACTGAAATTTCAGTCAAGATGGGAGTGTGTGACGTGGCCGACTTCCGCGTCACGAGGATCGGCGAGGCGGAGCTGGGTCGCCGCAGCCTCGATAGGATGACGCGGGTGGCGAGGATTGCGTTTCTGGGGTTGGGCCGGATGGGATCGGGGATGGCCGGGCGGATGGTGGACGCCGGGCACGAAGTGCGGGTCTACAACCGATCGGCGGGCGGTGTAGCAACTCTCGTCGCGCGCGGCGCTGTTTCCGCCGAGACGCCGCGGTCCGCGGTGCAGGATGCGGAAGCGATCATCTCCATGGTCGCCGACGACGACGCTTCGCGGGCGGTGTGGTCGGGGCCGGACGGGGCGCTGGCGGGCGCGCCCGCCGCGGGCGCGTTCGCGATCGAATGCTCCACGCTCTCGCGGCCGCATGTGCTGGAGCTTGCGAAAGATGCTGCCGCGCACGGGCTTCGGTATCTCGACCTGCCGGTCACCGGGCTGCCCGCGGCGGCCGCGGCCGGGAAGCTGACGCTGTTCGCGGGCGCTGACGCCGCGGACCTCGAGGCCGCCCGCCCGCTGCTGGAACCGTTGTGCACCAGCATCGTTCGCTTCGGAGAGGTGGGCGCGGGCACCGCGTACAAGCTGATGCAGAACCTGCTGGGCTCGATCCAGATCGCCGCGACCGCGGAGGCGCTGCGCACCGCCGAGCTGGCCGGCCTGGACCTGCCTACCGTCGTGGACGCCCTGTCCCGCGGCGGCGCGGCGAGCCCCACCGTCGTGCGGATCAGCAGGCTGATCCTGGACGACATCCACGACCGCGACATCGATTTCACCGCGGCCCTGCGCCTGAAGGACACGCGCATCGGAGTCGAGCTCGCCGAGGCGGTCGGCAACCCCGCCGCCCTCGGGCACACGGCCCTGGGCATCTTCACCCGGCTGGTCGCGGCCGGGCATGGGGAGCTCAGCGAAACCAAGGTCATCGATCTGCTGCGCGAATGATCTCGCGGAACGAACCCGGCCCCGGGTGTTCGGTCGCCGAGGGGTGGCAGTAATCCTGTGCACCGTCCGGCAGCGCGCTGGCACGGCAGCAACCCCCGCACTCAACCGGCGGCGGCGTCCGCGCGCGAGAGGTGATGTGGCAGGCTCGTACGCATGGTGAATGGGCAGGTGGTCGGGCTGTGAATCGCGGAGTGCTGGTGACGGGGGCCTCGCGGGGGATCGGGCGGGCGATCGCGAAAGCGTTCGCGGACAACGGCGACCGCGTCGCGGTCCACTATTCTTCGCGACGCGAGGATGCCCAGGACACCCTGCACGATCTGAGCGGTGACGGCCACGTGCTGATCGGCGGCGACATCGGCGACCCGGCCGGGGCCGCGGCCGTGGTGGACTCCGCGGTCGTCGCGCTGGGCGCGGTGCACGTGCTGGTCAACAACGCGGCGGTGAACCTGCCGCAGCCGCTGGCCACCATCGACTACGACGGGTGGCAGGACGCGTGGCGCCGCACCGTGGACGTGAATCTGCTCGGCACCGCGAACGTATCCTACTGCGCGGCAAGGCATATGATCGACCGAGGGATATCCGGGCGCATCGTCAACGTCGGTTCCCGCGGCGCCTTCCGGGGTGAGCCGGACCATCCCGCCTATGGCGCCACCAAGGCCGCGGTGCAGGCGCTCGGGCAGTCCCTGGCGGTCGCGCTCGCCCCCTTCGGGATCGCCGTCGCCTCGGTCGCGCCCGGATTCGTCGCCACCGAACGGGTCGCGGACCGGGTGACCGACGCCGTGCGCGCACAGAGCCCGTTCGGACGTGTGGCCGAACCGGCCGAGATCGCCGCCGCCGTAAGGTATCTCGCCTCGCCCGAAGCTGTCTGGAGCTCGGGGGCAGTGCTGGACGTCAACGGGGCGTCGTACCTGCACTGAGCGCGACCAGCACCCGCATCGCCGAACGGCACACGGTCGCAGCGCCATTCCCGGCGGGGTGACCGTAGAGGCATTCGGTGCCGAGTTCGTTCCCGAGCCGGGTTCGTACATCGCCGAACTCCTCGGCCACGCCGACTAATGGGAGCTGCCGGGTGAGCCGATGAGGCAGACTCGGTGCCGTAGCCGCCGACAGGTGAGCACTCTCGCCGACAGAGCTTCGAGTTCTGGTGTCAGACCGTGCCCTGCCGGTGGTCCGGGAGCGAAACAACTGAAGGGATGTCGTGCCCGCCAAGGCATTTGGCGTGAGTACTGGTCCATTAGTCCGCTGCGTCTCCCGGTGGCTGCCCACAACCGAACATGGCAGTTCGGAGCGCGAATGTTGTTCGTCGGAGACGACTGGGCCGAAGACCACCACGATGTGGAGGTGCAGGACGAGCACGGCCGGACGGTGAAAACCGCCAGGTTGCCCGAGGGAATGGAGGGCATGACCCGCCTGCACGAACTGATCGCCCGGTTCCTGCCCGACAGATCTGATCCTGGGCAGGTACTGGTGTGCATCGAGACCGACCGCGGTCCCTGGGTGCGGGCGCTGGTCGCGGCCGGGTATCAGGTATACGGGGTCAACCCGAAACAGGCTGCCCGCCACCGTGAACTGGTGTCTCTATCGGGCGCCAAGGACGACAAAACCGATGCCCGCGCCCTGGCCGACATGGTGCGCACCCGCCGCCACCAGTTGCGCCAGGTCGCCGCGGACTCCGACATCGCCGAGGCGGTCAAGGTCGCCGCTCGTGCCCATCAGACCCTGGCTTACAAGCCACTGGGCCTGGCCGGTGCCGATACCCTCGAACTGCTGGGCGCCGCACCGGATCCGGGCACAGCAGCCCGGCTGACACTCGAGCAGATCACCGCCGTGCTGCGGCGGGCCCGCCGCCACGACATCGAAGCCAAGGCCGCCGCGATCGTGGCCGCGTTGGCGACTGCGCAGCTGGGCCAGCCCGCCGTGGTCACCAGCGCCTACGCAGCGTCGGTCCGGGCGAGCGCGGCGATCCTGACCACCCTCAACGAGCAGATCAAGCTGATGGAAACCGAGGTGAAGCAGTGTTTTGGCCGGCACCCGGACGCTGAGATCTACCTCAGCCTGCCTGGCATGGGGCCGATCACCGGCGCCCGGGTGCTCGCCGAGTTCGGTGACGCGCCGCGGCGTTACACCGACGCCAAGTCCCGCAAGAACTACGCCGGAACCTCCCCGATCACCCGCCAGTCCGGCAAAACCAAGACAGTTCACGCCCGGTTCGTGCACAACGAGCGCCGCGATCCTGCACGACACGGCCTGCCGCACCTACTATGACGAGCTTCGTGCCCGCGAGGTCGAACACAGCGCCGAACTACGCCAACTCGGCAACCGCCTCGTCGGCATCCTCCACGGCTGCCTGATTCGTACAAACGAAACTCACTCCTCCAGCAGGTAGATGGCGAAGCCCCAGGTGTGTAGGGCGCCGGTGAACCGGAGTCGGCAAAGCGGCAGGACCTTACCATCGCCACGGTGTCGCGGAATCCCGTGTCCAACATGCGACTCGGCTCGGGAATCGCGCCCGGCCGGGCCGACCTTTTCGACAGTGCTCGCGAGATCGGTTATTGCGTTCGGTGACGGGCGGGGAGTGTCGGAAATTCGCCGGTGTGGCCCTGGGATTGTGGCTAGGAATTCGCTCGATGGCGGGACACAATATTTGCAGGATGAATGTTCCAGGGTGATCCGATGTTGTCGACAGATCGCCTCGCATGCACTGATTGGTGGCGAAACCGAGGACATGCACCAAGACGGCGAACGCGCGAAAGGGCTTACTGTCTCCGCGCTGGCGGCGGTGGCGAATCCGTCGTATTCGCGAATCGACACGTGGAATCTGCTCGACGACGCGTGTCAGCGGCTCGCCGAGGTCAACAGCGCCGGGCTGGACACCACGCACGAAGCCGCCCGGGTGCGGCGCCTGCTCGATCGGCTCGGCGCCTACGAGCGGTACTGGCTGTACCCGGGTGCGGCCAGATTGGCGGCGTTTAACGGATATATCGCCGATCTGGCCACGGTGCAGCTCACCGAGGGGGTGGCGCTGGCTGTCCGCCTGCTCTCGGAGTACGGCGACGGCGCAGTGGTGTTCGACACCTCCGCACCGCTGGCCGATCAGGAACTCGTGGCGCGAACCAAACAGCAGCAGTTCTTCACCGTCCTGCTCGGCGACGACTCCCTGCCCGAAGCTCCCGAGGGCCTGGCGGTGAGCCTGCGGGCACTTCGTGACCCGTCCGACGATGTTCAGTTCGAGTTGCTCGTGGTCGCGAGCATCGAAGACGCCATCACCGCCGTCGCGCTGAACGGCGAGATTCAGGCGGCGATCATCCGGCACGACCTGCCGCTGCGTTCCCGCGACCGGGTGCCGTTGATGACCACGTTGCTCGGCGTGAACGAGGACGTGATCGTGACCGAGCGCACGAAGAGCTGGGTCGAATGCGGTGAGTGGATCAAGCAGTTGCGACCGCACATCGACCTGTACCTGCTCACCGACGAGTCGATCGCTGCGGAGACCGAGGACCAGCCGAACGTCTATGACCGCACGTTCTATCGGCTCAACGATGTCACCGACCTGTACAGCACGGTGCTCGCCGGCTTCCGGAGCCGCTTCGCCACACCGTTCTTCGACGCCCTGCGTGCCTATGCGGCCGAGCCGGTCGGCCAATTCCACGCCCTTCCCGTCGCGCGCGGCGCCAGCATCTTCAACTCCAGGTCGCTGCAGGACATGGGCGAGTTCTACGGCCGCAACATCTTCATGGCCGAGACGTCGGCCACTTCCGGCGGGCTGGACTCACTGCTGGATCCACACGGCACGATCAGGTCGGCGATGAATAAAGCCGCGAAGACATGGTGCGCCGATCAGACGTATTTCGTCACCAACGGGACATCCACCGCGAACAAGATCGTGCTGCAGGCCCTGACCCGGCCGGGCGACATCGTTTTGATCGATCGCAATTGCCACAAGTCGCACCACTACGGCCTAGTGCTCGCCGGGGCGTACCCGATGTACCTGGACGCCTACCCGCTCACGCCGTTCGCGATCTACGGAGCGGTGTCCCTGTACACCATCAAGAAGGCGCTGCTGGACCTCGAAGCGGCCGGACAACTAGACCGGGTACGCATGCTGGTGCTCACCAACTGCACGTTCGACGGCGTCGTCTACAACCCCCGGCGTGTGATGGAGGAAGTCCTGGCGATCAAGCCGGACATCTGCTTCCTGTGGGACGAGGCGTGGTACGCGTTCGCGACCGCGGTGCCGTGGGCCCGGCAGCGGACCGCGATGGTGGCCGCCGAGCAACTCGAATCGGCACTGTCCTCGCCTGGGTATGCCGAGATGTACCACGTGTGGCGTGCCTCGATGCGGGAAGTCGACCGGGCCGAGTGGGGCGAGCGCCGACTGCTTCCCGATCCCGGACGGGCGCGGGTACGCGTGTATGCGACGCACTCCACCCACAAGTCGCTCTCGGCGCTTCGGCAGGCGTCGATGATCCATGTCCGCGACCAGGATTTCCGGGCTCTCGTCCAGGATATGTTCGCCGAGGCGTTCCTGACCCACACCTCAACCTCGCCGAACCAGCAACTCCTGGCGTCGTTGGACCTGGCGCGGCGGCAGGTCGACATCGAGGGTTTCCAGCTGGTCCGGAACGTCTACGAAATGGCGCTGGTCTTCCGTCACCGGGTCCGCAAGGACCGGCTGATCGGCAAGTGGTTCCGCATCCTCGACGAGGCCGACCTGGTGCCCGACGAGTTCCGGCGCTCTGCGGTCAGCTCGTACCAGCAGGTCAGGCTGGGTGGTTTGGCGGAGTGGAACGAGGCGTGGCGGTCCGATCAGTTCGTGCTCGATCCGACCCGGGTCACCCTGTTCATCGGTGAGACGGGCATGAATGGGTTCGAGTTCCGCGAGCACGTCCTGATGGACCGGTTCGGCATCCAGATCAACAAGACCTCGATCAACAGTGTGCTGCTGATCTTCACGATTGGCGTCACCTGGTCGAGCGTGCACTACCTGCTCGACGTGCTGCGCCGAGTGGCTACCGACCTCGAGCGCAGCCGGAACGCGGCCGGTGCGGCCGATCGTGCCCTGCAGCAGCGACGGGTCCACGAGATCACCGAGGAGCTGCCGGCACTGCCCGACTTCAGTGAGTTCGACAGCGTATTTCGTCCCGACGGCGCCAGCTCGTTCGGCGATATGCGATCGGCCTTCTATGCCGGGTACGAGGAGTCCGACCGCGAACACGTCCTGCTCGGCGACGCCGGGCGACGGCTCGCCAAGGGGAAGACCCTGGTGTCCACCACCTTCGTCGTCCCGTACCCGCCCGGCTTCCCGGTGCTGGTCCCAGGTCAGGTGATCTCGCGGGAGATCCTGTATTTCCTGGCCGAACTCGACGTCAAGGAAATTCACGGATACAACCCCGACCTCGGGTTGTCGGTCTTCACCGAGGCCGCGCTCGCCCGGCTGGTCGCGGCTCGGTGTGCAAGTGCCGGGGCGGGCGGTGCGCTGGAGGCAGCTCCAGCATCGACGTCGGCCACCCCCGGATAGGGGGCGCAGTTGTTGGCGCTGCCACACCTACGAGCAGAAGCGGTTCATGATCACGAGCGGCGGGGCTGTTGTGGCGGCAAGCTGCCCACCTAGGCGGTCGAGGAGCATTTCCGCCCGATCCGGCGCTAAGGAGTTACTGTTGGTGCCATCCCATATTTGACGTGCTCGTATGCCGCCGATGTTCAGGGATATGCGGGTGTCCGGCGGGTCCGGATGGCGGCGTAGTTGGCCCAGTCGGTCGCGAGGAGCGATGCGCGTTCGGCGGCGAGTTTCGGGTTGCAACCGACGAGGTCGGCGAGGACCGGTGCGGGGATCTCGCGCAGCAACTCGTTGAAGGCCGCGATCCGGCCGGTGCCGGTGATGCCCAGGCGGCGGAGACGTTCCCGGAGCCGAGTAGTGGTGATCGGACGACGGGACTACAGCGATTGGGCCATTCGACAGCCATCTGCCGGCGGCCGTAGCGGCCACGCACCGCCGCGGCGCTCAGGATCGGGGCGAACGGCAACATCTCGGTCAGCTCCGCCTTGAGCGCCTCCGACTCCGACGGCACATCCTCCGCGGTGAGCGGGGAGATCACCAGGTCCCCGGCCTCGTCGAGGCGAACCGGGCCGTCGCCGTCGGCGAGAACCTTCTCCAGCTCACCGACCGCGTCATGCAACTCGGCCACCGCCTCGCCCAGCGCCTGACCGGGGTCGGACGGTTTGCCGACCAGGCGGCAGAACTCGTCACGCTGGGGCTCCCACTGCTGCGCGGTCAGCAGATACGCAGCCGGATCGGCATACCGGCGCGACCCTGGCACGTACACGTCGCCCGTGCGCAGGCCGTCGCGCAAGCCCAGCAGCACGCACAGCTCCCAGTAGTGCCGATACGCGGTCTGGTTCCCGGACTTCCGGGCATCGTCGAGATAGCCGCGCCACCGGGCCGGCACGAACCCGGTCGGGGCCTCGTCGAACACCTTGCGGGCGTTGGTCGCGTTCATCTCCCGCAGCATCGCCACCGCGATCAGCAGCTCCGTGGCCGCGGTTCCGCCCGCGAACGGCACCGTCGCCAACACGCGCGGAGTGAACTGCCGCAGATACGAATACGACGAGTCCAGCGCGGCCAGATGCCCGTGGTCACGCGGCAGCCGCGGCTTGGCCTGGGCGACCGCGCCACGCAGCCGCTCCCAGCCGATACGTTCACCCCGGATCAGGCCGCCGATGTCCTCGTCGGGGATGCCCGGGTCGGTGACAAGCGCCAGCAGATCGTCCAGCAGGGCTTGCCGGTCTTCGCCGGTGCGGCCGCGTTCGGCGAGTTCGTCGCGCATCTTGCGTTCGGCGGCACTGTATTTCGCGGAGATCGCCTGGTCGAACAGCGCGACCACCTCGTCGAGTACGCCGACCGCCGACTGCGCCAGCACGGTCAACAGGATCGGATACCGGCGTTGCGGATCGCGGCGCTCCAGCGCCTGCGGCGACAGTCGGCGCCCCATCGTGGCCAGGAACCGGCGCCGCTCCGCCGGCAGCACCGTCATGTCCAGCTCGTGCCCGCCCAGCCCGCGCAGGAACTCCAGCTTGCCGACCTCAGCCTTCACCGCCGACGCGGAGGCCTCGACCGGCCCGGTCGACAACCACCGCATCCGCGACATCCCCAGCCCGGCATCGACTTCCAGCAGCGCGTCCAACGCCGCACACCGCGTCGGCGTGAACTCGGCCCGCAGCCGGTCGTAGGTTTCGGCCTGCGCCTGCTCGCGGGCATGACCGACGCGGCGCACGACGGTGTCCGGGCTGGGCCGGATCACCTTGGCCGACAACAGATACTCGCAGGCCAGCCGGAACAGCAGCGTCGGTGAATCGTGCTCCATCGCCCGCGCCAGCAGGAACTCGTCGAGGACCTTCAACTCCATCGCACCCGCCGGCCGCCACCCCAGATATTGCGCCACCAGGCGCACATGCTCGGTGCGGGTCTGCGCCCGCTTGCCGTAGAAGCGCATCACCGACGCGTCCACGTCCAGCTGTTCGGCCAGCCGAGCCACGGCCACCGGCGGCGCGTCCGCTACCCGGTCCGGGACGAACCCCAGCCACGGCAGCGAGCACAACGACACCGACAGCCCGAGCCGCTCAGCCGGCCCACGACCGCGACACGGCGCCACGAACGCGATATCGGCCGGGGTCAGCGTGAAGAACCGGAACAACTCGTCACGGCTGATGTCGGGGAACTCCCGAAAACGCGCCAACTCCTCATCCGCGAACACCCGCGTTGCCACGAAACCTGACCTCCAGCACGCCGATCGACCTCATCGGCAGCCAAGCCAAGCACCAACCGAGTCCGCCCGCAGCGCAAGCTATTTCGGCACATAGTTGCTGGTCAAGCCATTGTCGTTGTTTTTCGCCCGATTACTACCGGAACCCCTACCGTAGACAATTCGCGGAGTGGGCACTTCCTGACCACCGCATTCGCCCAGGTCGGCACCGGAGTTACCGCGAGTTTTCGAAGCTCTGGACCTCATATGCCAGGAACAGGGGTGGGACACTGGTGATCTCGCGGAATCCTTGAAGCCGTGTCGCATTCACGCAGGCATGGCGGCCACCAGGCCCGCAAGCTCGCGCCATTCCGGCATCGGCAGTTCGGCAGGGGTGGCAGTCAGCACCTGGAGACATACATGGTCGGCGCCGGCCGCGAGGTGCTCGCGCACCCGCTGCTCGATAGCGTCGACATCACCGTAGGCGACGATCGCGTCGATAAGACGATCACTTGGACCGCCGACGATATCGGCGTCGCCGAAGCCCAGCCGCCGCACATTCGCCTGCTGATGCGGCGCCGCATCGACATATCCGGCGACATGCGCCCGGGCCAGCGCACGTGCGCGGGTCCGGTCGGTGTCCAAGACCACGGCCTGCTCGACGGCCAGGACCGCGTGCGGACCCATGATCCTGCGCGCGAGCGCGGTGTGTTCGACGGGCACGAAGTATGGATGTGCGCCCCAGGTGCGTTCGGCGGCCAGTTCGAGCATCTTCGGTCCGAGCGCGGCGAGCACACGGCGCGGCGCGGGGTCGGGAACGGGACCGTGGTGCGGTACAGCGTCCATCGCATCCAGATAGTCACGCATCACCGCCAGCGGCCGGTTTCCGATCGCAGGCATCGGGTAGCCATCGAACACGCCGGTTTGCCCACCGACCCGGTGGCCGCCGAGTCCGAGCAGGAAGCGACCGGGAAACGCGTCCCCGAGAGTGCGTTCCGCGGTCGCCATCGCGATCGGATCACGGAAGGCGACATTGGCGATCCCCGCGGCGACCGTAACGCGCTCGGTCGCGGTGAGCAGCAGCCACGCCTGCCCCATCGCTTCCCGGCCGAACGCCTCACCGAACCACAGTGTGCCGTAACCGAGTTCCTCGAGTTCGGCCGCCGCCTCGCGGACTCGCCCGGCGGGCTGGCTCTCGAACGCGAACGTCCAGATCCCAACGCTGCCCAGTTGTCGTTGCGTCATAACTTCTCCCAGACCTTTCCGGAGAGGTTCTCCGATTTACTCGAGGTACGATACGGAGAACTTCTCCGGATGACAAGGGCAGGCATGCGAGCCGACGCACAGCGCAACTACGAGCGCATGTTGAGCGCCGCCGCCGAAACGTTCGCCGAGGAAGGACCGAACGCCTCACTCAACGAGATCGCCCGTCGCGCGAATGTCGGACCAGGCACGCTCTACCGGCACTTCCCCAACCGGCAGGCACTGCTGGCCGCCGTACTCCGCGAGCGCATCGAAGCACTGGTCGCGCGGGCAGAGGAACTGATGTCGACCACCGACCCGGACAACGCACTCCGCGAATGGTTGCGAGCCTTCCTGACCCACGCACGAACCGACCACGGCCTGGGCGCGGCACTGACCGAGCCGGTCGACCTGGGGTTCGACTGTCACGCCACCATTCACGAAGCCGCCCATGCGGTCGTGTCCCATGCCCAGCGCGCGGGCAGCGTGCGCGCCGATGTCCACGCCCGCGATGTCATCCAACTCATCGTGGGCATCGCTTTGACCACCTCCCACAGCACCGACCCCGATCGACCCGAACGCCTCCTCGGCCTCGTCATGGACACGCTCTACGAGCGTCGTCAAGAGTCGATGAGTTCCTGAGTCTCCCCGGTCGTTCCCGGCGCACCGTTTCCTGCCTGAGCCAGAAGCGTCCCGGCCGGTGATAGGGAAACCGCTAAACGACGCTTTTATCGAATTTGGTTCCGCCGGGCCGGGACTCAATCGTCCTGGTCGGGTGCATCGGGATCCCGCAGCGGGCGGTGGTCACCGCCGAGGTCGGGCAGGTGGAAGGCGTAGTGGCCGTCGATGCCGATGTGGGTGCGGATGAAGGCCGAGAGCCGCTGCGCGTCCTCATCGCGCACCGGATAGCCTTGCGCGCGTAGCTGTTCCAGAGCGCGGTTGGTGTAGAACGTATTCCACAGAACCGTGCAGTTGAGGACCAGCCCGAGCGCGGAGAGTTGATCTTCCATGCCCTCGTAGTAGGTGCGGGTCATCTCTCCCTTCTTCCCGTGGTAGATCCGCCGCCCCAGGTCGTGGCGGCCCTCGGTGAGGTTGGCCTGGCCCAGCGGGGTCGGGTTCCCGTCCCGGGAGATCATGCGGGTGACATCGTGCGCCGACACCTCACACTCATTGATCGACACCGCGACCCGGCACATGTCCTCCCAATGCGCGGCGATTTTCCCGGTGTCGATGCGCCCCCGGGCGGCCTGGTTGAGCGGGCCGTAGTCCGTGTCCGGATCGAACCGCCACAACCGCTGATCGGGCAGGTTCGCCAACTGCGGCCGATAACTCTTGCCGATCAAATGCACCAAACCGAACACGATGTCGGAATACGAGCCGGTATCGGTGATGATGGCTTCGGGATTGCGGCCACCCTGCTGGAGCTGCACGACATCGATGAAGTTCAGCGAGTCGCGGGGCGTGCCGGACACCACCTTGGCAGCCAGGCCGGCGGACTGGTCGTTGAGCATGTTCAACCAGGTGATGCCCCGTTTGCGGCCGAAGTACTTCGGGTTCGGCCTGGCGTGGATCGTGCGGACCGGCACCACGAACCGCATGCCGTCGACCGAGGCGAGCAGCCCACCACCCCACAGCTGCGCCAACTCGATCTCGGCCTGGGCCTTGACCAACTCCACGTTGGCCGCGGTCAACGTCTCCGAACGAACATAATTCTGATCCACGTGATGCAGGCGGTCACGAGTCAGCGCGTCCACACCGGGGCTGGTCACCGCCTTGAAACCCACATTCATCGCGTGCGCGCATAGCACTGCGGCGACCGAGAGCCCCAGATCCGCGACGCGGGCGCCATTGCCGGAGGCGTGGGTGAACGACTCGGCGAACCCGGGCACCCAGGACATCACTTCCAAGACCAGCTCGGGCAGGTCGACCTCGGGCACCATCGCCTCCACCCGACGGCGCAGATCCACCAGCGACGGCGGATCCGGTTCCGCTTTCAACGCTGCGAGGTGCAGTCGGCCTTCCTCATCGACGCTCGCCGGGCCGTCGCAGTCCAGGCGCGCGGCGACCTCACGGTGGGCGGTGTCGGCCGCGCCGGCATGCTCGGCGAGCAGCGCCCCGGGATCGCCTGGCAGGTTCAACGCGTTCATCCCGGCCTCGCGGGAACGTTCCCACGCGGGCCCGGCCAGCAACTGGGCGCGCGGGTCACGCCAGCGTGTCGAGTGCGGGGCGAAGATGGTGCGGTGCTTGAGATGCCGATGGAACTGCTCGAGCAGGCACAGCGTGTACGCGGCCCGGTCCACCGTCTCCGGCGGGCGCCCTTCCCGGTAGACGAGGCGCTTCCACCCGCTGCCGATGAGATCGTGGTCGACGCGGCAGGCATCGAGCCAGCTCGCGGCCAGTTTCGACTTCGTCGGCAACAGCTCAGCGAGGGTCTTCATCGCTGCCAGTACCGCCGCACCGTCCGCGGTGGCCCCGAACACCACGGTGCGCATCATCCGTGGCAGGAACACCCGGACCGTGGCCAGGCGCCCGGCCAGCTCTTCCAGGCGCTGCTCGTTCAACTCGGCGTCATCGACCGGAACCAGCTCGTCGATCACCGCAACGGCGGCACGCAGCTCGCTTTTGGTCGTGGTGTTCTCGATCAGACCCCACATCATCTCCAAGCTCAGGTCCGGTTCGACCTCGGTCATCTCCAGCAGCACCTTCACCGCCGCCGCGAGCTTGCCTGCATGACGCGACACCCGCGGATACCGCTGCAACTTCTCCTCGCGCGAGGACCGCTCGGCCTTGGACATCAGATCGGTGACCATCAACAGGTCGAACAGCTCCAGCACGTCGTCGGTCGCCCGGCCTGTCAGTACTTTCACCGTGGCCACCATCACCGCCAGGCGATGCTGGCGGGGCTCGAGCCGGCGCAATGCAGGAGCCTTGCTCGACAATCCGTAGGTGGCCAGGGCCGATCACCCGGCGCTGGGGGACCATCGACTCATCCAGGGACTGCCCTCCCACCGCGATCAGTTCGGCGAGGCGGTCCAATGCCGCCAGCATCCCTTTGGAACTGGTCCGGAACACGCCGCGGCGAAGCCGTTCCAGCTCGCTGACACGGCGCTTGCCCTCGGGCGCGGCCAGCAACGCCAGCAGCGCCGACGCCGAACCTGGGGTCAGTTGATCGGTCAGCTGACCCCACAAACGCCGATCGGCGGCTTGGCGGCCATCGGTGACCAGCCGTTCCAACGTGCGCAGACCCGCAGCAGCGCCTGGCGTTTGCGTAGCCAGTCGACCGCGCCGGCGAACATCGCTTTCGGTCCGTCGCCGGTCACCCATGCCTGGTCGGCGACCCACGCCGCCAACTCCGGCTCGACCTCGCTGTAGGAGGTCAACCCGTACACCAGCTTCCGGTCCTCGTCATCAAGATAGAAAAACCGCTCCAGCTCAACACGAGACAACGCCCCAAACCGGCCATAGCCACCCTCATCGGTCACGCCGACATGAAATCACCCGTAGGCCAACACCGCTCGATCTTCAGCCCTTAGCGCCGGATCGGGCGGATCTGCTCCCCGACCCCCGGCCCACAAGCCAGCGCAGCCCCCAGCCGGGTCGCTGATCGAGAGCCGGTTTTCGGTGGGAGCGTTCAGAGTTCGTCGCTTGGATGCCGGCTGAGATGTCCGGAGTCGAGCGTGGTAGGGGGTCTCGTATTCCTTGGGTGTGGCAGATTGTTGCCCCACGTCATGGTCCGCTGACTAGTACGGCTGAAGGGGTGGACTATCCGTTGTGTGCTCCGAGCTCGGTCGCCAGCGTCTGTTGGGTGGCCGCCCACGACGCCAGGAGCGCTAAATTGTCAGCGGTCGGCGTGCCCGCGGGTGCGGTGTAGACGTTGAGGTGCAGGCCGGGTTCGGCGGGCAGTTCCAGGGACTCGACGTCCAGGTCGAGCTGGCCCACGATCGGATGGTGCACCCGCTTGCGTCCGGACCGGTGTAGCCGCACGTCCCGAGATGCCCACCGCTGCCGGAATAGCTCACTGCACGTTGACAGTTCGCCGACCAGGGCGATCAGCTCCTCGTCGTGCGGATTGCGGCCGGCTTCCATGCGTAGCTTCGCGGCCGTGTCACTGGCAATTCGGTCGTAGTCGACAAAGAAATCTCTGGCCGCCTCGGGAGCTAAATAGACGAACCGCGCTGTGTTCGCGGGCCGTCGCGGGTCGGCCAGCACCGGTGAAAACAGCGCGCGGGCAAGTTGATTCATGGCGAGCACGTCATAACGTCCGTTACAGATCCAGGCCGGCGCATCGGAGATGGCATCGAGCACCTGCTGCAGCGTCGAGCGCACCGTCACGGCAGGTTTGCGCCGGCGTGGACCGCTGGGCGCCCCGGATTGGCGCGCGAGGTGGAACAGGTGGTCCCGCTCGGCCTCGTCGAGTTGCAAGGCAGAGGCCAACGCGTCGAGCACACCATCGGAGGCACCGGCGAGGCTGCCGCGCTCCATACGCACGTAGTAGTCGACCGATACCCCCGCCAGCAGCGCTACCTCCTCGCGACGCAGACCTTTGACCCGACGATTGCCGCCGTAAGCGGGCAGGCCCGCTTGCTCGGGTGCGATGCGGGCGCGACGCGAGCTGAGAAACTCCCGGATATCGGTGCGTAGATCCATCGTGGCCATCCCCTCACCGTAAGCCCGTCCCGCAGTCCAAGGGAGGCACTGCGGGTACCCCGACGACTGCGTTGAGACCCGACTTGGAGGTGTTCACGGTGGCTCGTCGGCCGCTGGCAAAGCCTCGCGCCGACGGCTAGGTACCTGATGCGGTCGTGGCGGTGCCGCCGTCGACCGGGATGATGGCGCCCGTCAGGTAAGACCCGGCCCGGCTAGCGAGGAACACGGCGACACCTGCCATGTCGTCGTCGCGGCCGAGCCGGCGCAGAGGGGCCTTCGCCGCGATCGTGTCGCCGATGGCATCGAGCGTGGACGCCATCATCTGCGACGGGAACACTCCTGGGGCTACCGCGTTCACCGTGACGTGCTGTGGGCCCAGTTCCCTAGCAAGCACCCTGGTGAGTTGATGGAGTGCCGCTTTGCTGCTGGCGTACGAGTAGTTGGGCGACTCTGCGACGTGGATGGCGGCGATACTGCCGATGTTGATGATCCGCGCGGGATCATCGGCGGTGCCCGCCCTGCGAAGTGCGGGCAGCAGCGCCTGCACCAGCCAGAACGGCGACTTGAGGTTGAGGTCGATCACTGCGTCCCAGGCCTCGTCCGGGAACGTCTCCAGCGGCTCGCGCCACATCGATCCCGCGTTGTTGACGAGGATGTCCAGGCGTTCCGAGTCGACCTTGACAAGATCAGCGAGCCGCTGACACTCGTCGTGCCTGGACAGGTCGGCGGGGAATGCTTGAACGTCGCCGAATTCGGACAGCAGATGCTGTGCCTCCGCGCACGTGTCCGCATTGCGTGAGCTGATAATGACGCGGGCGCCCGCCTGCAGAAGGCCGCGCGCGATCATCATCCCAATGCCCCTGGTGCCGCCAGTGACAAGTGCGTATTTCCCACTCAGATCGAAAAGGTCTGCGTGAGTGGTGAACTGGTTGTCCGCCATTGGTCTTCGTCCGTTCTATCGTGGAAGCATGTGCTGACACGGTCGCGCGTCCGGTGCAGCTGAATTGAACTGATGGGGGGAAAGCTGCAGTGCGTGTCCATGAAGTGTTGCCGGCGCTTTCGTTGGTGTAGCCGGGAGCCGACTCAACCAGGTTGACAGGCGTTTTGGACGTCTGGGAGACCCTGGTGAAACAGGTACTGTGAGAGCCACCCTTGCCTGATGCGCTGACTCACGCTGCCACAATCATTCCTGCACAGTCACTTTCGTGATTGCTTTGATCTGTATTGCGACCCGGCATCGTCGTTCTGAATCGACCTGTTAGTCATCCGATGACCGGCGTTATCGCGCCGCGCCACGCCAATCGTTGGCGCGGCGGCGACTCACGGGGTTTCGCGCTTCTCCACTCCACCGATCAGCTCCACGGTTGCGATCGTATCGATCGGGCATCCGCAAGGGTTTGATCGCGTGGTCCGGTGCCCGGTCACCAGCGGCATTGCCCTGGGCACCGACAGCCGGGGCTCACTCGTCGGCGGGGGCGTCGGGATCACGCAGCAGCCGGTGTGTTCCGCCGAGGTCGGGCAGGTAGAAGCTGTAGTGTCCGTCGATGCCGATATGGCTCCGCACGAACGGCGAGAACCGGTCTTCCATGCCCTCGTAATAGGTGCGGGTCATCTCGCCCTTGCAGCCGTGGAAGATTCGCCGCGCGAGGTCGTGACGCCCCTCGGTGAGGTACGTGGGGTGCCCGAAATACTTCGGGTTCGGGCGGGCGTGGATGCTGGGGACCGGGACCACGAACCGCACCCCGTCCACCGACGCGACCAGGCCGCCGCCCCACGCTTGCGCCAGCGGGATCCGGGCCTCGGCCTCGATCAGCGCGGTGTTGGCCGCGGCGAGGGTGTCGAACCGGATGTAGGACTGGTCGTCCAGATAGAAGAACCGCTCCAACTCCACCCGCGACAACACACCGAACCGCCCGTAACCGGGCACACCGTCGTCAATCACGCCGACATGAAATCACCAGCACAACAACCAGATTCAACCCGTCCGCTTACCGTGACTTTTCTCCCGGATGCTCCTCAACCCCCAACCTCGCGCGTCGGACCCTTTTGCGTCACCACTACTCAGTGTTACTATTTACTAGTAATCAGCAACACTAAGTAGCGCGAAGGTGGTTCATGGGCAAACAGATGACCGAAATGCTCAAGGGCACGCTCGAGGGCATCGTCCTGGCGATCCTGGCGGTGCGGGCCGCATACGGGTACGAGATCACCGCCTGGCTGCGCGAGCAGGGCTTCGCGGACATCGCCGAGGGCACCGTCTACGCCCTGCTGGTCAGGGTCGAGAAGAAGGGGCTGGTCGACGTGGAGAAGGTCCCGTCGGAAAAGGGCCCGCCGCGCAAGGTGTATTCCCTCAACGCGCGGGGACAGGAATATCTCGACGAATTCTGGGGGACCTGGGGCTTCCTCTCGGAACGTCTCGAACAGCTCCGCGAAGGAGGCAGATAGATGTCGACACAACACACTCCGGCGATCCACGTGCAGGGGCTGGAGAAATCGTTCAAGGACCTGAAAGTGCTGCGCGGCGTGGACTTCGATGTCGCACCCGGGAGCATTTTCGCACTGCTCGGCTCCAACGGCGCGGGCAAGACCACGGTCGTGAAGATCCTGTCGACGCTGCTGAAGGCCGGCGCGGGAACGGCCAGGGTCAACGGGTTCGACGTCGCCGCGCAACCGCAGGAGGTGCGCGAATCCATCAGTCTCACCGGGCAGTTTGCCGCTGTCGACGAAATCCTCAGCGGCCGTGAGAATCTCGTGCTGGTCGCGCGGCTGCGGCACCTGAAGAACCCCGGCGCGATCGCCGACGGGCTGCTCGGGCGCTTCTCGCTGACCGACGCGGGCGCGCGCAAGGTGTCGACCTACTCCGGTGGCATGCGCCGCCGCCTCGACATCGCGATGAGCCTCATCGGGGACCCGCCGGTCGTCTTCCTCGACGAGCCGACCACGGGCCTGGATCCCGAGGCGCGTCTCGAAGTGTGGCAGGCCGTGCGGGAACTCGCCGGAAAGGGTACGACGGTGCTGCTCACGACGCAATATCTGGACGAGGCCGAACAGCTCGCGGATCGGATCGCGATCCTGCACGAGGGCCGGATCCTCGTCAACGGCACCCTCACCGAGCTCAAGGCGCTGCTGCCGCCGGCGCAGGTCGAATACGTCGAGCAGCAGCCCACCCTCGAGGACGTCTTCCTCACCCTCGTCGGCGCCGACGGCAAAGCGGCGGCACCGGCAGCCACATCCACGGCACAGACCATCAAGGAACACCGATGAACAAACACTTCTTCGGCGACACCGCCGTCCTGCTCGGGCGCACCCTGCGTCACGTCACCCGCAGCCCGGACACCATCATCACGACCGTCATCACGCCGATCGCCATGCTGCTGCTGTTCGTGTACGTGCTCGGCGGCGCGATCAACACCGGAATGCATTCGTATGTGAAGTACATGCTGCCGGGCATTCTGCTCATCACGGTCGCCTCGGGCATCGCCTACACCACATACCGGCTGTATCAGGACAAGAGCGTCGGCATCTTCGAGCGCTTCCAGTCAATGCCGATCGCACGATCGTCGGTGCTGTGGGCGCACGTGCTGACTTCGCTTGTCGCCAACATGATTTCGCTCATCGTCGTGGTGCTGGTCGCGGTGCTCATGGGCTTCCGCTCCAGCGCGGGAGTGCTGGCCTGGCTCGGGGTCGCGGGCATCATGGTCCTGTTCACCCTCGCGCTGACCTGGGTCGCGATCATCCCCGGCCTCACCGCCAGCACCCCGGACGGCGCCAGCGCGTTCTCCTACCCGCTGATCTTCCTGCCGTTCATCAGCTCCGCATTCGTGCCCACCCACACGATGCCCGGCCCGGTCCGCGCCTTCGCTGAACACCAGCCGGTGACCTCGATCGTCAACACCATCCGCGCGCTGTTCACCCAGCAGCCCGTCGGGACCGGCATCTGGACCGCGCTGGCCTGGTGCATCGGCATCCTGGTCGTTGCCTACCTCGGCGCGAACGACATCTACCGCCGCCAGATCTCCTGAACCGAACTCGCCCCGCCCCGGTAGTCCAGGGCGGGGCCATTTCGGTTCGATGCCGTTGCGGGACAATCGATTTCGGCGGGTGGCGCGCTACGATCCAGGGGTCACGACGCCGGAGACGGGCTCGGGGACCGTTGGTGTTCCGGGTGGCGGATTCGCGGTGAGTACCACCCGGGCGCCATCGGCGGGAATGTGGGTGATGTTGCGGATTCGGCCGCGCTCGGAGTGCGCGCCCGGCGGCAGCGACAGGGTGTAGCGCGACAGCACCTCGCGCAGTACGACGGTGCCCTCCATCAGCGAGAAGCCCGCGCCGATGCAGCGGCGCACCCCGCCGCCGAAGGGCAGCCAGGTGTTCACCGCGACGCTCCCGTCCAGGAACCGGTCCGGGCGGAATCGATCCGGTTCGGGATGACGCTGCGGATTGCTGTGCGCGAGCAGGATCGAGGTCGCCACGACCGTGCCGGGGGGCAGGTCCCAGCCGCCGATCGTCATGTCTCGGGTCAGCTTGCGGGCCACGCCGCCGATGACGGTGCGCCGGCGCATCGCCTCCTTGAGCACGGCCTCGAGATATTTGTCGTCACCCTCCCGGGCGGCCTGGCGCGCCTGATCCTGAATATCGGGCGCGGCGGCCAATTCGTGCATGGCCCACGCCAGCGCCGAGGCGGTCGTCTCGTGGCCCGCGAGCAGCAGGGTGACCAGCTGATCGCGCAGCTCCGCATCGCTCAGCGGAGTGTCCGCGGAATCGTCCCCGGCCCCGGCCGCCAACAGCCTCGAGAGCACATCGGCGCCGGGAGCGGACTCGGAATCGGCACGGCAGCGGTGGATCTCGGCGTAGAGCAGCTCGTTGATCCCGTCCTGGTTCGCTCGCATCCGCCGCCACGGACCCACGTTCTGCAACCGCGGCCACATGCCGCCGAGCAGCATCAGCGGATTGATGTCGACCAGCCGGCGCAACCGCGGGGTGAGCTGATCGCGGCGCTGCCGGTCGCTGACGCCGAACACCACGCGCATGATGACCTCGAGGGTGAGCTCGTTCATCGCATCCAAGGTCGGCAGGGTCTGCCCCGGCTGCCAGCGGCTCACCCGCGCCGCCGCGATCTCCTCGACCAGGGCCTGGTAGCCGCGTAGCGCCGAGGCCGCGAACGCGGGCATCAGCAGCCGTCGCGCGCGGGCGTGCTCGGCCTCGTCGGTCAGCAGCAGCGAATGCTCGCCCATGACCTGCCCGAGCACCCGATTGCCCTCCCCGGCATGCAGATCCGCCGGATCCCCGGCGAAGATCTCCCGGATGTGATCGGGCCGGGAGAACACCACCAGGTGCTCGGCATAGGGCGGGGTGAGCCGGAGGGTGAACACATCACCGAAACGCTCGGCCTGTGTGGCCAGGAACCGCGCCCGCCACTTGGCGTACACCAGCGTCTGCAGCAGCCGCGGCAACCGCGGGCCGGGGGGATACGCGGTGTTCACAGCTGCCTCCTGACCGGACGCCACGGCGGCGTGACGACCGGAACCCTGTCTATCACGGGTCGCCCACGATCCGCGACATGCCCCGGAAGGATATTCTGGCAATTCTGTGGCGAAGCAACCGCTATCGCGATTGTCCTGTTTTTCGTGATCTCAGCGAGAGTGTGGCGCATAAAGCGCAAATGCTAAGCAACTTGCCTGTGTTGCTCATATCATGCTGCTATGCCCACCTTCCGAGTGACCGGCCGCGCCGACAATTTCGTCGGAGACGCCTGGCAAGCCGCATTCGCGATCGGCTGTGCATCGGTGGTCCTCGGGGTGGTGATGATGGTGTGGCCCGGCAAGTCGGTGCCGCTGGCGGAGCTACTCTTCGGCGCGGCGGTGCTGCTGACCACCGCCTGGCAGCTGGTGGTGACGTTCCGGGGCCGTATTCGCCCGGGACTGAAGGTGCTGGAATTCTTCACCGCGCTGCTGGCGGTCCTGCTCGCGGTGTGGTGCGTGCAGAGCGGTGACTGGGTGTCGCTGGTCGCGCTGTGGGTCGGCCTGGCCTTGGTGATCCGCGGCATCGTGCAGGCCACCGTCGCGGTGTGGTCCGACGCCCCGGTACGCACCCACGGCCAGGAGGTGGTCGGCGTGCTGACCATGATCGGCGGGCTCGCGGTCATCGTCTGGCCGATCGACACCCTCGACGCGCTGGCGGTGGTGGTCGGTGTGATTCTGATCCTGTTGGGCGCCAGCGAGATCCGCATCGCCTCGCGAATCGACCGGCCCGCGCCGGCCGCCGGCCCCGTGACCGTGCACGGGCTGCTGCGGTCCCACTCCTGACCGCGGCCCGTACCGTCGGGGCATGGCAGTCATACACCACACCACGCTGAGTCCGTCCAAGCTCGAGCTGCTGCACGCCTGGCTGCCGGGCCGGAAGTGGTTCCGCGGCGGCGATATCCTGGATCTGGTGCGGGCCGGGGGATTCCGGCTCGACGATCCGGCAGGGGAGGTGGGCATGGAGTTCTACCTCGTCACCGATACCGGCACGGGCACCACCTATCACGTGCCGATGGCCTACCGCGGCGCGCCGCTCGACGGTGCGGACGACGCGCTGATCGGCACCACCGAGCACGGCGTGCTCGGGCGGCGCTGGGTGTACGACGGCGCCCGCGATCCGGTGCTGGCCGAGCAGGCGCTCGAGCTGCTGGCCGGGCGGGCCCAGGCCCAGGACCAGGACGTCAGTAGCGCACCGGCAGCGCCGGTCTATCTCGTCCCCGCCGAGGTCGGTACGCCGATCAGCCTGCGCATCAACAGGATTCCCGTGGAGGACGGGGAGCCGGACAGCCGGCGCGGCCTGGTCGGGTGTTCGTGGCGAACTCCCGAGGGCGGCGTGCGGCGGGGTATCCTGCTGGAGGCGGTCGCCGTGCCCGGAAGGAAATAGGAAATGGCAAGCAGGGCAACATTGTTCACATTCATGGCGGTCGCGGCGACGGCCGCGCTGGCCGGATGCTCGTCGACCACCGCGAGCGGCCCGGCGACAGTGGCGCCGAGCACGTCTGCGAGCCCGGGCACCACCACGGCTGCGCCCGCATCCTCCGCATCGCAGAGCACCGACCAGAGCGCACCCTCGCAGGGCTCGGCCGCGACGGAGATGTCCCCGTGTGCCGACGGGCAACTTGTGGTCAGCGCCCAGAGCATGGGTGCGGCGATGATGCACCGCGGCCTGCAGCTCAGCTTCACCCTGGCCCCCGGCGCGGCGGCCTGCACACTCAGTGGCTACCCAGGCGTCGATACCGGCGCGGGCGGACCGGTCGTGCACGCCCAGCGCACCATCGGGAATCTCGGGGCCAGCGTGTCCCAGGTGGTCGTCGTGCAGTCCGGCCACCCCGCCCGCGCCGTGGTCGAGGCCAGCGCCATGGGCCCCAACAGCACCGAATGCACGAATTACTCCACCCTGCTGGTCACCCCGCCCAACGTCACCCAGTCGCAGACCGTGACCTTCACCCTGCCCGGCTGCGAACTGCAGGTGCACCCGGTCACCCCGTAGGTCAGTACTCGGCCGGCACGCGCAGCGACAGACACCTTCGCCGGATAACTGTCGCGGGTGCGGCAGGCGGGCCCGGCCGTCGCGCGCTGCGCGGTGGCCCACCGACGATCTCGACGTCCGGTCGTGCGCTCGGTCGGATGCAGGCGGCGATCTGTGCTGCGGTTGGCGAAGATGCGCCGCTAGCGCGACTCGCCGGATTCCGCAGCGCCGCCGGCTATTCCATTCAGCAGGGCCGTGAGGCCGAAGGTGAAGTGGTCGTCGGGGGACCGGTCGGGAGCCGCGGCGATGCGGCGGGACAGGTGGGGGTGCTCGCCCGCGGACAGGACGCGGAGGAGGTAGGGGGCAACGGTCTCGCGCCATCGGCCCTCGCTCAGGCCCGAACGGCGGTGGGCGCGTTGCTCGGCGAGTTGGCGGGTGGTGGCGCCGAAGACGTAGGCGCCCACCGCGTCGACGATATGCGTGGCCAGGGCGATATCGGAGGTGAACTCGGCGGCCGCGGCGAGCACACCCTCCTGCTCGCGGAGGGAGTTGGGGCCCAGCGCCGGGCGGCCCGCGATCTCGGGGCCCAGCCAAGGGTGGCGCAGCAGCGTGGCGCGTAGGTGCCAGGCGTGGGCGGCGAGATCCGCCCGCCAGTCGCCGGTCGCCGAGGGCAGTGCGACCTCGCCGCGCACGCTGTCGATCATCAGATCGATCAGATCGTCGCGGCTGGTCACGTACCGGTACAGCGAGGCGGTGCCCGAGCTCAGGTCCGCGGCCACGCGGCGCATCGAAACCGCCTGCAGTTCTTCGGAATCGGCGATGGCGACAGCCGCCGCGACGATGCGTTCGATGCTCGGACCCCGGCGACGCGGGACGCGCGGTTCGCGGGCCCACACCAGGGGAGGCTCCTGCTCGGGCACATCGACTCCTCATCTGATGACACTGGCGGGAAGC
The DNA here is from genome assembly GCF_050434125.1 of Nocardia sp. GP40. Taxonomy (NCBI): domain Bacteria; kingdom Bacillati; phylum Actinomycetota; class Actinomycetes; order Mycobacteriales; family Nocardiaceae; genus Nocardia; species Nocardia sp. GP40. Next base: position 25,542 of record NZ_JBNPVW010000006.1, on the reverse strand, counting down.
CCGCTCTTATGGATACAGTGTATCCGATAGAGAACACTGTATCCATAAGGGGTTGTAATGTCGGAAGAGCGAGTGCCGGTCCTCATCGCCGGCGGCGGCACCGTCGGTCTGGCCGCGGCGCTTTTCCTGACCACGCACGGCGTCACGCCACTGGTGCTCGAGCGGCAGCCCGGCGTCTCGATACATCCGCGGGCCACCGGAATCGGCCCGCGCACCATGGAGTTCCTGCGGCAGGCCGGTCTCGAGCGGGCGGTGAACGACGTGGCCGTGGACATGTCCGCCGGAGGGCGAGTGAAGGTCTCCGCGCGGAGCCTCGCGGAGGTCGATCTGTCGACCGTCCCCGTGCTGTCGGTGACCGAAAATGACTGGGGCAGTGCGGATCCGAGCCCGGCGCGGATACGCGGGGTGTGCCCGCAGCACCGGCTCGACGCGGTACTGCTGCCCGCCGCGCGGAGTGGGGGTGCGCGCGTGCGGTTCTCGGCCCGGGTGGTGGACTGCGCGATCGAATCCGACGGCGTCACAGTCACACTCGATACCGATGAGGTGATCGCCGCGGACTATCTGATCGCCGCCGACGGTGTGCGCAGCACCGTGCGCGAGCGGCTCGGCATCGGCGTCGGCGGCCCCGGCTCGCTGGGGGAGCCCGCCACCAGCATCCTGTTCCGTGCGGACCTGACCCCGTACACGCAGGGGCGGACGTTCGTGAACTGCACCATCACCCACCCGGACGCCCCCGGCCTGCTGGTGACCGTGGACGGGGAGAAGGAGTGGATCTTCCACGTCGGCACCGACTCCGAGTCGACCAGCGGCGCCGCCGAAGTCGCGGTCGAACAGTGGCAGGAGGTGATCCGCACGGCGGTAGGGGATCCCGCGCTGCCGGTGGAGGTGCGCAGCGTGCTGCCGTGGCGCCCTCGCGGACAGCTCGCGGACCGATTCCACGCGGGACGCTCGGTCGGTGAGGCGGCTGGGCACGGCCGGGTATTCCTGGCCGGCGACGCCGCACACGCGGTCCCGCCGCTGGGGGCGTTCGGACTCAACACCGGCATGGCCGACGCGCACAACCTCGCGTGGAAACTGGCCGCGGTGCTGCGCGGCGACGCCGGACCGGCGCTACTGGACACCTACACCGCCGAGCGTCGGCCGGTCGCGGCAATGACGCTGGAACAGGCCATGATTCGCCTCACCGACCCCACGCTGCACTGGGACGCACACGCCGTGGACCGCCGCGCGGCCGCGGGCGCCCTGCACGCCCTCGTGGTGCACCTGGGCTACCGCTACGACTCGGCCGCGGTGATCGAGTCGAGCCCGGCCCTACCCTCGACCGAGGACGTGATCGCGGACCTGGACGGCACGCCCGGCTCGCGCCTGCCGCATCGGCGGCTTGCGGGCGGGACCTCCACGCTGGACCTGATCCGGTCGCACTGCACGGTGATCGGCGGGAACCATCGCTGGATCGCCGCGGCTTCCGATGCGGCCGCGGAGTTGGGGATCCGGGTCGACTCGCACGCGCTTGCCCTGGCGGACAACGCCGTTCGCGAGTGGTTCGATACCGTCGGCATCGGCCCGGATGGTGCGCTGCTGGTTCGTCCCGACCAGATCATTGCGGCGCGCATCCCGTCCGCGCCGCCCGCCCCGGCCAGACTGCTCCGGCAGTTGCTGACCCGGGTTCTCGCCAAGTAATCGGTCGGATATTCGAGTGGGTCATCGTCTCCGCCCGGACGGCCGCCGCGGACCCGTTTCGCTCGGCGATATTGCCGCGCCGCGGCGGGCCCTCCTGGTCGGGTCTCGGCCGGCGATGCCCGCGACCGGGCCTACGAACGCGACGTGCCGCCGGGAGTCTGCACTCCCGGCGGCACGTGCGTGCGCGAATAGTACTGCGCCAGTGGTTATTCCACTATGTTGTCGGCGAAGCTGAGGTCGCGCCGGATCCCGATCCCGATCCGGAGGGTTGGTTGGTCTCCAGGTCCGTCTTGATCCATGCGATCGCGTCGACCGGGGTCAGGTTCGCGCCGGATGCGTTCTGGCCCAATTGCGGCCAGCCCGCGCCGTTGGGACCGCGCAGCTGCTCCCAGATGTCGGATACCTTCTGATAGAGATCGGCCTGCTGGGCGTCGGTGAGTGCCATCAGCCATCCTCCTCCTGTTCCTTGTCCTCCGAGTAATGTGGCCAGATCCGCGGCGCTGCCCCGGAATGCGTCGGCGTCGACGGTCATGCCGGCGACCGAGGCCTGGTCGGTGAACTGCCAGATCACCGGATTGCCGCCGCCGTAAGAGGCCCAGCCCTCGCCCGAATCGCCGCCTGCGTTCGCGTAGATCTGGGACGCGTAGCCGGTGCCACCTGGATACGCCGAGGACACCAGCCCCGGCACCTTGGACAGGTCCGGGGAGCCGATCTGGCTCCAATACCACTGCGGGATATAGGACAGCGCCACCGTCACACCCGCCGCGTTGAAGGCGTTGACCAGTGCCCAGTAGTCGTTGATGTTGCCTGAATTGGCCTCGAAGTCGATCATGCAGACGTTCGGGCCGCCGTTGGCCTGCCAGTTCTGCACCTGCGAGGCGGGAGAGTCGGAGGCATTCGCGTAGTGGTATCCGATGATCGCGATACCGGCCTGCGCGGCCGCGGACTGGTTGGCCGCCCAGGTGGGATCCTTGTAGTAGTTGCCCTCGGAGACCTTGGCCTCCACCCAGGAGAACCCCTCCTTGGCAACCTCACCCAGGTTGATGTTGGCCTGATAGTTCGAAATGTCTATGCCGTACAGCGTCATCGGACGACCTCCGCGCCGATCAGGTGCCCGGGCGCGGTCATGATCCGCTGAGCAGCGAGGCGAGATCCCCGGCGCTGCCGCGGAATGCGTCGGCGTCGACGGTCATGCCGGCGACCGAGGCCTGGTCGGTGAACTGCCAGATCACCGGATTGCCGCCGCCGTAGGACGCCCAGCCCTCACCGGAATCGCCGCCGCCGTTCTCGTAGAGCGTGGAGGCGTAACCGCTGCCGCCAGGGTACGCCGAGGAGACCAGGCCGGGCACCTTGGACAGGTCCGGGGAGCCGATCTTGCTCCAGTACCACTGCGGGATATAGGACAGCGCCACCTTGATGCCCGCGGCGTTGAACGCGTTGACCAGTGCCCAATAGTTGTCGATATTGCCCGAGTTGTTCTCGAAGTCGATCATGCAGACGTTCGGGCCGCCGTTGGCCTGCCACGTCTGGACCTGCGAGGCCGGATCGTCGGCGGCGATGGCATAGTGATAGCCGATGATCGGCAGATTCGCCTTCCCTGCCGCGGTCTGGTTCGCGGCCCAGGTCGGGTCCTTGTAGTAGTTGCCCTCGGAGACCTTGGCCTCCACCCAGGAGAACCCCTCCTTGGCAACCTGATCCAGGTTGATGTTGGCCTGATAGTTCGAAATGTCTATGCCGTACAAGGTCATTCGTCGATCTCCGTGTCAGTCTGGTGTCGCAGCGTTGCATTCACCGGTGGGTAGCACAGTCTCGAACAGGGCCACCCTATGCCACGCATACGCACGATGATGCTCGGCTGCAGCACACTCGGCTCACTTCTCGCGGACCATTCCGGCCGGATCGTCAGACGGCGGCGTTGCTCCCCGGTGCGGACAACTCCCCATGAAACCCACTAGCGCCTCAGCTGAATTCGGTCACGATCGTCGCTTGCCCGGCCGCCCCGCGGCCGCCGTTTGCTTGCAGTTCAACGAACCGAGTGTTGCATGCAGGGACTCTCACCCGCAACCCAAGATTTGCTGTCCGTCAACGGGATACGCGCCCTCGGTGAGCAGGCGTCCACGCGCCATCATGTCGAGCACGATCCCCACCCCGGCGTGCCGTTCCTGAACGTACAGGGCAAACTCCTGGCCCAGGTGTTCGGTGACGGCCGGACCGATGAGGAAAGCTGAGCGGATGCGGAACGCGGTGACGATCGGGCACGCGGCGGCGTGCGTCGGTGTCACCGTCAAGACGGTGACAGGCCTGCAGGCCCGCACCGAGCCCGCGACGCGATACCGGCTGATCGCGCACCACGGCGAAGAGCACGGATCGGCCGCGGCCCGGGCGCTGACACTGGTCGAAGCCAAGCTCCGCGCCGCGGGCGTTCGGATCCCCGCACCATAGACACGCACCAATGTCATTGCCCCGCAGGTCGACTCGGATGACAGGCACTTCGGACGACAGGTACCGGTGCAGGTGCCGAAGACCTCGGGTCCGGCCCGCCACGGCGGGCCGGAGTGCCTCGTAGCGCAGGGTGAGCAGGCATCGGCGCGGCCATGCTGTGCAGATATCGTGCCCCCGGGACTCGCTGCCGGGCGGGCGGTTCGACGATTCGAATGGCGACGTCACAGAGGGACCGGGAGGTAGCTGCACTCCCTTCCCCTTCAACGTATATCGCACCCGGGGGCTTGCGGCAAGGCCCGGGGGATCGTGCAGAATCTCCGGCCGAAGCCAGTACCTGCGGAAATCGCTGATCCTGTGACATTCGCGCGCCTCGGCATCGCGGAGGTCCCGCGATGCGAGCATGTGGCGCGGAAAGTGCGGGTGTGTGACGGATCGTGGGGGGCGGGCGGAACGGCAACCGGGTGAAAGGGTGGTTCATGTACGAGGTAATCATTGCCGGCGGGGGACCCAGCGGCGTGATGCTCGCCGGCGAGTTGCAGATGCGGGGCGTGCGGGCGGTAGTGCTGGAGCGGGAGTCGGAGCCGACCAGGATCGTGCGGGGCATGGGCCTGCACGTGCGCAGCCTGGAGATCATGGACCAGCGTGGGCTGCTGGACCGGTTTTTCGCGGTGGGCACGCGGCATCCGGTCGGCGGTTTTTTCGCGGGCATCGTCAAACAGCAGGAGGTGGGACTGGATACCACCTACCCGTTCGTGCTGAGCGTTCCGCAGACCGTCACCGAACGCCTGCTGATCGAGCATGCGCGCGAGATCGGCGTCGAGATCCGCTACGACACCGAGGTCGTGGGGTTGCGCCAGAACGATGATGTGGTCACCGTCGAGCTGGCGAGCGGCGGCGAATTGCGCTCGCGCTACCTGGTGGGCTGCGACGGCGGGCGCAGCACGGTGCGCAAGCTGCTCGGGGTCGGCTTCCCCGGTGATCCCGCCCGGAACGAGTGGGTGCTGGGCGAGGTGTACCTGACCGAGCCCGCCGACGCCGTGCTCGCCGTGGTGCGCGAAATCTACAAGACGCGCAAGGGATTCGGCGCCGGTCCGCTCGAGGACGGGGCGTTCCGTGTCGTCGCGCCGGCGGCGGGGGTGTCCGAGGACCCGACGGTCCCGCCCACGCTGGAGGAGATGAAGCAGCAGATGCGCGCGATCACCGGCACCGATTTCGGCATGCATTCGCCGCGCTGGCTGTCTCGCTTCGGTGATGCGACGCGGCTGGCCGAGCGCTACCGCGTCGGGCGGGTGCTGCTGGCCGGGGATGCGGCGCACATCCATCCGCCCCTCGGCGGGCAGGGCCTCAACCTCGGCATCCAGGATGCATTCAACCTGGGGTGGAAACTCGCCGCGGAGGTCGCGGGCTGGGCGCCGGAGGGACTGCTGGACAGCTATGAGACCGAACGGCGCCCGGTGGCCGCGAGCGTGCTCGACAACACTCGCGCGCAGGGCGAGCTGATGTCGCCGGAGCCGGGGCCGCAGGCGGTCCGGCGGCTGATGTCGGAGCTGATGGACTTCGAGGAGGTGAACCGGTACCTGATCGAGAAGGTCGTCGCGATCGGCATCCGCTACGACTTCGGGGAGGGGCACGGCCTGCTGGGCAGGCGGCTGCGGGATGTGACCTTGAAGCAGGGCCGCCTCTACGAGCTGATGCGCAACGGCCGCGGCCTGCTGCTCGACCGGACGGGTGTGCTCTCGGTGGCGGGCTGGTCGGAGCGGGTCGACCACGTCGTCGACGTCAGCGCGGAGATCGATGCACCCGCGGTGCTCCTGCGTCCGGACGGCCACGTGGCCTGGGTCGGAGACGATCAGCAGGAGCTGCTCGCGCAGCTGCCGAGGTGGTTCGGCGCTCCGGCACGGTGAGCGCGCCCGCTCGGCCACAGGGAGCGCGGGCGGGGATTCGGCACGTGGCGACGTGACGCCTTCCGGCGGGCCCGGAATCCGGTTACCCCTGCATGTGGACCGGAATCCGGATAGCCTGCGTGCATGGGGAGTGCGCAGATTTCTCGACTGTCTCTGGCAACGGGGGTGGCGCCGGCGGTGATCGAGGCGCTCGGCGAGCTCGAGGACGCGCAGTACGCGGTACTACGCGAATCCTTCGAGCGCGCCCGGGCCACCCGGGCGCGCGAGCTGAATCGGGCCATCGGCAACGGGCTGACGATGCTGCCCGCGCTGGTGCGCCCCGTCGCCCGGCGAGTGCTCTTCTCGTAGGGGAGTCGTCGTGACGAGTCTCGAATCGCGCGCCGAGGTCATCAAGCTGGCGCGGGAGCTGCAAACCGAGCCGGAACGGCTGGATTTCCTCGAAGGCGCTGCGCCCGAGGCGATCCGGGCGTTCCGGCGCAGTGTCCACCAGCGCCTGGACGCGCCGCATCGGCCCATGTTCCGGCGGATCGCGAAGGTCGGCGCGCTGGTACCCGGCACGCTCGCGGTGCGCATCGCCATGCGGTACTACGGCCCGATGTTCGTGGGCATGGTCGCCACCGAGGTGCCGCCCGCGCGCGCGGCCGACCTGATCGGTTCCGTGCCACCGGAATTCATCGCCGACGCCGCGCCGTACGTGGATCCCGAGGCCGTCGGGCCGATCGTGCGGGGGCTGCGGACCGAGGCGATGCTGCCCGCGATGCGGGAAATGCTGCGCCGCAAGGACTACGTGACGCTGGCCCGCTTCGTCTCCGCGGTCTCCGACGAGCTGATCCTCGAGGTGCTGCCGTCCATCGAATCGGGCGCGGACCTGCTCATGATCGTCCTGAATTCCGAGATCAGCGATGTCGCCGGGCATTTCGACATCGTGCTCACGCGGGTGGACGACGATCGGATTCGCAGTCTGGTCCAGGCGGCCGCCGACGCCGGGCTGTTCGCCGAAACGCTCACCTTCCTGCAATTCCTGAGCACGCCGACGCGCGCCCGCATCGCCGACGCGGCCGCCGAGCTCGGCCCGGCGGTCCTGACCGCCATGATCGACGCGGCTCACCGCGAAAATGCCTGGCCCGAACTGCTATCCGTCGCTGCCGCGCTCACCGAGACCCATCTGAGCTCCTTCGCCGCCGCCGACGCCTGGACCGAACAGGCCCTCACCGGATTGATTGCGGCGGCCGACCAGCACGACCTGTGGGACGCGCTGATCCGCGTCGTGGCCGCAATGCCCCCGGATCGCCTCCGTGTCTTCGCTGAACTCCCGGCGTGGGACACCGTGGACACCGCCGCGGCGTTGGCGGCCGCCGAGCGCTCCGCCCACGGAGACCGCTTGGCCGACCTTGTTGCCCGGCTGCGCGCCTGACGCACCGCCCAATTCGCGGGCCCGTCGGCGTCAGTATCGGTAAGCAAGCCGAACGCGGCCCGCGGAAGGAAGAAAGGCGAGGATGCATGCCCATGGAGTTGGATACGACGGAACTGATCGCCCGGGCCCGGGCCGGCGACCACGATGCGTTCCGCGACCTGGTGGACATGCACTCGCACGAGTTGCAGGTGCACTGCTACCGCATCCTCGGGTCGCTGCAGGACGCCGAGGACGCACTCCAGGAGACCCTCGTGTCCGCTTGGCGTAACCTCGGCGAGTTCGGGGAGCGGTCCTCGCTGCGGACCTGGCTCTACAGGATCGCGACCAATCGGTGCCTGAGCATGTTGCGCGCCGACAGCCGACGCCCCCGCATCGCGCCCCCGCCGCGGGAGGCCGCGATGCCCGAGCCCACCGGCGCCGGGGAGGCCCCGCCCTGGCTGGAGCCGTATCCCGATGTCCTGCTCGACCACCTCGTCGACCAGCGCCCCGGCCCGGAAGCCCGGTACGAGACCACCGAAGCCATTTCCCTGGCCTTCATCACCGCCCTGCAACTGTTGCCCCCGCGTCAGCGCGCCGTGCTCGTCCTGCGCGACGTCCTGGGCTACCACGCCACCGAGGTCGCCCGCATGCTCGATGCCACTCAGGAATCGGTGCACAGCGCCCTCAAACGCGCCCGCGCGACCGTCGACAACCACCTCGCCGACTCCAGCGGCACCGGCGGGCCCGCACGCCAACCCGACACCGCCGCCGAACACCGGCTCGTCGCCCGGTTCACCGATGCCATGGAACGCGCCGATCTGGACGCCCTGATCGAACTGCTCGTCGCCGATGTACGACTCTCCATGCCCCCGGCCATGCTGGAATACCGCGGCATCGAATCAGCCCAGCGGCTTCTCGCCGCCGTCGTCTTCGTTCCCGGCCGCACCTACCGCGTGGTACCGACCCGCGCCAACGGCCAGCCCGCCTTCGGTGTGTACCTGGCAGACCCCCACGCCGGTGTCTTCCACGCCTACTCCCTCCTGGTCATCGCCACCGCCGGCGATACCATCACCTCCCTCACCGGCTTCCACAACACCAGCATCATGACGCGCTTCGGACTGCCTCGAACCCTCCCCGAAACATAGTGACGGACTTCTGATTCCACCCTGCCGTCCCGCGCCCGAAGAGTGCGGGGCAGCCTGGATCTGCGCGCTCGCCGACGGCAGCCACCTGCACCGGTACCTCGCCGAGCGCATCGGCGCGCTCCCCGGCGTGCACCGCGCCGAGACCGCGATCGTCACGCAGTGGATCAAGCGGGCCGGACCGCTCGTCGCCTCCCGAGCCTGAGCGCGGCTTGCTTTCAAGCGCACTCGAAGCTTTAGCGTCGGGGCCATGACCACGACGAACGAGACGAAGACATGGATCATCACGGGCGCGAGTTCGGGCCTCGGCCTGGCGCTCGCCGAGGCGGCACTCGCGGCCGGCGAGCATGTGATCGGGACCGCGCGACGGGCCGACCGGTTCGACGGGCTCGAGGCGCGGTACGGGGATCGATTCCTCGCCATCGAGCACGATGTGCGCGACACGGCGGGAACGGCCGCGGTCGTGCAGCGGGCGCTGGAGGTGTTCGGGCGCGTCGACGTGCTCGTCAACAATGCCGGCGCCGGACAGGTCGGTGCCGCCGAAGAGATCACCGATGCCGCGCTGCGGGCCATGCTCGAGCAGCACCTGTTCGGCCCGGCCGCCTATGTGCGTGCCGTGCTGCCCCACCTGCGGGAGCGCCGCTCGGGCGCGATCGTGCAGATGAGCAGCCAGGGCGGGCGGATGTCGTTCCCCGCCGTCGGCAGCTACTCGGCAGGCAAGTTCGCGCTCGAAGGCTGGTCGGAGGCGCTCGCGGGCGAAGTCGCACCGTTCGGCATCCGCGTCCTCATCGTCGAGCCCAGTCGCTTCCGCACCGCGTTCAACGCCGCCGACGTGCTCAACACAGCGCAGCAGAACTCGATCTACGACGAGACCATCGGCGCGGTGCGCGCGAACATGGCCGAGGCCGACGGCATCCAGGAAGGCGACCCGGCACGCGCCGCCCGGGTGATCCGCGACATGCTCGACACCCCCGGCGCGCCGCTGCGGCTCCCGCTCGGTGCCGAGGCGGTTCGCAACCTCACCCGCGTCTACCGTAGTGCGCTCGACGACGTCGAGAAATGGGCGGCGGTGAGCGAGTCGGCAGACTTCCCGGGCATGCGGCCCGCGGTGCGCGCGTTCTGACCGCCGTACGCTGTCAGCCATGGCCACCGAAGCGCTGATCGAACGCATCCTCGCCGCTGGCGACGGGCCATCCACGTCGGCGATCGATGCGCTGCACCAGCTGCTCGACGACGCCACGATCGAGGACTCGGCGAAGCCCAAGGGTGTCGCCGAGGCCGCCCGGCTCGTCGGGCTGTCGGCGCACACCCTCCGGTACTACGAGCAGGAGGGACTCGTGCGGCCCGCTCGCAACACCTCCGGGTACCGCGAGTACTCCGCGTTCGACCTGCGCCGCCTCGTCTTCCTCACCCGGATGCGCCTGTCCGGCATGACCATGACCGACCTCAAGCGCTACATCATGCTCGTCGAGCAGGGCCCAAGCACCATCCCGGAACGCCGCCGCATCATGCTCGACCAGAAAGACCGAATCACGCGGCAGATCCGTGAGCTCGGCCTGGCGCTGGAGACCACCGAGTACAAAATCCGCGTCTACGACGGACACCCGGAAGGCTGACGCCCGCCCTCTGTCCAACGGGGCCGATGTGAGCGTGTTTCATAGGTGTTCGCCTGTGAAACAACCAGCGCCGACGGCGCCAACCTGCTGCGATCACGTTTCATGGGTTGTTGCCGTCTCGGTGGGCCCATCGGATGCTGGTGTCCCGTTCGAGACCGGCGGCCTCGTCCCGGAACCCGGACAGCACCAACCGGTGCGAAGCGCGCGTGTTTCGGTCCAGTTTTCTGGACACTTGACGTGTCCGAAATCCCGTCGCGCAGACCGGAGTTCGGGTGGCGTGCCCGGCCGGGGAGGCGAGGACCTTTTCGCGCCAGTGGAAGGCCCAGCGGACGCAGTTGGCGCAGTTGATGTGTCCGGTGCAGCCGTCCAGCAGGATCGGCCTCGTCATCGAAACCGTCTTAGATCCGTAAACCTGCCCCCGGGGACCGTGGTGCTCGAGAGGGTTGGCATTGAAGGGATCAGCGGTATTGCGCGAAGAACTCGGTGATCTCACCGGACATCAGCGCGGGTGCGACATGGTGCAGGTAGTGCTTTACCGGAATGGGTTCGAGGGCAGTGCCTTTCGGTGGGGTCGTGAGCATTCGAGCCTTGACGGCGGCGGGTGGGGGATCTATCTTCAGGATACGGAATCGGATTCCGGTTCCGAATGTGAAAGGAGTTTCGATGGGTTCCCTACGGGTCCGGGCGGTGCCGCGGTCGCTCGTCGGTGCGGTGCTGGTGAACACCATGGTCGGGCCGCTGCTGGCGGATCTGGTGATTCCGGATGTCGCGAGGCAGCATCTGCGCAATCCGGGATGGCCGCCGCATGCGAAGTTCCACGATGCGCAGTACATCGGGATGGGAATGCTGACGGGGGCGATCGGATTGCGGATTCTGTTGCGGCGCAAGGGAGATCCGCGGGCACAGTTCTATCTGGCGGCGGCGCTGGGGTCGGTGACCTGGCTGGGGATGTGGGGTGCGCTGCTGTTTCCCGGGACGGCGGCGAAGGATCCCGAATTCGAGTGCACCGGGCACAAGGTCCTGGGGCTGGACCTCCAGCTGTTCATCGCGCTGGTCATGCTTCTCGGGCTGTCGGGTGCGGTGGGCCTGGAGCGGACCCGGCCGCACCGGATCGCGGGATGAGTGAGCCCGTCCCGATCGGCGAGGCCGCGCCCACCCGCAAGCGGCGCGATGCTGTGCGCAATCGCGATCAGGTGCTCGACACCGCGGCCGCCCTGTTCGCCGCGCGCGGCGACGAGGTCCAAATGGCCGACGTGGCGCGCGCCGCGGGGGTCGGGGTCGGCACGATATACCGGCATTTCCCGACTCGCCGCGCGCTGATCGCAGCCGTGGCGCACCGGCGATTCGCGGAGATCATGGCGTACGCACGCCGCTCCAGCATGCCGAATCCCGATGTGCGCCAAGCGCTGACGGACCTGTTCACGCACATCGCCCAGGTGCACGAGCGCGGGCGCGCACTGTCCGGCGCCATCGAATCGGTCCTCGGCGACACCGAGCCCCGCGGTGAGATCCGAGCCGAGTTCGCCACGCTCGGTGCCGAACTGCTGGCCCGAGGGCACGCCGATGCCACCCTCCGCGCCGATGCCACGGTTGCGGACCTCTACATGATCGTCGGGGCCGTGGCCGCGGTCGCCCGCGGCGGATTCGGCGATTGGCGGCGTTTCATCGAACTCGCCCTGGACGGGCTGCGGCCCACCGGCGTGATCCCATAGTACGTGCCGCGTACTACGTGGCGCGAACTACGCAATGTGTACTAGACGTCCCGATTCCCGGTGGCGACTGCATATTGCCGGATCGCTCGACCTGCTGCCGGACACCACCGCCGCAGCGCTGAAACAGGCGGTCGAGACCACCCGCGCCTGCGCCACCGGCGCGCACGTCACGCTCGCGATCGGTTACGGCGGCCGTCAGGAAATCATCGACGCGTTCCGCGATCTGCTCTACGAAGGTGTCAGCCACGGCAAGACGATCGGCGAGATTGCGGACAACCTGACCGTCGACGACCTTGCCGCATATCTCTACACCGCTGATCAACCCGATCCGGACCTGGTCATCCGTACCAGCGGCGAACAGCGCCTGTCCAATTTCCTGCTGTGGCAAACCGCTTACTCGGAACTGCATTTCTGCGAGGCATATTGGCCCGCCTTCCGCGAGATCGATTTCCTGCGCGCACTACGCAGCTACGCCGACCGCCACCGCAGATACGGCGCCTGAGGCCGGAACAGCTAGCGGTCGGGCCATATCCGCCCGACTTTCGGCGGTGTTACTACCAGGCGCGGGTATTGCCTCGTGTGGCGCGATTCTTACAGGCACCCCGTCTTGATGAACTCGAGCAGGTCAGTGCTGAGCTGATCCATATGGGTCAGGTGTAGTCCGTGGGAGGCGTTCTCGTACACCTTCAGCTCGCTGCCCGGGATGAGCTCTGCGGTCAGTTGCCCGCACAGGTTCAGCGGGTTGAAGGGATCGTCGGCGCCGTGCACGACCAGTGCGGGCACGTCGATGGCGCGCAGATCGTCGCGGTGGTCGGTCTCGGTGACGCTGTGGCTCAGGCCCAGCATGGCATTGGTGGCCACCGAATTGGCGTCAGCCACCGTCCAATCGATCAGCGCCTGGGAGATGGTGTTCTCGGGCAGTCCGACACCGAAGAAGAGCTCGGAGACGGCGCGGATCCAGCCCGGGACATCACTGCGCCACATGGTGCGCAGGGCATCGAAGCTTTCGGGCTCCATGCCGAGCGGGTTGTCCTCGGTCTTCGTCATGTACGGCAGCGCTGAGGAGACCAGTGCGATGCGAGCGACCCGCTCGGAGCCGTGACGTGCCAGATAGCGCACGATTTCGGCGGTGCCGGTCGAGTGCCCGACCAGGGTGACCTCGCGCAGGTCCAGTTGCTGCAGTACGGACTGCAGATCGTCGGCGAGAGTGTCGAAATCGTATCCGCCCCAAGGCTGTTCGGAGCGGCCGTGGCCGCGGCGGTCGTAGGCGACGGTCCGCAGCCCCGCCTCGGCCAGGCGGACCATTTCGTACTGCCACATGGCTGAGCTCAGCGACCAGCTGTGCAGGAAGACCACTGGGGTGCCCGTACCCCAGTCCTTGTAGAAGATGTTCACGTCTGCGGCGACGGTGAGGTATGGCATGGGAGGGCCTTCCTGCTGGAGCGGTGGATCTCGGTGATCTCGAGATGAGTCTGCAGAATGATGTGATGATGAGCGACGAAGCGCCGCAGCGGATTTCGAGTGGGCAGAAGTGCTGCCCGTGATCACCGGTCCGGTGGCCGCCACCGTCGTTGCGGCGGCGACCGACGGACCCGGGTCACTGGCTCAGGCGCCCGCGGGCACCTTGTCCAGGAATCCGAGCACCTGGATGATCCGGCCGTCCGCGCCGATCACCGCGACGTCGAATCCGATGACCAGCGGCTCACCGCCGGGGCGTCCGAGGTGCCAGGTGAACCGCGCGATGTCGTGGTGGGCGTCGACCGGTCCGCCGAGGCTGAACTCCAACCCCGGGAACTGCCCCTGCACCGCGGCGATGGTGGCCTCCAGACCGGCATGCCCGGCGACCGCGACCAACGGATCGGTGTAGCCGGCATCCTCGGCGAACACACTGGCAACCAGTGCCTTGCGCGCCTGCGGCTCGGTGGCGTTCCAGGCCGCCAGGTAGCCCTCGACCAGCTCGTTCACGTCGCTCATTGCCTTCTCCTTCGTAGTGCTTGCTGCGTTGTGAGCACTACGTTATGGAGATCCGAACCCCCCGGAATCTGTCGCACTTAGGTACCGCCTACCGGCGTGTGCACTCGCCGCCCCGCCCCGGCCACGACCCCGGAACGGACCAACCCGCCGGGCGCCGGCACCCCGACGCCGATGCTGGCAGGGGGTCGAGACTGGTAAGGATCCGTATTCAACTGGTCTGCATTCCCCCGGATCACCTCGTTGAGTCTCGGCCGGTTCCCCTGGTGGAGTAGGTCGTCCAGCTGCCACCGGCCTCGCCCCAGACCCGGGTCATGTGCTTGGCGGAGAATCCGAGGGCGTCGGCGACGACAGGTGCCGGTGCTTGGAGGACGAGCTGGCGGAGCGTGGCCGACTTCGTGGCCTGAGCGGGCAGGCCGAGGTCTTGGCGTAGGCAAGGTGATCGACGCGCGAGTCGTCGACGATGGAAACCTGGTGACTGCGGGCGGTGTCACCAGCTGAATAGATCTGGCGCTCTGGATGATCACCCGCCGCCCGCCCCGAATATCCGGCACATCGGCGTCGGCCACCAGTCGCCAACCTGATCTTCAACAACCCATCAGAGCAGCGGCTCGTCCCGGGTCGAGTTACGCCAACGGCGTCGCAGGGTGGGTATCGGGTGTCGCGAAGTGCTGCGCGGCGTCGTGATCGTGGGTGGGGACGATCGTGACGGTGTGCCGCACGCGGTGCAGACGGTGCAGGGTCCGGAAGGTCTCGTCGCGGTCGTCGTCGGCCAAACCACCGGGGTAGCTGGACTTTTGGCGGAGCGTGTCGATCTGCAGATGGTGCCATGCCGCATCGCCTGCCAGCAGTACCCAGCCACGCGGGGTATGCGCGAGGATCCCGACGCTACCGGGGGTGTGGCCGGCCAGATCCACCAGCAACACGCTGCGGTCGCCGAACAGATCGTGGCTGCGCGGGAAGGTCAGCACCGGTGGGCCGTCCAGGTCGTAGCGGACCACGGTGCGTTCGCGCAGGGAGTCGCGCACGCCGCCGACGGGCGCCACCGGTTCGGAGGTAATCCACCGGTACTCGACGCTGTGCAGATGCACCGGCAGATCCGGCAGATCGAGCAGGCCGCACACGTGGTCCCAGTGTGCGTGCGTCGGCAGTGCGAAATCGAGTGCGGGCAGATCCGGCTGGGCCCGCAGGGCGGTGATCGTCGCGACGGTGTCCGCCGGCGGCCGCACGGCCGTGCGCAACACGGCGGGCAGTTGTGCGATGGCGCGCTGTTCGGCATCGAGACAGTAACTCGGATCGACGACGAAACACGCCTCGGGATGCCGGATGACGAAGGAGGTCAGCGCATTCTCGATCCGGCGCGGTGAGAACACCCCCTCCACGACGGCGGCCGTCGGCACCGAACGCGGCACCTGCGCCAACGCGGTGACGGTGACCGTGCGCTCGGGATCGGGTAGCCCGGCGTCGGTGATCGACTGCAGGAACCGCTCGTCGGCTCGGCGCGGGCGCACCGCGCCGTAGACCGAACCGATTGCGGCGGTGCAACATTCGAGCAGGCTGGGAGAGCGTACTGGATCAGACATGGCGACACGGTAATACTTGAGGTCGACATGAAGTAAAGGGGTGAATCGTGACCACGGACGAGGCGATGAAAATCGGGGACGCGGCGGCTGTGCTCGGCATCGAGGCACATGTGCTGCGGCATTGGGAATCGATGGGCGTACTGGTACCCGGGCGCACCCCTTCGGGGCATCGCAGCTACGACGGCCAGACTCTCGACCAGGCCCGCGTGATCCGGACGTTGCAGCGGACCGGCCTGTCTCTCGAACAGATCCGCGAACTGGGCGTCAGCACCCGGGACGAACGCGTGGCGCGGGTGGCCGCGCGCCGCGCCGAGGTGCGCGAGCGCATCGCCCTGCTGCAGGCCACCGACCGTTTCCTGGATCATCTCGCAGCGTGCCGGCACCCCGTCATCGCCGAATGCCCGCAGTGTGCGGAGTTCGTCGCGGCCGAGCACCCCATGAGCCGATTCCCGGCTCAGCCGTGACAGCTGCACCGGGCCCGCGGGACGGGCCGGGGTGCGTGTCGAAGCCGGGTGGCCGCGGCTACGAGCGGGCTGAGCGTGGCGGTGGCCAAGGCGCCGAGGGTGGTGTTGGTGGCCAGGATCAGCCGGACAGTTTTCATAGCCGCGGAGAGGACCTCGCCGCCGCGCTGGCGCATCTGCTCTTCGTAGCGCCCGATCGCGTCGGTAATGGTCGTGGTGCCGTCGGAGAGGGTGTCGAGCTGGGCGAGTAGGTCGGCTGCGTCTTGTATGGCCGCGCCGGCGCCCATGCCGGCGGTGGGTGGTGTGGCGTGCACGGCGTCACCGAGAGCGGTGATACGGCCTGCGGCCCACGGTGCGAGGTCGGTGGCGCGAGTCGAGGCGGCGTTGAACCGGAACGCGGCCACGCTGGCGAGATCGGCGCGAGCGATAACTTCCAGCGTGTGGCCGGCCCAGTTGCGGTCACGGAACCGATCGAGCAGAGCGGTCTGCAACGCGCCGCCGCGCAGTTCGCGCAGGGAGTCGATTTGGGCGGATTCGGGGAACATCGCCCCCCAGATGTAGGTCGGGTCAGTCGTGATCGACATGCTCAGCTCGGGGGCATCGAGCGCGGCGTTGCCGACCGGGTCGAGGAACCCGACGTAGAGCGCGGCGCCTCGTGGGCCGATGCCCGTCGTCGAGCGGGTCCCGAGCCGCTGCTGCTCGGCGATGCTGAGGTCGGTGCGCCGGGTGCGGCCGGAGAATCCGATGATGCCGGTCGGGTGGTTGGTCGGGCCTGCCGCCAGGTGGCGGCCGACGACCGAGTGGGTTCCGTCGGCGCCGACCACCAGGTCCGCGGTGACCGACGTGCCGTCGATGAATATGACCCGCGGCATCCCATGTTGGTCGGTACCGACGTCCGACACGGTCCGCCCGAGTTGCAGATCCCCGTCGACGGCCTCCGCCAACAGCGTGCGCAGCGTGATGCGGTCGACGTCGATGCTCGCGCTGGCGGACAGGTCTGGACCATGTCCGAGCAGGCGCCCGCGGTAGTCCCAGAACATGTCCCGGTCCCGCAGGCGCAGTGCCGATCCCGAGGCCAGCAGTCGGCGCATGATTTCCGGTGCCACCAGCCGCGCGAGCGCCGACTGGGCTCGCTCGTCGAGGGTGATGTGGTAACCGCCGGTCGCGGCGACGTCGGTGTCGCGGTCGAACACCGCCACCTCATAGCCGGCCCGGCGCAATCCCGCACCCAGTGCGAGCCCGCCGATCCCTCCCCCCACCACGACAACACGCATGCTCAACCGCCTTTCCGCCGTCGACCGATAAATCGCTGTTGACGCAGACGATGCCAGCAGTAGTGGACACCGAATGGCCAGTACGGATGGCACGATTACGCAATGGCCAGTACGTCACACCGGGCGCTGCGGCTGCTGTCCCTGCTCGGCTCACGCGGGACATGGCAGCTGCGGGATCTCGCCGCCCGACTCACGGTCAGCGAACGCACCGTGCGACGCGACCTGGACACCTTGCGCGAGCTCGGATACCCGGTCCTGACCGTCCGAGGCCCGGACGGCGGTTACCGGCTCGGCACCGGACACACCCTGCCGCCGCTGCTGCTCGACCACGACCAAGCACTCGCGATCGCGATCGCGCTGCAAACCGCACCTAGCTCCGTGTTCGGCCTGCAGGACGACACCGCCAGGGCGCTGGCCACCTTGCAGCAAGCCATACCCGACACGCTACGAGCCGCCATGGAATCCCTACGCCTGACCAGGCTGCACAACTACTGGGAGTTCCCCGCACATCCGATCGACCCCACCGCGCTCACCGCCGTCGGCACCGCCGTGCGGCTCCGCCATATCCTCATCAGCGAAGTTCTCCGCCCCGACGGGACGCGCCCGGCCCCTGGCGAGCCGGACTTCGCAGCAGCTCACCGGATCGAGCCCCACCACCTCGTGGTGTGGGCGGGGCGGTGGTACCTCATCGCCTACGACCTCGAAGACCACCACTGGCGAGTACACCGGGTGGACCGACTGTACCCGCGGCCCACCACCCGCGGCTTCGCACCCCGCGAACTCCCCGGCGACGACCTCGCGCACTTCGTGATGAGCAGCCACGACCGTGGCGACACCCCCGCAGACTGGCAATGCACCGGCAGCGCACGCCTCAACCTGCCCGCCCACATCGTGGCCCGCTGGGCACCCGGCGGCTCCGTCGTCGAACACCTCGACACCGACCACTGCCGCCTCACCCTCGGGGCCTGGTCCTGGGCCGGCATCGCCGGAATCCTCGCCACCTTCGACACCGACCTCACCGACGTGCATCCACCCGAACTCCTTCACGCCTGCCACCACATCGCGCACCGCTACGCCAGCATCCAGACGGAAGAACTCACCGTTGAATAAACGATTACCGAACGCTCGTGGCCCCACGTCATCGATGCCGCCGAGCGCCGCGTCATCCTCGCTCGGCGCGCCGACGGCGAATCCATCCGCACCATCGCCCACGACGAGAACGGATTCGTTGTCTACAACGAACGTTTCGAACGAGTGCCCGACCGTGACGTGATCCCCGGCCGGCTCGCCGCCCCGCCCGCCAGCACCCACCGATCCAGCGAATTGACCTCCACAGCAAAGCGTTTCAGTCGCCAACCTTCGCTAACGCCAGTTTCCGGCCAACTGGACCCCACATGCCTATAACCACAGCCGAGCAGTGACGGCGTGACCGGTTTGCCCGGACGTCGGCAACAGGTTGCGCACCTGTCCGCTGAGCAGGCTCAGCATCCGAGGATCTCCACCACTGGTCGTTGCGGATCGTAGGTGGCCCACCCCGGGTCCCCGGTTCTGGCGAACGCAACCCAGGCAGCGTGTATCTGAGCCGCGAGGCCGGCCGGGGCAGGATTTGGGCCGAGCAGGGCTGTGTCGCTGTGCAGGCACGGCTTGTCGGCAATGTCGAACACGAAAGGCAGCTCGACGGTGTGGGCGGCACCGAGTCGTCCGTGCAGGGCCGTCGAGCGGTACCCGAACGAGTAGACATGTGTGCGGCCGCCCGAGATCCGCGCGTGGACCTGCGCCATGCGCGCCGTTCCGGCCCCGAACAGAGCCTCTCCGAGTATGGCGGAACGTAGTTCGCCCGTTGTCGCGTCGGGCCGTGCTGCGCGGTGCGCGGCGATGGCGGTGATCGGGTCCCCGTGCACCCGTGCGGCGATGGCGTGCACGTCGGCCTCCGTGGAGGACTCCAGCTTGCCCTGCGGTACAAGGTAGAGGTGCCCCTCCTCGGTGTTGGTGCCGATGAGCAGGTCGACGTCGGCTGCGGGGCCGTCGGCGAGACCGTCGGCGGGCTGGACCGGCAGGACCAGGCTGAACGGGCTGAGCCCGACCAGCGGGTCTGTGGCGGTGCTGGTCTGCAGGTCGAGGCCGGCCAGTGCGGGCAGGATCTCCAGGAAACGCTCGTCCGGAACCCCGGCGAACGCCTCGGCGGTCGGTTCGACGCCCAGCGCGGTGGCCGCCGTGGCAGTGACCCGCTGCGCCTGCTCCGGGGTGAAGGCACCTGTGCCGCTGCCGCTCTGGATGATCGCCCGCCGGAACAGACCGTTGGCCTCCGGTGTTGCGAGCAGCGCGCCGGTGAGCGTGGCTCCTGCGGACTGGCCGAAGAATGTGACATTTTCCGGGTCACCGCCGAACGCTGTAACCGTGTCCCGCACCCAGTCGAGTGCGGCGAGCACGTCGAGCAGGCCGCGGTTGGGTGGCGCGCCGGCCAGGTCGAGGAAGCCGGGGATGCCGAGGCGGTAGTTCACCGTCACGAGGACGACGCCGTCGCGGGCGAAGGCGCTGCCGTCGTAGAGCGCGGCGCGGGTCGAGCCGGTGACGAAACCGCCGCCGTGCACGAAGACCATGACGGGTCGTTCGCCGCCGTCGGCGGCAGGCGTGCGAATGTCGACGGTCAGGTATTCCTCGCCTCGTACCCAGCCCGGCCCGAAGTAGGGGGTCATGTCCAGCAGGCCGAAGTCGCGGGTCGGCTGAGGGGCGGTCGGCGAGGGCTGCGTGCCGTCGCGGACACCGGACCAGCCCGGGTGCGGCGCGGGTGGAGCGAAACGGCCGGGACCGATCGGGGCTGCTGCGTAGGGGATCGCACGGTAGAGTTCACCGGCCCCGTCGCGGACGCCGCGCACGGCACCGGCCGGAGTTTCGACGACCGGGGCTGCATGCTGAGGCATGGGAAACGCTTCCTTTCTGGGGGACATCAGGAGATGCGGGAGAAGCCCGCCCACTCCTTGATCGCGAACTTCGACCCGGTGCGCTCGACCTGCGCGGCGCCTTGGCCGCCGAAGTGTGCGGGAAAGACGAGCGCGTTGTTCTCTGCAGCCCAGCCGAGCAGCTTGTGCCGGGTAGCCCGGGACTCCGCCGGATCCTCACAGAAGCAGGAGTTGGTCTCCGGCTCCACGATCTGCAGCGGGGTGTGCACCAGATCCCCGACGAACAGTGCTCGATCGCCGCCGGACTCCAGGGTGAGCACGGACGAGCCCGGGGTGTGCCCTGGAGCCAGGTCGAGCCGCAGGTTCTTGTCGATCCGATACGACCCATCCCACAGGTGGGCCAGCCCCGCCTGGTGGACCGGCGTGACGCTGTCCTCGAAAACGTTCTGGTTGCCGCGGCCGAACACGGTTTCGTATCCGTTGACCGGGTTCCAGAACTCGAAGTCCCGTCGCGTCATCAGGTATGTGGCGTTCGGGAAGGTCGGCACCCAGGTTCGGCCGTCGAGCCGGGTGTTCCAGCCGACATGGTCGATGTGCAGGTGTGTGTTGACTACGATGTCGACCTCTTCGGGCCGCACGCCGGCAGCCGCGAGATTGTCGACATAGTTCGTGTTCAGGCGGCTCCACACCGGCGCGTAGGGCCGATCCTTGTGGTTGCCCACGCCGGTGTCGATGAGGATTGTGCGGCCCTCGCTGCGCAGCACCCAGGACTGGATGGCCGAGTGACACTCATCGGCCTCCAGGTTCCAGAAGTCCGGAACCAGCTCGCCGCGGTGCTCGTCCCACGAGCCGTCAGGGCTGTCCGGAAAGAACTGGTCCGGAGTCATCTCGACCGAGCCGTAGAACTCTTTGATGCGGGTGACGGTGACGTCGCCCAGGGTGATCTGCTCCATGTGATCCGTCCTCGGATTGGGGGCGCGTGGCCCGATGCGATCGAGTCTGTGCACGAGGATTCGGACGAACCACTCCCGCGTTGTCCTACCCCCGGCAGGGTGTGGCTGCGGTCGGGCTGTGCTCCGGATACTGGAGAAATGGACGGACCTGGACCACTCGGCGAGTTCCTCCAAGCCCGACGGGCGCGGCTGCGACCGGAGGACGTCGGCTTGCGCGAAACCGGACCTCGCAGGCGGGTGGCCGGGCTGCGTCGCGAGGAGCTGGCCCAGCTGGCGGGGGCTACTATTGGATTAGTAGCCCCTTAGCCAAGGGAGTGATCGTGATGGCGAATGGCCAGGTCACGGGCGGTAACCGCACAGTTCTGGATATCTGTGCGCGGGTGTCGCGTATCGGGGATGACCGGCAGCGGTCCACGGGCGGACAGGTCGAAGACTGCGAAGTCCGGGTGGCGGAGCTGGGTGCGGCGGTCGGGGAGGTGTTCGTCGACGAGGGGCGCTCGGCGTGGAATCCGCGGGTGGAGCGTAAGGCGTGGGAAGCGTTGATGAAGCGGTTGGAGTCGGGCGCGACTGGTGGGGTGATCGTGTTCGACATGGCGCGGTTCTCTCGTCGGCCGATCGAGGGGGAACGGCTGATCCTGGCGGCCGAACGCGGTCTGCTGGTGTTGGACAGTGAGGGCGAGTACGACCTGTCGACTGCCAACGGCCGCAAGTCTTTTCGCGATCAGTTGAATGCGGCAGCGTACGAGTCGGATCGGTTGTCGACGCGCGTGAAGCGCGGCAAGCGGGTCAAGGCCACGCGCGGGGAGTCCAACCACACCCATCGCCCGTTCGGTTACGAACGCGACGGCATGACGGTCCGCGAATCCGAGGCCGCGGTGATCCGGGAGATGGTGCGCCGGATCCTGGCCGGGGAGAGCATGAAGAAGATCGCGATCGATCTCAACAATCGGGGCATCACGACCTCGGTCGGCGCACGATGGAGCGGGGAGAAAGTGAAGCGGGTCGCGGCCAATCCGCGCAACGGCGGCTATGTGCAGTATCTGGGAGAAAACATCGCACGGACCGAGGGTCCCGCGCTGATCAGCGAATCGGATTGGAACCGGCTGACCGGATTGTTCGCCGGGCGCGGCAAGGGACGACCCGCCACCGGGGAGTACGTGTGTTCGGGTCTGGTGCAGTGCGGGAACTGTGGTCGCGGGCTGACCGGGCGTCCGCAGTACAAGCGGGCACCGTATCCCGACGGGGAGACGCGGCGGCGGTATTGGTGCCAGAAGCGGTTGACCGGCGGCGGGTGCAACAAGGTGTCGGTGGATATGCGGCTGCTGGATACCGCGATCGGGAAGCTGGTGGTCACCATCCTGTCGGACCCGCGCCATGTGGAGGCGATGAACGCCGCAGCGGTCGCGGTGGCGGCCAAGCGGCGGCCGGTCGCCGACGAGCTGGCCCGGTCCGAGGAACTGGCGACCGAGTTGTCCGGGCGGCTCGGGCGCGGAGAGATCAGCCTGCAACGCTAGGACGCCGCTGTCACACCGTTGGATCGGCGGATCGCCGAGTTGCGGACCACGCTGGATGCGATCGATGCGACGCGGGTGGTCGATGACTCCGCAGAGGCGCGCGCGGAGTCCCTGGAAGTGTGGATTGCGCGGTGGGAGGCGGCGAACGTGGGCGAGAAGCGGTCGATGTTCAAACGCGCCCTGCACGGCAAGCGGGTGAAGATCACGCCCGCCACGACCCGGGGGCCGGTGTTCGACCGGTCCCGGATCGTGGTCGAGCCCATTACCGTCGCCGCGTGATCTTTCTCCCCGGATTCTGGTGCCTGCGGAGTCTGCGGCCGGTGATCCGGCCGGGCCCGGTGAGCATGGTCGAACGCATCGCCCACGCTCGCGAGCAGGCCCAGCGTGAGACCTATGACCGCCTGGCCCACGAGTTCACCCCCGCCCGCTGCGCCGAGTTGGACGCACTACTGGTCACCGACGCCTCGTTGGGGGTCTCGCGGTTGCGGTGGCTGTCGACCGGGCCGGTCGAGGCTTCGGCGGCGGCGGTGCGCGCCGAGGTCGACAAGCTGGCGTTCCTGCGCGGGTTGGGTGCCGATCGCCTGGATATGTCGGTGCTGCCCGCCGAGCGGCGCCGGTTCCTGGCTGGGATGGGGCGTCGGCTGACTCCGCAGACCCTCGAGCGCCGCGATCCGCAGCGCCGGTATCCGATCCTGCTCACCGTGCTCGCCCAGTCTGGCACCGATGTGCTCGATGAAGTGGTCGCGTTGTTCGATCAGGCGATCTCGGCGAAATTCGGTGCCGCCGAACGCAAGATGCAGCAGGAGCTGGCCGAGCGCGGCAAATCCGGCGAGGACCGCCAAGCCCTGCTCGATGACCTGTTGGCGATCGTCACCGACCCGGCGGTAGCAGATGAGGAGATCGGCGCGCTGATCCGCGGGGAGAAGATCGGCTGGGAACGCCTGCGCGCCGCGCTTGCTCAAGCCAAGCCGCGCCTTCCCCGCGATCACGGGCATCTGGCCGCCCTGGACTCCAGTTACAACTATCTGCGCAGTTCACCCCGGCAGTGCTCGAATCGGTGCGCTTCGCCGGCGGGACCGCGGCGACCGAGCTGCTGATTGCGGTCGCGATGCTGCGCGAACTCAATGCCACCGGTCGGCGCAAGGTCTTCGACGACGCCCCAGCCGGGTTCGTACCGACGAAATGGCGCGGCTACCTCGACCAAGCCCGAAAGACTGGCAGCGCCACCGCCTATCGGCACTACTGGGAGCTGTGCGTGCTGCTGGGCCTGCGAGACGGGTTGCGCAGCGGGGATGTGTTCGTGCCCGGCTCGCGCCGTTACGCCGACCCCGCCACCTACCTGCTCACCGCCGATCAGTGGGAACCCCAGCGTGAGGAGTTCTGCCGCCTGGTCGGCCGGGCCGCCGATCCCGGCGTCGCCCTCGCCGCCGCCGTCGCCGAGCTGCACGCCGCGCTCGGTGAGCTGGAGACCGTGCTGGCTGAGGGTGCGGGGCCGGTGCGCCTGGACGAGGAGTCCGGTGATCTGATCATCTCGCCGTTGACCGCGGAAGATGTTCCGGCCGAGGCGGTCTCGCTCAAGGCCGAGCTGACCGAGATGCTGCCCTTCGCGCCGATCGTGTCGCTGCTGATCGAGCTGGACAAACGCACGCACTACCTGAACTGCTTCACCCACCGCGGCGGCCAAGGCACCCGCAGCCCCGAGTTGAAACGCAACCTGATCGCGGTGCTGCTGGCGCATTCGACGAACCTGGGGTTGACGCGGATGGCCGAGGCCTGCGGCATCACCTACGACATCCTGTCCTGGACGAACGAATGGTATGTGCGCGAGGAAACGTTGCGCGCGGCGAATGGGGTGTTGATCGACTATCACCAGCATCTGCCGCTGACCTCGGTGTTCGGGGCGGGCACACTGTCTTCCAGTGACGGGCAACGCTTCCCGACGCGCGGGAAATCGACCACGGCACGGCCGATGAGCCGCTACTTCGCCGATCAGGGCCTGTCGACCTACACTCACGTCACCGACACCCACGCCACCTACGGCACCAAGGTCATCGTGGCCACCAAACGCGAAGCCCACTACGTGCTCGACGAGATCCTGGGCAACGCCACCGATCTGCCGATCACCGAGCACGCCACCGACACCCACGGGGTCACGCTGGTGAACTTCGGCCTGTTCGACCTGCTGGGGATGCAGCTCTCGCCGCGGATACGGGACCTGGGCCGGATCACCTTGTATCGGTGCGAGCCCCGCGCCGACGCCGAGGCGCGGTTCGCGCAGGTGGGGCCTTTGCTGACCCGCAAGCTGAACCTGGAGTTGATCGCCAGGCACTGGGACGATCTACTCAGGTTGGCCGGCTCGCTGAAGTTCGGACACGCCACTGCGTCGCTGCTGGTCGGCAAGCTCTCGGCCTCGGGGCGCCAGAACACTCTCGCGGCCGCGCTCAAGGAATACGGGGCGCTGCGGCGCACCATCTACGCCGCCAAATACCTCTCCGACCCGGACTATCGGCGGAAGATCTCGCGTCAGCTCAACAAGGGCGAATCGCTGCACGCGCTGCGCCGCGACCTGCTCTATGCCCACGAGGGCATGATCCGGGCGCGCCACATCGAGCAGCAGGCCGAACAAGCCTGGTGCCTGACCCTGGCCACCAACGCGGTAATCGCTTGGACCACAGAGTATTACGGGCTGGCAGTGGAGCAGATGCGCAGGGCCGGACAGCGGATCGACGATGAGGTCCTGGCCCACATCTCCCCGACGCACAGCGCCAACATCAACTTCTTCGGCGCGATCGAGGTCGACATCGAAGGCGAACTCGCCCAGCTCGGCCCGACCGGGTACCGGCCGCTGCGGGTCCGCGACACCCTCTTCTGACCTGGCCCCAGACTCTCTCATCGACATCCTGTAATGGCTCCCCTTTATGTCAAGAGGCAGTTGGGAGTCCGTCGTTAGACTGAGTGGTGGTAGGTCCGGGTTGTGGCTTGTCCGAAGGATCGGTG